>NZ_JBDZWD010000023.1:17431-34416 GCF_040256045.1 Nitrosomonas sp.
TGGTCGTGGTCATGGTCATGGTCATGGTCATGGTCGTGTCCGGGAACACCATAATTATTAACAAAACGACTGACTGCAACCCCCAGGAATCCCCGTTCACCGACATAAGACAAGCCACTGGAAAAATTCATTGTCCGGACATCGCTATTCTCAAGCACACCTTTTTTTGCGTCGGATTCCGGTTTAACTTCTGCATATCCGGGAATGGAATAATCCCCGGTATGCCGTTTCATCCCGTCCAGGTGCCAGGCAAAACGCCCTGCTCCTGCATTCAACCGAAATGCCCCGGTAAAATCATCCGCAACCGAGTTGTAATGGGTATACAGATCGCCACCAGCTTCATCAGGCACCTGCTCGGGTATCCGATGATTAACAATATTTACTACTCCCCCGCTGGCACCGGAACCATAAAGCAAGGCCGAGGACCCGCGAAAAATTTCAACCTGATCGGCAAACAATACCTCTGTCGCCACGGCATGATCGGGGCTGACCGTGGAAACATCCATCGTACCAATGCCGTCCTCCAGTACCCGCACTCGCGGTCCACCCAGACCACGAATCACCGGACGACCGACTGCCGGTCCAAAGTCACTGGAAGAAACCCCCAACTCTTGAGAAACAGCATCACCAACAGTGCGTAAATCACGTGTTTGCATACGTTCCCGCTGCAGGATTGTTACCGGGCGGGGTATATCTGCCTGATCTCCACTTAAAGGATCAGCCGTCACAACCACCGGTTTAAGCAATTTTTTTAATAATGTACGGTCAGTTACTTCAGATTCACGAACCGGATTGTTTGTTACCTCCTGAGCACAAACGCATGACGATAATCCCGCAAAAATTATCAGACTGATCAAAGTTTCCAGTTTTTTCACTTATTTATATTTCCCAGTTTTTTATTTATCGTTTTTTACATGTCAACACCCAATTGCCGGCTGATACCAGGCAATAGACACAACATGCGCAGACGGAAAGGAGAAAATGCTGCACAAGCATCCCTCTATTTGGGCAGCAAATGTATAGTTGGGTTGGCGAGCACCTACAGACACCCTACTTGCAACACTGTTGCAAGTATAAACATAACAATAATTAATATGCAACTATGTTGCAATCAATGCGCAATGTTACCGGCTTGTGAGGATGCGACCACAATCAGCGCAGATACCCTTGATATTGAGTTCGATGGAATCAATGGAGAAGTTAGAGGGCAGCTCTTTTGGCAAAGCTGGCTGAACCTCTGGAAGACAGAAAACTTTATGACAGTGATGACATTGAAAATGAGCATGACGATGCATGGACTCACTACGTGTAACCTGGAAACGCCAGGCTCGGCCGGCCCCTGCCACCTTATGCACCAAACCCTGGGCGACCAGCCAATCCAATGCCCGGTATACGGTAACTCGGTCAAACGTGCCGGATTGCTGAAGATGCTCTAATACTTCGCTATGAGAAAGTACATCTTCGGCATTTAACAACACATCCAGGATCGCACTGCGAACCGGAGTCGAGCGCTTTCCGGTGTTTTGTATCAATTGCTCAGCAGTATTCATACCGACTAAGCTACCGGTAACGACAGGCTATCGTCAAACGATCTTACTGAATGAGAATCGCAAACCATCATCCCGATGGATGATGAAACAAGCCTGCTCAGCGTATGAAAATAGCAGGAAATAAACACACTAAAGCCAGAAAATACCGTAAAAATACCCGTACAAGGCTGAAATACTGCCATAGAGAATACTCTGCTCACACCACTTTTTGTAAGCCATACTGTTGTATAAATCAGGCACTTATACTATCATCCAAAGCTTCTCAACAAATCAACTTGAGGAAAAAACCATGAAATATATATATTTATTGCTTGCATGCACGGCTATTGCATTAAGCGCGTGCGAAGAGAAAAAAAGCCTTGATGGACATTCAATGGAAAAACCGCCTCCTTCTGCTTTTATAGAACGTGATTCTGCTCCTGATCTCGACAAGACTGAGGAAGCTCCAGAGGACGCATCTCCTACAGAAGATACACCTCCAGCGGAAGAAAAAAACTAATCCTAAATCTATTTTAGGATACATGTAACAGTATCCCCATACGGTTCAGGGGATCTGGCATGATGTGCATAGCCTTTCTTCGAGAAACTGTTATATCGACGAATTAAGGCTATGCAGTAAAAACAAACCCCCAGCACTCCTCTTTGTTGTAAAAATACAAATTTAACCACTTTTGCCATCCACACGAGCTCGCCAATAAATTGGTGCATATTTGATTACCCACAGTAGAAAACAGCTCAGCCACACACCGCTTGCAATCAGATAGAACTCGGGCGCCAGAGGCGAAACACCCGGGAAAATATCCGGAGTCGCTCTAAGTACAACAACCACCTGAAAGGCGATAAACAGCAGCCATGTAAGATTGTCCAGTACCAATGGAAAGCCTCCGTGGCCCAATGTAACACGTGACGCCATGCCCAGTACCATGCTTGCAAAATAGCCCACAGCCAGCATGTGCAGTGGGGCCAGCCCAAACCAGTAACGATCGCCGCCACTCAACCAGAACAGCATGCCCTGCAACCCGAAAAACAGCATTGCAATCCCCAGCCAGGCAAATGAAATATGCAATACCGCTAGTAGTCGTACACGAAAACTGCGGAAAAATTGCCAGATATAGCTGAGATAAAGTGCACAACCGGCAAGCAGCAAATCTGCCCACCAGGCATATTCCTGCAAGCCCGCCAGTTGAAATGTGCCGTGTACGACTGTACAGCCAACCATCAGCCACAATAATCCGAATGGCCGGAATACAACATAATTCTCCAGCACACGGCTCGAAAAAAACGGGATCATCCGGTGTGATACCGTCATCAGAATCGGCAGCATAAAGAACCAGATACCGGCCTGTCGCGAAAAATCCAGCATTTCTCTACTGTCCGTCAGCACCCACAATTCATAGGCACATAATCCCAACCAGCCGGCAATAAACGCCATACCAGCCACCCAGGCATGGCGCTTATCCCCAGCTGGTGCCGTAAACAGCACACGAAACAGGATAGCAATAGCATATGCCCATCCGATCAACATCAGCAGCAGCCCGGCAGATACCAGAAATTTTCCGGCAACCAGCCCGGCATAGAACAGAACGACACCCACTGTCATCAGCAGACAGACTGCCATGTACTGATCAGCCCTGATTTTCTCGCCATTCATCCAGTTGGGAAACGTAGTAAATAAGAATCCCAGAATGAAAAAGGGAAAAAACGTATACACCATCAAAAATCCATGCACCCAGATCGGCGTGATGCTCGAAAAACTTCCACCTTCCACCAGTCCGGCACGTCCAGCCAGTTCCATCACCCACCACAGAATGGTCAATACCGCCTGAAAAGCCCCCACGAGAAATAGGCTGCGATGAGGTGCTGCTGAAAGATGTTTCCAGCTTGTTACCAATTTATTCATAAGACTTTCCTGTAAAACCCAATAAGAGATTGATGCTCGCACATATCCGCACCCCTCAGGCTATTTTTATCATGGCTGTAATTTGCTATGATGGGAAGCCACGTGATTACACATTCTTCGATGCCCAACATTGATCTACACAGCCACTCGACCATCTCTGACGGGGTGCTGTCACCTTCCCGCTTGCTGGCACACGCTGCTACACGCGGTGTGAACGTACTGGCGCTGACCGATCATGACGACATTGCCGGACTGGATGAAGCCAGCCACAGCGCTCAGCAGGAAAATATCACATTGATCTGCGGTGTTGAAATTTCTGTTACCTGGCGTGGCCAAACTTTGCATATTCTAGGGCTTGGGATCAACCCTGAACATCCACCACTGACCGAAGGACTGAAACATATCCGGGACAGTCGCATGGATCGGGCACGGGCAATTGCTGTACAACTGGACAAGTTCGGCATTCACGGCAGTTTTGAGGGTGCCCGCGCACAGGCAGGTGCAAGCGGACTGATCGGCCGCACTCACTTTGCCCGTTTTCTGGTGAAACAAGGGTACGCCAAAAATGTAAAATCCGTTTTCAAGAAATATCTCGTCAAAGGTAAGCCTGGCCATGTCTCTCATGTATGGACCAGTCTGGACGAAGCTATCGATTGGATTCGTGGCAGCGGGGGCCAGGCAGTCATTGCTCATCCGGCTCGCTATAAATTAAAAAATGACCTGCTTGAACAATTACTCCATGAATTCTGTGAGCTGGGAGGAGCGGGAATTGAAGTAGTTTCATCCAGTCATACTCCTGAACAAACACGGCAGTTTGCAGCACTGGCCACCCGCATGAATCTGTATGCATCGTGCGGGTCTGATTATCATGGTCCGGGAGAAAGCTATTTTGATCTGGGAAGATTACCCGCACTGCCTCCAGAATGCACTCCGATATGGACCAAATGGAAAATTCCTGATTACGCCGAAACCAGCGCAACAACTCTGAATGAACGATCAGAACAAACCGGGCTACAGTCCCCCGACAAATCAGTCTGATAACAGCCAGTTGCCAGTTCTAAGCACTCGATATTTTCCACCCATAACAGCTCATCAAATAGCCATGGCCCAATTTTTTTCTATACACCCGCAAACACCTCATTCAAGGCTGATCCACCAGGCGGTCGATATCGTACACAAAGGCGGAGTCATCGTTTATCCGACTGACTCCTGCTACGCGCTGGGTTGCCAGATCGGCAACAAAGAAGCAATGGATCGTATCCGTGCCATCCGCAAAGTAGATCAGAATCACAATTTCACACTGGTATGCCGGGATCTGGCAGAAATCGCAACATATGCGAAAGTGGATAATGCGCAATACCGTCTACTCAAGGCCGCCACTCCCGGTAGTTATACTTTTATTCTGGCAGCAACCCGGGAAGTCCCGCGCCGTCTGCAGCACCCTAAACGCCACACGATTGGGTTGCGCATCCCTAATCACCCTGTCGCACAGGCACTGCTGGCGGAACTGGATGAACCTCTGCTGAGCTCAACACTCATTCTTCCCGGAGATGAACTGCCACTGAATGATGCCGGGGAAATCCGCCAGCGGCTGGAACATCAGATCGAACTGGTCATGGATGCCGGTTCCTGCGGTACCGATATGACCACGGTTATTGATCTGACCGAAACAACCCCGAAAGTCATCCGCCTTGGAAAAGGTAATCTGTCACCCTTTGGAATTATTAATGGATAACATCATTCAGGGCATCGCCATTTATGCGCTCCCCGTCATTTTTGCCATTACCCTGCATGAAGCTGCACATGGATACGTTGCCAAATATTTTGGTGATCTGACTGCAGAAATGGCTGGGCGTATTACCCTGAATCCACTCAGGCATATCGATCCCGTTGGTACCATCCTACTTCCCTTGATGATGTTTGTAACCAGTAAGCTGTTAATGGGAAGCGGTTTGCTTTTCGGTTGGGCCAAACCGGTACCGGTCAATTTCGGCCGGTTACGTCAACCCAAAAAAGATATGCTGTGGGTTGCTATTGCCGGACCTGGTGCCAATCTGCTGATGGCTTTTTTCTGGGCTGCCCTCATCAAACTGGGGATGGGCATGCCCGATAGCATCTACACCAGACCCATGATGCTGATGGGGATTGCCGGTATCGAAATCAATGTGGTTCTGATGGTGCTGAATCTGTTGCCATTACCGCCACTTGATGGCGGACGTATTGCCGTGAGTTTGTTACCCAACAAATTTGCCTGGAAATTTGCTCAGATCGAGCCCTATGGTTTTACCATTTTACTGGTACTGTTTGTCAGCGGTATTCTGAGCGTAGTGTTATGGCCTCTGATCACATTCACCAAGCAGATGATCGTCACACTCTTTGGCCTTTATATATAAAAATCAAGTTGCCTTCACATTTACCACCCAGTTCTTATTCTTTCTGACCCCATGAAATCCGGAGCTTTATAGAATGTTCGTCGACCGTGTTCTCTCAGGTATGCGCCCCACTGGAAACCTGCATCTGGGCCACTATCACGGTGTTCTGAAAAACTGGCTGGCCTTGCAGCAGAAGTATGAATGTCTCTTTTTCGTTGCTGACTGGCATGCACTGACAACTCACTACGACTCCCCCGAAATTATCGGACAAAACAGCTGGAACATGGTGATCGACTGGCTGGCAGCAGGAGTGGATCCCGCCCGGGCAACCCTGTTCATTCAATCGAAAGTTCCGGCACATGCCGAACTGTATCTGCTGCTGTCGATGATTACCCCCCTTGGCTGGCTGGAACGTGTTCCCACTTACAAGGATCAGCAGGAAAAACTTGCCGGAAAAGATCTCAGCACCTACGGCTTTCTTGGATATCCACTCCTGCAAAGTGCAGACATCCTGATCTACCGGGCCAATCTCGTTCCTGTAGGGGAAGATCAGGCTCCTCACCTGGAATTTACACGCGAAATTTCCCGCCGATTCAATCATGTTTTTGGTAAAGAACCGGACTTTGAGGAGAAAGTAACGCAAGCCATCAAAAAAATAGGTTCCAAGAAGGGAAAGCTTTATAGTGAGCTGCGCAATCGCTATCAGGAACAGGGGGATGAAAATGCACTGACCGCCGCCAGATCCCTGCTGGAGGAACAGCAGAACCTGAGTGTCGATGACCGTGAACGGTTATCCGGTCATCTGGAAGGGAAAAGTAAGATTATTCTGCCCGAACCACAAACGCTACTGACCCAGGCATCCAGAATGCCCGGTCTGGACGGTCAGAAAATGTCCAAATCGTATGGCAATACAATTGGTCTGCGGGAAGATGCCGACAGCATCACCAGAAAAATTCGCACCATGCCGACTGATCCGGCACGTATCCGACGCAGTGACCCGGGCAATCCGGAAAAATGTCCGGTATGGCAGTTTCATCAGCTTTATTCGTCAGTAGAAACCCGCACCTGGGTACAGCAAGGCTGCACATCGGCAGGAATCGGCTGCCTGGAATGTAAACAACCCGTCATTCAGGCGATACTGGATGAGCAGACACCCATTCTGGAACGAGCTGCAATGTACGAGAAAGATCCAGGTCAGGTAAGAAAAATCATCGCTGACGGATGTGAAAAAGCCAACTGGCTGGCCGAGGAAACCATGCGGGATGTCAGAGCGGCACTGGGGCTGGGATATCTCTGATTTGACAACCTGCTTGAATATAGATACTGGAGTACATTGGACAACACCCTCCTGATCGACCCCATTGCAAAAGTACAGGGCGTTCCATTGCTGGAAGTCCCGCAGGATTTGTACATTCCTCCCGAAGCACTCCGGATTTTTCTGGAAACTTTCGAAGGCCCGCTCGATCTGCTGCTTTATCTGATCCGCAAGAACAATCTGGATATTCTGGATATTCCCATGGCTGAACTCACCCGGCAGTATATCGCTTACGTCGAAACTATGCGCGCCGATCAGTTTGAACTGGCTGCTGAATATCTGCTCATGACTGCGCTACTGATCGACATCAAATCCCGCATGCTGTTACCACGGCCGATAACTGCCCGGGAAGATGAAGCTGACCCACGTGCAGAACTGGTACGACGGCTTCTGGAATATGAACGGATCAAGCAGGCTGCCATCCATATACACAATCTGCCGGTTGCTGGCAGGGATTTCATGCCGGCCTGTATCTGGGTGGATTTCGTTACCGAAAAACAGCTTCCCGCTGTCAACCCGCAGGATTTATACGACACCTGGCTTACCCTGCTGGAACATCTCAAGCTCAATCGCAACCACACCATTCGTTACGAAACGATTTCTGTGCGCGCGTGTATGAGTGAAATCCTGAGAAATCTGCAATCCCGGGGAAACGTCCCTTTTACCGAACTGTTCAGCAATATTACCAACATCCATAAACTCGTGGCCAGTTTCCTGGCATTGTTGGAGCTGGCCCGGGAAGCATTGGTCGATATCGTTCAGGCAGATCGTTTTGGAATAATTTATGTCCATACAATCCACTCCGACCAGGCCCGTTGAAGAAAACCCGGCCTTCCAGCCGGATCGGGTTGTTATAATTCTCGAAGCTATACTGCTGACAATGCCTGAACCTCTATCCATCAGCGACTTCAAGAAATTATTCGAAGGTAACATCGATAAAAAAACACTGCACGAATCGCTGGCAATCCTGAGTGAAAAATGGCGCGACAGCGGAATAGAACTGGTCTCAGTCGCGGGAGGCTGGCGTTTTCAAAGCAAACCCGAAATGCAGGTTTTTCTGGATCGGCTCAGTCCGCAAAGACCGCCGCGCTATTCACGCGCAGTGATGGAAACACTGGCCATCATTGCTTACCGGCAACCCGTCACTCGAGGCGATATTGAAGAAATTCGGGGGGTGGCAGTTTCTGCACAAATCATCAAAACACTGGAATCACGCGGCTGGATTGAAATCATTGGGCAACGCGATGTACCGGGCAGACCCTATCTTTATGCGACCACCCGGCATTTCCTCGATGATCTGAATCTGCAATCACTGGAACAATTACCTTCTCTAGATAGTTTCAATTCGCTCGATCTGTCTGCTGATAAGGTTGAACCGGTTGATACGGATATCACTGCCATACAGGAATCCGGCAAACCTGCCACCCACGAACCGACACAACTTCTTTAATTTGGGAGACGCTATGTATCAGCATATCAAAGTACCGACCACTGGCAGCAAAATTCGGGTAAAGGATGATTTTTCCCTGATTGTGCCCGACAACCCGATCATTCCTTTTATCGAGGGAGATGGTATCGGTGTGGATATCACACCTGTCATGATCAGAGTTGTTGATGGTGCAGTAAAAAAAGCATACGGCGACTCCCGAAAAATTTCCTGGATGGAAATGTATGCAGGCGAGAAATCCACCCGGGTCTATGGCCAGAATATTTGGCTGCCAGATGAGACTTTGCAGACAGCCAAAGAATTCGTGGTATCCATCAAGGGCCCGCTGACCACACCAGTAAGTGGAGGTATCCGCTCGATCAACGTGGCGTTACGCCAGTTACTGGATCTATATGTATGCCTGCGCCCGGTACGCTATTTCCAAGGGGTACCCAGTCCGGTCAAACAACCGGAGAAAGTAGATATGACCATATTTCGTGAAAATTCGGAAGATATTTATGCGGGGATCGAATGGGAAGCCGGAACGGAAGCTGTTGAAAAAGTAATCAATTTCCTGACGACAGAAATGGGGATTACCAAAATTCGGTTCCCTCGCTCCTCTGCGATCGGGATCAAACCCGTTTCAAAAGAAGGTAGTGAGCGTCTGATCAGAAAAGCCATTCAGTATGCAATCGCCCACAAACGTCGCTCTGTCACACTGGTGCATAAAGGCAATATTATGAAATTCACTGAAGGGGCCTTCAAGAAATGGGGCTACGAACTGGCAGAAAAGGAATTCAATGCAAAACCATTGGATGGTGGACCATGGATGAAACTACAGCACGGTGACAATGAAATTATCATCAAAGATGTCATTGCCGACGCCTTCCTCCAGCAAATTCTGCTGCGCCCGGATGAATATGATGTCATTGCCACCCTTAATTTGAATGGTGACTATATTTCCGATGCTCTGGCCGCACAGGTAGGCGGTATCGGAATCGCACCCGGTGCAAACATGAGTGACAGCATCGCAATATTCGAAGCGACACACGGCACTGCACCCAAATATGCTGGTAAGGATCAGGTCAATCCGGGGTCAATCATTCTATCAGCAGAAATGATGCTCAGACATATCGGCTGGCACGAAGCAGCCAACATTGTCATCAACTCAATGGAAAGAACGATTCAGGACAGAATCATGACCTACGATCTGGCAAGACTTACGCCGAACGCCAAACAGGTCACCTCTTCAGAATTTGGAAATGCCATGATAGCGAGGATGTAATTTCGGTTAGTCGAGATTCTTGACTGCATCCGATCCTCTTAAAACATACTTAACCTGATATCAGTAAAATATCAGGCCAAAGGAGGCTGATCCGGCAGGATCAGCCCATATACATCAGGTTAAGCAGACTGGATATTTGAAGCCTGTTTACCTTTTGGTCCTTGCGTAACTTCAAAACTTACTTTCTGGCCTTCTTTCAGGGTCTTGAAACCTGTCATATTGATCGCGGAAAAGTGTGCGAACAAATCTTCGCTGCCATCGTCCGGTGTAATAAAACCAAATCCTTTAGAATCATTGAACCATTTTACTGTTCCTGTTGCCATTTCTACTTCCTATAAAAAACTGGGCCGGATACCCTGATACTATTTGAATTTCAAGACCGCAAACGGCTCTAACCAGTACTGCAGAAAACTTGAAGCCAAACGCCGGTTGCAGTTTTACGCAAAATATGTCTCAAGTCAAGCGATGGATGTGATTTGTCAAACCCTTACCGAGGGAAATATGGCTTATAACTGTCGAGCAACTGCTCTAACTGCTCAAGAAAAACCAGGGCCTTGTCGTAATCGACCCATAGCTTCGGGAGATATCAGCCGTAAACACCGAACGAGTTGGATCAGCGGTTAGAATTATGGAATTAGGTACTAATAAATATTTTTCTTATAGAATAAGAAATATGAAACATCGGAAAATGTAAGCCATGGCAGCAGATTACCGAAATCCTGAAAGTGTTATCGAAAAAGGCAAAGCCAGGTTGAGCCCGCCCCCTTTATATAAGGTAATACTGATCAACGATGATTTCACACCCATGGATTTCGTGATAAAAGTATTGCGCCATTTCTTTCTCATGAATGAAGAAATGGCAACCCGGGTCATGTTGAAAATTCATATCGAAGGTATGGGAGTGTGTGGAATCTACCCCAGTGACATTGCAGTGACAAAAGTACAGCAGGTCAATGATTTTTCAAGACAAAATCAGCATCCACTTATGTGTGTGATGGAGAAGGAATAATATGATTGCGCAAGAACTGGAAGTAAGTTTGCATATGGCTTTCGTCGAATCACGGCAGAAACGCCACGAATTCATCACGGTTGAGCACCTGCTGCTGGCACTCCTGGATAATCCCAGTGCCGCAAAAGTGATGGTTGCCTGTGCAGTCGATATCGAAGATTTACGTAAATCCCTGCAGGATCATATCGCTCGTCACACCCCGGTAGTTGAAGGCTCCGAAGATGTTGATACCCAGCCCACCCTGGGTTTTCAACGAGTCATTCAGAGAGCTATCCTCCACGTTCAATCTTCCGGCAAAAAAGAAGTAACCGGTGCTAATGTTCTGGTTGCCATTTTTGGTGAAAAAGATTCACATGCAGTCTATTTTCTGCAGCAAAGAGGGGTAACGCGGCTGGATGTGGTGAATTATATTTCTCACAAAATAGGCAAGACGGCACAAAGCAGTGAATCCGAGAAAAATGAGGAAAACACCGACAGCGAACAACAAGATTCAGGCAGCACACTGGAAAATTACACTGTCAACCTGAACAGCCAGGCAATCGCCAACCGGATAGACCCTCTGATCGGACGTGAAAAGGAAGTCGAGCGTGTCATTCAGACACTATGCCGCCGCCGCAAAAACAATCCCCTGCTGGTGGGTGAGGCAGGCGTGGGAAAAACAGCCATTGCTGAAGGACTAGCCAGAAGGATTACCGAAAACCGGGTGCCGGATGTGCTGGCCAATCATCAGGTTTACGCCTTGGATATGGGCGCACTGCTGGCCGGAACAAAATACCGGGGTGATTTTGAGCAGCGGCTGAAAGTCGTATTGAAACAGCTTACCGATAACCCCAAAGCCATTTTATTCATCGATGAAATCCATACTCTGATCGGTGCCGGTGCCGCATCGGGTGGAACACTGGATGCCTCCAATCTGCTCAAACCCGCACTCAGCTCAGGCCGGCTGAAATGTATCGGTGCCACCACCTATAACGAATACCGCGGCATTTTCGAGAAAGATCACGCTTTATCCAGGCGCTTCCAGAAAATTGATGTCTCCGAACCTGATATCGGTGAAACCGTGGAAATTTTACGCGGCCTGAAATCCCGTTATGAAAAACACCATAACGTCAAATATACCGAGATTGCACTGACAGCTGCAGCTGAATTATCCGCACGTTTCATCAACGATCGGCATTTGCCGGACAAAGCGATCGATGTCATTGATGAAGCGGGCGCAGCACAGCGTATATTACCCAAATCCAGACAGCGGAAAATTATCGGCCGTCAGGAAATTGAGCAGGTCATTGCCGGAATTGCGCGAATACCGCCACAAACCGTATCCAGCGACGATCGCAACAAACTCAAGACATTGGATCGCGACCTCAAAGCCATCGTTTTCGGACAGGATGCAGCTATTGATGCACTTACATCCGCCATCAAAATGACGCGCAGTGGTCTGGGGAATGCCTGCAAACCCATCGGCTCCTTCTTGTTCTCCGGTCCCACCGGGGTAGGAAAAACTGAAGTCGCACGTCAACTCGCCTATACACTGGGAATCCCGCTGCATCGTTTTGATATGTCCGAATACATGGAACGCCATGCCATTTCAAGACTGATCGGCGCACCACCGGGATATGTCGGATTCGATCAGGGTGGTCTGCTGACCGAGACCATCATCAAACAACCACACGCCGTACTGCTGCTCGATGAAATTGAAAAAGCACATCCTGATATTTTCAACGTCATGCTTCAGATCATGGATTATGGAACATTGACGGACAACAGCGGACGCAAGGCTGATTTCCGCAACGTCATCATCATCATGACCACGAATGCGGGTGCCGATGCACTTACCAGAACATCTATCGGATTTACCGAACACACCAAATCCGGAGATGAAATGGTCGAAATAAAACGACTGTTCACTCCCGAATTCCGTAACCGTCTGGATGCGATCATCTCGTTCACGTCACTGACCGAAGATATCATATTGCGCGTCGTCGACAAGTTCCTGATCGAACTCGAAACACAGTTACAGGAAAAGAAAGTGGACGTAACATTCACCGACAATTTGCGTAAACACCTTGCTCGCCATGGATTTGATCCACTGATGGGTGCCCGTCCCATGGCAAGACTTATTCAAGATATTATCCGCCGAGCACTCGCTGATGAATTGCTATTCGGCCATCTGGCCAATGGCGGTAAAGTAACAGTGGATATTGATGAAAATGGCAAAGCCCTTCTCACGTTCGAGAACAAGGAAAGTGTCGCATCACCCGCCATTTCCTGAGATACACAACCTATACCCATGTCAGATTTACAGCGGCAGTTCATCGACTTCGCCCTCCAGTATGACGTACTGCGTTTCGGCAGTTTCAGAACCAAAGCAGGCCGGCCTTCACCCTACTTCTTCAATGCCGGCCTGTTCAATGATGGCTTTGCACTGAAGCAACTCGGCCAGTTTTACGCACAAACCATCCTTACTTCCGGAATCCGTTTCGATGCCTTGTTCGGCCCGGCCTATAAAGGTATTCCGTTAGTTAGTACCATTGCCATCGCACTTGCCGAGGCTGGACATAACCATCCCTTCAGCTTTAACCGCAAGGAAATCAAGGATCATGGAGAAGGGGGTGACATCGTAGGCGCTCCACTGGCCGGGCGTATCCTGATCGTTGATGATGTCGTATCAGCGGGCTTATCTGTCGGGGAATCCATCACACTCATCCGCACAGCCGGCGCCACTCCGTGCGGCATCATGGTCGCGCTCGATCGCATGGAAAAGGGCGTAAGTGAGTACTCCACGTTGCAGGAAATCAAAAATAAATATGATATCCCGGTCATCTCCCTGATCACACTGGATGACATTGTCGCCTACTTACGCACTCGGCAAGACCTTGCCCATCATATCCAGGCAATAGAAACCTATCGTACCCTCTACGGTGCAAAAGTATCGGGCGCCCCTGACCGGTAACCACACGGAACAGCAGCATATCTGTTCACTGACGATACTCATACACCCCATCTTTGCAATCCACGCAGCCCCATTCTTCACAAGCCGTGCAACCCGAGATTTCATCTTTACGATCTGCACTGCCCTCCCTTGTTATTGTGAGAAAAAGCTGTGGCGAACCTTCAGTCGTAAATCGCGAACAAGGTGTAGCAGATAGCGGGTGGAATCCAGTGCTCTTGTCACCATTGCTCCCGAATTGCTGCATACCACTGGCTTTTCAAGTAATTCCGATTAAAATATCCATTTCTGAGAATGATCAGTCTACTTTTATGGAGAACTCCCTGTCATGATCAAAAACATCAGTGGCCGCCTGATTAAAAGGAATACTACTGCTCCGGCAGTTACCCAAATGAGTAATACGCTGTTCATTCCGGCCAGGCGCCGGTTTCTGTGTACCTGTGGATGTGGAATGTTCTATGTTACCGCTGCCGGGGCAGGACTGCTGGCCGCGGCCACACGTGCTGAAGCCGCTGCGGGAGGTACTGTCATCCGCGTCGGGCATTTACCGGCGGGCTGTGTTTCCCATCTGTTACTGGCAAAAATAAGAGGAATGTTTGGCAAAGCAGGGTTGAATGTCGTGCTGACCCAATTCAACAGTCCCGCCGATTCCATGCAGGCACTGGTCTCCAACAATCTCGAACTGATCCATAGCCCGTGGACCATGACCGCAGCCGCTTACACCGCCGGCACCACCGACCTGCGCATCATCGGCGGCTCGGGACAGGCCGGGATCGAACTGGTCGCACGCAACGGCTCGGTCAAATCAGTGGAAGAATTCATCGATGCCGCCGGCAAAGGATTGCGCGTGGGAACCTTACGGCTGGATACGCTAGAATTGGTCGGATACGGCACAATGTCGCAGCATGGCAAATCCTATGACGACTACCGCATGACCTTCTTCCCGAGCATGGTTGGAATGGGAGAAGCCATTGCCAACAAGGCACTGGATGTCTGTACACTGGCACAACCTTACGCCGAACATGTCGTCGCTGAACAGGGAGCAGTTTATCTGACGGATTCAAACTCGGTCTGGGGACCTGAAGCAGCAGACTGTGTCATCAGCACCAAAATTCACACCATTGATCGGCAGCGCGACGTACTGAAAACTTACCTCAGAGTACTGCAGGAATCCGCCCGTGCCTTCAGCGAAGACTACGAAGCGGTACTGAATGATTTACAACCCGTCTATGGCGTACCGCGGCCGATTTTAGCGGTTGCACTCAAACGCCAGTTCCCCAACCCGGTCATCAGCCAGGCGGGAATTGGCGGACTGCGCCAGGGCGCAAAATATCTGGCCGAACTGGGTTATCTCAAACCGAATGTCATCGACACTGTTCTGGATCTGAAATACCAGCCAGCCTGACACGATGCAGCCCCATTCCACAGACAGGCCCGACCGGCAGATCACACTGATCAGCCGATTCGTCCAGCTGATTCTCCAGTCAAATTTACTCTGGTTCTGCCTGGCTTGGCTGCTGATCATCCTGCTCTGGGAGCTGGGTTCTTATATGGAGTGGCTGAATCCGCAAATCCTGCCTCCTCCCAGCGAAACCATTCCCTATGCCTTATCCGGCAACATCAGCATCGGCTTTGGTCAGCAGAAAACCGGGCTGTTCGAAGCCATTGCCATCACCCTCGCGCGCGTCGGCACCGGCATGCTGGCAGGGCTCCTGGTCTCATCCTGCCTGGCTGTCATAGTCATTGAACTGCCCCTCCTGCGGCGGCTGATCCTGCCGATTGTCCAGTCACTCGCCCCTATCGCTCCGATTGCCTGGATTCCCTTCACCATTGCCATCATCGGCATTGGCGGTCAGGCTGCGGTATTCATCGTATTCATGGCAGTACTCGGAACAATGTCTCTTTCGTTGATCGCTGCGCTGGATGGTATTCCGGCTGAATACCTGAAAATTGCCCGCAACCTCGGTACTTCACGCATGAGAATGTGGTGGTACGTGCGACTGCCCGCTATCACCCCCGGTGCCATGACCGCTATTCGCATGTCCTTCTTCGGCGCCTGGATGGCTGTGCTGGCGGGAGAAATGGCCGGTATCAATTCCGGCCTTGGCTACATGATCATCATGGCGCAGCAGATGTATAACATGAAGCTGGTGATGATCGGTATTCTTGCCATTGGCTTCATTGGCTTTGCCATCGACCGCCTGTTACTGCTGGCCAACGCCAGACTGCTGCAATGGATAGAGTAAACTCCATGAATGATATAGCCACTTATTCAACCGGCGCCCGGCTGGAATTCAGCAACGTCCGTAAATCCTTTGGCAACACCGTTTCAGTCGAGGCAGATAACCTGATCATAGAACCAGGCAGCCTAACTGTACTGCTCGGCCGCAGCGGATGCGGAAAAACCACTCTGCTCAACCTGGCTGCAGGGCTGGATTTCCCGGATCTGGGCAGTGTCAGCTATGACAATCGGGTGCTGCAGGGCCCCGCTCCCGCAACTGCTCTGATTTTCCAGACCCACAACCTGTTCCCGTGGATGACGGCGGAAGAAAACGTCGCTTTTCCTCTACGCAATCAGGGAATGACAAAATCCGATGCTCAGGAATACGCGCGACAGTATCTCAAACAGGTCGGACTGGAATCCTTTTCCGGCCACAAACCGTCACAACTCTCCGGCGGCATGCGCCAGCGCATCGCCCTGGCAAGAACCATCGCCACAAAACCACGGCTACTGCTGCTGGATGAACCCTTCTCCGCGCTGGATATGCAAACCCGCCGGATGATGCAGCGTTACCTGTTAAGCGTCTGGAACGACTCCGCTGCCACCATCCTGATGATCACCCATGATCTGCATGAAGCCCTCATGCTGGCAGATCGTATCGCTCTCATGGCCTCATCTCCCCAGGGACACATTGCCGAAATCATGGATATTGAACTCAACCGTCCCCGCAACCCGGAAAATCCAGCTTTTCGCGCCATCCAACAACAACTCGATCGATTCCTGGAACACGAAACCCTCCTGGCAGAACACGATCCTGCCCTCGAATCAACTGATCAGCAGGCATAACCGACGCAAACACTAGATACCCTGCCACTACTAACTTGCGATAACAAAAACAATCGTCATCCTATGCTTGTACACTCGTCTGAGATAGATGTATTTTGACGAGGAGGAAAA
>NZ_JBDZWD010000074.1:0-7810 GCF_040256045.1 Nitrosomonas sp.
TAGTAAATTTCTCCACCTTTTGCACTGCCGCATGGGCCTCAAAACGTCCTTGCAAAATCAACCGCTGTGTCAGTAAAAAATCGCGGGATGTCTGGAAGCGTACGGAAACATCTCCCTGCTGGCTGATAAAGAGTGCAGACTCCACTTCGTAACGATAGGGAACGAGCCCTTGAAACCCGATAACCGCATGCACCCGGGCCACGTCTTTCCCTCTGAAGATTTGCGTCTCTCCGCGCACACCGATCTGAAAATCATAATACTTCCCGATAAACCTGCCGTACAGAAGCTGCATGTCGATGTCGTGGTCTGCCTTGAAAGCAGTATTTCGTTCGCCTTCAGTTTTGAACCACAGACGATTGAAATCTCCTCCGTACCAGCCCTGTACATCCCAGCGGAAATCGCTATCATCTCCCCCGGGACGATACTCGAGAACATCGGCGCGCAGGAACACACGGTTCTGGTCGCTGTGGGTCGGATGGTGGTACTTGCCCCGAGGATGGGACAAACCGGGCAAAATCTGTTTTTCCTTGTTCAGTAATGTTTCCGCGTTTGCCATCGGCATATCCACACCTGGAGACAGGATCACAACAATGCCAGCCGCAAATCGTGGAAAGGATTTCACGATTTTGTCCTGGGAGCTGCCTCCAGAATCTCGACCACACGGAACATCCCCGTTTCCATATGCAAGAGCAGATGGCAATGGAAGGCCCAGGGGCCAGGCGCATCCGCGGTAATAGCAACAGAAACACGTTCGGCGGGCTTGACAAGCACTGTGTGCTTGCGCGGGAGATATGCGCCAGTACCATTTTCCAGATACATCCACGTACCATGCAGATGCATCGTGTGTTCCATCATCGTATCGTTGACAAAAATCCAGCGCAGCCGCTCCCTATGATGAAATAAGATCGGCTCTCTCGCATCCGAATATTTTTCACCATCGAACGACCATATGAAGCGTTCCATATGACCAGTGAGATGAATTTCGAGCTCGCGCTCTGGTTCGCGCTGGTCGGGATAGGGTTTGAGGCTCCTCAAGTCAGTGTAGACCAGCACCCGGCGACCATCATTTCCCAGTCCGATACCCGGTTCATCCATACGGCTCTGCGTGAAATCCGGGATGAACTGATTACCGGGCCCATGATCGTCGGTACTATGCCTGACCGGGCTGCTGCCGGGAAGTCCGGGTTGAGCATGTCTGTCATGAATACCCTCCTTCGCGTGCTCTCCATGCCTATCTGGTATATTGTCGTGCTGCATACCTTTTTCTGACCCACTCTGGGTTGTATTGTCAGGTTCGTGGTTACCATGATCCACGCCGCTTATGTGTTGCATACCCATATCTGCCATGGTGCGCAGTGGGCGGGGACGTCGCGGTGGAATCTCTGCGGTCATCCCAGGGCACGGCGCGAGCGTACCGCGTGCAAAACCACTGCGATCCAGTGTCTCTGCAAAGATCGTGTAAGCGCGCTCTTCTTCGGGTTCAACGATGACATCATAGGTTTCAGCCGGGCCGATACGAAATTCATCCACTTCAACAGGTTGCACATTCTGCCCATCCGCTTGCACTACGGTCATCCCGAGTCCGGGAATACGGATGTCCTGAAAAGTCATCACCCCTACCTGAATGAAACGTAATCGTATGCGTTCACCCGGATGAAACAGCCCCGTCCAGTTTGCTGCCGGAGTCAGCCCATTCATGAGATAGGTATAGGCATGGCCGGTCACATCTGCCAGATCCGTCGGATCCATTCGCATCCGGGCCCACATCAAGTAATCATCGAGTGCAGGGCGCCAGCCATCCCGCATCGCATCCTGGATAAAATCACCCAGAGTACGTTTCTGAAAGTTGAAGTAGCCGGGTTGCTTTTTGAGCTTGTCGATCATTGAATCCACTGAAGAAAAGCTCCAGTCCGAAAGCATGATCACATATTCGCGATCATACTTGACCGGATCCGGCTCAATTGGATCAATAATCATCGGCGCATACATGCCCGCCTGCTCCTGGCCTCCCGAATGACTGTGAAACCAGTACGTGCCATACTGCCTGATCGTGAAACGGTAGGAGAAGGTCGCTCCCGGCTCGATGCCTGGAAAACTGACGCCGGGCACACCATCCATTTCAGGCGGCAGGAGTATTCCGTGCCAATGTATCGAAGAAGTCTCGTCCAGATGATTGGTGACATTCAGGGTAATGTCCTGCCCTTCGCGCAGACGAAGCAAAGGCCCTGGAACCGTACCATTGAGGGTTGTGGCAGTTGCAGTGTGATCATCGATGCGAAACGGGGTTCTGGCAATAGCGAGATTGATGACATCTCCACTCAACTGCGTAGTCGGGGTAACTGCACCCAGGGAATCAGATCCGGAGGCATAGGTCGGCAGCATCCAGTCCAGAGCAGCGAATGTCCCCAGTACCCCTGACCTTTTCAGAAAGACACGCCTTGAAATAGGGTCATTCATCCTGATTCGTCTCCCCTTATTTCAAACCCGGCTAAAGCAGCTCGTGTGTTTGTCCATACGAGGAATTTCCAGATAGAGAAAAGGAGTAGCATACATGTTGTCTTTCTCCTTCCCTACAAAAAAACCAGCCATCCCCCAGCGTGCGATCAATCAGAAGCTCTTCTGAAGGATGTTGACTGCCTGGGTTACGACAGAAAGATCTCCAGCAGATCGTTCAGAAATCGTCTCCCCTCAGGTGTTGGTTGGATGCAATCGTGTCGCCATTCGATCAACCCGCGCTGCTCGGCTTCAGCGAGCGGCTTCTGGATGGATGCAATCGTCAATCCGGTACGGGTATGAAATAATCCGGGATCAAAACCATCCGTCAGCCGCAACGCATTCATCATGAATTCAAAAATCCGGTCCTGCGGCCCTACTTCCTGCTCCGTGGTAAGCAGATTCTCAAGACAGGCATTTCCAGCCATGGCCTGCTCCATATATTGCCTGGGATGTTTATGGCGCATCTGTCGGATGATTTTGTCACGAAAGCTGATTTTGCTGTGGGCACCGGCTCCGATTCCCAAATAGTCCCCGTACTGCCAGTAATTCATGTTGTGGAGGCATGACTTCCCGGATTGTGCAAACGCAGAAGTCTCGTAGTGCCGGTAGCCTCGTTCCGCCAGAACATGCTCGATCATGATCTGCATATCGGCTGATGTGTCCTCGTCCGGCAATTGCGGTGGATAGCGATAAAATGGAGTATTGGGTTCGATGGTCAGATGGTAAGCAGAAATATGCGCCACTCCCCGATTGCAGGCCGTTTCAATATCCTGCAACGCTTCGTCCCGGGCCTGCCCCGGCAGCGCATACATCAAGTCCAGGTTGATATTACTAAAATGCTGCAATGCCAGGTCAGCCGCACGCAATGCCTCGGTACCATCGTGAATGCGGCCCAGTGCTTGCAGATGCCGGGAATTGAAGCTTTGAATACCGATGGATAGCCGGTTGATGCCAGCAGAATGGAAATCCGTGAATTTCTGCGCTTCCAGCGTCCCTGGATTGGCTTCCAGTGTAATTTCAACACCGGCTGCAAGGGGCAGCAGCATGCGCACATGAGAAAGAATCGCATCGATAGCAGTTGCACTGAACAGACTCGGCGTTCCCCCCCCGAAAAACACACTGGTGACCGGTCGTCCCCAGATCAGTGGCAGCGCAAGCTCCAGATCATGTTTGAGTGCCGTCACATACTCGGATTCCGGAAAATCGCCACCCGAATTGATCGCATGTGAGTTGAAATCACAATAAGGACATTTTCTGACACACCAGGGCAAATGAATGTAGAGCCCCAGAGGAGGCAGTTCAGCCAGACGAGGGGATTTTGAATCCGGCACGGATAAAACTGGCATATCTTTCTTCAAACCGACCGCATGGCCGTAAATGCGTTATACCGGCACAACCGGCGCTGTCTCATTCTCCGACAGCATCTGTACCAGCCTGGCAAGTGCTTTGCCACGGTGACTGATCCTGTTCTTATCCTCTATGGAAAGCTCGGCAGCCGTCTTGCCCAGCTCCGGAAGGAAAAAATGCGGGTCATAGCCAAATCCGCCCTGACCGATCGGTTCAGCAATGATTTCTCCGCGCCAGGTGTCTTCGATGATGACAGGTTGCGGATCCTGCCCATGGCGCAACAAAACGATCACACAGTAATAATAAGCCCGACGGTCGGATTGACCATGCAGTGCCTCGACCAGCTTGCGATTGTTGCGCTCATCCGAGCGGGGTTCTCCTGCATAACGAGCAGAAAATACACCGGGATCCCCTCCCAGAACACTGACGCATATTCCGGAATCGTCTGCCAGCGCGGGCAGGCCGGTTGCCAGACTCGCATGCCGTGCCTTGGCCAGCGCATTTTCAACAAAAGTCATATGAGGTTCATCTGCTTCTGTTACCCCGAGTGATGACTGCGTCACTACTTCGATGCCCAACGGAGCCAGCAGCCTGCTGATTTCGGCAAGCTTTCCCGCATTGTTACTGGCGATAACGATTTTGTTCAGGGATGATTCCATTTCTCGACTACTTTTCAGTGTCAGGGAGCAGCGGCTTCCAGTGCTTTTCGCTGCATATCAAACAGCTCCTGCAACCCTTGTTGCGCCATATCCAGCATGACATCCAGTTCCTGACGACTGAAAACGACCTTTTCTGCTGTCCCTTGAACCTCCACCAACCCCAAGCTGCCTGTCATGACGACATTCAAATCCGTATCACAACCGGAATCTTCCAAATAATCCAGATCCAGCAAAGGCTGACCTTTCAGTATACCTACCGAGACAGCCGCAACGTGATCCCTGATCGGATTTTGTGAAACCATCCGTTCTGCATGCAGATAGTCGATCGCATCACACAATGCAACGAATGCGCCGGTAATGCTGGCGGTACGGGTGCCTCCATCCGCCTGAATCACGTCACAATCAATCTGAATCGTGCGCTCACCCAGTTTCTCCAGATCCAGAATGGAACGCAATGCCCGTCCGATCAGCCGCTGGATTTCCATGGTTCGCCCCGACTGTTTACCTCTGGCAGCTTCACGCTGCATTCTTTCACCCGTGGAACGCGGCAGCATGCCGTATTCTGCCGTCAACCAACCCTGGCCGGCACCTTTGAGAAAAGGTGGAACTTTTTCGATGACGCTGGCGGTACAAATCACTTTGGTCTCGCCGTACTCGATTAACACCGAGCCTTCGGCTTGCCGCACATAATGGCGGATTATTCTGACCGGGCGCATTTGTGCAGGAGCACGGTTATTGCATCGTGACATGTCAATCACCTGTTTATGAATCGGGAAGTATGTAATTGCAACCTGCTGATAAAAAATGTCATCAGGTTCAGAAACGGTAAGCAGGCTTGGCAGGCGATCCCGAAGAGACTGTCAGCACTTCGTAGCTTTCATCTGTCACCAGAATGGTATGTTCCCATTGTGCAGACAGGCTGTGATCCTTGGTAATCACGGTCCAGCCATCCGGTAGCTGTTTAATGGCAGCCTTTCCTGCATTGATCATGGGTTCGACGGTAAAAATCATGCCAGGTTTGAGCTCGATTCCCGTACCAGTACGACCATAGTGCAATACCTGGGGATCTTCATGAAATTTCGCACCGATACCATGCCCGCAAAATTCCCTGACGACACTGTAGCCGGCACCTTCAGCCAAACGCTGAATGGCATGACCGATATCACCCAAGTGCTTGCCCGGGCGAATTTCTTCGATCCCGCGCCACATTGCTTCATAGGTTAATTCACACAATCGTTTAGCTTGGATGGATGGCTCACCGACATAATACATACGGCTGGTATCCCCATGGTAGCCTTCATAGATGACGGTTATATCAATATTGACGATATCTCCATCTTTGAGCTTTTTATCCCCTGGTACACCATGACAAATCTGATGATTCACGGAAGTACAGATAGATTTCGGGTAGGGGCTGTAGCCGGGTGGCGCATAATTGAGGGGAGCTGGTATCGTTTTCTGTACATCGACCATATAACGATGGCAAAGCTCATCCAGTTCGCCGGTCGTTACACCGTGCACCACGTAAGGCCCGATATAATCCAGCACCTCGGATGCCAGCCTGCCAGCAATACGCATGGTTTCAATTTCCGGTACTGTTTTAATATGAATCACTAAATCTGCTCCAGCTTGCATCAACAATCATGATAAATACCCTACGGAATCTGTGAAAAATTCCGGATAAGCAATCTATTGATCTTTCTATGAGAAGAACACTGAATATCTGACCACTCCAGTGATAACACATATTATTTTATAAGCGGCTGCATTCGGTTACTTCCAGCTTTGTTTCCGGGAACTGATGCGCCAGTTGCCGAATGCTTTCAGTCATTTGTTCCGTTGGATTACGAATCTCGAACTCGAACTGCTCCAGAACCTGTTCGCTATCCGTAATACGTTCTATCCCTCTGTCTTTCAATTCTTCAACAAATGCTGCCGCGTCAGAACCATCCGGCAGAATTGCCAGAGAAATTGCATTATGCCACGGGCTGTCTGCATTTTCCTGAATATGCAAAGAGGAAATCCCCAATTTTTTCAGTTGCTCGAGCTGTTTTGCAGCCTCACGTGCGTTTCGTAACGGTGGAATATGCACCCAATGAACGGTGACTTCACCTTTAGAAATTTCAGTGATGGTATCCTGCCCTGACTCCCATTTGGAAATTTCCGCTCTGACATGCTGCACGACTGGCTCGATCAGATTTTCCCATTTTAGACATGCAACTTTGGCCGGCACCAATTCAATCTTTTCCGGATAGATCAACGATATTGGTGCAGGGAGGTTATCATCCGGTCTACCATAAAGATAAAAAGCAGCGAAAATATTTGCCAGCAACAGAAAAACAGAAAATTTTCTCATCTCGTGCATTTCTTGGTAGGCGACTGCGGCGTTTACTGCAGCCGACAAATTTTGTTAGAATACTTGGATATTTACCGTTTATTACCAGAAACCAACCTTATACGATTATGAAATTCATTGGAACTACTGTAGCAGCAATCGCACTCACATTCTCCGGCTTTGTGTTTGCCGAATCTCCGGCTGCAGGCAATATCGAAAAGGGGAAAGAAATCGCAGCCGGCATATGCGCTGGTTGTCACAATGTCGATGGTAACAGTGTCATCCCTCTTTATCCCATTCTTGCCGGACAATACCCAGGGTATATTGCCAAACAGTTGCATGATTTCAAGGTAGTAGAAGGCGAAACAGTCAAGCGTGACAACCAAATCATGGCTCCCATGGTAGCAACTTTGAGCCAGGATGATATCGAAAATCTCGCTGCTTATTATTCACAGCAAGAACCCCAGCCGGGAACCTCCAGCGATACTTCTCTGGTTGAGGCAGGGAAGAAACTGTACCAAGGTGGAAATCTGGAAAACTCTATTCCTGCATGCTCCAGCTGCCATTCCCCCAATGGACAAGGCATTCCTCCACATTACCCGAGGATCGATGGTCAATACCCTGCCTATACTCTGTCTCAGTTACAGGCATTTCGGCAAGGAACGCGCAAGAATGATACAAACAGCACCATGCAAACAATCGTTTCACGTATGAGTGCACAGGAAATGCAAGCTGTATCCGAGTATATCGCCACACTCAGATAATATCTCCACTTACTTAATTATCGCAGGGGATAATTCCTATGGATTATCCCTTTTTGTTTATATCTTCCACAATATTCATCCGGTTGCCGGTCAGTCTGACTCCTGGCACACTAAGATTACATCGAAATCCAGCTCACTAACCAAGACAATAATGTAATTAGTCCGCTCTGAATAATTCTGTTTTCAGTCGCGAGCGGGTTGGAGATTGA
>NZ_JBDZWD010000024.1:0-33884 GCF_040256045.1 Nitrosomonas sp.
GATCGTTTTGTCAGCACTTCGGCTGAATCTGCTGCACTGCGTGCTGTGCTTGCTGCAGCCGGCCATCAGGCACTCGCTGTTGAAATGGAAGGTGCCGCAGTGGCGCAGGTATGTAGCGATTTCGGCAAGCCATTCGCTGCCGTGCGCACCATCTCTGATCGCGCCGACGATAGTGCTCACGTCGACTTCTCACGTTTTATTCGCGAGGTCGCACGACCCTATGCGGATCACATCATCAAGGGATTCTTATTGCGACAGTCAATTGAGGCTATATAGAATCAAAAATCAGCAGAGTGACTGATGAGCGAGCAGATCAGGCTGGAAGATCTTACGATTTTCGTACAGCGCAGGGCAGTAAAGCATGTTTACCTGAGGGTGCATCCGCCGGATGGCCGAGTAACAATAGTAGCGCCGACGGGTACCCGGCTGGAAGTAGTACGTGATTTTGTCATCGCGAAACTGGGCTGGATCCGTAAACAGCAGGCAAAACTGCAATCGCAGATCAGGGAAGTTCCCCGGCAGTTTATTGAACATGAAAATCACACATTGTGGGGATAAGATTATTTATTGCGAGTGGTCGAAAAACAGGCTAACCCTTGTGTGTGGCTGGATTACCAAACCATTACGCTACAGGTACGCCCGGGCAGTGATTTTCTCAAACGCGCTGCCGTGATGCACGCCTGGCATAAATCCTTACTGCATGCCGTGATACCCGGTCTGATCGATAAATGGCAGGATCGATTAGATGTGAGTGTGTCTGCCTATTTCCTGCAGAAAATGAAAACTCGCTGGGGAAGCTGTAACACGAGACGTCACCATATCCGGCTGAATACCGATCTGGTGAAGAAACCAAAGGATTTACTGGAATATGTTGTGGTGCATGAGATGGTTCACCTGATCGAGCCATCACATAACAAGCGGTTTGTTGCATTGATGGATCGGTATTATCCAATCTGGCGTGAGGCTACGGCAGAATTGAATCTATTGCCGCTGGCAGCGGTACGGCCGCGCGGGTAGGTATTTGGCAGGAAAAGTGGGAGCAGGGTTTGTACCCGGTGATTATCCGCCCAGGGATTCATCCAGTAGTTCGATCCAGTGACGTACCGGCAATGAAGTACCGCCTTGCAGGTGCATCTGGCAGCCGATATTGGCGGTTGCCACCATTTCCGGATTTTCCATGGTCAGTGCAGTAATTTTGTTATCGCGCAACTGGCGGGAAAGTTTGGGTTGCAGGATGGAATAGGTACCTGCTGAGCCACAACAGAGATGAGGGTCGGCTACTTTTGTCAGATTGAAGCCTGCTGCTTGCAGGATGGGTTCAATTTTTCCTTTCAGCTTCATGCCGTGCTGCAAGGTGCAGGGGGCATGAAAAGCCAGACTACGCGGTGATGTAGGTTTGGAAGAAGGGTTTGCTGTTTGTAGTAGCGGGATCAGTGTGGCTGTTTCTGCCGCGATGACTTCGCTGATATCCCGGGTCAGGCTGGAAGTGCGTGCCGCTTTCTCAGCGTAAATCGGATCGTGCTGCAGCAGATGGCCGTACTCCTTGACGGTGACACCACAGCCGCTTGCCGTGACGATAAGGGCTTCAACCGGATTTTCGGATCGTGTGATAAAAGGCCACCAGGCGTCGATATTGCGGCGCATGGCGCTCAACCCTTCTTCCTGTGCATTGAGATGATAGGCGAGTGCGCCACAGCAGCCGGCCTCCTGTGCGGCAATGACTGAGATGCCGAGCCTGTCCAGTACACGAGCAGTCGTGTGGTTGGTATTCGGCGTCAGTGCGGGTTGAACACAGCCATCGAGTATCAACATGGAGCGCGTGTGCGCTTTACCCGAGAGGTTGCGGGCGGTTGCCGGTTTTGGTTGTATCGCCCTTTTCAGGTGAGCAGGAAGCAACGGGCGTCCCAGGCGGGCAACGTCCATGAGTGTGCTGAACAGGGTGCGGTTGGGCAGCAGTTTGCGCAGGGTATAGCGCTTGAATGTGGCATAAGGGGTGCGCTGGATTTTTTGTTCAACCATGCCTCGGCCGATATCGAGCAGGTGTCCGTACTGTACCCCGGACGGACAGGTAGTTTCACAGGCGCGGCAGGTCAGACACCGGTCGAGATGCAGCTGTGTTTTTTCAGTCACCTCCTGGCCTTCCAGCATCTGTTTGATCAGATAAATCCGTCCACGGGGGCTGTCCAGTTCGTTTCCCAACAGTTGGTAAGTAGGACAGGTAGCGAGGCAGAAGCCGCAATGTACGCAACTGCGTAGAATAGCGTCGGCTTCTTTCCCTTCCGGTGTGTCTTTGATGAGATCGATCAAACGGGTTTGCATAGCTCAAAACTCGGTATACAGTCGTTGTGGATTCAGAATGCCTGCGGGATCGAACTGTTGTTTCAGTCGCTGATGGATTTTCAGCAGAGCAGGGGAAAGCGGATGAAACACGGGAACTGCCGTTTTATTGCCGTGAAACAGCGTGGCGTGGCCGCCGGCATCTGCAGCGTGTATGCGGATTACGGCAGCATCGGCATCTTTATCTGTGACGAGCCAGCGTAGTGCTCCACCCCATTCGATCAGTTGCTTACCCGGCAGTGAAAGCGGGGGAGTTGTCGGCTTGATCGACAGGCGCCATAGTGATTTTCCGCTGGATTTTCCTTCCTGGAAAAACGAATGAGTGTGGTTTCGGATCGATTCCCAGAAGTGATCATCATCGTTGATTTTATCTCCGCCCAGTCTGGCATGAGCGGTTTGCACGGCAGATTCGGCGCCGGAAAGTCGAATGTAAAGCTGGCTGTCATGAAAGCAGGTGGCTGAAACCGGCAGTGGTTCAGCCGTGCAGCGGCGCATGATCGCCATGGCTTCCGGTGTGCTGGCCTGGAAGCACAGGGTGCGCTCAGTTGCCGGTCTGGGAAGTACTTTGAGCGATATTTCGAGCAATACACCCAATGTACCCATTGCACCTGTCATGAGGCGGGAAACATCATAGCCGGCAACATTCTTCATCACTCGTCCGCCAAAGGACAGGATATTTCCCTGACCATCGAGCAGTTTGGTGCCTAATACATAGTCACGCACTGCACCGGTATAGGCCCGTCTGGGGCCGGATAATCCGGCTGCGACACATCCGCCCAGTGTGGCAGAGGCATGGAAATGAGGAGGCTCGAAAGCCAGCATCTGGCTGTGGTTGTGCAATAGCTTTTCTATCTCGGCCAGCGGTGTGCCGGACCGGGCGGTGATCACCAGTTCGCTCGGCTCATAATCGACGATTCCCTGCCAGGTGGACGTATCGAGTACGGAAGAATGCTGTAAAGCCTGCGGATTGCCGTAAAAATCCTTGCTGCCGCTACCACGGATACGTAGTGGCTGCTTATTTTCGGTTGCAGCATTGATAGTGTCGATGAAATGATCGGGAAAAATCTTCATGACAAAAAATTAGAATCTAGGTATTTCCGGGAATTTTTCAGCTCCCCCGTGTACGTGCATGGCCCCGAATTCGGCACAGCGGTGTAATTCAGGAATCGCTTTACCCGGATTGAGTAGTGATTCCGGGTCGAATGCCGCTTTGATGGCATGGAATCGACTGCGCTCGGCATCATTGAATTGC
Organism: Nitrosomonas sp.; assembly: GCF_040256045.1. GTDB lineage: Bacteria > Pseudomonadota > Gammaproteobacteria > Burkholderiales > Nitrosomonadaceae > Nitrosomonas. Next base: position 3,590 of record NZ_JBDZWD010000024.1, read on the forward strand.
AGGCACATCTGGTTGAGTTTCTCGATTCCCACACCGTGTTCGCCTGTCAATGATCCGCCGGCTTCGATGCAGATTTCCAGTATTCGTGCGCCGAATGCTTCTGCCTTTTGCAGTTCACCCGGTTGGTTGGCATCGTACAGAATCAGGGGGTGCAAATTGCCGTCCCCTGCATGAAATACATTCATGCAGCGCAGGCCGTATTTTGCCGAGAGTTGTTCGATTTGTTCCAGCACATGTGCCAGATGCTTGCGCGGAATGGTGCCATCCATACAGTAGTAATCCGGTGAAACCCGGCCTGCTGCGGGAAAGGCTGCTTTTCGTCCGGCCCAGAAACGCTGCCGCTCGGCTTCATCCTGTGCCAGACTGATCCGGGTAGCGCCGCTTGCCTGCAGAATGGTGCGTATCCGCTCGATTTCATCAGCGACTTCTTCCGCCATACCATCGGATTCACACAGCAGTATTGCCGCACCTTCGAGATCGTAACCCGCATGCACGAAATCTTCGACAGCGTGAATGGTAATCTTGTCCATCATTTCCATGCCAGCCGGAATGATACCGGCCTGAATGACGCTGGCGACTGCTTCTCCGGCTTTTCTGACATCGTCGAATACAGCCATGACCAGTTTCACCGTTTCAGGCTTGGGCAGCAGTCTGACTGTAATCTCGGTGACGATCCCCAGCATGCCTTCACTGCCTGTCATCAGGGCGAGCAGATCGAATCCGGGACTGTCGAGCGCATCTGCACCGATTTCCAGTATATCTCCCTCGATCGTCAGCACACGCAGCCGCAAGATATTGTGGACGGTCAGCCCGTATTTGAGACAGTGCACCCCTCCTGAATTTTCTGCCACATTTCCGCCGATGCTGCAGGCAATCTGGGAGGAAGGATCAGGTGCGTAATACATTCCGTAATGTGCAGCGGCTTCACTGATGGCCAGATTGCGGACCCCCGGCTGCACACACGCAGTACAGCTTGCAGGATCGATTTCCAGGATACGGTTCAATCTGGCTAATGACAGTAACACACCTTCTGCATGGGGAAGCGCGCCCCCGGACAGGCCGGTGCCGGATCCACGTGCTACCACCGGGACACGTTCGGCATGGCAGATTTGCAGGATCGCGGCAATTTCAGCCTCGGTTCGCGGCAGCACGACGACCATCGGTACCTGCCGGTAGGCAGACAGCGCATCACATTCATACGGTCTCAAATCCTCTGCCTCGTGAAGTATGGTTTCCGCAGGCAGAAATTTGCGGAAGGCTTCGATCAGCTGATTACTGTTCATGAGCAGATTCAGTAAGAGTATCGAGGGTATGTCCAGCCAGTTGTTCGAGGATGCGCACGATGGCTGAACTGTCCTGTTGCGCATCTCCTTGTGCAATACTGGCATTATAAAGTGATTGAACCAGTGCAGTGCCGGGGAGACTGACGCCCAGTTCAGTGGCGCAATCCAGTGCGATGCCGAGATCTTTCCGGTGCAGATCGACGCGGAAACCGGGGGCAAAGGCATGTTTGATCATGCGTTCTCCGTGTACTTCCAGAATGCGTGAGGCGGCGAATCCTCCCAGCAGCGCTTGTCTGACCCTATTGGGATCAGCTCCGGCTCTGGAGGCCAATACCAGTGCCTCAGCCACAGCTTCAAGTGTCAGGGCCGCGATAATCTGATTGGCTGCTTTACAGATCTGGCCGGTTCCTGGCTCACCAATGCGAGTAATGGTTTTTCCCATTAATGCCAGTATCGGTTCTATTTTTGCAAAAACCGGTTCGGTTGCCCCGACCATGATCGTGAGGGTAGCATTTCGGGCGCCGATATCTCCGCCTGATACCGGTGCATCTGCGTACTCGTGACCGAGCTGTCTGATTCGGGTGACGAAATCCTGGGTTCTGATGGGGGAAATCGTGCTCATATCGATGATGATTTTCGATCGAGGTGGATTCGCAGGCAGGCCTTGTGCAATTCCGTTCTCGGCAAACAGCACCTTTTCAACATCAGGCGTATCCGGCAACATCAGGATGATGATATCCGCATGTTCAGCTATGGTCTTGGGAGTGGGACAGGCTAACCCCCCCGGTACTGTCAGCTCAGCGGGTACGCCACTGCGTGAGTTGAGATAAACCGGGTACCCTCCCCGAATGAGGTGGCCGGCCATGGGTTTCCCCATGATGCCCAGGCCGATGAAACCGATCGTTGTCATGTGAACAGTATTACCGAGAAAATTGGTTTTATCTGCCTTAAGCAATCCCGGTAAAACAGATAAACTGTCCGCTGATTCGGCTGGCTTTGGATCTGTTAATCTATCTGTCTCCGTGTGCTGGCAGCAAGTTCGTAGTATAGCAGCCAGTCTTTCGTGAATTGATCCTATCTGCAAGAATCCGTATATTTCCAGGTTCTTCCAATTCCTCTGGCTGAGTACCGTTATTTCATCAGCGGGAATATCCTGGATTACATACCCAAAATATCAAGGAATAAATACATGACACGCAGAGGCCTTATTCTTGCGGGAGGGTCTGGTACCCGGCTGCATCCGGCGACACTTGCGCTGAGCAAGCAGTTATTGCCGGTATTCGACAAACCCATGATTTATTATCCACTCAGTACCCTGATGCTGGCAGGCATACGCGATATTCTTATCATCAGTACACCACAGGATACCCCCCGTTTTCAGCAATTGCTGGGTGACGGAGAACAATGGGGGCTGAATCTGCAATACGCAGTGCAGCCCTCACCCGACGGCCTCGCGCAGGCTTTTCTGATTGGCGAGGGTTTTATTGGTAACCATCCTTCTGCACTGGTGCTGGGAGATAACATTTTCTATGGCCATGATCTTCAGCGCCTGCTGACTCATGCCATGATGCGCACTGAAGGGGCCAGCGTATTCGCTTACCATGTGCATGATCCGGAACGCTATGGTGTAGTCGAGTTCAATACACAGGGCAAGGTATTGTCACTGGAAGAAAAACCGATACAACCAAAATCCAGTTACGCGGTGACCGGGCTGTATTTTTATGATACGCAGGTCGTCGATCATGCTAAAGCACTCAAACCTTCTGCGCGCGGTGAACTGGAAATCACCGATCTCAACCGTCTTTATCTCGAACAGAGCAATCTCAGTGTAGAAATCATGGGGCGCGGCTACGCTTGGCTGGATACAGGTACGCATACAACTCTGCTCGATGCCAGTCAGTTCATTGCTACCCTGGAAAACCGGCAAGGTCTGAAGGTTGCTTGTCCGGAAGAAATTGCCTACCGGCAAGGATGGATAGATGCAGCCCGGCTGGAAGTACTGGCTCAATCGCTGGCTAAAAATGGTTATGGCCAGTATCTGCTAAAAATACTCAAGGAAAATGTGTTCTGATGAAAGTAATTCCTCTTGCTATTCCGGAAGTCGTGCTCATCGAACCCAAAGTATTTGGCGATGAACGTGGCTTTTTTTTTGAAAGTTTCAACCAGGCCCGGTTTGAAGAAGCTGTCGGTAAGAGAATCAATTTTGTGCAGGATAATCACAGTCGCAGCGTGAAGAATGTTCTGCGCGGTCTTCATTATCAGATACAGCAATCGCAGGGAAAACTGGTGCGCGTGATACAAGGCGAAGTTTTCGACGTGGCGGTCGATCTGCGTAAAAGCAGCTCAACCTTTGGCCAATGGGTAGGCCAGGTTCTTTCTGCAGAAAACAAATACCAGCTCTGGATACCTGAGGGGTTCGCCCATGGTTTTGTCGTATTGAGCGATATCGCAGAATTTCTTTACAAGACGACGGATTACTATGCGCCTTCCTATGAGCGTTGTCTGCTCTGGAATGATCTGGTGCTCGATATTCAGTGGCCGACTGAAATTGTCCCTGTTCTTTCAGCCAAAGATTCTCAGGGCAGGCCATTCAACGAGGCGGAAGTATTCGACTGATGCAATTTATTTTTTTGATGTAGCAAGGGCAATTGCCTGCTGAATCTGATCTGAAAGTGAGAGATTGATATGACTGTTCTCGTTACCGGCGGTGCCGGTTATATTGGTTCTCATACCTGTGTTGAACTGTTGATGGCCGGGTATGAAGTGGTGATATTCGATAATTTCTGCAACAGTCATCCAGAGGCATTGCGCCGTATTGAGCAGATTACCGCTAAAAAAATCACCCTCGTCACAGGCGACGTACGTAATCAGGTTGCGATAGAAAAAGCGTTGAAAGATTATGGATGCGAGGCCGTGATCCACTTTGCCGGACTGAAGGCAGTAGGAGAATCGGTCGAAAAGCCGCTTGAATACTATGACAATAATGTCGTCGGTACTCATCGGTTGTTGGCCGCAATGCAGAATTGTGGTGTGTATACACTGGTTTTCAGTTCCTCGGCAACGGTTTACGGTGATCCGCAGCGTCTGCCTCTGACGGAAGATCACCCGCTGTCCGCCACCAATCCCTATGGTCGCAGCAAACTCATCATCGAAGAGATGCTACGCGATATGTATCAGGCCGAGCCTCGATTTCGTATCGCTATTCTGCGTTATTTCAATCCTGTCGGGGCTCATGTTAGCGGCCTGATTGGTGAAGATCCACAGGGTGTCCCCAATAATCTAATGCCTTTCGTTGCACAGGTTGCAGTGGGTCGGCGTGAATATCTGAATGTATGGGGAAGTGATTATCCGACGCATGATGGAACTGGTGTACGGGATTATATTCACGTCGTGGATCTTGCGCTGGGGCATCTCAGTGCGCTGAATTACCTTACCGCGCCACAATGTATTGCAATCAATCTAGGTACAGGTATCGGCTACAGTGTTCTGGACGTGATCAAGGCTTTTGAGGGATCCAGCAGCCGGCAGATAGATTATCGGCTTGCATCCAGACGATCCGGTGATGTAGCCGCCTGCTACGCGAATCCTGAGCTTGCTGAGAAGCTGCTGGGGTGGAAAGCGCAACGCGACCTTGCTGCGATGTGCAGGGATCATTGGCGCTGGCAGAAGAACAATCCGGCTGGGTATGTATGAACCGATATCCTGGTGAGCATCATTGTAAATGATCGTAACCTGCTAAATAAGCAGAACTATTTTCTTGCCGACCCTCCTGGGATATGGCAAAATCCCGCCGGCCGTGCAGTTTTTATGCACGACTTGACCATCGTCAATTCCCTCAATTAACTCATCTCAAAAATATGAAAGAATCTGAACAACCATCGATCATTCTGAATGAACGGGTCATCCAATCCAGCATTGCTGCAGAAACCATGTCAACGGGTGGTTCTGTAGCCAGTGCGCCGGCCAAAGCGAGCAATGAGCCAACTGCAGTCATTGACAGTGTCTCACCTATACAGATGGGACATGATCTTGTCGAAGATGCAACAAAAAAGAAAAAATTCAAAGTTGGCCAGATTCTGATAAGGGGTTTCTTATGCACTCCTTTTCTGGCCTATGCCACGGCATTGTGCGCGTTGCTGGTTTCACAAGGCTGGCCAACGGCAGCAGCCGGCCTGCTTTTCCCGGCAGGTTACGTTATGCTGTCGATATTAGGGCTGGAGATGGCGACAGGTAGTTTTTCAGTGATGCCGATGGGGCTCTTTGCCGGCAGATTTGGATTGGGTAGTGTGATACGCAACTGGTCCTGGACATTTGTCGCCAATCTGATTGGTGGTGTTTTCTTTGCCTACTTGCTCTGGTTCTCATTGACCAAAGGAGGAGCAGTCGAGCCTCCAGGGGTTCTCACTACACTGGCGCATCTTGCAGAAAAGAAGGCTTCCTATGCAGGGTATGGGATGAACGGCTGGTTTGCAGCCATTGGTATGGGAATACTGTGTAACTGGCTGGTGAGTCTTGCTCCGGTTTTTGCCAAGGGATCACGCAGTGTACCTGGTAAGATCATGTTAATGTGGTTACCACTTGCGACCTTCTTCTCACTTGGTTTTGAGCACGCGGTTGTCAATATGTTTGTTTTCCCGATTGGCATTCTGTCGGGTGCAGATGTGACGATTTCTCAGTGGTGGTTATGGAATCAGATTCCCGTCACGATAGGTAATATGCTGGGAGCAGTGATATTCAATTCAACCTTATGGTATCGCACACATAGAGCATGAGATAAAGATTGCAGTGATCCGCTATTCGGTGGGTCACTGCAAGTTTTATGTGTTGATGATTTTGGTTCCAAACATTACTCGAAGTGTCCAGGCAATTGCCCAGGCACTTCCAATCAGCAGCAGTAACTGCCCTAAAACACGCTGATCGCTCAAGAGATAATTTGCACAGAGACGATCGGGCAGATCGAGATAGAGCCACCCCAGACGCATAAAAGTAGCCCAGAATTCCAGCTTTAGGACGCCTTGTGCAATCGGATTGAGCAAGGGCCAGCTTATTCCCAATGCAATACCCATTGCCGGGACGGTGATGAATTTTGCCAGCTCTATGTACCATTCGGATACAGCAGCATCCAGTGCACGCGGCAGCATCCAATAAGTCATAATAATAATGGCGAAAGCCATACCTGTTATTCCCCACCGGTTCCATGGCGCTATTTTGTTACTCCAGCTTTCAGGCAGTGCTCTGCCAAGCCTCCATCCAATGACTGTCAGCGCCGGGAGCTGAACGAGCATGTGCGTTACCATGCTTTGTTCCAGAAATTGTTGCATCGGTGGGAGAACGAGTATTATCAGGGCTGCCAGAAGCAGCCATTCCAGTTTAATTTTTAGATGCATTATCCTTGCCCTCCAATGCCTGATCCAGGTAGGCACGTAGTTCATCCATCTGTTCTATCCCGAAGATGGCAACCAGTTTTCCATCCGGGTTGATGATATGGTAACCGGCAGAGTGCGTATAGCCACCGTACTCATCAGGGATGACGACCACCTTAAAAAAATCCAGAATAGCTTCTTTCTGAGGTGAGCTGGTTGGCCGGACGGCTATCCAGTTTTTGAAGTCAGCAGAAAAATGACTTAAATGTTCTTTCAGTCTTTGGGGAGTATCTTTTTCTGGATCGAAGGTGATACTGAGAAAGCGCAGCTTGTCTGATTTTCCTTCGGCAGACAAATCTTTTTGCAGATTCTTGAGATTACCGCTAAGTATCAGACATACACCGGGGCAACTTGTATAGATGAAATCTACAACAATGAGGTGCCCGTGCCAGTCTTGAAAAGTAAAAGTTTCTGCATCCTGATTCTGCAGTTGCCAATCGGGTACAGAACGGGGGGTTTCACGGATTTCAAGGCGTCGTGCTTCTTCAGCTGTAAAAGCACGTCCCCCATCGGTACTTATCCAAAGAATAAGTATTCCAGAGATGGCTATGAAAAGTGTTGCCAGGAAAGTTCTCATCCCTTCTTCTCCTTTATGGTGAAGGTATATCGATTATCCCTGTCAAATCCGGCAATTCTCTATTTTATGCAGGAGAATTGCCGGTGTTTCTGTTTTACTGAGGGTTGTTTGCACCCGGCAGACTTACCAATGCACGAATGATGAACAACAACATTCCCAGAACGACCAATGAAGCGGCCACAGCACCTACCTGAGCAAAGCTGACCCATTCCGGCATATGCGCTGCCCAGCGACGGGGGATGCTGTTTGCACCACTGGCCAGGAAGACCATGGATGTCATGAATGCCCCAATCAGATAGGCATAGAAGCCAAGGTTGTCAGTTGCTTTAGTTTGCTCTTTGCTGTCACCTTCACCCGCCAGAAAGTAGGCAAAGCCAATGAGCATTGGCAATAATCCCAGCAGCAGGTAGAAATGGAAGTGACCAGGTACCCACAAGGTATTGTGGAATGTGCGGTTCACGGTAACCATTGCATCCAGAATCGCAGGGATTACCCCAGCCCACCAGCCGAACATGGATAAGAACAGCAGTTTGGCCGAAGTGGTCCATTTGATACCTGAACGGTATACGATCATCAGGGCACCGTAGCCGGTAACTACCATCACTGGAATACCACTGCCAAAAGAAAGTACCTGTCCTACTACGAGTGCCCAACTCGGCATCGCAAAATCCATCATGAGGTGGTGTGGATAGACACCCATTACCATGAACACAATTGCAAACCAGGCTGCATAAAATACCTTGTTGGTTTTCCATGGACGGCCGGTATAGCGTGGCAGAAGTTCATAAACAGCGATGACTGATGCGTAGATGGTGGCATTGATGACAACGTGACCGAAGAAGTAAATCAGATTCTTCATCAGCAGTGCATCTGGCTTGAATTCAGGGTAGAAAAGATTGATCAGACCCATCACCAGTACCACAGCACCTGCAGCGATACCCAGGAAGTTGACGATCAGTACCATCGTGCTGGCCACCACTGCTGCCGGGTGTTTGTAATTCACAGGTTCTTTACCGAAAAGCTGGGTAAGTCCCAGTGCACGGGCCAGACTGCCGTAGCGAGCCAGAATGGCACGACCAAAATCCAGATAAAGAATAAGGAAACCAACACCGATGATAAGCAGGCCAACCTGGAATAGTGCTGCTGCGCCATTCGACCAGGCGCCCATTGAAATGGCGGGCAGCGGGAAGAGGAACGTCCAGGCACCACCATATTTACCAACGAAAATGGAGCCGAGTATCAGAACGACACCCGTCAGAAAAATAAAGAAGTTCGTCCAGAAAATCCCGTTGCTCAGGCGGACGTACTGGCGCAGGAAGTACCATTGTACACCGGTTGATGTGATCATTGCCGCTCCCACGACCCCTACACCGTGTACCGTCATGATCTGATAGAACAGATCAGCACCAATTTCCAACCAGGTGCCTTGTGCTGCACGCATGGTAAAGCCCGCAATCATCATTAACAAAAATACTAAAAATCCCGCAATTAAATGGGATTTGACGGCAATCAGTGCATTCCGATTTTCCGGGTCGGAATACACAACCTTTTCATTTACTTCAGCTGTACTCATTGTATCCTCCAATATTCTTAGCTGTATCAGTTCGCTTGTTTATTCTACTGTTAACTCAGTGATCATCGCGTGATGAGCCAAGCCGCAGTATTCCAGACAAAGAATCTTGAATTTTCCCGGTTTGTCGAATGTGTGAATAAGCTTATTCGTATAACCCGGCATAGCCTGTGTCTGAGCGACCAGTTCCATGTGCTCATCGTAGATTCCAAAACCATGGTTGACATCTGCAGCAGATACTTTAAATTCAACCGGCTGACCGGCTTTCACAGTAGAGGGTGTCATTATCCAGTACCATTGGTGTGCATCTACAGTAACGTTTTGATAATCATCACTTGAATATTCTTTTTTCTGATCAGGCGTTGGAAATGGAGTCGTCGTGAGTACAGAAACAGTGAGTCCAAGTACGAGTAGAAAAAGAAACCATTTACTGCGTACGCCGTACCACTTCTTGATGATTGATTGATAATCCGGATCAGCTTCTTTGGAATTAACAAATACGTAATAAAAGACTGCTATGACCAAGCCTATACACACAAGTGTGATGGCATAAACTGTTGAGATCATTTTAAACTTTCCCCCTCCTTGTTTGTTAAACAAGTCGCGGAATCTACATTTGATAAAAGTTGCTGTCAACTAATTAATTTTAGTGATCAAAATCCATTTTTGTCTTGTGGTTTATTGAGTTAGCGTTGGTTGACCCTCGAACAAAGAGCGTGTTTCTGCATTAACCGACAGTATATTTTGAGTGCTTTTACCAGACATGTCATTGCATTGCCGGCGCAGAGATTCTGTTACGGGAATGGGCTTTATGGGATAATTACGCGCATGCGAGACTGATACTCATATTTGAATTAAAAATGAAAACGTTATACGACAAACTTTGGAATGACCATGTAGTGTATACGGAATCGGATGATCCGAATGGCATGGTCATTCTGTATATTGATCGCCATTTAGTACATGAGGTTACCAGTCCTCAGGCTTTTGAGAGCTTGAAGCTGGCCGGACGCAAGCCCTGGCGAACTGGCTCGGTTCTGGCAGTGGCCGATCATAATGTTCCAACGACTGACCGAACCGGTGGTATCAGTGATCCCGTATCTCGTTTGCAAGTCGAGACCTTGGATCAGAATTGTGAAGAATTCGCGATTACCGAATTTAAAATGGATGATGAGCGTCAGGGAATCGTTCATATAATCGGACCTGAGCAAGGTGCGACACTGCCTGGCATGACTGTGGTGTGCGGAGATTCCCATACCAGTACACATGGGGCATTTGCTTGTCTGGCATTCGGTATCGGGACATCCGAGGTTGAGCATGTTCTGGCGACACAATGCCTGGTTTCCCGAAAATCCAAAAACATGCTGGTCAGGGTTGAAGGAGATTTGCCACCTGGTGTGACGGCTAAAGATGTGGCACTGGCCATTATTGGTGAAATAGGTACGGCCGGGGGTACGGGTTATGCCATTGAATTTTCCGGCAGTGCGATACGATCCCTATCCATGGAAGGCCGGATGACGCTTTGCAATATGGCAATTGAGGCAGGTGCCCGTGCGGGTATGATTGGAGTGGATGAAGTCACGATCGATTATATCAAGGGGAGGCCCTTTGCCCCACAGGGGACGCTCTGGGATCAGGCGGTGGCGTACTGGCGTACATTGAAAAGTGACGAGGATGCGGTTTTCGACCAGGTGGTGGAATTGAAGGCAGTCAACATTAAACCCCAGGTAACGTGGGGGACATCACCAGAAATGGTGACCACGGTGGATGGATATGTTCCCGATCCTGCAGATATCAGCGATCCAACCAAACGCCACGATATCGAACATGCACTCGGATATATGGGGTTGAAGCCGAAGATGCCCATTCAGGAAATAACGCTGGATAAAGTTTTTATTGGTTCCTGTACCAATTCACGTATCGAAGATCTGCGTGCAGCCGCAGAAATTGTCAAAGGCAAACGGATTGCTCCGAATATCAGGTTGGCTATGGTGGTTCCTGGTTCCGGCTTGGTCAAATCGATGGCCGAGAAAGAAGGGCTGGATAAAATTTTTCTGTCGGCAGGATTTGAATGGCGTGAGCCTGGATGTTCGATGTGCCTGGCTATGAATGATGACAAACTACTACCCGGAGAGCGTTGTGCCTCGACTTCCAATCGTAATTTCGAAGGTCGACAAGGTCCCGGCGGGAGAACCCATCTTGTCAGTCCAGCCATGGCGGCCGCTGCAGCGATAGCTGGCCATTTTGTGGATGTGCGTTTTTTTATTCAGTAAGTAAGGTTTTTATTTCCTAAGGAGATCCATAATGAAAATATTGTCTGCATTGTTTCTGCTGCTGGTCATTACTACCCAAGTGACTGCCTGTAATACTATGCAGGGGTTTGGCAAGGATGTTCAACGTGGCGGTGAAGCCATTGAAAAAACTGCAAAATAAGCAGAATGAAAAAATTTGAGCAGTTCAAAGGAATAGTTGCGCCGCTGGATCGGGCAAATGTAGATACGGATGTGATTATTCCCAAGCAGTTTCTGAAATCGATCAAGCGTTCAGGTTTTGGCCAGAATCTATTTGATGAATGGCGCTATCTTGATTATGGAGAGCCAGGTAAGGATCCTTCATTACGTCAACCTAATCCGGATTTCATCTTGAATCAGCCACGCTATTATGGGGCCAGGATTCTCGTCGCGCGTGACAATTTTGGCTGTGGATCCAGTAGGGAGCATGCTCCCTGGGCGTTGCAGGATTATGGCTTTGCTGTAATTATTGCGCCGAGTTTTGCGGATATTTTTTATAACAACTGCTTTAAGATCGGTTTACTGCCGGTCATACTGGAATTCTCCGTCGCTGACAGACTGATCAGGAATACACTCGAGACAGACGGTTATCGACTGGAAGTAAATCTGGAAGCACAAACCGTGACGACCCCCTCGGGCGAGATCCATCGGTTTGAAGTCGATTCATTCCGTAAGCACTGTCTGCTTAACGGACTGGATGAAATTGGGCTGACGCTGCAGCATGCCGACAAAATCAGAACCTTTGAAATGAATCGTCGTGATCGACAACCCTGGCTGTTTTCACAGGAAAATAAAGATAGAATAAAAACATGAAAATTGCATTGCTTGCCGGGGATGGGATCGGTCCTGAAATCGTAGCTCAGGCTGAGCGGATATTACGTTACTTTCAGCAGGAAGGCTTGCAGATCGAGCTTGAATCTGGTTTGCTGGGCGGTTGTGCTGTAGATGCTACAGGCGAGCCCTTCCCGGAAACAACACGCCGGTTGGCAGTCAAGGCGGATGCCATACTGCTGGGAGCAGTGGGTGGAGCCCAGTACGACCGCCTGCCTCGTGAAAAACGGCCAGAGCAGGGATTACTGGCCATTCGGAAGGAGCTTAACCTGTTTGCTAACCTGCGGCCGGTAGTGCTGTATCCGGAGTTGGCGAATGCTTCGACATTGAAGCCGGAAATTGTCGCTGGACTGGATATTCTGATTGTACGCGAATTGACCGGAGATATTTATTTCGGGAAACCACGGGGGATCGAATACCGGGATGGGCAGAAAGTGGGCTTTAATACGATGATTTATTCTGAATCAGAAATCAGGCGTATCGCTCATGTGGCGTTTCAGGCAGCTGGCAGGCGAAACGGCAGGCTTTGCTCGGTGGACAAAATGAATGTCCTGGAATGCACGCAGTTATGGCGTGATGTGGTGATGGAAACGGCGCGATCGTATCCGGATGTCACCCTCTCGCACATGCTGGTGGACAATGCGGCGATGCAGCTGGTACGCAACCCTCGGCAATTCGATGTGGTGGTTACGGGAAATATGTTCGGGGATATTTTATCGGATGAAGCATCCATGCTGACTGGCTCGATCGGAATGCTTCCTTCTGCTTCTCTGGATGATCAGAATAAGGGTTTGTATGAGCCTATCCACGGATCTGCCCCGGATATCGCCGGTAAAGGAGTTGCTAACCCGTTGGCAACCATCTTATCTGCGGCAATGATGTTGCGTTACTCTTTCAATGAAGAAACAACAGCATCACGAATCGAACGTGCCGTTCAGAAGACACTGAAACAGGGCTATCGTACCGAAGATATTTATGAAGCGGGTATGAAAAAGGTCGGCACTGCAGAAATGGGGGATCGTGTCTTGGCGAACTTGCAATCCCAGTAATTTCATTGTTTCGTTACATGCTGTTTTCTATTTCTGTTTATCGCCCGGTTTTACCGTTTTTTTCTGATTCTTTGATGGTATGCCGGATAGTAAGCTGTCAGGAATAGCGTAACATTAAAACTATCTTGTAAAAGGCTGAGTGAATTACATGAAACGAGTCGGATTTGTGGGCTGGCGCGGTATGGTGGGCTCTGTTCTTATGCAGCGAATGCGTGAGGAAAATGATTTCTCATTGATCGAGCCTGTATTTTTTTCAACTTCACAAGCAGGTGAGAAAGGGCCGGATATCGGCCGGGAAGCAGGATTGCTCAAGGATGCTTACGATATCGCAGCCTTGCGGGAAATGGATATCCTCATATCCTGTCAGGGGGGAGATTATACCAGCGACGTTTTTAAAAAGCTGCGTGAATCCGGCTGGCAGGGGTATTGGATCGATGCCGCTTCTACGCTCAGGATGAGTGATGATGCAATTATCATTCTTGATCCCGTCAATCGTTCGGTGATCGATGATGCGTTGAACAAGGGTGTCAAAAATTATATCGGAGGTAATTGCACGGTCAGTCTGATGCTGATGGCCGTTGGTGGGTTGTTCGACCAGGACATGGTTGAGTGGGCAAGTATCATGACGTATCAGGCGGCATCAGGAGCAGGCGCGCAAAATATGCGTGAACTGCTGCAGCAAATGGGAGAAACTCACGATGTTGCAAAAGATTTACTGGAAAACCCTGCCTCCAATATATTGGATATTGATCGCAAGGTTGCTGAAAAATTGCGTGACAAAGAATTTCCCGCTCAGAATTTCGGTGTTCCATTGGCTGGGAGCCTTATCCCATGGATTGATCGCGAGGTTGCACATGGCCAGAGTCGGGAGGAATGGAAAGGACAGGCTGAGACCAATAAAATTCTCGGGCACGGCGATGAACCGGTACCGGTCGACGGGATCTGTGTACGGGTTGGAGCGATGCGCTGTCACAGTCAGGCATTGACAGTCAAACTGAAGAAGGATATTCCACTGGAAAAGATCGAGGAAGTCATCGCAGCATCCAATAAATGGGTTCATGTGATTCCTAATGAAAGAGAAGCCACTACCAGAGAACTTACTCCAGTTGCAGTTACCGGGAAGCTCGATATTCATGTTGGCCGCATACGCAAATTGAATATGGGAGGCGAATATCTCTCTGTTTTTACGGTGGGAGATCAGTTATTATGGGGCGCAGCCGAACCATTGCGCCGAATGTTGCGTATTCTGGTCGAAGATCAGGCTGCATAAAATATTTCAAATCGTTCCTGATTTTGAGCGTTGCAGCAACAGAGAAATGTGATGACATTTCTCTGTAACATCTGCTGCTTTTGCGGTTTTTGAATCATAATGCTCAGATAATGTCGAGGGGTATTCGGGTGAAGATAATGAATTGCAGTGTTAGGGATATATCTCCTTGCGTTTTATACAAAGCATTTTTGGCAGGTGTGCTCATGTCCGCCTGGGTCGTGCAGGCAGCTGGCCTGGGGAAGCTGACCGTGAGCTCATATCTTGGTCAGCCCCTCAAGGCGGAGATCGCTCTGGAATCTGTAACTGATAAAGAAATCAATACACTATCTGCCAGGCTTGCTTCAACCAAAATTTTTCAGAAAGCAGGTATCAACCTTGCTCCATACCATGCAACTTTATCTGTAGTTATGGAAAAACGAACGGATGGGCAACCCTATGTTCGTGTAGTTTCATCGCAGGCGATCAACGAGCCCTTTCTTAAATTGCTGATTGAGCTTCACTCATCCTCCGGGCGTATGCTACGTGAGTACAACGTTCTGCTCGATCCGGCCGAAACTCAGAAATCGGCCACTGCAGTGTCGGTTATACAATCAGCCGACAATCAGGCAGAAGATTCTGTTGCGACTGCACCCAGGGAAATGCAGTCTTCCCTTAGAACAGAAAAGCAACTACCGCCTTCTCAGGAAAGACCAGCCGTTCAGACCGGGAATACCTACGGTCCGGTTATTCAGGGGGATACTTTGAGCAGAATTGCAAGACAGGTATCCCCTGACGGTGTCAGTCTCAATCATATGCTGGTTGCGTTGTATCGTGCGAACAGGGATGCTTTTCTTGAAAAGAACATGAATCTGCTCAGAGTGGGCGTCATTCTGCGTATTCCTAACGAAAACGAAATATCGTCCGTCACTGCCAGAGAAGCTGCTCGTGAAGTAGCGGTACAGAAAGAAAGCTGGAACAGTTACCGTCAGAGAATTGCAGATTTGGCTGACAGTGCGCCGGAGAGGGGTAAACTGAAACAATCTCAGTCAGGAAAAATTATAACTGTTTCTGACGATGCTTCTGTTGCAGGATCGAGTAAATCTGAAGAGGTGTTGATTCTTTCGAAAGGAGAGTTGCTGAACGACGATCATTCATCCGTCAAAAATGCTGAAAGCAAGACTGCTCAGAACTATTTACATATGATGGAAGAAGATGCGATTGCGAAAGAGCGGGCATTGCGTGAAGCGAATGAGCGGGTGGCTATTCTGGAACAGAATGTCGCCAAGTTACAGCGTCTGTTGGAGTTGAAAGAAGAAGCTTCCGGAAATAAGATTCAGATTGAACCAGATCAAACCCAACTTATATCTGGTTTGCAACCAGTTCCCGTGACGACTGAGCAGGCTGGAACCATGGCTGAGACTTCTGAATCTGCTATTCGGTCTCCGGAAAAACCGGTATTGCCTGTTACCATTCCTGTACAACCGGTTAATTCGGTGTCATCGGCCAAACCTCTCAAACCAGCCGATCCTGTATCAGAGGAGCCTGCTCTGATGGATACACTGGTCGAGTCTGCGATGGAGAACAGCGAATGGGTTATTGGTAGCCTGGCGGCATTGCTGACGATTGCTTTCGGAGCATCGGTGGTTCGTCGCAGAAAAGCGCAAGCAGAGGATCTGAACGCTGAGGAAGATCTATATAATTTTAATGAGAAGGATAGTGGTTCAGAAACGTCAGCAATGACTGAGACTATGCCATCTGGTTCGGAAAATCTGGAAAGTTCGGAAAGCACGATTGGATCGACCCAACAGGCTGCTGGCCCGATAATAATGGAAAATTCCAGCTCGACTGACGATCACACTGATGTCGATCCGGGGTTGTTTTTTGGAAGCAGGCAGGGTGAGAAGATCACGGAAGATTCTTTTCTGGATGATTCAGCCGACCAAATTCAGGAAGAAGATGATGCGACATTTAACGAACTGGATGAATTAGGTTACGAGATCAAAATTGATACGGAAGAGCCTGATCAGACTGAATACAAGCAAGAAACCATCGTTGAAACCGGGGAAAATGATAAAGATGATATAGGTGAACAGTGGATTTTCACGGCCACTGATACTGATCTGGAGCGTAAACCTGATTCAGTGCAGCAACAGGATACTGTTGAAGAATTTGCTTCATTGCATGATGAGCATCAGATCAATTTTAATCTGAATCTCCCGGCTGACACGGAAGCTCAGGAACCGGAGCCGCGCGTGGCGAATGAATTATCGGATTTAGGCTCCAGTCTGGCGAACATTGATCTTGATCTGGGAGATAAGCCTGACACGAAATCTCAATCCGGTGAATATTCTGAAACTGAGGAAATGCAATGGCAAGAAGTTGCGACCAAACTTGATCTGGCCAAAGCTTACCTTGAAATGGATGACAGGGAAGGAGCCAGGGAAATTCTTGAAGAAGTGCTGCGTGAAGGTGATGGTGAACAACGATCAACAGCTCGTTCCATGTTGGATCAAATAAGTTGAACATCCAGCCTGCCGCGAATACCGGAAACATTTCCGGCAGTTCAGAAAAATACAGTTCTTTTTTAATCTGAAGGGGTTCTAATATCAACTGTTCTGGTCAGGTGATTTTCTATCTCTTTGAATCAGGATAACGGTGAGATCACCCGAAAAGAATAAAGTATTTTTTCGTGAAAATCGTTTTGGCGGTGGAATATGATGGCCATAGTTATTGTGGCTGGCAAAAACAACTCGGTTGCCTTTCTGTACAGAGCCAATTGGAAGGTGCCCTATCAGGGGTTGCAGGCACGCAGATACAGATTGTTGCAGCAGGGAGGACGGATGCAGGTGTGCATGCATTGTGCCAAGTAGTACATTTTGAAACTCTTGTACAACGGCCTTTGAGTGCCTGGGTCAGAGGAACCAATGCACTTTTGCCGGATGATATCTCAATATTGGAAGCGTCGGAAGTCAGTGATGATTTTCATGCCCGTTTTAGTGCAACCGAGCGTACCTATTTATATTATCTGTTGAGTCGCCCCGCTCGCCCTGGCGTTCATCACGGAAAAATCGGGTGGGTTCATTACCCGCTTGATCTTGAGAAAATGCAGGTAGCAGCAAAGCTGCTGATTGGCAAACACGATTTCAGTGCATTTCGTTCATCGGAGTGTCAGTCGAGAACTGCTGTACGGCAACTTACCAGTCTGAATATCAGTCAACATCAGCAACTTTTCATTTTTGAATTCTGTGCCAATGCATTTCTGCATCACATGGTTCGAAACATTCTCGGAGGATTGGTTTATGTCGGCCGAGGAAAATATTCCCCGGAATGGATGCAGATACTCCTGGAAAAACGTGACCGTACACTGGCCGCACCAACATTTTCGCCGGATGGGCTATACCTGTCTGGTGTCCGATACGATGCCAGATGGAATTTACCCGTTTTTAACGTTACCCGGCCGCTGGATATCATATAGAACGTATTCAGAGCATGACCATCCAGAGAATCTGGGCAGAGGATGTCAAAAGGAGATTGAGTGCGCATCCGTGTAAAAATATGCGGTATTACCCGTTTGGAAGATGCCCTAGCCGCCGTGCAACATGGTGCGGATGCCATCGGCTTCATTTTATGGCCGCAGAGTGAACGATATATTTTGCCTGAAGAAGCGCGCCGGATCGTGAAATGTCTACCCCCGTTCGTACAGGCGGTAGGCGTATATGTTAACCCTGATAAATCGTGGGTGGAGGAAACCCGTGCTGTTGCCGGACTTGATCTCCTGCAGTTTCATGGGGATGAATCTGCCGATTTCTGCAGCCGGTTTCATCTGCCGTATATCAAAGCTGTTCGTGTCCGGGACGGGCTGGATTTGCTACAATACGCGCAACATTACACGGGAGCCAAGGGATTATTGCTGGATACTTATACAGCAGGGATACCAGGAGGGACTGGCCATGTGTTCGATTGGAAACTTATTCCCGCAGAGTTGTCGCTGCCATGGATACTGTCCGGCGGACTTCATTCCGGCAATATCACCGATGCCATCGGACAGACACATCCGTCAGCAATCGATGTTTCGAGTGGTGTCGAGGTCGCCAAAGGTATCAAGGATGTGAACAAAATTTCTGCTTTCATGCAAAAAGTGAGGTCCTGTGAAGATGTACGATCTTCCTGATAAGCGTGGTCATTTTGGCCCGTATGGCGGTACGTTCGTGGCTGAAACCCTGATTTCCGCCCTGGATGAGCTGTGTAAGCAGTATGAATATTATCGTGATGATGCCGAATTTCAGGCAGAGTTTTTTCATGAGCTCAAACACTATGTAGGTCGTCCCAGTCCCATTTACCATGCCAAACGCTGGTCAGAACATCTGGGAGGTGCACAAATCCTGCTGAAACGTGAAGACCTCAATCACACAGGCGCTCACAAGGTAAACAATACCGTGGGCCAGGCTCTGCTTGCAAGGCGCATGGGCAAAGGCCGTATCATCGCTGAAACGGGTGCCGGTCAGCATGGAGTGGCCAGTGCCACCGTTGCTGCCCGGTACGGAATGGAATGCGTCGTATACATGGGTTCCGAGGATGTCAAACGGCAGGCCACCAACGTTTATCGCATGAAGTTGCTCGGAGCCACGGTTATTCCGGTCGATTCGGGTTCGTGCACACTCAAGGATGCATTGAATGAAGCCATGCGTGACTGGGTTACCAACGTGAGTAACACTTACTACATCATTGGAACGGTGGCAGGGCCACATCCTTATCCAATGATGGTCAGAGATTTTCAGGCAATCATTGGAAATGAAGCCAGGCAACAGATGCAGGAAGAGTATGGCAGACAGTCGGATGCCCTGATCGCATGTGTGGGAGGAGGGTCCAACGCCATTGGCCTGTTCTACCCCTATATTGATGAAGAAAATGTCCGGATGATCGGCGTGGAAGCTGCTGGTAAAGGGGTCGATACACATGAGCATGCCGCCACACTGGTAACGGGCAGGCCAGGTGTATTGCATGGTAATCGTACTTATCTGATACAAGATGAGAATGGTCAGATCATCGAGACACATTCAATTTCTGCCGGCTTGGATTATCCCGGTGTAGGTCCGGAGCATGCATGGCTCAAGGATTGTGGCCGTGCCGAGTATGTGGCTGTGACGGATGAGGAAGCACTGACTGCATTTCATGCGCTTTGCCGATTCGAGGGCATCATTCCTGCACTGGAATCCAGTCATGCCTTGGCTTACGCCGCCAAACTTGCACCAACGCTCAATAAAGAGCAGTTGCTCCTGGTCAATCTGTCCGGCCGTGGAGACAAGGATATGGTAACGGTAGCACAGCAGTCAGGTATTTCCCTCTAACTGGGCAACCCATGAACCTTATCCTGCCTGAATTTTTCTGGTCATCTGTCAAATGAATCGTATCCAATCTGTCTTTTCCCGGCTCAAATCACAGAATAGAGCTGCGCTCATTCCTTTCATTACGGCGGGTGATCCTGACGCAACTACGACAGTGGCGCTGATGCACCGGTTGACGCAAGCCGGAGTGGATCTGATCGAACTGGGCGTACCCTTTTCTGATCCCATGGCGGATGGGCCAACCATACAGCGTTCTTCAGAGCGTGCATTGAAACATCACATCAGTCTGAAAGATGTATTTTCCATCGTGGCCGAGTTCAGAAAAACCGATCAGAGCACACCGGTGGTCCTCATGGGTTATGCCAATCCGATCGAGGCTATGAGCTATAAAGATTTTGTGCAGGCAGCCAGCCACGCTGGAGTCGATGGTGTCCTAGTCGTCGATTATCCACCAGAAGAGTGTGCTGAATGGGTGCGCTATTTGAAAAAGCAGAATATCGATCCAATTTTCCTGTTGTCCCCTACGACACCGGAGTCACGCATCAGGCAGGTTGCGGAGCTTGCCAGTGGATACGTCTATTATGTTTCTCTGAAGGGAGTCACAGGTGCCTCGCACCTTGATTCGCATGAGGTTGGCGACAAACTGTCGCAACTTCGTTCGTACATCAGTGTTCCGATCGGAGTGGGTTTTGGTATACGAGATGAACAAACAGCACAGCGTATTGCGGAACAGGCTGATGCAGTAGTCATAGGCAGCCGTATCGTGGAAGAGATCGAACGTTCGCCAGCGGCGGATTTATTGGCGAACGTGGGGGCCTTGGTAGAGTCTTTGCGACGTGCAATCGATGCAAAATCCGATCATTCTTCTGTTACGGAGAAGTGATGTATGAGCTGGTTTGAAAGCATTATCCCACCCAAAATAAAACGTAAGGAGAACGGTGAGAAAAAGGCCGTTCCCGAAGGTTTGTGGAGTAAATGTGCCAGTTGCGAAGCTGTACTTTATTGCACCGATCTGGCAAAAAATCTTAATGTCTGTCCAAAATGTGGTCACCATAATCGCATTTCAGCTCGCAAACGTCTCGAATTATTACTGGATCCCCAAGATCGTCATGATATCGGTACCGATATCATTCCGCAGGATCCCCTGAAATTTCGTGACAGCAAACGCTATACGGACAGGCTGAGTGATGCATATGAAGCTACTGGTGAGACTGATTCACTGGTGGCCATGCGTGGCAACATCAAATCAGTTCCGGTTGTTGCTGCAGTTTTCGAATTTGGCTTTATGGGTGGATCCATGGGGTCTGTGGTGGGTGAACGTTTCGTTCGTGCTGTAAAAGCCTGTGTCACACATCACTTGCCTTTCATTTGTTTCAGCGCAAGCGGAGGAGCTCGTATGCAGGAAGGTTTGTTTTCGCTGATGCAAATGGCGAAGACAACTGCGGCACTGGAGCAGTTGAGCAAAGAGCGGCTGCCTTTTATTTCTGTGCTGACAGATCCCACGATGGGCGGAGTTTCAGCCAGCTTTGCGTTTATCGGTGATGTCGTGATTGCCGAACCCAGGGCACTGATCGGCTTTGCCGGACCGCGCGTTATCGAGCAAACCGTACGCCAAATATTACCTGAAGGTTTTCAGCGAGCAGAGTTTCTGTTGGCGCATGGTGCGATAGATTTGATCATCGATCGTCGCGAAATACGTGACCGGCTGGCAAATCTCTGCACATTACTGATGCGAACCCCGACCCCTGTATTACAGGTTATACCTGCAGATTTCTGATTGCTGCTACTATTCACTATTAGTCCAGTAACAGATCGATCCAGGTTATTCTGAAATCAATAGTTACTGGCAGTACCTTCTTTACTTCTTCTCATTCAGATCAATGATTGATATCCAGCCCACGACCCTGGAAAATTGGTTGAGCTATCTCGAAAAGCTTCACCCAAAAACGATCGATATGGGCTTGGAACGGGTGAAGAAAGTAAGGGATGCCTTGGAATTGAAGCCGGAATTTCCCGTTATTACCATTGCCGGTACAAATGGCAAAGGCTCTGTCTGTGCGATGCTTGAGTCGATACTCGGTTGCGCATCCTACCGGGTAGGGTGTTATACCTCACCGCACTTGCTGTGTTACAACGAGCGGATACGGGTCGATCGACATGAAATCACCGATGAGGCCCTGTGTGAGATATTTGCTGAAATTGAATCTGCACGTGAATCGGTTCGGACTACGCTGACCTATTTTGAATTCGGTACCCTGGCTGCCATGCTGATATTCCTGCGATCGCATGTGGATGTGGCCATCCTGGAAGTCGGGTTGGGTGGGCGCTTAGATGCAGTCAATGTGTTCGATACTGACTGTGCGATACTGACCAGTATTGATCTGGATCATACGGATTACCTTGGATCGACACGGGAAGCCATCGGTCAGGAGAAGATCGGTATTTTCCGGGCCGACAAACCGGCGATCTGTGCTGAGCCGGATATTCCCGGCAATCTTCGTGAAAAGATGCGAGCCACGAACGCCAGACTTTACTGCATCAATGAAGCTTTTAGCTATACCGCAGATCATCTACAATGGCGCTATCAGGGTATATCCGGACGCCGTTACAGTTTACCGCTACCGGCCCTCAGGGGAGGTTGTCAACTGCAAAACGCGAGTGCGGTTCTGGCTGCACTGGAAGTTCTGGAAGAGTCATTCCCTGTTCCAATGGATGTTATCCGTCGCGGATTGGCCGAAGTTACTCTGGCGGGCAGATTTCAAATGATTTCGGCACGGCCCGTGATTATTCTGGACGTGGCACATAATCCGGCAGCAGCTTGCAGGCTGTCAGCCAATCTGGAAATCCTGCCGGTAAAAGGACATACTTATGCGGTGGTAGGGATGCTGAAAGATAAGGATATGGCTGGCACGCTTCGAGCCCTGAAAAACAACGTGAGTTACTGGCTGGTCTCGGATCTGGATGTAGCGAGGGGTGCATCAGCGAACGAAGTTTTACAGGCACTCGAGGAGGCCGGTGTTGAACGGCAGAATATTCTGCATACGTTCACGAATGTGCAGAATGCCTACGTGTATGCACGTGAACATGCCAGTGATAATGATAGAATATGTGTATTCGGGTCGTTTCATACTGTTAGCCCGGTGATGACGAGTTTGAGCGAATCAGATTCTTAAAGATGAGCGGATAATCAAAAATGATCAAAAATGTCAGTGAAGAAGAAATTCTCCTGAGGAAGCGAGCCAGAAGGCGCTTTATCGGTGCCGTTACGTTTGTAATTCTGTCGGTTGTTTTCCTGCCCATGATTCTTGATGATGCTCCCCAGCAGGAACAGCAGGAGATCGATATCCAGATTCCTTCCGAAGAACTTACAACGGAAACCTATCCCTGGATGACGCCGGAAAATGTTCCACCCACTGATGAAGCAGAGATTATGCCTGATCCGGATAAACCGTTACCTTTCAGTGACTCCGAGTACTCTGGGAAAATCGAAAATGATAAACCAGGCAGGGGAAGTGCGAGTGGAATACCGGTTCCAGCGAAAAAGCCACCATTTGTTAAATCTGCTCCGACTCCGGTTGTGCAGGAAAAGGCGCCTGTCAGTAATAATGTGAAAGTACAGAACGGTGCGTTTGTCATACAACTGGGTGCATTTTCTGATGTTTCTAAAGCAAAGCAGCAACAGCAGAATCTTGTTGAAAACGGAATCAGGGCATATACCGAGACGATCAAAGTCGGCAACAGTGAAATGACTCGCGTGCGTATCGGCCCGTTTGCCACACGAGAAGCTGCCGAAGCAGAGCATGAACGCTTAAAAAAGACCGGTTTGAGCGGTGTCGTGACGAGTAAATGACCGTTTTTGATTACATTGTTATCGGAATCATATCTTTCTCAGCTTTGTTGAGCATTACGCGCGGTCTGGTACATGAAATAGTGTCGCTCCTTGCCTGGATCATTGCATTCTTTGCCGCCAGCCGTTATTCAGTCAATATGGCACTTTTGCTGGCAGGTATGGTAGAGAACGAATCCATACGCATGCTGGTCGCATTCAGTGTGACATTTTTCATCGTTCTCCTGATAACGATGCTAGCGTCCAAACTGCTGTCTGCGCTAGTGAAGGGAGTAGGGCTCGGTCTAATAGACAGAATGCTGGGGGCTCTGTTCGGAATGATTCGCGGGCTGGTGATCGTATTGTTTCTGATAACGGCTGCCAGTTTTACGCCACTGCCGCAACAGCCATTCTGGCAAGAGGCGGCACTGAGCGAACCTCTGGAAGTAATGACAGCAGATATCATTCCCTGGTTACCCCAAGATTTCAGGAATCTCATTGATTTTGGCAGAGGCAGCTAAAATTCATGGCGTGACAGAATAAAATGCGTATCTCGTGACTCATACGGATACAGGCAATCAGTTGCAGGAAGTTTTATAATCCACTTTTTTCAGCGAGTTCGCTATGTGTGGAATTTTAGGCGTGGTAGCCCGGTCGCCCGCCAATCAGTTGCTTTATGATGGTCTGTTGATGCTGCAGCATCGTGGTCAGGATGCTGCCGGTATCGTTACTGCACAAGGTAACAGCTTTCACATGCATAAAGGTCTCGGTCTGGTACGGGATGTTTTTCGGACCCGGGATATGCGTGCGTTGCCAGGGTATATGGGGATCGGCCATGTGCGCTATCCCACGACAGGGTCTTCGACTTCTCCTGCCGAGGCACAGCCTTTTTACGTAAATTCCCCGTTTGGTATCGTATTGGCTCACAATGGCAATCTGACCAACGCGGAAACCCTCAATCAGGAACTGTTTCTTGCGGATCGGCGTCACGTTAATACACATTCCGATTCAGAAGTATTACTGAATGTACTGGCGCACGAGTTGCAAGAACGTGCTATCGGCTATCAACTTGACCCGGCTGAGATTTTCTCGGCGGTAGCCGGTGTACACGAACGCTGCCAGGGTGCCTACGCTGTTATTGCCATGATTGCAGGCTATGGTCTGCTCGCATTCCGTGATCCCTACGGAATCAGGCCGCTGGTGTTCGGTGAAGTAGAAACGGATGCGGGTACCGAATACATGGTGGCTTCTGAGAGTGTTGCCTTGGATACGCTTGGTTTTCGTCTCATCCGCGATGTTGCCCCCGGGGAAGCTGTTTTTATCGATATGGAAGGG
Source organism: Nitrosomonas sp. (assembly GCF_040256045.1). Lineage (GTDB taxonomy): Bacteria > Pseudomonadota > Gammaproteobacteria > Burkholderiales > Nitrosomonadaceae > Nitrosomonas. Next base: position 28,369 of record NZ_JBDZWD010000024.1, read on the forward strand.
CATTTCTACAGCCATCAGTGCGCTGTTCAAACAAGCTTGAATCCCTGTATTTTTGAGTATGTTTATCTCGCCCGGCCTGATTCGATGCTGGATGGGATCTCTGTTTATGAGACTCGTCTCAACATGGGTATCAATCTGGCAGACAAGATCAGTACTTCCATGCGACATCTCGATATCGATGTCGTGATTCCAATTCCGGAATCAAGTCGCCCAAGTGCCATGCAGCTTGCCAACCGCCTTGGGATCAGTTTCAGGGAAGGATTTGTCAAGAATCGTTATGTGGGCAGAACCTTCATTATGCCAGGTCAGCAACAACGCCGGAAATCAGTCAGGCAGAAGCTGAATGCGATCGAAATAGAATTTCGTGGTAAAAATATTCTGCTGGTCGATGATTCCATCGTGCGCGGAACTACCAGCCGGGAAATCGTCCAGATGGCGCGTGAAGCCGGTGCCAATAATGTTTACTTTGCTTCGGCAGCACCACCGGTACGTTTCCCGAATGTTTACGGTATCGATATGCCAACTCGTCAAGAGTTGATTGCAACAAATCGAACCGATGAGGAAATATGTCGTGAAATCGATGCGGATTATCTGGTTTATCAGAATCTGGACGCACTCAGGCAGGCAATCACTCAGATCGATCCACGAATCAGAAATTTTGAAACTTCCTGTTTTGACGGACAATACATCGCAGGCAATGTCACTCAGGAATATCTCTGCAGAATAGAATCACAACGTAACAATCTCGGCCTGTCTCAGGGTGAGCGTACCACTCAGCTTGATTTAGCTTTGTTATCAACAGATTAATCATAGAAAAACAATCATGACGAACGATCTGGATCCGGAAACGCTGGCCATTCATACCGGTGTTCACCGCAGTCAATTCAATGAACATTCAGAATCACTTTATCTGACTTCGAGTTTTGTATTTGACAGTGCTGCCCAGGCTGCAGCACGTTTTTCCGGACAAGAACCCGGGAATATCTATTCGCGTTTCACTAACCCGACCGTGACTGCAATGCAGGAAAGACTGGCTGTTCTGGAGGGTGCAGAAGCCTGTATTGCTACTGCTTCCGGTATGTCTGCAATTCTCACCAGTGTCATGGGTCTGCTGTCCGCCGGGGATCATATCGTTGCTTCGCGCAGTCTGTTTGGGTCTACCGTCAGCCTGTTCAACAATATTCTCAGCCGCTTCGGTATTCAAACGACATTTGTTTCAGCGACAGACCCTGCCGAATGGCAGGCTGCAGTCAGATCCGATACCAGGCTGTTTTTCCTGGAGACACCTTCCAATCCGCTGACTGAAATTTCCGATATCGCTGCACTGGCAGAAATAGCTAAACGAGCTGGTGTGTGGCTGGCAGTGGATAATTGTTTCTGTACACCGATCATACAGCAGCCACTCAAGTTAGGTGCAGATCTGGTGATTCATTCGGCAACAAAATATCTGGATGGGCAGGGCAGAGTGCTGGGAGGCGCCATCCTGGGAAAACGTGATTTACTTATGGACAGCGGCATATTCAGTTTTCTGCGAACTGCTGGCCCGAGCATCAGTGCATTCAATGCCTGGGTCATCCTGAAAGGGATGGAAACATTGAGTCTCAGAGTAAAGGCGCATTCTGATCATGCTCTGGAAGTGGCACGCTGGCTGGAAACCCATCCCCGGGTGGAGCGTGTGTTTTATCCCGGCCTGCCATCACATCCGCAGCACAAGCTTGCAATGCACCAGCAGAAAACAGGAGGGGGTATCGTTTCGTTCGAGGTAAAAGGCGGCAAGGAAGCTGCTTGGCGTGTTGTCGATGCCGCCCGGCTGATGTCGATTACAGCCAATCTTGGCGATACCAAAAGTACACTGACGCATCCTGCTACCACGACTCACGGACGAATCAGTCAGGAAGCACGCGAAGCTGCCGGAATCAGGGATGGTTTGCTGCGTATCGCGGTAGGTCTGGAATCACCGGATGACCTCAAGGCCGATCTTGCTCGCGGACTGCGATAAACGTGTGACGCGCGATTACTACAGACTCCGCGATTCTTCAGAATTTGATGCCAGCTCTGAAACTGACTTCTCACTCAGTGCTGTCATACTCCCGGTTTTTTCCACTTCATCATGGTAAATGATTATCTCGAAAGGATACTGACCGCGCATGTCTATGACGTTGCCAGCGAGACACCCCTTGATTTCGCTCCGTCATTATCTGCTCGTATCCATAACCGCGTACTGCTCAAAAGAGAGGACATGCAGCGAGTTTTTTCCTTCAAGCTGCGCGGTGCCTATAACAAAATGGCCAGACTATCTCCGGATGTACTGCAACAGGGCGTAGTGGCTGCTTCAGCGGGTAATCATGCACAGGGTGTAGCACTGGCCGCACAAAAGCTGGGTTGCTCTGCCACCATCGTAATGCCGGCTACCACGCCGCAAATCAAAATCAATGCGGTGATGGCAATGGGCGCAGCCGTGCTGTTGCAAGGGGATTCTTATAACGATGCCTACGAATATGCCCGGAATCTCGCCGAAGAAAAAGAAGCTGAATTCATCCATCCTTACGACGATCCTGATGTAATTGCCGGACAGGGCACGATTGCCATGGAAATTCTGCGCCAGCATCCGGGCAGGATTCATGCAATTTTTGTACCGATCGGTGGCGGAGGGCTGATTTCAGGCATTGCCGCATATGTGAAACGGCTGCGGCCGGATATCAAGGTGATTGGAGTTGAACCGGTTGATTCAAACGCCATGTATCGCTCCTTGCAGGCAGGTTATCGTGTTGAACTTTCCCAGGTGGGGCTGTTTGCGGATGGCGTGGCTGTCCGCCTGGTAGGCGAGGAAACCTTCCGGCTGTGTCGTGAGCTGGTGGATGAGATCATTCTGGTGGACTCGGACGCTATTTGTGCAGCGATCAAGGATATTTTTGAAGATACACGCTCCATCGTGGAACCTTCGGGAGCACTTTCGGTTGCCGGGTTGAAGGCATACGTCAAACAAAAGAATTTGTTGCACGAGGTCTTGGTTGCAATTGCCTCTGGCGCGAACATGAATTTTGACCGCTTGCGCCATGTGTCCGAACGGGCAGAGCTTGGGGAACAGCGTGAAGCCATCCTTGCGGTCACGATTCCCGAAAAACCGGGCAGCTTCAAGAAATTCTGCAATCTGCTGGGTGCTCGCAATATCACTGAATTCAATTACCGCTATGCGGACCCTGAGATGGCGCATGTCTTTGTTGGCGTATCGGTGAGAAATCGTGAGGAATCGCTACATTTGATCCAGATTCTGCAGGAGAACGGTTTGAAAACCGAAGACATGACCGATAATGAAATGGCCAAGCTGCATATCCGTCATATGGTGGGCGGGCGCAGTAGAGAAGTCAGGCATGAAATCTTGTATCGCTTCGAATTCCCTGATCGTCCGGGTGCACTCATGAATTTTCTGAATCATATGAGCGACCACTGGAACATCAGCCTGTTTCATTATCGTAATCATGGTGCTGATTTCGGTCGTGTGCTGATAGGCATACAAGTCCCGCCGGAAGATAAGCAGAAATTCAGGGAGTTTCTCGATAAGCTGGGTTACAGCTCCTGGGATGAAAATGACAATCCTGCATATCAGCTTTTCCTCGCCTGATTCCAGTATTTCGATTTGACCTGACTTTCTTATCAAATTCTGATGGTAGTAAAGACATTTTTTTGAAATTGCCGGCTTGTTTCCATCAGTTGCGTTTTCTCGTCATAATTATATTTTTATCATCGAAGAATCGCTATGGCTATAGGAATTTCGACCATTACGCGTAATCCGGAATTTTCTTTCGATACGGCAGCAAGTTCGATTCGTCCACCATGCAGTACCAGGATTTCATGGGCAATTGTCAGCCCTAGGCCGCTTCCGACGAAAGCGCCGGTTTCGGTTCCCCGATAGAAACGTTTCAGAACATGTTGCTTCTCTGATTGCGGAATACCTGGTCCGTTATCTGTAATAGTCAGGATGATATTTTCTCTCCCCTGTCGTACGTCAACTTTGATTCTTCCTCCTGCGGGCGTATAGCGGATGGCATTATCGATCAGATTGGCCAGCATTTCGGAGAGAAGTTGTCGATCACCGCGTATTGCCGGTATGGCTTCCGCAATATCGACGCTGACTTCGATGGCCTTATCCAGTGCCATTGGCACATGTTCGGCAACGACATCTTCGATCCATTCATCGACTGCCAGACTGGCAAATTCCGCTGCGCCCGTCAGGCCGGCTTCTGCGCGATTCAGGTTGAGTAACTGATTTGTCAGGCGGGAAAGGCGAGCCGAGGTCGCATCGAGCTTTGCGATAAAAGTGTGCAAGTCATTCGGATCGGCTCGCAGCGCAAGTTCGATCTGGGTTCGGAGTACAGTGATCGGGGTACGTAACTGATGAGTCGCATCGGCGATGAAGCGTCGCTGGGCTGCAATCGTTCGTCCCAGGCGCGCCATCAGGCCATTGATGACATGTACCTGTTCACGGACTTCTGCAGGCAGCCCGGTTTCGATCAATGGACTCAAGTCTTCATGGGTGCGTTGGGCGATGGCATCACGAATACGGCTCAGAGGGGCAATACCGCGACCGATACCGTACCAGACAAGCAGCCCGATACCGGAGAGAAAGAGTAACTGGGGCGCCAGCATATAGTAAGTCAGTACTTCCCGTGAAAGGATTTTGCGCTTGTTCAATGTTTCGGCTACCCGGACATGAATTGCTTCACCGGTATGCGGGTTAGGAATCGTGTACTCTACCAGGCACAGATGTTTTCCATCGATCACATCATTGTAGAACCAGGTTTCTCCTGGTGCCTTATCATCATCTGGATTGGGTGGCAGCCCATGGTTACCGACCAGCTGATATCCATGCTCATCCGATACGCTGAAATAAATCGTATCTACCTGATCAAACTCCAGCATACGGCGAGCAGTTGGTGGCAGATTGATTTCGACTGGATCCGGCTCGATATGAACCTGGCTGGCCAGGGTCTGGACCGTGTCTTCCAGTGCCCGGTCATAAGCCAGATTGGTGAAATGCAGGATGATTGCGTAGGCAACACCTATCCAGATACCAGTCAGCAGTATGATGGGGGGCAGCAGCCAGAGTAGAAGCCGTTGTCGCAGAGACAGATGTTCAAACTCCGGCATAGGGTTCCAGCAGATAGCCAAGTCCGTGGATAGTCCGGATGCGTATCCCCCATGGTTCCAGTTTCTTGCGTAGCCGGTGGATATAGACCTCGATTGTATTGACTCCGATTTCATCATCCCAATTACTGATTTTCTGGGCAAGACGCGTTTTGATCACAACCTGCCCGGTCCGCTGCATCAATACTTCAAGCACCATCATTTCTCGTACGGAGAAATCAGCGGGTTTGCCATTGATTGATATGACATGGCCATCCAGATCAAATTCGAGCGGCCCGTGAGTCAACCGTACCTGCCCGCCGGCAGCACGGCGAAGCAGGGCTTCGATACGGGCTTCCAGTTCCGGCAGGGCGAAAGGTTTGGTAAGGTAA
>NZ_JBDZWD010000004.1:0-88054 GCF_040256045.1 Nitrosomonas sp.
CTACGGTCAATCTCCAACCCGCTCGCGACTGAAAACAGAATTATTCAGAGCGGACCAATTATGGAAAGATATTCCCGCCACTGGTTAGCAAGCAATATGAAGTGGGTGCGAAATACGATATCAACCCCAACCTGTTATTGAGTACTACACTATTCAGAATCGAAAAAGCCAACAAGTACTCGGATCGTGCAACGCCAATTCCGAGTTATGTGCAAGACGGTCTGCAAGTACATAACGGGGTGGAATTGGTCTTGACCGGGAAAGTAACCGACAATCTGACCATCATGGGGGGCGGCACCCTGATGGACATCAGTGTAGAAAAATCCAACGATCCTGCTCTGGAAGGAAAGAAGCCGACTAATGCTGCTTCCCGGATGGGAAAAATTTATGCGGAGTATGCTCTTCCATGGATTACTGGACTGAGCCTAACTGGCGGTATTTACTATACCGGTGAAAAATATGGCGATAACGCCAATACCGATAAGATTCCCAGCTATACCCTGTACGATATCGGTGCACGGTACACCACCCGTTTACTCGACAAAGCGCTGACGGTACGTCTAAATGTCATCAATCTGACCGGTAAAAATTATTGGCAAAACGAATATACTTTGGGTGCCCCAAGAACTGTTGCATTTTCTGCTAGTATGAGTTTCTAACATTTCGCAAATTCAATTCATAAGTGTAGCTCACTGGACGGGAATGCAACCCACCTCGCTCCAGCGGGGCATAGCTGCTGGAGTTCGAGCTGAAGACGCCGGGAGTGGACAAGCAGGCAAACTCCTATCATAATGGTCATGTTGACCATTATGATAGGAGGTAACCATGATCAAAGAAGTCAGTGCTGTGAATTTTCGGCAGAACCTGGGCGAAATGCTCAACCAAGTACAGTACCGCAATGACAGCATCGTCATCAGCAAGGATGGCAGGCCAGTCGCGGCCCTCGTCGATGCTGAAATGTTTGCCCGCATCCGACGCATGCGTGAGCGCTTCGACGCGCTGAGTCAGCGCATTGCCGAAAGTTATGCCGATATACCGGTTGAAGAAGGTCTGGCCGAGATCGATGCCGCCGTGGCTGCTGAGCGCAAGCAGCGCCGCTGATGCCGGGTCTGCGCGTCGTGCTCGACACCAATGTACTGGTGTCGGGGCTGGCATATCCGGCCAGTATACCGGGACGCATCATCAATGCTTGGCGGCAAGGTGCATTGGATGTAATACTGTCGCACTATATTCTGGATGAAATGGTCAGAATATTGCCGCGCTTGAGCAGGATTCAGATGACTCAGGCAGAAATCCGCGACCTGGCAGACAGTTTCATGTTTCTGGCCGATGTCGTCGAACCGCAAGGGTCACAGGACTCGAACCTACGCGATCCTGGTAATCAGCCTGTGTTACTGACATTGATAACCGCTCAAACCGACTATCTGGTAACTGGCGACAAGGATTTGCTGGTACTGGCGCGCGACTACCCCATCGTCACGCCTGCCGAGTTCTGGTCGCGTCACGGAGAATGATAATTTGCCGGCAGCCAGTGCAAACATCACCATTCATTGCCTGTCTGGAGTGATGCTCCTGATCGAATCATCAGTGTTATCATAGAAAACTCCGAGACCATTCTCTGAGCACTTCCATGACAACGTTCGATAAGCAACTGGCTGCATTGTTAGCAGGATATCCGGAAATCAGAATGGCCATACTGTTTGGCTCACAAGTTACCGGCCGTACACGTCCGGATAGTGATATCGATCTGGCTTTGCTCGCTGATGTGCCTCTGGCCAGTAATCTCAAGTTGAAGTTGATCGAAGCCATCGGCGCCAAGTTCAGCCGTCCGGTCGATATCGTGGATTTATACCATGCGCCCGAACCCATTCTCGGGCAGGTGTTCAAAGGCAGGAAATTACTGGGTGATCATACGACTTATGCACAGCTTCTGACCCGTCATCTGCTGAATACCGCCGACTTCCTGCCACTGCAGCAAAGAATCCTGGCTGAAAGGCGCAAGCAATGGATCGGCTGATTCTTGCAGGAAAACTGGAATCTCTCCGACGCTGTATCAAGCGTATTGAAGACAGGAAACCTGCCAACGTAGATTATTTAATACAAGACGCAGACCGGCAGGATATTCTGGTGCTCAACCTGACCCGTGCAGTGCAACTTAGCGTTGATATCGGCAGCCATCTCATCAGCAATACAGACCAGGCTACACCGCAGACGATGGGAGAGGTATTTACGACACTCAATGAGATAGGTGCTGTCTCAGAGGAAACCTGCGAACAGTTGAAAAAGGCTGTTGGTTTCAGAAATATTGCTGTTCATAACTATGAGGCCATCAACTGGGAAATCGTTTATACAATCTGTGAACGATCTCCGGCAGATTTCCGTCGATTCACACAGGAAATCTGCCAATACGCCGATTTGTAAAACAGCATAAACTATCAGGGCCCCGGCAGGTATGTATGGATACTAGCTACACGCCCTCTCTGGCCCGATCCTGAAGAGTTAACGCTCATACGCCAGGACAGGTGCAAGCCACCTTTCTGCTTCTTCCAGCGTCCACCCTTTGCGTCTTGCATAATCCTCTACTTGGTCCTTTCCGATTTTTCCAACGGCAAAATAACTGGATTCGGGATACGAGAGGTAAAAACCGGATACTGCTGCAGTCGGCACCATGGCAAATGATTCCGTTATGACGATTCCGCTCCGTTTCTCCGCTTCCAGCAGAGCGAACAGCGGCCCCTTTTCGGTATGGTCAGGGCAGGCAGGATAGCCCGGTGCCGGACGGATTCCCAAGTATTGTTCATCGATCAACTGCTCATTGTCGAGGCTCTCGTCTTTCACATAACCCCAGAATTCTCGCCGCACCCGTGCATGCATGTGTTCTGCAAACGCTTCAGCCAGACGATCAGCCAGTGCTTTCAGAATGATGGCGCTGTAATCATCGTTTGCGGCCTCAAAAGTACGTATACGTTCATCGATACCGAAACCGGCGCTGACGGCAAACAACCCGATGGTATCGTCTAGTCCGGTTTCACGCGGCGCAATGAAATCGGCCAGTGCCAGATTGGGACGCCCTGCCGGTTTGGCCGTCTGCTGCCGCAAGGTGTGCCAGGTCATGATCACCTGACTGCGACTGCGGTCAGCATAAATCTCGATATCATCTCCATTGACGGTATTGGCCGGGAACAGGCCGATAACGGCGTTGGCGGTGAGCCATTTTTGCTCGACGATTTTTCTGAGCATATTCTGGGCATCGCGAAACAGATTGCTGGCTGCTTCCCCGACGAGTTCATCCTGCAGGATGGCAGGATAGCGCCCGTGCAATTCCCATGCTTGGAAGAAAGGTGTCCAGTCGATATGCGGCACCAGTGTTTCCAGCGGATAGTTGTTGAGGGTACGCAACCCCAGGAAATCCGGCGCTGGCGGAGTATAACGGGCCCAGTCGGTTTTGAGTGCGTTGGCCCGGGCTTCCTCGAAAGTGAGCAGCTTGGACGGCCCTTTCTTGTTGCGGTGCTGCACCCGGCTCTTCTCCTGCTCCGCCTTGACCTGCAGGACATAGTCGTCACGCAGATCCTGCGACATCAGATTGCTGCACACCCCGACTGCCCGGCTGGCATCCGGCACCCATACAGTCACTCCACCGTAATGGGGCGCGATTTTGACTGCCGTATGCATACGCGAAGTGGTGGCGCCGCCGATCAGCAGCGGAACGGTGAATTGTTCACGCTCCATTTCCCGGGCAACATGCGCCATCTCTTCCAGTGAAGGGGTAATCAGGCCGGACAGACCGATCATATCGACCTGTTCACGACGAGCTGTTTCCAGAATCTGTGCACTGGGAACCATCACCCCCATGTTGATAACTTCAAAGTTATTGCACTGCAACACGACGGAAACGATATTCTTGCCAATGTCGTGCACATCCCCCTTGACGGTGGCGATCACCACCTTGCCCTTGGGCTTGCTGTCGCCGGAAATTTTTTTCTCCGCCTCGATGTACGGCAACAGATAGGCAACTGCCTGCTTCATTACCCGTGCCGACTTGACCACCTGTGGCAGAAACATCTTGCCTGCGCCAAACAGATCACCCACCACATTCATTCCATCCATGAGCGGGCCTTCGATCACCTCGATCGGCTTGCCTCCCTGGCTGTCGATCTCCTGCCGGACGAACTCGGTATCCTCGACGATATAGGTACTGATACCCCTGACCAGTGCATGAATCAGACGCTGCCGCACCGGTTCGTCACGCCAGGCAAGATCTTCGACCTGCTCCTTTTTCTGTCCTTTGAAATGTTCCGCAAACTCCACCAGACGTTCGGTCGCATCGGGTCGCCGATTCAGCAGTACATCCTCGACATGTTCCAGCAGATCAGGCGGAATGTCGGAATAAACCCCAAGCTGACCTGCGTTGACGATACCCATGGTCATGCCTGCCTTGACCGCGTGATACAGGAATGCGGTATGAATGGCTTCGCGGATTGGGTCGTTACCCCGGAATGAGAATGAAACATTGGAAACGCCCCCGCTGACTTTGGCATAAGGCAGCGTTTGCCGGATAACGCCTGTCGCCTCGATAAAATCCACCGCATAGTTACTATGCTCTTCGATACCCGTAGCAATGGCAAAAATATTGGGATCGAAAATAATGTCTTCGGGCGGGAAATCAGCCTGTTCAATCAATGTATGGTAACAACGCGTGCAGATTTCCACCTTGCGCTGCAAGGTATCGGCCTGCCCGGTTTCGTCGAAAGCCATGACAATCACCGCTGCCCCGTAACGACGCGCCAGCCTGGCGTGATGTAAAAACTCCGCTTCACCTTCCTTGAGGCTGATGGAATTAATGATCGCCTTACCCTGGACACATTTCAGTCCGGCTTCGATCACCGACCATTTGCTGGAATCGAGCATGATCGGCAACCGGCTGATATCCGGTTCGGCAGCGAGCAGATTCAGAAAGGTTACCATCGCCTTCTGTGAATCCAGCATCGCTTCATCCATGTTGATATCGATGATTTGTGCACCGTTTTCCACCTGGCTGCGCGCGATCACCAACCCTTCGGCATAACCGCCATTGAGAATCAGTCGGGCAAATGCCTTGGAGCCGGTGACATTGGTACGCTCCCCCACGTTTACAAACAGGGAATGCTCATCGATATTGAGCGGCTCGAGGCCGGAAAGCCTCAGTTTTTCAGGGATATCGGGCAGTGGGCGCGGAGGGATGTTCCGTACCGCTTCCGCAATGGCCGCGATGTGTTTCGGCGTAGTGCCGCAACACCCCCCGACGATGTTGACGAACCCTGATTGCGCAAAATCCTTGATCAGACGGGCAGTATATTCCGGCGTTTCGTCATAGCCGGTTTCCGCCAGGGGATTAGGCAAGCCGGCATTGGGATGGGCGCTGGTGAAAACCTCAGCCACATTGGATAATTCTTCCACGTAGGGGCGCATCAACTCCGCACCCAACGCACAGTTGATCCCCACCGAAAGCGGACGCGCATGCCGTACCGAATTCCAGAAAGCTTCCGGCGTCTGCCCGGAAAGATTACGTCCCGAAGCATCGGTAATCGTGACCGATATCATCACCGGCAGACGTAATCCATGTGTTTCGAAATACTGATCGATAGCAAACAATGCAGCTTTGGCATTCAAGGTGTCAAAAATGGTTTCGACCAGCAGAATATCCGCGCCCCCGTCGATCAGCCCGCGCACCGACTCGGTATAGCTTTCCACCAGATCATCGAAGGTGATGGCGCGAAATCCGGGATCATTGACATCCGGTGAGATTGAAGCCGTTTTGGTGGTGGGCCCGATCACACCGGCAACGAAACGGGGCCGGTCGGGTTGCTGCGCTTCCATTGCCCGCGCTTCCTCACACGCCAGACGGGCACCCGCCACATTCAGTTCATACACCAGATCCTGCATGTGGTAATCCGCCATCGACGGCGCATTCGAGTTGAACGTGTTGGTCTCGATGATATCCGACCCGGCTTCGAGATAAGCGCGATGAATGAAACGGATGACTTCCGGTCTGGTCAGGCAGAGCAAATCATTGTTGCCTTTGAGATCATGCGGGAAATGGGCAAAACGTTCCCCCCGATAATCCGATTCGGTCAGCTTGTAGCTCTGGATCATCGTACCCATGGCACCGTCAAGCATCAGGATACGTTCGGCAAGCAACTGTTTCAGCAAATCAGCACGTTCATGCATTGTCATAACAGATTCGGCAATTGAAATTGTTCAATCAGTAAAAACAATCTTGCAAACAATGGTTATTCGGTACCATGCGCACTCCATTGTGCACTCAACCTGGCAACCAGAAATCAGGAATCTCATCCGGGAAAAATTTCCATCCGGCCGCGCAAACGATGCAATGTCTCCTCTTTGCCGAGCAGCTCCAGCACTGCATCAATTGCCGGGGTTTGTGTCTCCCCCGTGACCATGACACGTAACGGCATCGCCAGGCTGGGAAATTTCAGATTGTGTGAGGAAACCGTCTGTTTGATTTCGCGATGAATAGTCTCCCGTTGCCATTCGATCTGCGCCAGGCGATCGACCAGGTATTCCAGCACCGGACGTATCTCAGCAGTGAAATACTGTGTCCTGAGGGCTTCAGGAGGCTCGATCGTCCGGAAAAAATAAGCTGATGCATCGGCCAGTTCCTCAATGGTGCCGACACGATCTTTCAGCAGATTGACGATCTTGAGCAAGTTCTCTGCCGCTGGCAGGTGATAGCTTCTCTCCAGCAGAAAAGGCATGACCAGCTCCACCAGCCGCGTATCATCAGCTGTTTTCAGATAATGCTGATTCAGCCAGGTCAGTTTCTCGGGATTGAACTTTGCCGGTGAACGACTGATTGCAGTCAGATCAAACCACTCGATCAACTGTTCCCGGCTGAAAATTTCCTCATCTCCGTGCGACCACCCGAGTCGGGCTAGATAATTGATCAATGCTTCCGGCAGATAACCCTGATCGCGGTAATGCATCACCGATACAGCACCGTGCCGTTTGGAAAGCCGTTCACCATCCGCACCCAGGATCATCGGCACATGCGCATACTGCGGGATGGATGCACCCAGCGCCTTGAGAATGTTGATCTGACGGGGAGTATTGTTGACATGGTCATCACCGCGGATGACATGGGTGATTCCCATGTCGAGATCATCGAGCACCACACCGAAATTATAGGTGGGCGTGCCATCACTCCTCAGCAATACCAGATCATCCAGCTCGTGGTTGGCGACGCTGATTTTACCTTTTACCAGATCATCGAACACCACATACCCTTCCTGGGGTGTTTTCAACCTAACAACCGGCTTGACACCAGCCGGAGGGGTCTGCCTGCTGTCGCGCCAGCGGCCGTCATAACGCGGTTTCAATCCGGCCAGGCGCTGCTGCTCACGTAATGTATCCAGTTCTTCTTTGCTGGCATAGCACTGATAAGCAAGGCCCTGGGTAAGCAATTGCTCTGCAATTTCCTGATAGCGATCCAACCGCTGCATCTGATAATACGGTCCTTCATCATAATCGAGTCCCAGCCAGGCCATTCCATCGAGAATCGCCTGTACGGATTGCTGTGTCGAGCGTTCAAGGTCGGTATCCTCGATTCTCAGAACGAACTTTCCTCCCTGTTTCCGGGCAAATGCCCAGGAAAAAAGGGCGGTACGCGCACCACCGATATGAAGATAGCCGGTAGGGCTGGGAGCAAAACGTGTTTTTACCATCTGATTACACTAAAGTTGGAAGTTGTGATACGAAGTCGTAGTCTCCGGAAATCCCGGGGACACATGCAGACAAAAAACTCCCCGGCTGAGCCGGTATGAAGCGGATCATCAGTACTACCACTATCCCTGCAACCCTTGTTTTTGCTGACGATGTATTATGTTACCATGAACGGCATATTTTCCTGTCGCCCTTGGGGATACGATGTTTAGCCCAACTTTGTGGTGGTATATTGCCTGGTGCGTTACCAACGCAAAGAGAAGTTAGGGAACAGATATTACACAAGAGCCCTGGCAAGCTCAGTCGGCACTTTATACATGAGCAACAGCTAGCTTTGAATTTTTTTATTCGAACAAATTTAATAAAATTGCCGTAACATAATTCATTGTGTTTTACTATTATCCTGTTGGGTGGTTTACATTGAAATAATCTCGACCGCCATTTAGGACTTGTGTATAGTGAATTTAAGGAGATGGTGTTCCTCCTTTTGAAGAAACCGCAGCCCGTAACGCTGCTGATGACGCCTACAGGACCCGACCTTCGTGGGGGGCTGTAGGCGTTCGTATTTACATCCTTTAGCATTGGTCAGCCCGATTGTTTTTCGTGTGAATGCCCAATAATGTCCGATGCAGATAGACACCAACCAAGACGGAGACTCCAATGACGACGTCTAGTATTCAAACCCTCCATACGCGGGAAATCCTAGACTCGCACGGCAATCCCACCATCAAGGTTGACATTAAACTGGAAGATGATGCGACAGGGCGCGCCGTGGTGCTGCACGGTCTAGAGAACGGTTTTTCATACGCTTTTCCGGGTTGCGCAGAGGGTTGATTTGGTAAACGTTTTTTACGAGGAAGCAGGTACGCTCAAAGTCGGCAGCGTTCTGACCGACAACACCACCTCTCTGCAAATCGAATCAGCACATGGAAAGCGCTCCAAGATCAAAGCTGCATCGGTTCTGCTACGCTTCGAGAATCTGCCTATACATGGATTCATGCAACAGGCACAGGAAAAAGCAGCTGACATCGATGTGGATTTTTTATGGGAATGTTGCGAAGAAAACCGGGAATTTGCCGGGCAGGAGCTGGCAGGCGATTATTTCGGCCACACGCCTGATCCTCTCGAAACTGCCGCCATCATGATTCTGCTCAGCCAGAATCCGATTTATTTTCATAAGAGAGGAGTGGGGCGTTTCAAGGCAGCCCCGCCAGAAATTCTGCAAGCTGCGCTTGCCAGCCGTGAAAAGAAACGGCTGGCCGAAGAAAAGCAGGCTGGTTACGTACAACAATTGATGGCATTCGAACTGCCGGATACCTTCCGGCCGCTGCTCGATGATTTGCTGTACCGGCCGGACAAAAACACGATCGAATGGAAAGCACTGGAAACAGCGTGCGACGCTACCCGGCTAAGTATGCCCAAGCTGCTGGAACGATGCGGTGCCATTCCCTCAACGCATGATTACCACTATAACCAGTTTTTGTACGAACACTTCCCGGAAGGTATCGACACAGACGCATACCCTGCCGACTTTCACCTCATGGACCCGGAAGATTTACCAGTAGCCGGCGTCCAGGCATTCAGCATCGACGATGCCACCACGACTGAAATCGATGATGCCTTTTCAGTCACTCCTCTGAACTTTGGCAGTTTCCGGATCGGAATACACATTGCCACCCCTGCTTTGGGAGTGGCGCCGCACTCCTTTCTCGATAAATTTGCAGCAAAACGCCTGTCCACCGTCTATCTGCCCGGCCGTAAAATCACCATGCTGCCGGAAAACGTAATCCAGCACTTCACACTGGGAGAAGCACACCACCGGCCGGTACTCTCGCTCTATCTGGAAGTTGCAGATGATTTCACCGTCACCCGTACATTCAGCCGGCTCGAAACCATCGAGGTTTCCACCAATCTACGCCTCGATTCGCTCGAACAGCAGTTCAACGAAATCACACTGCGTGAGAATCAGACGGATTATCCCTTTGCCCATGAGCTGAGATTACTCTGGAATTTCTCCTGCAAAATGGAAAAATTGCGCGGCAAGGATCAGGACATCAACAGTGAAAAGATCGACTACAGTTTCGTCATCGATCATCAGGATCGTGTTTTGATTTACGAACGTCGCCGGGGAGCACCTATCGATAAAGTCGTATCGGAACTGATGATTTTTGCTAACGCCGAATGGGGCAAACAACTGGCAGATGCCGGTTATGCGGGGATTTATCGCAGCCAGGGAAACGGTAAGGTGAAAATGAGCCTTTCCCCCGCACCGCATCAGGGGCTGGGCGTATCCCAATACGCCTGGAGCAGTTCACCCATGCGACGGTATGTCGATCTCATCAATCAGCGCCAGTTAATCGCGCTGGTATCGGGCAATCCACCTCCTTATACTCGCGAGGATGATACGTTGCTGATCGCCATGCGCGATTTTGAAATAGCGTATGCAACCTATGCAGAATTCCAGCGCGGCATGGAGCGCTACTGGTGCCTGCGCTGGCTGCTGCAGGAAAACGTCAGCACATCCGATGCCGTCGTCATCAAGGAAAACATGGTCAAACTGGATCGCCTGCCGCTGGTCGTACGTATACCCTCGTTACCCGAACTGGCGCCCGGCACATCAGTAGCCATCGGTATCTCACAGATCGACCTGATCGATCGATCACTCAATGCCAGCTTTCTTGGCAAAAGTGAAGGCTGATGATCAATGCAAATCACCGCGGTTTTCAACTCCCCCATGCAGCCCAACTACAGGATTTTTTTGGCACTGCTGATATCGCTGCTGTTGCACACGGCTATCATTGCGGGCGTATCACTCATTCTGCCTGAACAAAAAACGACCAAGGCCGCCAAGTCCATGGATGTCATTCTGGTCAACAGCAAATCCCAAACTAAGCCCGTGAATGCCAAAGTGCTGGCGCAAGCCAATCTCGATGGCGGCGGAAATGTAGCGGAAGATCGGCGAGCGAAAACTCCCTTGCCGGTTCTGCCGGGTGTGAAGCCGGTAACGAATCTGACCGAGATCACGCGGAAAACCAGACAACTGGAAAAAGAAGTCAAAAAACTGCTGACTGCGACAGAAAGTAAGACCAAGGTCATACAACCCCTGCCACAAACAAAGTCTGGGCAGGATAAGTCCGTACAGAATCAGCCTGCCACCATCAATCCGGACAGCCACCATAATCTGTTGCAACGCAGCCTCGAAATCGCCCGTCTGGAAGCACAAATCGCAAAAGATCATGAAGCCTACCAGAAACGGCCAAAACGGAAATTCATCGGCGCACGTACCCGTGAATACCGTTTTGCCCGCTATCTGGAAGACTGGCGGCTTAAGGTCGAACGTATCGGCAATCTGAATTACCCGGACACCGCCAGAAAGCAGAAACTGTACGGCAGTCTGCAACTGACGGTCGGCATTCGCTCCGATGGCAGTCTGGAATCAATCGGAATCGACCGTTCCTCGGGAGTACAGGTACTGGATGATGCAGCCATCCACATTGTGCGACTGGCCGCACGTAACGGATTTGCACCTTTTCCGCCTGATATCCGCCGCGATACCGACATTCTGCATATCACTCGCACCTGGGTATTTTCCCGTGCGGATAAGCTACTGAGTGAATAACGAATTCCTCCAGATACTTGAGACAAATCAGAATGGATACCTACGCAGTCGTCGGCAACCCGGTTGCACACAGTAAATCGCCATTCATTCATGCCCGGTTTGCACAGCAAACCGGCCGGATCATGCATTACACCGCCCTGCTCGCACCATTGGATAGGTTTGAACAAACTGCTCTGGATTTCCGAAAAACCGGCGGCAAAGGTATGAATATCACTGTGCCCTTCAAGTTCGAAGCCTTTGCACTCGCCAACCAGCTGACCGATCGTGCCAGTGCCGCACGCGCAGTCAATACTTTCTGGTTCGAGGAAAAAGGAAAAATACTCGGTGACAACACCGATGGTGTCGGACTGGTACGTGATATCGAGGTCAACCTGAACTTCCCGCTGGCGGGTAAGCATATCCTGCTGATGGGCGCAGGCGGTGCCGCCAGTGGCGTCATTCTGCCACTGTTGCAGCAGCAGCCCGGCCTGCTGGCCATTGCCAATCGCACGCCCGATAAAGCAGCATCATTACAACGCCAATTCGCCAGCCACGGTAACATTACATCCGGGTATTACCATGATTTTGCCGGGCAGAATTTCGATCTCATCATCAACGCTACCTCCGCCAGCCTGCACAACGAACTCCCCCCCATACCGGCGGATTTGTTTCACGGCACTTCTCTTGCCTACGACATGCTATACAGCAGCAGGCTGACACCGTTTCTGGAGCTTGCCAAGATGCAGGGAGCTGGATATCTGGCAGATGGTGCCGGCATGCTGGTAGAACAGGCGGCAGAATCCTTTCTGCTGTGGCACGGGATCCGCCCGGAAACGCAGACCGTCATCAGACAGCTCAAGGATAATCTGCGCCACCCTACCTCGTGAAATTGATACAAGCACGCCGGCCTGCCACCTCTAAACCGAGGCTGATCAGTACCTGGCTGTTACGGCCACTGTTGCTGCTCCTGACAGCCGGTCTGCTCTACCAGTCCTGGTTCCTGCTGCATATTGTCTACTGGCGTTCATATTCCCCGACCACCAGCGCGTTCATGCAGGATCGCCTGAAGATCATACGCCAGCAAAACCCTGCTGCAAGCTTACAGCACCAATGGGTCGATTATGAACAGATTTCCAGCCATCTCAAGCGAGCAGTCATTGCCGCCGAGGATGCTCGCTTTCTGCAACATCAGGGGTTTGATTACAAAGCGATCGAAACTGCCTGGAAAAAGAACCTGAAGCAACGCAAATGGGCAGCCGGTGGATCGACCATCAGCCAGCAGCTCGCCAAAAACCTGTTTTTATCTACTGAAAAAACCGTGTGGCGCAAATCCCAGGAAACCCTCATAACGCTCATGTTGGAGGAATTTCTGACCAAGCGGCGTATTCTGGAAATCTATTTGAATATCATTGAATGGGGTAATGGCATCTTCGGAGTCGAAGCAGCCGCCCGTCATTACTTCGATATACCCGCTGCATCCCTCACCCCCGCACAGGCAGCCTGGCTGGCATCGATCATTCCGAATCCACGTCTTTACGATACCCGCCGCAATTTGCCCAAATTACTCAACAAATCCAGAATCATTCTGTCCCGTCTGCCTGCAGCAAAGATTCCATGACAAGATAAAGAATGGATACGAATTGGCCTCCTCAATTTATCCATATGCCTGTCCCGCCCTCACCTCGCTTGTCCGGATCGATATGTTTCACAATAATGTCACCTGATCTGCGAGAAAATTCGAGCAGTCGGAATCATAAGGACACAACAAAAATATCAGAATGAAAAACATACAACGATATTCATGGGGGTTACTTCCCTGTCTGCTAACCACGCTTCCGGGCTGCCTGTCACCAATCACATTGCATCACGCGGTAAGTGCCTACGATGACGCCATCACCAGTACGATTTCCAGACAACTGCTGACGAACATCGCTCGTGCGCGCCATCACCAGCCGATCCATTTCACTGGTGTCTCAAACGTGGCAGCCACCTTCGATTTTCGTTTCAGTGCAGGCGCCACTCCCGCACTGGGTGGGCTGGCCGGAACAACACTGATGCCGCTATTCGGTGGCAGTGTGGCGGAAAATCCCACAATCAGCATCGTTCCGATCGAGGGTGAAGAATTCACCAGACGGCTGCTGACACCTTTCCAACAAAACAAGTTGATGCTGTTACTGCGTCAGCGTTTCGACATCGATTTGCTGCTGAGACTGATGGCACAGGAAGTACGCATTCAGGAATCGACCTCACAAACAACTTATCGTAATACCCCGTCTGATACGACAGGCTACCAGACATTTCGCAAAGTGGTACTGCACCTATCAGCAATACAGGATCGGGATCAGCTCTACGCCGAACCGCTGAATCTGGAATATGACTGGACCCTGCCCGCGGCAGCAGTATCCGCTGAAGGATTCCATACACTGGCGAAGGAGTTCATCGTCCACCACGACCGGCAGAATGATCTGTTCATCCTTCATCAGAAAAAGCAGGGGCCGATCCTCATCACCAACTACGATCCTAGCATCCTGTCCGAAAAGGAACGTGCGCAGTTGAGCAAAGAGGCGGAGGGATGGGAGCCAAATGATGTGGCATTCGACATTCGTCCCGATGGAACGGGTGGAGAATGGCCCATGAAGGGTATTTTCCGGCTGAGAAGCTTTCATGCAATCATCAGTTCTCTCGGCCGTTCACTGAGCGATGAACCGGAATACCACGTGGAAAAAGATCCACGCACGCCACCTGTTTCCCATGATGAAAACCCTGTGACCACAATGGCGCTTCTCGTGACGGACACTCCTCCGTCGAATGCCGACCTGTCGATCCGTTCACACGGCAAGCATTACGCAGTGAATACCCGAGGGCAGGACGTCCGCTGGAATCGCGATGCGTTCCAGATGCTGTATCTGCTGTTTCAGATGACGGTGACCGACTTGCCGCGCACAAGTATCCCCGGTATCACCATTGCCAAATGATCGGTAGACCCGTACGACACCACTGATACTTTACCTGCCGGTCGTGGCAGAAATAACGAGTGATTCTGTATGGCAACCAGCTGGCAATGATGCGTCAGGAAATCCAATATCAATAGATATCCGGAACGAACATTTCTTCAGAAACCGGTTGACGCGTGTAATCCGGATGATGGATACGATCCGGTAAAATAATGGTTTCGTGTTCTACTTCGGTATAGGGAATCCGACCCAGGAAATGATGGATACAGTTGAGCCGGGCTCTTTTCTTATCAACCGCCTCGACGATCCACCATGGTGCTTCAGGAATATGAGTACGCTCCAGCATCGCCTCCTTGGCTCGGGTGTAATCTTCCCAGCGCCGTCTGGATTCCAGATCCATCGGGCTCAATTTCCACTGCTTCAGCGGATCACGGATACGCATCTGAAAACGCAGATACTGTTCATCGTCAGTAATTGAAAACCAGTATTTGATCAGGATGATTCCCGAGCGCACCAGCATGCGTTCAAACTCGGGTACTGAACGGAAAAATTCCTCGACTTCATCCTCGCTGCAAAAACCCATCACCCGTTCGACTCCGGCACGGTTGTACCAACTGCGGTCAAACAGCACGATTTCCCCACCGGAAGGCAGATGCGGCACATAACGCTGGAAATACCACTGACTGCGCTCACGTTCACTCGGTGCCGGCAGTGCTACGACCCGACAGACACGGGGATTGAGCCGCTGAGTAAAGCGCTTGATGACACCCCCCTTACCGGCAGCATCACGTCCTTCGAACAGGACGACCACCTTGAGCCGTTTGTGCACCACCCAGTCCTGTAACCTGACCAGTTCACCCTGGAGCCGAAAAAGCTCTCTGAAATAATGCTGCCGACCTATATCTCCAGTAGCAGCATCTGCTACGGCATCGTCAACCCACTCATCTATCCGTCTGTCATCAATCTCCATCTCCAGTTCTTCATCGAGGCTATCCATCATCTCGTTGCGAAGACGATGCTCTAGCTCCGGATCTTCATGAAATTTACCGATATCATCCATTGGCAGTTGTGGCATGTTAATCAAATCACTCTTTAAAATATCGCGGTAAACAACCAGTACAGAGAACCCGAAAGCAGCATTGCGGCGGGCAGCGTCAACAGCCAGGCCATAGCCAGATTACGCACGGTACTCCATTGCAGGCCGGACTTATTGGCAACCATCGTACCGGCTACGCCTGACGATAGTACCTGGGTAGTAGAAACCGGCAGGCCGAAGAGATCAGCAGCGCCGATCGTGCTCATCGCCACCAGCTCTGCCGATGCACCCTGGGCATAGGTCAGATGCGATTTGCCGATCTTCTCACCCACGGTGATGACGATACGCTTCCAGCCCACCATCGTACCCAGGCCGAGTGCCACTGCGACTACCACTTTTACCCACAATGGGATGAATTTGGTCGCGTTGTCTACTTCCCGCTTGAAAGTACTAAGATTTTCCCGGGTAACGGCATCGAAATGCAGTGAAGGTTCTTTCTCGATATGACGGATCGCCTCCGAGGCAAGATACATATCGTTACGCACGTTGGCCATTGCAGTCGCCGGCAGGCGGGCGAACGAACCATGTTCCTTTACCTGCTGACCGATGCTGCCGGCCACAGTAGCCAGTGAAGGCAGCAATTCCGGTGTAACGACCCGGGCACGCACGTATTCAGACAGTACAGCACGTGAATCGGCCGGTGCAGGCGCAGGTGCGATATTCACGAGCGAATCCCGGGTCACCTGCACAACGGCGGCAAACTGTGTCACCTGATTAACCGGCATAGCGCGGTTGAGTGCATATGAGATCGGCACGGTACCGACCAGAATGAGCATGATCAGGCCCATCCCCTTCTGACCATCATTGGACCCATGCGCGAATGACACACCCGTACAAGTCAGTATCAGCAGGCTGCGAATCCACCAGGGAGGCGGCTTATTACCTCTGGGTTCACGATAAAGCGCCTGATCCTTCACCAGCGCACGCAGCGCCAGAAGCAGAAGGAGCGCGCAGAGGAACCCGATCAGGGGAGAAAACAGCAGGGAATATCCGACCTTGACCGCCTGACTCCAGTCAACACCACTGGTACCATCACGACCGTGCATCAGCGCATTGGCGATACCGACACCGATGATGGATCCAATCAAGGTATGCGATGAAGAGGCCGGCAACCCCAGCCACCAGGTAGCCAGATTCCACAAAATGGCGGCAATGAGAAGTGCAAATATCATTGCAAAACCGGCACTGGAACCCACCTGAAGAATCAATTCCACCGGCAACAGCGAAATAATACCGAATGCAACCGCACCACTGGAAACCATCACCCCCATGAAATTGAATACCCCCGACCAGATAACCGCCACATGGGGCGACAGCGAATGGGTATAAATCACAGTCGCGACTGCATTTGCAGTATCGTGGAAACCATTGACAAATTCGAAACTGAGTGCGATCAGCAGTGCTATACCCAGCAATAGGAAAGGCAGCCAGGTCTGCGGTGTATCACCGTTGTCGGCAACATCAGCGTACAGACTATACGCACCAAAGGTCAGACCAAGCGCCAGCAAACCAAAAAAAGTAACGATAGTCACGATACTTGGCCGATGATCAAGGCCAGGGCGAGAAGCAGAAGAAATCGAAGAAGGATTCGAAGCAACCATACAGAAAATCCTTTGTGTTGTTGTTCAGGCTGGAGATCCTAACAACACTCTGCTACAGAAATATTACCGTGATCTATCATTTTCAGAATCGAGATCAGTGACGCAAATCGCACATATCCTTACCGTGATGTGGTAACCGGTTGATCGGCCTCATACTATCGCACCGGCAAGGGTGGAAATACCATCCTTCCGCAAGCATCTATGTCATCGACCTGTCTTTTTTCTGTAAAAAATTCCATGCTAAAATGAAATAAAGGCTAAAGTGCCGATCCGATTCCGACTGACCCGGATTTCCCCGTCTTACATATACCGTTTACAGCCAGTAGATACATTTCGCACTGCTGCAACGATAGTTGGATCCGTGAAAAAGCGCTATACCCCTGATCGGTATTCCGGTCATTCGGAAAATTTCACGGAATCATCTTTTTCTTTCCATCTTCTAAACGGTATTTCTGACATCAGATAACCATGGAGCAGGTGTGTATCTCACCAGCTGGATTGTATATAACCACCCTCGATCAACAACCTCGATTACCGATCAGTCATGACCGAAGAAAATCACGAAAACTTAGAAGATAAACTGCAGAAAGTCATCTATCTGCTGCAAAAATACAAACTAGTCGAAGGTTTCGTCCGTCTGCAGGATACACCCGAGCCGGAATTGATCGAATCGATCATACAAAAACAGAATCTCTCCAATCTGCGGCGAGCGCTGGACAAGCTTCACCCGGCGGATATCGCTCATATCCTTGAAGCTTTACCTCTTGAAGATCGTCTGATCATCTGGGGACTGGTCAAAGCCGAGCAGGATGGTGAAGTACTGCTCGAAGTCTCCGATGCTGTTCGCCAGACGCTGATCGAAGACATGGACAGCGAAGAACTAGTTGCTGCGGCAGAACAGCTCGACGCGGATGAAATTGCCGATCTGGCGCCTGATTTACCCAGCGATGTCATGGAAGATGTCTTCCAGGCATTGCCTATGGAAGAACGTGAGCAACTGCGTGCCGCCATGTCCTACTCTGAGGATGCGGTGGGTGCACTGATGGATTTCGATGTGATTACCGTACGCGGGGATGTACGCATTGAAGTCGTGCTGCGTTATTTACGCCGGCTTGGCGAATTGCCGGATCATACTGACCAGTTGTTCGTGGTCGATCGCACCGAACAACTGCAGGGAGTCTTGCTGTTGAACCAGCTGCTGGTAAGTGACCCGGAAGCCACTGTGATAGAGGTCATGGCGCGCGACACGGTCAAATTTCTTCCAGACAATAAGGCTGAACAAGCCACTCATGCATTTGAACGGTACGATCTGGTAACCGCCCCTGTCATCTCCTCCGAAGGGAAATTGCTGGGCCGGGTAACGGTCAATGCAGTCATTGACTTCATGCGCGAGAAGGCAGATCTCGAAGCACGCAGTCAGGCCGGTCTGAGTGAAGAAGAGGATCTGTTTGCACCTATCTGGAAAAGTGTGCGCAACCGCTGGGCCTGGCTGGCCATCAACCTGGTCACAGCATTCATTGCCTCTCGCGTGATCGGATTGTTCGAGAACTCGATTGAGAAGCTAGTTGCACTTGCCGCACTGATGCCCATCGTGGCGGGGGTAGGAGGCAATTCCGGTAATCAGACAATCACTATGATTGTCCGGGCCATTGCACTGGGGAAAGTGAATCAGGACAGCACTTTCAAGCTGATCAGTAAGGAAATCGGTGTCGGTATCGTCAATGGCATCGTGTGGGGAAGTGTGGTGGGACTGTTCACCTATATCATCTACCGCAACATGCAACTGGGCCTGGTCATGGCACTGGCCATGCTGCTGAATCTGCTGCTGGCTGCCTTTGTCGGTGTACTTATCCCGCTGATCCGCAAGAAGTTCGGGCGTGATCCTGCACTCGGCTCCAGTGTCTTGATTACAGCCGTCACCGATAGTGGTGGTTTTTTTATTTTCCTGGGCCTGGCCACGTTATTTCTGCTTTGATGTTCCAGCTCTGGTCGGAAACACGGACAAATAAAACTTATAGACCAGATGTGGCAGTAAACGGTAGAGTGGCATGCGCAGCCAGTGGCTACGCCAGTAAAGCCACATCCGTGCGTATCCCGCTATTCTGGAAGGATGATCAGGATGCTGCGGCAGTAATGCCAGCGGCACACAATGATGCATGATACGCCGCGCAAACCAGGCCGGTTGCCGATCGAGCTGTTTTTCCAGATCTTCCGGAATCATTGATTGCAGCAATAAGCGACTGAAGTACAAACTGTAAAATAGCGGATTCCCTAATCCGAGCTGATTAGCGCGCTCGATCAGCTTCTTTTGAAAAAACGGCTGCTGACTGCTGAAAAACAGCAGCATTTCATGAAAATCGAGCAAATGCCGCAGATCATCAGCCAGCTCGTTGTTCTGAAACAGGTTGACTGCACAATGCAGTACCATGTCTTCCGGACTCAACACATAAACACCTGCATCTTTCACTTTGACCGCTGCTTCCCTGAATGGCAGCGGATCGATCTTCAACTTGCCCAGCGGTGAAGAAAGCGTATGGTGAACATCCACTTCAACGCTGCGTTCAGGATGCACCAGCGCGGGGATTTCATGACTCCACTCTCGGTAGTAACGCTCATCGTAGTCGGTCAGCGCATGATGCCGCCAGCCTTTCTTCAGCAAGCCAGATTCGATCTGACCCAGATTTTCCTGTGGCGCCAGCAAATCCAGGTCAGCAAACATGCGTCCCGAAGCATTCGGCAAATCCTGCAACAGGTACGCCATACCCTTGAGAACAATCACGGGTATTTCATGTTCACGCAGCACCCACATCACCCGGTTCAATTCCCAGCTTACCGATTGCTGCTGTTTTTTTACCTGAATCAAACTGGAACGCAACAAGTTGGCAGCACGCACTGGAATATTATCCAGCAATCCGTCGTTTTCCAGCTTTGCTGCAAGATAGCCGGATAGCCGTGCCCGTCTCGCCAGTCGCAACAATAGTTCCCATTGCCGATTATCGTATCCGATCAGGGAAGTGGGCTGAATGATCGCTTCCAGCAGTAACCGGTGGTGATCTGCTCTGATATCAGCCATCAGTTGTTAGTTCATCCAGTACAGCCAGTGCACTGTCGAAATCGGAGTAAATCAACTTACGACATTCACAGTTTTGAATCAGACGAGTCACTGCATTAAATGCGGTTTCTCCCAGCACTTCGTAATTAAACGCATTACTGGCGAGTAACAGAAACGCCTCGGAACGCGGTAGGGGCTCCAGTCGCACAGCGGCATCCGCTAACCATTTCGGAAAAACGATCCAACGCGGTTTTGCAGTTTCATCTGCCCGTTCAATGCTTTCCTGCGGTGGGCGCACATGGGCAACCGTTCCTTTCAATGTGCCATGAATTTCCGGACCCAGCACAGCTTCCGGCAGGTAATCACGAATCACCTCGATCGACTGATTTTTGAGTGGCATCAATCGGGGTAACGGGAGAAATTCACCAGATCGTGGATCCATCAACCCGAATTCATCGGAAAACAGCCGGTAACCCCGATACATCAATGCTGTGCATAAGGTTGTCTTGCCACTGCCAGGCCAGGCTGGCAGCAATAACACATGGCCATTACGTTCCACTGCAGCAGAATGAAACAGCAATAGATGATTGATACGCATGGCAATTGCCAGATTGATGCCCCATTCCAGTGTTGCCAGCGCCTGCTCTGCCGGCACAGGCGGAAACGGAGATCGGCCATCGATTTGGAACTGAATAAACTGGGCAAGCGGGCGTCTAATCGAATGTTTAGGAATTATTCGAACATGAAATTCAGCAATTTCTGTTTCATCCACCAGTGAATAGTGGGAATACATCCAGTAGAGCTGGTCGATGAGTGAGGATAAGCAGGTCTGGATAGATAAATTGAATGGCCCCGCTTTTACACGCAGGCCCGACCCGGTAATCAATGTGCGGAATATATCCAGCGAAAGTTGCTCAACCTTCACTCGTTTTCTTTTACCCGTGTGATCAAACCAAGTGCTTCGTAGCGCTGCAAGGTCCTGATGATTTGTCCGGGAAATTGCGCATCAAGCTGCAATGAAAAATACGCTGATAATTCTTGACAGATTGCTTCCAACGTAGCGGGAGATCGATCAAGTACCGTGAGGATTCGCAACCCCATCTCATTCAGGAAATGGGTCTTACCGGATTCTGGCTGGAAAACGGTAAACTCTCCATCCCATTCTTCTATACGTAGTAGCGAGCTATTTGGATACCAATAAATACCATCAAATCCAGAGATTAAATTATTCACCCATATCAAAGAGGAGGAAGATTACCAAGAAACCCATTACCTTGGAGAGAAGTGTAAGCTGCAGCCGAAATTAAAATACCTGCCCCCTCCTCGCGGCACGCTGCTGCCTGTCCCTCTAAATCCATTGGATTACCATCTAGATCATAAAGTGGAGCAAAATCGGCAGTAGGAATTTCCCCCAAGTCATAAGTTGGACCACCATCCAATGGCCCATCTCCCGAATTAACACACACAATCTGTTCTCGTTCACCAGTATTAAATTTGACTGCGTCACCAACTTCAACCGGCCCAGCGAGATTACTCGTCCGCGCCAGCGCAGCGCCGCTGTGCAATGTCATGATGACCGGGATGGCAACTGTACTTTTAAGCAGTCGCCTGCGCGCCGACTGAGGAGCAGCGACCGTTTGTTCAGTAGTACTCGCCCGATCTGTTTGTCCCTGAATTTTCTCTTCTGTCACGTTAATCACCTTTCATGTAAAAAACATACAAAACTTAGGGAAATAAAACATTTCCAGTATAACAACAGGAAGCAGATAAAGTCTGCTGTTGTACTTTTCATGTAATAACATGCATATTTCGTACCATACCGTGAAAATCAGTTTTATGCCATAAAAAACATGAGGATAAGAACCACTCCCAGCTATGGCTGATCAGCAATTCACAAAAGTGTAAAATTATTCGACGTTCATTGTCTCACAACAGCTGCCCTCTCGTCGGTAAAGAACGTCCTGTATCACTATATTCTGACTATCCTTGACTCAGTCCATTTGGCCACTGCACAACTGCAGAAAGTGGAAAAAATTCCGACGCTACTGAACCCCTCATAGAATGTTCGCATCCCGCAGCATCTCTGTTTTTTCCTGATAGCTCTTTCCATCCCCTTCCTGATGTTTGTAAAACACGTAATACAACACGGGCAGCACCAGCAGTGTCAGGATAGTCGAGGAAAGGATGCCACCGATCACAACCGTGGCCAGTGGGCGCTGTACCTCTGCACCAAGACCGGTTGCCAGTGCCATGGGAATGAATCCAACAGCATCGGTGAGCGCTGTCATCAGCACCGGGCGCAACCGTGTCAATGCACCGGTTTGTACAGCATTCACCAGTGCAAAACCTCCCTGGCGCAATTCCCGGATAAATGTCAGCATGACCAGCCCGTTGAGTACCGCAATTCCTGACAGAGCAATGAACCCGACCCCGGCGGAAATGGACAGCGGAATATCACGCAACCATAGTGCCAGTACCCCTCCCGTCAGCGCGAACGGCACACCGGTAAATACCAGTAATCCATCCCGGAAATTGCCGAATACAGTATAAAGCATGACAAAAATCAGCGCCAATGCGACCGGTATCACGATCTGCAGACGTTCCGCTGCCGAAATCATCTGTTCGAACTGCCCGCCCCACACCAGCCAGTAACCCGGCGGAATCCGGATTTTTTCATTGACCAGCGTCTGTACTTCCCTGACGAAAGAACCGAGATCGCGCCCGCGCACGTTGGCCGTCACCACTACGCGGCGTTTGCCATTCTCGCGACTGATCTGGTTCGGCCCCTGCATGACATTGAAAGCAGCCACCTCACCCAGCGTCACAAAGGTGGTTGATCCGATCAGCGGCAACTGACCGGCCAGCCCCCCCCCTTGTGTTCCGGATGAAATCGGCAGTCCTATGGGCAGATAGCGCAATGCTTCGATATCGGCGCGCAACGATTCAGGCAAACGCACCTGCAATTCAAAACGACGATCTCCTTCAAAAATCAAGCCGGCACTTTTACCCCCCACCGCAATAGCCACTGCATCCTGTACATCGGCAACATTCAAGCCATAACGTGCAATGCTGGCGCGATCGGCCTGGATGGATAACACCGGTAATCCGGTCACCTGCTCCACTTTCACATCTGCAGCGCCTGGCACGGTTGCAACCAGCGCTTCGATATGCTCCCCCAGGTCAAGCAGTTCATCCAGATCATCACCGAATACTTTGATGGCGACATCGGCACGTACTCCTGAAATCAACTCATTGAAGCGCATTTCGATTGGCTGAGTAAATTCATAGTTGTTACCCGGCACTTGTAACACCGCTTTCTCCATTGCCACAATCAGATCATCTTTGTTCCGGTGCCGGTTGGACCACTCCGATTGCGGCCTGAGCATGACGAAGATATCGGCTACGCTGGGTGGCATCGGATCTGTCGCGATTTCTGCCGTTCCAATTTTGCTGAACACCTGTTTTACTTCAGGAAACGATTGGATCACTTTTTCCAGCTCCCTTTGCATGGCAATGGCAGTGGAAAGACTGGTACCGGGAATACGAATTGCATGCAGTGCAATATCACCTTCATTCAGGCTGGGTACGAATTCACTGCCCAGACGGGTTGCCAGCAACACTGATAACCCCATTACCACTGCGGCAATGGTGATGGTCAAGCCCTGATTACGCATCACCATCACGAGCATCGGCTGGTAGAAACGTTTACACCATACGACGATCCGACTTTCTTTATCTGCCACTTCACCGGTCAGAAACAGTGCAATGGCTGCCGGCACAAAAGTAACCGACAGAATCAACGCACCCAGCAATGCTGCCACCACGGTAAACGCCATCGGATGAAACATTTTGCCTTCCACACCAGACAACGCAAAAATCGGCAGATAGACGACCATAATGATCATCTGCCCGTAAATCAGCGCGCGTCGTACCTGTCGCGTGGCTGCAAACACCAGCTTCAGCCGTTCTTCCCGGCTCAATGCCCGCCCCAGCCTCGCCTGTTCCTGTGAAAAACATCGGATACTGTTTTCGATGATGACGATGACACCATCGACGATGATGCCGAAATCCAGCGCCCCCAGACTCATCAGATTGGCACTGACATGATTGACGACCATGCCGCTGAATGTAAACAGCATCGACAGCGGGATGACGAGTGCCGCGATCACCGCTGCACGGAAATTACCGAGAAACAGGAACAAGACGACGATGACGAGAGCAGCGCCTTCGATCAGATTGCTGGAAACGGTATGAATCGTGCCATCGATCAGTGTGGTTCGATCATAAACAGGAACGACCACCACCCCAGCCGGCAGTGAGCGGCCGATTTCCGTCAGTTTCTCGGCAACCGCATGGGCCACGGTACGACTGTTTTCCCCGATCAGCATAAGGGCAGTTCCCAGTACCGTCTCTTCACCATTATGGGTGGCCGTGCCTGTCCGCAATTCCTTGCCAATCAGTATGTCGGCCACATCCTTGATGCGCAGTGGCGTCCCTTGTCTGCTGCCCAGCGTAATCTCACCGATTTCATCCAGACTGGTAGCCTGCCCCGGCAAACGTAGCAGATACTGTTCTCCCCGTTTCTCGATGTAGCCCGCTCCCAGATTGAGATTATTACGCTCAAGTGCGGTTACGATTTCCTGCAGGGTCAATCCGTAGGCGACGAGTTTCTCCGGATAAGGAGTAACGTGGTATTGCTTGACGAATCCCCCGATGGTGTTAATTTCAGTCACACCTTCCACCATGCGCAATTGCGGCCGGATGATCCAATCCTGGATTTCACGCAGATCAGTAGAGGTATAGGCGGTCCCGTTCGGTTTGCGTGCGCCGGGGAGACTTTCGACCGTCCACATGAATATCTCCCCCAGACCGGTGGAGATCGGCCCCATTTCAGGTTCGATACCAGCCGGCAATTGCCCCCTCGCTTCCTGAATACGCTGACTAACCAGTTGTCGGGCAAAATAAATATCTGTTCCTTCCCGGAATACTACCGTCACCTGGGATAATCCATATCGCGATAATGAACGTGTGTAATCCAGCCCCGGCAACCCTGCCATGATGGTTTCAACCGGGAAAGTGATACGCTGCTCGACTTCCATCGGTGAATAACCTGGCGCTGCGGTATTGATCTGCACCTGCACATTGGTAATATCGGGCACGGCATCGATCGGCAGTTTCTGGTAACTGTGCAAACCCAGTACCGCCATCGCCAGAACTGCCAGCATGACCAGTCCACGATGCCGGATCACAGCCTGAAGCATACGTTCAAACATGAGTGACCTCCCCGACCAGACCACGGTGACGGCCAGCAGAACAAGGAAAAATCAACCTGGTAAAAACAATAACAGAATGGTACGGAAGATCAGCCGGTATTCCCTCAGTGGTCATGCACGGCTCCTGCTTTACCCAGCTCCGACTTGATGATGAAACTGTTGCTGACGGCATAACGCTCGCCTGCGGATAAGCCTTCAATCACCTCAGCCATCCGGTTATCGCTACGCCCCAGTTTGAGCGGGCGCATTTCGAAATAATCGCCATAGCGGCCAAACACTACCGACTGGTCACCTAGTGTCTGGATTGCTTCCAGTGATACCGTTACCGGAACTTCAGCCGCTTCAGTCTGCAAATCAGCTTTGACGAACATGCCAGGCCGCCATTGTTCATCCTGATTATCGAGCTGTACCCGTGCAACCGCCGTACGGGTCTGTTCGTCAAGCAGCGTCGTCACATAAGTGACTTTTCCTTCCCGCATCAGATCATAGGCATTTGCCCGGATGATGGCACGCTGGCCCACATGAACCTGGTGCAGGTTGCCGGGAAAGACCCTGACAGCCGCCCAGATCGTAGAAATATCAGCGATGATAAATGCGGTTTTATCTTCCTTGACAACTTCTCCGGTAACAATCGCTTCATCAATGACAATTCCGGAAATGGGAGTGCGAATTTCATAACGAGCAATATTTTTCCCGGATAAATCGGATTTCGGCTGCACACCCAGCGCCAGCAAGCGTTCAGCCGCCAGTTGGGTGGTAATACTGGCTTCTTCCCGCTGCTGCCTGGCAGTGAGGTAATCCTGTCTGGCGGTGATCTTCTCCCGCCATAACTGTTCTTCCCGATCATAAATCGTTTGTGCCAGTGCCTGTCGCCTGCGGGCAAGTAGGTACTGGCTGTGCAGATCAGCCAGCATGGCACTTTCCATGACGGCAAGTACCTCACCTTTTTTCACGCGCTGCCCGTGGTGGCGCTTGATAGATACCACCATACCGGGCAGACGAGGGACTACATGCACAATATTATGTTCATTGAAGATTATTTCACCCGGCAGCGTAATCTCCGAGCGGATGACAGCAGGACCGGCCGTAGCCAGCTCGATACCGCTGCTTTGCATCATCGTATCGGACATTTCCACTCGTGCTTCGACCTGGCTGTGATTCCAGCGATAGGTCTTGCCCTGATACTCAGCAGTGACGACCATCTCGAAAGAATGCGGCTCTTCCACTTCCTGATCACTGATCAGATAGTCGCTTTCCGGCCGGAAATGAAACAGTTGTGTCGGTCTGCCGAGACGGGACAATGCCACCGTTACTTTCACCTTTGCCGGTGGCAAGGATTGTTTCTGCCAGTATGGATAAATTCTGAAGTGCGGAAATACACCCTCTTCATAGATGATCAGCTCCAAGCTCAGATCGTCTTTCGTGAATAATTCCCCGCCCTTAGGCCCGGTTGCTGATTCGGATTCAGTTTCCTGCTTTGTGGAAGAAAATCGCTCTACGATATCCGGCAATCCGGATCCACCGATCAGCAGCCATATTCCCAGCAAGATACCGGCCAGAATAACTGCTACGATGGGTAACCGTCCGGTAACGTTCATTGATTGTGCTCCTTCCCTTGATTGTTGAGTCTTGTTGAATCCGTGGCTGAATCAGTAAGCGGTGCTGCGATCAACTGCTCGATAGTGTTGACCAGACGCTGATAATTGGCCAGCGCCCGCACATAAAGAATACGATTCTGAAAAAAGGTACGTTGAGCATCCAGCATTTCCAGAAAACTGAATTTGCCCAGTTGATACCCCCGGTTGGTGATCTCGAAAGCATTCTGCGCACCCGGCAGCACTTCGTCATGCAGCACTCTGATTTCATTCCGGGCTGCCAGCAGATTCTCGTAGTTACGCGCAAATTCAGTCCTGAGTTGCAGCTCGACCGACATCTGCTCATCCATTGCCTTGTTCAGGCGCTGGCGAGCTTCCAGCTCATTCCCCTGATTACGGTTAAAAATCGGAATGGGAATCGACATCCCCACCACGGCAGTAGTGTCATCCGTTCCCAGATAACGCCGAATACCCGCATCGACCGTTATATCAGGAATTTTCTTTGTTTTTTCCAGCTCGACCATTGCCTCTCGCTGTGCGACATTCTTGAGGCTCTGTCGCACGACCGGATTTTCTTTGAGGCGTTTTACCAGCTGATCAAACTCCGGTATCTCGACGAATGATTCCAGTTCTCCCAGCACCCGGCCGAATCGAGGTTTTGCCTCACCCCAAAGCAAGGCGAGCTTCATTCTGGCGGCTGACAGACTGCGCCGGGCCTGTTCCAGTTCGATGCTTGCAGTAGATAGAGCAACTTTCGAACGAATTGCCTCCATGGGCGGTGCTTTCCCGGCTTCGACCCGTTTAACCACTGTCTCCATCGCAACCTGGACCAGATGCACGGTATCGTCCACTACACTCACCTGTGCCTGATTTTCCAGCACATCGACAAAAGCGCTAGCAGTGCGTGCAATGATTTCCAATCGTTTGGCGACATGAGCCTGATCGGCCAGCTCCTGCCCAAGTGTTGCTACATTCACACGGGCCGGCCGCTTACCACCCAGTTCAATTAACTGACTGATACGAAAAGTCGCAAATTTCTGAATGGCACTATTGGAAGAATTAATATCTTCTGCTTCGATACTGAATTCCGGATTACTGAACAGACCAGCTTGTAATTTCGTGCCTTCATGAGCCGCAATTTCCCTGGAAAAAGCGGATAATTCGGGATTATTCTGCAGAACAAGTTGCAGCACCTGTTGCAAGGTAAGATCCCCTTTTTTACTGATACTATCTGCCTGTACATCCGCGGTCAGCACTGCGGCATTTGCAAGCGTCATACCATAATTCTGGACAGGTATCATTCCTGGCAGTACGAACGCCAGGAAAAATATCGCCCACCCCGGGTGAAATGATCCAGGTATTCCTTTTGCTTGATATTCCATCATGATGATTAATAACGAAGTCATGCTGTGAAAACACATCGAACGTGACACAGCAAATAAACCGAATTGCCGAACGGCCAATCCGGTGGCTACCTGGCTCTACTGCAGTTGTCAGCGAACCGGGACTGGATCAGGAGAGTACTCGAGGAGGGTGGTAAAGACGATCGGGAATCGTTTCTGGAAAAGAGCTGTCAGCAATTTCCGGTGTCATCTCCCTCACGTCGGCAGTATTTATCTGTAATGAGGCAGGCAGGTAAAACGGTTGGAACTGGCCTGCAGCGTGCAGACATAAGTGAGTAGCGGCATCCAGATCAACACTGTCATCAAGTGCGTGGTGCAGCTCGAGGTGTACATCGGGATACATCAGAAACAGCTCTCTGTAATGATGATGCGCCAGTTCATGTGTGAACACCTTACCGTTGAACGACCATCCGAACGTGTTTGTCAGCATGCTGGCAAGAAATGTCAAAATGATCAGCCTGACAGCGGAAGGTTTATTCATTATCGCCAATGAAAAATTTACTCATTTGGAAAACAACGGCGGGAATCTATGTCGAATCGCTGCCACTGTAACACGAAAATACCGCGTTCCGCCATTTCATAGCTGGCCGGAAAATCAAGAGAACGGTTCAACATTCAGTCAGAGTATAAGTAACACTAAAACAACTCTATCCCCTCCTCCCTCAACATTTCCACCAGTGCTATCAATGGCAATCCAATCAATGCGTTGGGATCTTCCCCGGTAATGCGTTCAATCAGAGCAATCCCCAAACCTTCCGCTTTTGCGCTGCCGGCACAATGGTAGGGCTGCTCCTTTGCAAGATAGTGCTCGATCTGGCTGTCGCTAAACTCGCGGTACTTTACTGAACACGGTATGACACGCGCCTGCAGACGAGTCGTCCGGCTGTTGAACAGGCATAGTGCTGAATAAAAGATGACTTCCCTGCCACGCATCGAACGAAGTTGTCGGACAGCGTTTTCATGACTCAATGGTTTACCCAGTTGCGTTTTTCCCAGAGCCGCAACCTGATCTGCTGTGATGATAAGTGCATCAGGAAACAGCTTTGCCACCGCATGTGCCTTTTCTTTTGCCAAACGCAATGCAGTTGCCTCAGGTGCTTCCCCGGTCAAAGCAAACTCGTCAACGGCCGGACTTGCGGTTTCAAAAGGTATTTGCAGACGCTGCAGCAATTCACATCGGTAAACTGAGCTGGAACCCAGTATAAGTAGAGGGTAATTCGTGCGATTTTTCAAAATATTATAGTAATATGCCGATTTGTGATTTTGACACTTTGTTATAAAAAATATAACATGCGCGCCTTATGTTCGACCAACTTGTTATAGATGCACTGGATTTCGTCCGCAGAGGCAAATCACTTCAGGGAAGTATCCCCCTGCTCAATCTCGAGCGTCTAAGAGGTTATCTGACAAACTCAGCGGGAGAATTGGCTTACTTGGTCACCGGATTACTGGATGAACGCGACAGGCCGCTGCTGGAAATGTCAGTCAACGGAACTATCGACTTGAGTTGCCAGCGCTGCCTGGAAAAAATTGAGTACCCGCTCGATGTGAAGACAGCATTGCTTCTGGCCCGAAATGAAGGTGAGTTGTCACGCTACGACGAGGATACTTTTGTGGATGCGATCTATGCTTCAAATGAACTCGATATTCTGGCTTTGATAGAGGATGAGGTGATCCTGAGCCTGCCGATTTCCCCTCGCCATGAGGATGTGACCAAATGCCACTCGTCAACCGGAACCGGAACCGGAACCGGAACCGGAACCGGAACCGGAATACATGAAACCATCGCAAAAGAACATCCTTTTACCGTGTTGGCGTCACTCAAGCAATCACATTGAGCCAGTACTTTTATAAGTCGTTTTTACTCTGGAGTTAAACATGGCTGTACAACAAAATAAGAAGTCTCCTTCCAAGCGCGGGATGCATCGTTCTCACGATGCGCTGATCAGTCCTCCGCTTGCGATCGAACCCACTACCGGGGAAACCCATTTACGGCATCACATCAGCCCGAACGGGTATTACCGCGGCAAAAAAGTAATCAAAACAAAAAACGACGATTGATGGTATCTGCCCACATTATATTAGCCTCACTGTCAAATCTTTCTTGACAAGTGAATATAACGGTAGCAATTGATTGCATGGGTGGCGATCACGGTCCACATGTCACAGTTCCATCAGCTGTTGAATACTTGCATCGCGACTGCGAGGCCAACATTATTCTGGTTGGTAAACCTGAGGTCATTTCCAGGGAGCTGGATGCGCTTAAGGTATCACCCAGCTCACGGCTCAGATTACACCCGGCGAACGAAGTCATCGGCATGGATGAGCATCCGGCCGTTGCCTTGCGTAACAAGAAAGATTCTTCGATGCGGGTAGCACTCAACCTGATTAAAAGTGGTGAAGCACAGGCATGCATCAGTGCAGGAAATACAGGAGCATTATTGGCTACTTCCCGGTTTGTGCTCAAAACCATCCCGGGAATAGATCGACCCGCACTGGCAGTCATTCTTCCAACCATTTCAGGGCATACCTATGTGCTGGATCTGGGAGCAAACGTAAACTGTACAGCTGAACATTTGCTCCAGTTTGGCATAATGGGGGCAACACTGGTTTCGTCAGTCGAGAACAAACCCAATCCAAGTATCGGCCTGTTGAACATTGGCGAAGAAGATATCAAAGGTAATGACGTAGTCAAGCGGGCAGCCGAGTTGTTCCGTTCCAGTGGTTTGAACTTTTATGGCAACATCGAGGGAGATGACATTTACCGAGGAACGACCAATGTAGTAGTATGCGACGGTTTTGTCGGTAATGTGGCACTCAAAACTTCGGAAGGGTTGGCTCAAATGCTGGCAAGTTATCTGCGTGAAGAGTTCAGACGTTCCTTATTCAGCAGGCTGGCAGGACTGGTGGCCTTACCAGTGATCAATGCCTTCAGGCGGCGAGTCGATCACCGCCAGTATAATGGAGCGAGTCTGCTGGGGTTACGAGGTGTTGTCATCAAAAGTCACGGATCAGCCGATAGCTACGCTTTCCGCTGTGCCATCAGGCGTGCGGTGGAAGAAGTACGTGGTGGCACGTTGCGGAACATCGTCGAGCATATTGAGACATTGCGAAACAACATTGAACAAAACATCGCACAACCGGTATCAATAGAGTGAACATGACCATGTATTCACGGATCATCGGTACCGGCAGTTACCTGCCGGAGAAAATCCTGACCAATCAGGACCTCGAGTCGATGGTTGATACCAGCGATGAATGGATACGGACGCGTACCGGTATCGAACGACGGCACATTGCTGCAGAAGGCCAGATGGCGAGTGATCTCGCGTTGGAAGCAAGTCGGAATGCCATCGAGGCTGCAGATATGCAGGCAAAGAACATTGATCTGGTCATCGTCGCAACGACAACACCCGATATGATCTTCCCAAGCACGGCCTGTATTCTGCAGAACAAGCTGGGTATATCTAACGGACCGGCTTTTGATGTGCAAGCTGTCTGCAGCGGATTTATTTATGCCCTGGCCACAGCAGATATGTTCATCAGCTCCGGAAAAGCGCGTAATGCACTGGTTGTTGGTGCTGAAGTCTACTCTCGTATCATGGACTGGAATGATCGCAGTACCTGTGTCTTATTTGGTGACGGTGCAGGAGCAGTGATTCTCACTCGTGATCAGAAACCAGGGATCCTTTCATCCCATTTGCATGCAGATGGAAGTTATAGCCAGGTTCTCTCAGCACCTGCCTCGATCCATTCCGGTAAAATACAAGGGACCCCTTTCATTACCATGGAGGGCGGGACAGTCTTTAAATTTGCGGTCAAAGTCCTGGAAGAAGCCGCACTGGAAGCACTGCAAGCGAATCAGTTGCGGCCTTCCGATATCGACTGGCTGATTCCACATCAGGCCAATATTCGCATCATTACCTCGACGGCAAAGAAACTGGGCATCCCTGAAGAAAAAGTGGTAACAACAGTTTCACAACACGGCAACACCTCGGCTGCGTCCGTTCCACTGGCACTCGACCAGGCAGTACGTGACGGGCGTATCCAACCGGGCCAGCATATCGTGCTGGAAGGTGTTGGGGGAGGATTCACCTGGGGATCAGTTCTGGTACGCTGGTAAAATATGAAAGTCGCTTTCGTTTTTCCCGGACAGGGATCTCAGTCAGTGGGTATGATGAATAGTTATTCCGAGCTGCCATCGATACGTGAAACTTTCGATGAAGCATCGGATATTCTGCAGCAGGATCTATGGTCACTGGTCAGTAACGGACCAGAAGACCGCCTGAATCTCACCACCAACACCCAGCCTGTGATGTTGGTTGCTGATGTATCCATTTATCGAGCATGGCGACAGGCGGGAGGAATTGAGCCACATCATCTGGCCGGCCACAGTCTGGGTGAATATGCTGCACTGGTTGCAGCTGAGGTGCTCACTTTTACTGATGCCCTGAAACTGGTTCGTTATCGTGCAAAAGTCATGCAGGAAACCGTCCCCGAAGGAACCGGAGGTATGGCAGCCATTGTCGGGCTGGATGATGATACCGTCTCTTCAATATGCACCGAAGTAGTAAATATGATACCGGATACATCGCTCGAGCCGGCAAACTTCAATGCACCAGGCCAAGTAGTGATTGCCGGCCATTCCCAAGCAGTTGCCCGGGCAGTGATACTCGCAAAATCAAAAGGAGCAAAGCTGGCGGTCATATTGCCAATGAGTATTCCTTCGCACTGTTCGCTTATGCAACCGGCAGCAGAAAAATTTGCTCTTCTGCTAGAGGAAATCATGCCGCAACCTCCCCGAATTCCTGTCTTGCATAATGCTGACGTCCAGCAACATTCTGAGACCGCTTCCATTCGTGAGATACTGGTACGCCAGCTCTATCACCCGGTCCGCTGGACAGAGACCATCCAGGCCATCACAGCACAGAATATAAAATATGTCGTGGAATGCGGTCCGGGTAAGGTGCTGTCCGGTCTGAATCGGCGCATTGATAAGAATCTGAAAAATATTACGCTGACCGATTCCGGCTCACTTCTCAAAACGGTAGAAACGTTGAAATAATACGTCGGCAATATG
Source organism: Nitrosomonas sp. (assembly GCF_040256045.1). Lineage (GTDB taxonomy): Bacteria > Pseudomonadota > Gammaproteobacteria > Burkholderiales > Nitrosomonadaceae > Nitrosomonas. The sequence goes on from NZ_JBDZWD010000004.1 coordinate 33,372, forward strand.
CCATCAGGAATAGTTATTCCAATTACTCACAAATTCTCAGATGCTACTGGAACATAAAATCGCACTAGTAACGGGCGCAAGCCGTGGAATCGGCAAAGCTATCGCACTTGAGCTGGGAAAGCATGGCGCTACCGTCATCGGAACCGCCACTTCCGAAACTGGAGCCGGCCATATCAATCGGTATCTCAGCGAAGCTCGCATCCCGGGAATGGGGCTGGTCATGGATGTCAGCAACATCGAACATATCAAGAGTGGTATTGAGACCATACAACAATCACTGGGAGATGTTGCAATACTGGTCAACAACGCCGGTATCACACGAGACAACCTGCTGGCCCGTATGAAAGATGATGAATGGGATAGTGTTATCCAGACCGATTTGAAATCCGTGTTCTGTCTCAGTCGTGCCGTGCTGCGCGTCATGATGAAAGCACGCAATGGCCGGATCATCAATATCTCATCAGTCGTAGGCGCAACCGGAAATCCTGGACAAACCAACTATGCAGCGGCCAAAGCCGGGATGATTGGTTTCAGCAAGTCACTTGCCAAAGAAATTGGCAGCAGAAACATCACTGTGAACTGTATAGCTCCAGGCTTTATTGATACCGATATGACTCGCTCTCTTTCGCCAGATCAGCAACAATCACTGATTCAGCATATCCCTCTTGGAAGATTCGGGCGCCCTGAAGATGTCGCTGCAGCTGTCGTTTTTCTGGCTTCTCCGGCAGCAGACTATATCACCGGAGCCACACTTCACGTAAATGGCGGAATGTATATGGAATGAACGGGTTACGAGCATTTTTATCCAAACCTCCCCAAAAACGGGAAGATCTAATATTTTTTGCAGCAATAAAAAGTGCTTTACTTGCAGAACTGAGCAAGTATTGCCGGTAGTTTGAAATTTGTTAAACTTGTGAGAGTTTCTTTACCTGAAAAGGATGGGTGTATCAATGGAAATTACTGAAATAGAACAGCGCATCAAAAAAATCGTAGCTGAGCAATTGGGCGTCAACGAATCAGATGTCAAAAATGAATCTTCTTTTGTTAGCGATCTGGGCGCAGATTCGCTGGATACTGTTGAACTAGTCATGGCGCTCGAAGAAGAATTCGAATGCGAAATTCCTGATGAGCAGGCTGAGAAAATCAATACAGTTCAGGAAGCGATTGATTTCGTAGCAGCTACCGCAGCTCAGTAAAAATAGTTTTTTCAATGATTCATTGGAGTCGTTTTGTCTAAACGTAAAGTAGCCATTACCGGGTTAGGCATAATTTCACCCATCGGCAATACGGTTTCCGAAGCATGGAAAAACGTCATTGCCGGGAAATCCGGTATTACACGAATCACGCGCTTCGATGCATCAGACTTTTCTTCGAAAATTGCGGGAGAAGTCAACGAGTTTGACATAACAGCGTATCTTGCCGCCAAAGAGGCGCGCCGTATGGATATATTTATCCAGTACGGAATGGCAGCGGCCATCCAGGCCATCAGAGACGCCGGCATCAGTGATGTAAACGGGTTCAATGCGGAGCGTATTGGTGTGAACATCGGCTCCGGGATCGGTGGCCTGCCCATGATTGAAAATACTGATGCTGCCTATCAGGCGGGCGGTCCCCGGAAAATCTCCCCCTTCTTCATCCCCAGTACCATCATCAACATGGTAGCCGGTAACCTGTCTATCATGTTCGGGTACAAAGGGCCAAATCTTGCTATCGTCACTGCCTGCACGACAGCCACGCACTGTATAGGCAGTTCTGCCAGAATGATCGAATACGGTGATGCTGATATCATGGTCTGCGGAGGTACAGAATCATGTGTTACACCACTTGCTGTAGGCGGATTTGCTTCAGCACGTGCCTTATCATCAAACAATGATGATCCGGCGGCAGCAAGTCGGCCATGGGATCTCAAAAGAGATGGATTCGTTCTAGGAGAAGGAGCAGGTATTCTCGTTCTGGAAGAAATGGAGCATGCTAGAAAGCGTGGTGCAAATATTTATGCGGAACTTGCCGGATTCGGCATGAGTGCAGATGCTCATCACATGACTGCACCCTGTGACGATGGAGAAGGCGCAGCCCGTTGCATGACAAATGCATTATCTGATGCGCAAATGCATGCTGATGAACTTCATTACATTAATGCACATGGAACATCGACTCCATTGGGAGACATTGCAGAAACGATTGCAGTCAAACGCTGCTTTGGTGAACATACAAAAAATCTGGCAGTTAGCTCCACCAAATCGATGACCGGGCATTTATTGGGTGCTGCAGGAGGTGTAGAGGCAATTTTTTCTGCTTTGGCTGTTTATCACCAGATTGCCCCTCCCACTATTAATCTCGATGACCCGGATCCCGCATGCGATCTGGACTATGTGCCCAACAATGCGAGAGAAATGAAAATTGATGCAGCTCTGTCGAACTCGTTCGGGTTTGGCGGAACTAATGGCACACTAGTCTTCAGAAAAATCTGAATATCATTTCCGGAATTTTCGGAATACGTTATCTGGAAATAATCGAATTCCAGATCGAGATGACTGGTTATGCTTTCTCCGGGGTGTAAAGGCATAACCAGTTGAGCGAATGTCCGAGTGTGCCGACATGCCTAAATCAACACGTTTTCTAAAACTCACAAGTTTCGTTCTTATTATCATTCTGGTTGGCAGTACGCTGTTTTCAGTATGGTTCTATCGACTGGCTACAACTCCATTGAATCTCCCTGCAGTACCCAGTGAATTTTCAATTGAGCCCGGAAGTGGACTGCACCATATTGCTAGACAATTGGCCGAAGCAGGTATCCTTTCCAATGAATGGTCTTTCATATTGCTTGCCCATATCACTGGATACAACGCATCACTCAAGGCCGGGGATTATCAGCTTACCGAGAAGCTGTCACCGTTAGACCTGCTGAAATATCTCACCCGGGGAAAGGTTAGGCAATATGCAATCACCTTTCTTGAAGGATGGACCTTTTCTCAATTCAGAAAAGTTCTGGACAAACACCCTGCTCTCCGGCATGAGTCCGACAAACTCAGTGACTCAGAATTGCTACGCGCAATCGGAGCAAAAGAATCTCATGCTGAAGGTCTTTTCTTCCCGGATACTTATTTCTTTACTCGAAACAGCAGTGATCTGACCATTCTGAAACGTGCCTACCAGGCCATGCAGCAGCACCTCGAAACAGTCTGGCTTGCACGACGGGAATTTCTCCCGTTAAAAGACCGGTATGATGGCTTGATTCTGGCTTCGATCATAGAAAAAGAAACCGGAGCAGATAATGAGCGCGCTCAGATTGCCGGTGTATTCATCAACCGTCTACGTCACAATATGAGGCTCCAGACTGACCCAACTGTAATCTATGGAATGGGTAACAAATTTGATGGAAACCTGCGCAAGATCGACCTTCAAACCGACCATGAATATAATACTTATACCCGTTCCGGCCTGCCTCCCACTCCTATTGCCATGCCAGGTCTGGCTTCCATCCGGGCAGCCTTTAATCCCGCAATTACTGATGAACTTTATTTTGTCTCCAGAGGTGACGGAACTTCCCACTTCTCATCCACACTTGAAGAGCATAATCGTGCCGTCCTGAAATACCAGAAATCATCCGTAAAGCATTCTGTCCATTAATAGTCTCCTGCCAATACACTGTTCACCCCGGAGAAAACGCCCCAGTCCCTGATCACCAAGGCTTTGGGGAGTAACCTGAGCTTAACATGTCATTTTCACTCATTATTCCCACCCTGAACGAAGCTGAAAATATCGATCCCCTACTATCAGGTATTTTTTCTCTTGATATTCTGGGAAGCCAGTTCGAAGTCATCATCGTGGATGATGGTTCTACTGATGGCACGCCTGACAAAGTCAGGCAATGGCAAAATACGCATAACGTGCGTCTGATCGAGAGGCGCACACAACCTGATCTGACTGCTTCTATTCTCGATGGAACAGCAGTTGCCAGACATGAAGTCATTGCCGTCATGGATGCTGATCTGAGCCACCCGCCGGACAGACTGGCCGCACTGATCCAGCCGATACTAGATGGTACCCATGACCTCACCATCGGTAGTCGGTATATTGCTGGCGGCAATACTATTGATTGGCCCTTTTACCGGCTCTGGCTGTCACGAGCCGGTGGTTGGCTCGCACGTATCATTTGCGATGTAAATGATGCAACTTCCGGTTTTTTTGCTTTCCGGCGGGAATTGATCGGAAACATTACAAAGAATGCTCGCGGCTACAAGATCCTGCTGGAATTACTGATGACCGGACAAGGCCAGTTGCGTGTAAAGGAAATACCCATCAGTTTCCGCGATCGGCTGTATGGCAATTCCAAACTTTCCCTCACCCACCATCTTGCTTATTTACTGCAACTCATCACTCTGGCGGGAGGAACCGTCTCATTCCATACAGCCAGCCGATTTGCCATTGTCGGATTTCTGGGAGTCTTCGTCGACGTCCTGATTTTTCAGTGGATGACTGGACATGGAGTGAGCCTGGCTTCGGCCCATATTTCCAGTTTCATTGCTGCTGCCAGTTTCAACTACGCCATGAATTCAAAATGGTCGTTCCGGCTGTATCACGCGGGTCATCTACATTGGCAGCAATTCATCCGTTTCCTGACAGTTGGTGTATTTGCACTGCTTCTGAGAGGCGCTATCCTGGCCTGGCTGGTCTATACCTGGGGTATGTCTGCTGGATGGGCAATTTTCCCTGCCATCCTGACAACAGCGCTGGTGAACTACCTCGGCTCTGCTTTTTATGTATTCCCCCGGACAGAACCTCCTGTTTCTGCGGACACACGGTGGCGTGTTGCCTCTGTGGGAATTGTATGTTTTGTCATCCTGTTACGCCTGGCCTACATGGATGTAGCGCAACTGATACCTGATGAAGCCTATTACTGGCAGTATGCACAACACATAGACCTGAGCTTTTTCGATCATCCCCCCATGGTTGCCTGGTTGATCTGGCTGGGAACCACGCTGGCTGGCCATAATGAGTTTGGAGTCAGAATCGGTGCTTTCCTGTGCGGATTGATTGCAATGGCTTATGTATTCGCACTTGCGCGCAACCTTTACGACAAATCCACTGCCATGCGTTCGGTACTACTGTTTGCCATCGTACCATTCGGTTTTGCAACGGGGCTGGCAATGACACCGGATGCTCCATTGATTGCAGCTTGGGCAGCCACACTCTATTACATGGAGCGCGTCTTACTCGCCAATCAGAGCCGGGCATGGCTTGGAGTCGGCATTGCTTTCGGACTGGGGATTTTATCCAAATATACGCTTGGTCTGCTTGGCATCGCTGCCTTGATTTATGCTGTCCTAGATCCTATCGCGCGCCGCTGGTTGCTTCGTCCTCACCCCTATCTCGCTGTATTGATTGCACTGATCCTGTTCAGTCCGGTAATTATCTGGAACATGGAAAACAATTGGGCTTCCTTTCTATTCCAAACTGGCAGACTTAGTAATACGCAACATATATTTGCCACACATCGACTGATACTCCAGATTGCAACCGTACTTACCCCGGTTGGACTGATTGCTGCAGTATTTGCGTTACGATACATTTTTCTAAACTACTATCAGGTTCCTCGAAAATATCTCTTCATCGGTATATTCACTGGGGTTCCCCTGCTGGTTTTTCTGGTAATCAGCACTTTCGATCCTCTACGTTTTCACTGGACCAGCCCCCTCTGGCTGGCACTGATACCCACCATGGCCTGGATGATCGGCCACAATGATGTACCCAGAAACTTATCTACACGACTCCGTACTGCCTGGCAACCGATGATCATCCTATCATTACTGACTTACGCCTTCATCCTGCACTACGTCACGCTGGGAATACCAGGATTACCTTACCAATTCCTGAGTGAACATTATTTTTGGAAGGAAACTACGGCAGAAGTCGAGCAAATTGCTGAGGAAATCAGGCAAACAACAGGAGAAATGCCAATTGTGATCGGAATGAGTAAGTGGTCGACCGCCAGCGCGCTTGCGTTTTACACCGGTACACCTGCCTTGGATATCCGATCACGCAACCTGTTCGGTCAGCATGCTGCCATGTACAGCTTCTGGAATCCCATCGAACCATCTTCTAACCGGCCGATATTGCTGGTCGGAATGAAACAGCAGGCATTGGAATCCAGTAATGCAACGGGAAATTTCGAGAATAAGTTAATCAACCCCGGAAAGATACATTCTTGCTCCATCTATCGAGATGATGGCATTTTGTTGCGGACCCTCTATTACCGAACGGCTGCAGGGTATCGTAGCAACTCCGACCCACAGCCGGTGCCGACCGATGCAGGAGTCAAGCAATATTTACCCGAAGCTGTCAAGCTCAATGGTTATGACCAAAGAACAACCCTATCAGCCATATCGTACTGATCCCAAGAATGATGAGCGTGACCTGCTGAATGGTTGCTCTAATTTCCGGACGTTTATGCAGACTGGGGATCAGATCAGACATCGCCACGTATATCATGCTTGCAGCAGCAATGGCGAGTATGGGTGCAATCATGTGATCTAGCTGGTACAGCATGAAATAACCCAACAACCCACCAAACAATGTCGCCACACCTGATAACAGATTGAGCCAGAGTGCGCGTGCCCGGGTAAAACCCGAATTAAGCAGAATGATGAAATCTCCTGCCTCCTGCGGAATTTCGTGTGCAGTAATGGCAATGGCCGTAACGATTCCAAGTTGAATATCGGCCATAAAAGCTGTTGCAATCAGAATACCATCTACAAAATTATGAAAGGTGTCACCCAACACGATCATCATGCCACTGCGACCATGATCGTGGACATCTGATGGCTTCATCTGTATAGCAGGATCATGCGCCTCACATTCCGATAAATGACAATGGCGCCATAATAAAAGCTTTTCCAGAATGAAAAAAACAAGGATACCGAGCAGCAGAATCAACGTCAGTTGCTTGGGAGACTCTGTAAGCTCAAGTGCTTCAGGCAATGCATTCAGAAATGCTGCACCAAGAAGTGCACCGATCGCATAAGAAATTAGTACGGAAATCCACTTATTACTATGGACATTCAGGGCAAATAATGCTGCCAGCCCAATACTCAGTAAACCACTGGCTAAGCTGGCAAAAATGATCCAGGCTAATACTGGCATAAGTTACGTACCAAGAATAATCAGAAACAGATAAAAATCACACACATAATTGCTTACGGATCGAAGTACAGACAGGAAAGGATAAGGTAAGGGGTTAATAACGATTTCCAGCTGAATCACATCAAGGAAGACGATGGAGAAGGGAAATATACCTTATTGTACTCGTCTGGGGTGCAATCACTGCATACCAGCAGACTGCGTCATCCATAACAAGCCGGCCATTCTTCCCGTTCTTCCATCACGGCGATAGGAATAAAACCGCTCAGGATTACTGAATGTACATAAATCACCGCCATAAACCTGATTTACCCCGGCATGAGATAGCCTCTGACGCGCCAGATCAGAGAGATTTGCATACCATTTTCCAGTCTCCTTGCCAGGCAAGAACGCACATGCTGCCCGGTAATCATACGTAGTAAACATCTCTCGTACTTCGTCCCCGACTTCAAAGTGCCGTGAGCTGATTGCCGGACCCAGCCATGCAATTATCCGATCGCTATTACTGAACTTGCGTAACTCTCTGACCGTATTTTCGATAACACCTCCAGCCAGTCCGCGCCAGCCCGCGTGAGCAATACCCACGACACTGCCAGCCATATCACACAGTAAGACTGGCAAACAATCTGCCACCAGGACCGCACACACCACACCAGGGCGACGGCTCATCGCAGCATCGGCTTCAAGTGTTTCATTATCGGAATCTATCCAGACTGGCTTTGAACCATGAACCTGTGTCAGCCAACGGGGATGATCAGGCAGATATTGACGCAGCCGGTCACGATTTTGTTGAACAATCAGCGGATCATCATCGACATGGCTTGCCAAATTCAGACCGGCATAAATTCCCTTGTTCTCAGCAGCCCCAATATTCCGGGTAGTAAACATGGCGTCAACATTCGCAGGAGCAGGCCAATCTGGCACAATCCAGTCAATCACAGGAAGAACCTTTATCATCCAGCGACTCTTATGAGCGTAAGCCTAGTGGTAACCACATCTGCTCACTTACGCTACGATAGGATGCAGTTTAGAAAAAACATCACACACCTGATCAATCTGTTCAGTCGTATGGGCTGCATTGATGCTACAACGCACCAGTGACTTTCCTTCCGGTGCAGCAGGGGGCAATACCAGATTCACATAAATATCGTGCTCCATCAGTCCATTCCACAGTGTAAGTGCCTGCCTGGGATTATCAAGCAAGATGGCCACAATGGGGCCGGGTTGCGGACCGAGACGATATCCGCTCTTTTCAAGGCTAGAATAAAGCCGATGAGCATTCTGCCACAGACGTTCACGTAATAAACGCCCCTCTTGCAACAGTTTCAAAGCAGCACGTGTGGAAGCAATAGTTGCCGGTGAAGGAGAAGCAGTGAATATATAGGGATGGCTTACATACCGGAGCTGGTCAAGCTGAGGGTGATTGCTGACACAAAAACCACCGATACCACATAAACTCTTACTGAAAGTTCCAGTTATGAAGTCGATCTCATCATTCATCCCGGTTTTCTCCACTAACCCCTGGCCGGTTTCTCCCAGAACACCGAGTGAATGAGCTTCATCAAGCAGTAAAGTGCTCTGATAGGTATTTTTTATTTGCACAATCTCAGCCAAAGGAGCCTGATCTCCTAGCATGCTGTAAATACCCTCGATAATGATCAGTGTATTTCGACTGCGATCACCCAACCGACGAAGCCGTTTTTCAAGATCAGCCGGATCGTTATGCCGGAAGCGAATGATATCCGCCCCACTCAAAATACAGCCATCATAAATACTGGCATGGGCATCCCCGTCGATCAGCACGACATCACCTGCCCCTACCAATCCAGAAATCGTTCCTAAATTAGCCTGATAACCTGTGGTAAAAACAATACATTCACGATATTTATAAAATTCTGCAAACTCACGCTCCAGCGCTCGATGTCCATAGTAATTGCCATTGGCCATGCGCGAACCGGTCGTACCGGTACCCTCCTGATCAATGGCTTGATGAGCGGCTTCTCGGCATTCGGGTGCAAAACTGAGCCCGAGATAATTGTTGGTACCCAGCATCAATACGCGACGTTCGCCGATTCTGGCTTCGGTTGCCGAATAAGATTCCTCTATAGGGATACCAAAAGCTCCGATACCTTCGGGTAATTGTGCTTTCCTTGCTGCTGCAGATGCATCAAGTTTTTCCAGCAAACTCATTGTGATAATGATTTTATTTTGTAGATCAGGTTGGCGAGGTCCTGTACTGTTAGGACATCTACGAGTGTATTCAGTGGAACGGATATATCAAACTGATCCTCAATTTCCATCACCAGATTCAACAGTTTGACTGAATCGATCGCTAAATGCGTAATGAGATTCGTTTCCGGAGATACTTCCGTCTCAGTCTCCGTAAAATTTGCCAGACGCTGGCAAAGCAGCACTGTAATTTGCTCTTGAGTTACTTCTGACATGAGATCAATCCCTGAACAGTTCATATCGACAAATCATTCCCGGATCAGGGAATATAAAAATACCCGGTATCAAAACAGCAGCAATACCTACGAAAACAATATATTGTCGACGAACATTTGAAATGCTTCAAGAATAAATATCCGTTACATTCTGACAAGCAGGGGCAACACTGTCTCTAGTTTGGTTACCGGAGACCAGATAGCCAATTCTTTCTGTAAAGAAGAGATATCGCATGTCCAATCCGGGTGCTGAAATTCCATCACCTTGCCTGGTGTCAATATCGGAGCATAATTCAGGAAGTGTGCCAGCCATAAATTAAAACGAGCCAATATACATATACCGCCCAAAGGTATCTGAAAACGGTACACTGGCCTGCCCAGAGCTTGTTCAGCAAGCGCAGCGATAGACGTATAATCATATCCGCCTGGTGTTCCATCATCTATTTCATAAGTACCCTTCACAGACTGTCCGGCCTCGAGCCAGTTGTGAATAGCAGCAACCATATCGTCTACATATATCAGGCCGAAACGGTTACCGGGATTTCCTGGCACTGGGAGAATACCATAGCGCATCGCCTGAAAAAATGGCTGCATTGCCTTATCACCCGGGCCATACACCGCCGCCGGCCTGAATATAGCCGATGCCAGTCCGGAGAATTCTGGAATCAGCTGCTCAGCCTCAAATTTACTCCGTGCATACCAGGAGAGATGGGGTTCACGCGCAACCAGCGAAGAAATAAATAGAAATCTTGAACAGGAAAGTGCTCCAGAAGCAGCCTGTAATATATTTCTTGTTCCGGTCACGTTAGTTCGGAAAAAATCATCCCAAGATTTTCCCCTGATCGCTCCTGCACAGTGTATAACCGTTTCAGTACCAGAAACGAGCTCACACAATGCACCTTCACAATCCAAGTCCCCATGAATCCATTCTACAAATGAAAAATCCTGATTGGAAGGTATTTGCCTGGCCAGCGCACGAACTTTCCATCCGGATGCTACCAGCCTGGCAATAAGAATACGGCCGATAAATCCTGTTGCGCCCGTTAATGCGACAGTTTTAGACATGAAACATACTGGACGTGAAAAGGAACTTCCATCTCCTTCTCATGCGAAGATGTGGGCCTTACCGATGGAAACTATGCTATCAGCCAGCGGTATGAATAGTCGTTGCTGCAGTGGGCTGTTCCAGATTTGCACGCCGCAGGAACCCCTGACGTGCTGCAAAACGTGACAACTTCCCTGAAGATGTCCGGGGCAATGTATGCGGCGGTACTAACTCAACCAGGCAACTTACCCCAAATGCCATATATACCATCTGCTGAAGTCTGTTGATAAGCGACTGCCGGTCTACTGCTGACGCGAGCCTGCATTCAACAACCAGTACAACCGATGTCGAACCATCCTCATTACTGATTCCAAACGCAGAAGCTTCACGTGCCCTTACTTCCGGCTGCTGTTCAGCCAGCTCTTCCACATCCTGAGCTCGTATATTTCTGCCATTGACGATAATGACATCTGTTCGCCGACCTGTAATATACAAATCACCCTCAAACAGAAAACCAATATCACCCGTATCCAGCCAGCCATCCGGTCTGATCGCTCTCGCAGTCTCTTCCGCGTTGTTGAAATACCCGTTCATCACACTTCCTCCCCTGACCAGAATACTTCCCACTGTCATATGAGGAACCTCGTGATCCGCATCATCGACTATCCTGATTTCATGATCTGGTAACGGGCGACCACAATTCACAAACTCATTATATTTTCTGCCCTCTGCCTGGACCCTCACTGCAACCTTTCTCTCGATCAGAGTTCTGGCATCCACGCGCAAACTTCTTGCCCCCCGGCTGATATCAGGAAAGGATACGGCGAGAGTCGATTCAGCCAAACCGTAGCACGGCAGAAAAGCACGTTCATCAAAACCCGCATCAGAAAATTTAGCTGCAAAGCTTTTCAATGTATCCATTCGGATCATCTCGGCACCAACTCCTGCTGCTCGCCAGCAGCTCAAATTTAAATCAGCTAAATCTGATTCACGTGCACGCAGTGTACATAACTTAAGACCGAAGGGCTGGCTGAAAGCGATAGTGCAGCGATTACGGCTGATTAACTTGAGCCACTGCAGAGGACGGATTGCAAAATCCCGTGTTGCCAGATAATCCACAGATAATTGAGCTGCCAAAGGAGCTAATACCAGCCCAACCAAACCCATATCATGATAAAAAGGAAGCCATGAAGCACATCGATCACCCAGCCGTACATCAAGACCATTGCAAACGATACCGCGTAAATTGGTCATCAAAGCCCGCTCGGTGATAATCACCCCTCTTGGCAAACGGGTACTGCCGGAGGTAAACTGCAGGTAGGCGGTTTCATCTGGTGTATTAGATGAAAACACCACATTAGCTTCTGGCAGCAGACGGAGTTGTTCAGGTGTTCCGCTCCATTTGAGCTTATCACTTATCAAGCTCCCAATTGCCTCATTGAGAAACTCAATGAAATCAAGACTGGCTATCGCAATACTTGCCTTACTGCTCTCAAGCATGCCTCTCAGTTGTTGCACATAGATTGCACGACTGCCGAGATTTACAGGTACCGGCATCGCAAATGGAACAAGACCCGCAAACCGGCATGCAAAAAACAACTCGACAAATTCTGGAGTAGTATCGGCAATCAGAGCAACTCGACTGTTACGAACCAATCCGAGACCAGACAATCGTCTTGCGATTATTTTTGAGTTGGCACACAAATCTTTGTATGCAAGTACCGATTTCAGATTACCTCTGGAATCGTAGAAATTGTACCCGGTTTCCCCCTGTGCAGCATACTCGAGCGACTCCACCAAGGTTGTAAAGTCTGCCCTTCTTTGAGTCAAAGAATTAACTGTAGGCGTTGGCACAATGACATCTATTCTGGAAGACAGGGAATTACTTTTTTGTACTGGCGAAATGCCCAACTTGGCTATTGTCGAACTCAAAATCTTCCCCTAGAAATATTTTCTGGCCAATTTACTGAATAGACTGGAATAGACACTGATTACTTAACTCGTTCCAGCCTCTATTCCATGCTATATATGGGCTGCGAGCTTATAGGAGGGCCCCTTAACTGTCAAGAAAACATTGCCTTCATGTTGTTTTATAACAACAGTTAAAAATACTGAACACGATCAGGCTCTCTCACTAATGATTCTTCCTCGCAACAACATCAGTTACTTGTCTGTAAAAAGCCAAAATCATTAGCTTTTGAATTTCATGCCGGATAAAATCGACGGCGTTATAAATTGTTCACAATGCAATACAAAAATGAGACGCAAGAACAAGCAAAAACTTAAAATTGGCTTATTACTACTGTTTACCATATTACCAGCATCAATCCATATTTATGCAGGGAATTGGGTACGCCCGCCCGACGATATTGATATTTTCGGCCAGATGCAAACGATAACTGCCAACCGTGAAGAAACGCTACTTGATGTGGCACGCCGTTATGGTATCGGCCAGGATGAGATGGTGCTGGCCAACCCCGATATAAATCGCTGGTTGCCTGAAGATGGGGCTGCAGTTATATTACCACTACGCTTTATAATCCCCCAGGCTGAACGAACTGGCCTTATCATTAATCTGCCCGAAATGCGGCTCTATTATTTCCCCAAACCAGCAAAGGGACAAAAGCCGGAGATCATTACTCATCCTGTCAGTATCGGCAGAATGGACTGGAATACACCGCTAGGCAAAACTACTATTGTCAGGAAACAAAAAGACCCGACATGGATACCGCCCCAATCTCTCAAAATTGAAGCAATAGCCGAAGGTAAACCTCCACTGTCGGATATCGTTCCACCTGGTCCGGACAATCCCCTTGGACGGTACGCGCTGTACCTTGGTTTACCTGGCTATCTCATTCACAGCACTAATAAGCCATTTGGCGTAGGTATGCGTGTCACGCACGGCTGTATGCGGTTGTACCCCGAAGATATCGAGGAATTGTTCAATCTTGTACCTACAGGCACACCGGTACAAATCGTCAATCAACCTGTCAAACTGGGATGGCAGGAGAATCTTTTATTCATCGAACTTCACCCCCCCTTGGAAGAAGATGACACCACACCCTACGACTATGAGCAGAAAGTTCATAGTACAATTGCAGAATTCCTGGAAAAAACAGCCAGAAATCCCGACGGTAAAATAACAAGGGATACCAGAATCAACTCTGAAGCCTTAGAATCAGCAATCCGGGCCAGAAATGGCATTCCCACTCTGATTTCGGAAAATCAGGAAAATTAGTCTTCAGATATATTTAACATCCAGAATTTCGTATTCCCTAATACCACCAGGCGCTTGAACTTCAGCCATATCTCCCGCATATTTACCAATCAATGCCCGAGCAATAGGTGAACTGATAGAAATTTTGCCCTGTTTGATGTCGGCTTCATCATCTCCTACGATCTGATAAGTCACGGTTTTATCATTGTCCAGATCCATCAGATCGATAGTGGCACCGAACACACACGCACCATCTGCATTTAATGTTGCAGGGTTAATGATCTGCGCATTGGACAGTTTACTTTCCAATTCTGCAATCCGTCCCTCTATGAACCCCTGTTTCTCTTTTGCAGCATCATATTCGGCATTCTCAGATAAATCACCATGGGAGCGTGCTTCCGCGATAGCAGCGATGACAGCAGGACGATGAATCGTTTTCATCTCATGCAACTCTGTACGTAATTTCTCTGCACCAGCTTGGGTAATGGGAATGGCATTCATAACTTGGTTTCTCTTTCCATGGAAAAACAATAAAACAACATTCATCAAACGACAGGCACTCAGCGCATCATTCAGATAATGCGAAATAGTTAACTGTCTGATCAAAAAGCTTGTAAACAGGTACCAATCTTTCCAGATCAGAAATTTGTCAAGCTTGGAAGGGAAGATTATTGTTGCCTAGATGCCAAGATTTTGCAAACGGTAAACCTGCAGCTCGTAGCGACCTGCTATACCGGCACAAGCAGCACGTGCACCGGCAATGGTTGTGTAATAAGTTATCCTAGCCTGCAAAGCCGCACGTCGGATCGAATAGGAATCACGTACAGCACTGCGTTTATTAGCAACCGTATTGATGATCAAGATAATTTCTCCGTTCTTGATCATATCCACAATATGCGGCCGGCCTTCAGCTACCTTATTTACGGCAATAACTGGCAATCCTGCCTGCTGCAGGGCTTGAGCCGTACCACGCGTAGCATAAAGTGAGAATCCCAATTCAACCAGCTTGATAGCGATTGAAACAGCTTCCAGTTTATCACTGTCTCTTACACTGATCAGTACATTACCCGATACCGGTAATTGAATACCAGCTGCCAGCTGTGATTTGACAAATGCCTCGGCGAAATTCTTACCTATTCCCATCACCTCACCGGTTGATTTCATCTCTGGCCCAAGTATAGTATCCACACCGGAAAACTTGGCAAATGGGAAAACGGCCTCTTTTACCGAAAAATGAGAAGGGTAAACTTCTTTGGTAACCCCTTGATCAGTCAGCATCTGGCCTACCATGCAACGGGCGGCGATTTTAGCCAGTTGCAAACCGGTTGCCTTGGAAACGAAAGGAGCAGTACGCGATGCTCTGGGATTAACCTCCAGTACATAGACAATATCATCCTGAATAGCGAACTGAATATTCATCAAACCGCTGACATTCAGCGCACACGCCATAGCCTCGGTCTGCCGGCACAATTCCTCCTGCAGGGAAGCGGAAAGACTAAAAGGAGGTAACGAACAAGCAGAATCACCGGAGTGAACTCCGGCCTGCTCGATATGCTCCATGATTCCACCGATCAGTACGGTTTTCCCATCGGAAATGGCATCAACGTCCACTTCGATCGCATTGTTCAGGTAATGATCCAGCAGCACAGGAGAATCATTGGATACCTTCACGGCTTCCTGGATATAGCGTTCCAGATCACGCGCCTCATGTACAACTTCCATGGCACGGCCACCCAGCACATAACTTGGTCTAACGACAAGCGGGTAGCCAATTTTATCCGCTGCAGCCAAAGCAGCCTCCGCGGTACGTGCAGTAAAATTGGGAGGTTGTTTAAGGCCCAACTCCTGCAGCATGGCCTGAAAACGTTCACGATCCTCGGCACAATCGATCATATCGGGACTGGTGCCAATGATGGGCACACCATTGGCTTCCAGTGCACGCGCCAGCTTCAGCGGAGTCTGTCCACCGTATTGCACGATAACACCAGCCGGCTTTTCTACTGCTGCAATTTCCAAAACATCTTCAAGCGTAAGAGATTCGAAGTACAATCGGTCAGAAATATCGTAATCAGTCGAGACTGTTTCAGGATTACAGTTAACCATGATCGTCTCATACCCATCTTCACGCAGCGCCAGAGCAGCGTGTACACAACAGTAATCGAATTCGATTCCCTGACCGATGCGATTAGGCCCGCCTCCCAGCACCATGATTTTCTTATTATCAGTCGGGCGCGACTCGCATTCTTCCTCATAAGTCGAATACATATAAGCCGTATGCGTATCAAATTCGGCTGCACAGGTATCCACTCGCTTATAGACTGGGCGCAACTCCTGTTCATGCCGTCTGGCACGCACCTTATCCTGGCTGGTACCGAGTAATGCAGCCAGACGTTGGTCTGAGAAACCGCAACGTTTCAAATGGTATAACTCATGCCGATCCAGTGTCGCCAGCCGTTTCTCCGAAAGAGCCTGCTCCTGCCTGATCAAATCTTCAATCTGGACCAAAAACCATGGATCGATCCGGGTAAGCGCATGAATTTCCTCGAAAGGGATATTGCAACGGAATGCATCAGCGATATACCACAGGCGCTCAGGCCCGGGGTGGCCCAGTTCGGCTTTGATGATTTCGGTATCCGTGGTTTTTTCATCCAGACCGTCCACACCAGTTTCCAGTCCACGTAATGCCTTTTGCAGCGATTCCTGGAAGGTGCGTCCAATCGCCATAACCTCGCCCACTGATTTCATTTGCGTCGTCAAACGATCGTGTGCCTGGGGAAATTTCTCGAATGCGAAGCGAGGTACTTTGGTTACGACATAGTCGATGGTCGGCTCAAACGAAGCTGGGATAATACCACCCGCAATATCATTGCCCAGTTCATTGAGCGTATAGCCGATTGCCAGTTTGGCGGCAACCTTGGCAATCGGAAAACCCGTTGCTTTCGAGGCCAGCGCGGAAGAGCGTGATACCCGTGGATTCATTTCGATCACGAGCATGTTCCCGTTCTCGGGATTGACAGCGAACTGTACGTTGGAACCACCTGTTTCCACCCCGATTTCCCGCAGTACCGCAACCGATGCATCACGCATACGCTGGTACTCCTTGTCCGTCAGCGTCTGGGCAGGTGCAACCGTAATCGAATCGCCCGTATGGACTCCCATGGGGTCGACATTCTCGATGGCACAGACAATGATGCAATTATCCTGTTTGTCGCGGATAACTTCCATCTCATATTCTTTCCAGCCAATGACCGATTCCTCGATCAATAGCTCCCGAGTAGGTGAGGCTTCCAGACCCCGCTCACAGATCTCGATGAACTCTTCCCGGTTATAAGCAATCCCGCCCCCACTGCCTCCCAGCGTGAAAGAAGGCCGGATAATAGCCGGGTAGCCGATCATTGCTTGAGCCTGCATTGCTTCTTCCATGCTGTGCGCCATGGTGGAACGCGCTGATTGCAGACCGATACGGGTCATTGCCTGCTTGAATTTTTCGCGATCCTCAGCTTTGTCGATAGCCTCACGGGAAGCGCCAATCAGCACTACACTGTATTTTTCCAGTACGCCATGCCGAACTAGGTCCAGGGCACAATTGAGTGCAGTTTGCCCGCCCATGGTCGGCAGTAATGCATCCGGCCGTTCAATCTCGATTACTTTTTCAACTGCCTGCCAAGTAATAGGCTCTATATAAGTGGCATCCGTCAGCCCCGGATCGGTCATGATCGTCGCCGGATTGGAATTGATCAGAATGACGCGATAACCTTCTTCCCGCAGTGCCCGGCAGGCCTGAACACCAGAATAATCAAATTCGCATGCCTGGCCGATGACAATCGGCCCGGCGCCAATGATAAGGATAGATTTCAGGTCGGTACGCTTTGGCATGATGACGAAGGTTGTTCTGATGGCTCAGGCTGATTGCTTGTTTTTCACCATCCGGCTGATGAAACGACTGAATAAATAATTAACGTCTTGTGGGCCCGGGCTGGCCTCAGGATGCCCCTGAAAACAGAAAACAGGATGATCCGTCAATTCAAATCCCTGAAGACTTCCATCAAATAATGAATGATGGGTGACACGCACATTGGCGGGTAATGTATCGACGTCTACTGCGAATCCATGATTCTGACTGGTAATCATCACCCGGCCACTATCGACATCCAGTACCGGATGATTGGCACCATGGTGCCCGAATTTCATCTTGATCGTCCTGGCACCAATCGCCAGTGCAATTATCTGATGACCCAGGCAGATACCGAATACAGGGATCCTGCTTGTCAGCAATGCACGCGCCATATCGATTGCGTAATCACAGGCTTCCGGATCCCCAGGGCCATTGGAAAGCAGCACACCATCAGGCCGAGCGGCAAGAATTTCATCAATCCCTGTCCGAGCGGGATAAACGGTAACATGACAGCGATGCTCGACCAGCTTGCGCAGAATCGTACGCTTGACACCAAAATCCAGCACAGCAACCCGGCAGTAGCTCTCGCCCGCAGCTTGATAACCTGTTTCTGGCGACCACATGCCTTCACTGAATTCCCATGGCTGACTGCAGCTGACCACTTGCGCCAGATCCATTCCCGTCAGACCGGGAAATGCCTGCGCCTGCCGTAATGCTTCGGTTTCATCGACATGGCCAGTCATGACGCAACCTGCCTGTGCGCCCTTCATTCTCAGGATACGTGTAAGTTTGCGTGTATCAATCCCGGCAATTGCCGGCACATCATGCTGTTTAAGAAAATCTGGTAACGTATGACGACTACGCCAGCTGCTGGTGACGAGTGATAGATCACGAACCACCAGCCCTGCCGCATGAATGGTCCTGGAGGCCGTAGTTGATTCGATATCCTCGTCATTCACACCGGTATTACCGATATGCGGATAAGTCAGTGTAACGATCTGACGGCAGTAAGAAGGGTCAGTGAGAATTTCCTGGTAACCGGTCATGGCCGTATTGAAAGCCACTTCACCGACAGTAATACCTTCTGCACCGATCGACTCTCCGTGAAAAACAGTACCATCAGCCAGAACGAGTACAGCACGCGGACGGTTAGACACAGAACTCCCCAATTTTGTATACGATGCAGACGGACAGAAAAAAGCGGCTCAAGGCTGACCCTGCACCGCTATGATCAATTATACGCGAGATACAAAAGCTTTTCCAGAAAGGGCTCCGGCTTCTGCACGCGGTAACGGTAACCTACTCTTCTGAACTGCCTCATTACCACTCGCTGTTCGTGTGGAAAAAGTATCATTTTCCATCATCAGGACAGAGCACTTTTTCATCACCTGTAAATGATCTTCTACCCGCAAGCTGACGATCTTCAATGGGCTGATCGCAGGAAATACATTACTCAGGCCGCCATACCATGATGCCGCAGCAATGCATCAATTTTTGGCTCACGTCCGCGAAATGCAATGAATGATTCGAGTGCCGGACGACTGCCACCCACGGCAAGAATTTCATGCCAGAAACGCTCTCCGGTTTTTGCATTAACTACCTGGCCGATACCATTCTCCTCAAACAAGCTGTAAGCATCGGCAGACAATACTTCCGCCCACTTATAGCTGTAATAACCAGCAGCATAGCCCCCGGCAAATATATGTCCGAAGCTGTCCGGAAACCGGTTGAACGGGGGTGGAATGATGACGGCGACCTGCTGACGGATGTTATCCAGACGCTGTAACACGGTTTCACTGCCCTGCGGGTCAAAATCCGTGTGCAGATGCATATCAAACAAAGCAAATTCGATCTGACGCAAAGTCTGAAGGCCGCTCTGGAAGTTCCTGGCCGCAAGCATTTTATCGAATAACGCGCGCGGTAGCGGATTGTCGGTTTCCACATGCGCAGTCATACCACGCAATACTTCCCACTCCCAGCAGAAGTTTTCCATGAACTGGCTGGGCAGTTCAACCGCATCCCACTCGACCCCATTGATACCGGAAACACCCAGCTCATCCATCCGGGTCAATAAATGATGCAGTCCATGACCAAATTCATGGAATAGCGTAATTACCTCATCATGCGTAAACAATGCCGGGCGCAACTGGCCGTCTATCGTCACTGGTGCAGAAAAATTGCAGGTGAGGTAGGCAACTGGCACTTGGATTTCGGAGCGGCCGATTTCAGGTACTTCGATCTTCCGCCGGGTGATAGCGTCATCCATCCAAGCTCCTCCACGCTTGCCGGGACGGGCATAGAGATCCAGATAGAACTGCCCCAGCAAATTACCATTCGCATCAGTGATATCGAAAAATTTCACATCCGGATGCCAGCACTGAATGTTACGCGCTGGCTCTGCTTCGCTGATGCGTATACCGTACAGGGTCTCTACCAGTAGGAACATACCGGGCAACACCTTGTTTTCCGGAAAATATTGCTTGACCTCCTGCTCAGAGAAAGCATAACGCTCAATGCGCAGCTTTTCACTGGCGTAAGCAATGTCCCACACTTCGAGTCGACCCAGCTTCAGTTTATCGGCTGCAAACTGTTGTAGTTCTGTCAGATCTTTTTCCGCATAAGGTCTTGCTTTAGCTGCCAGCTCATTCAGAAAATCCAGTACCTGCTGTGGTGTTTCCGCCATTTTTGGGGCCAGTGATACCTGTGCGTAACAATCGTAACCCAACAGTTTGGCTTCCTCCTGACGCAGACGCAAAATCTGCTCGATCAGAAGCATGTTGTCACGATTCACAACCTCATCCGGAACGACTTCGAATTCACTTGCCCGTGTCACATACGCCCGATACATCTGTTCACGCAAGCTGCGGTTATCCGCATACTGCATGACTGGCAGGTAAGAAGGCGCATGCAGAGTAAATTTCCAGCCCGGCGCGGTAATCGAAGTATCTGTAGTTGCCGCTTCACGAGCGGCCTGCAATACATCATCCGGAATTCCGGCGAGCTCATCCCGATTTTCTACGAACAGGGAAAATGCATTAGTTGCATCCAGCAGGTTATCGTTGAATTTCGAACTCAATGCTGACAGCTCTTCCTGAATCTGCATGAACCGGCCTTTATCTTCCGGCGGCAGCTCGGCACCTCCCAAGTGAAAATCACGTAACTGATTGTCCACAATTTTCCTGCGTGCCTGACTTAAATCATTGAATGCCGGGTCTGCCCGCAACTGTTGGAATTTCTCAAACAATACCGGATCTTGCGACAACTCGGCATAGTACTGCGTGATACGCGGCAGATTGGCGTTATAGATTTCACGTAACGCCGGGCTATTCATGACTGCATTCAAATGCGCTACCTGCCCCCACGCTCTCGACAAACGCTCATTCGCATCCACCACCGGCTGCACAAAATCCTGCCAATCAGGAGATTCCGTCGCATTCTTAACCATATTCACCACCGCGCGGCAGTCGCGCAACAACTCGTCCATGGCAGGTGTGATATGCTCGTTCTGGATTTCCTCATAGCGAGGAAGAGTGGAAAAATCTAACAGCGGGTTTTTCATATCAGTAAATTCAGAAAAATTTTTGTTATCAATAAATATTCAGGATATCCAGTTGCGGGAAGAAGCTATCGGAACATTTCCCTACCTGATTCTCTCCGCCGGATAACCCCGGGTTTATACGGCTTTGACGAAACCCCCATTTCCCGGGAATCGCTCATCAACCATACACGATACGTCCATCAATCAGGGTAAACCAAGTACGCCCGTACAATTCCATCCCGAGAAAAGGTGTATTTTTGCCTTGGCTTCTCAGTTCGGTATTGCTGACGATCCAGTTCGCATCAGGATCAAAGATGCACAAATCAGCCACAGCACCCACTGCCAGCCGTCCGGTCTCAACTCCTAGAATCTGTGCAGGATGGGATGTAATTCTCGCCAGCGCTTCAGGCAATGCCAGCCTGTTTTCCCCCGCCCATTTCAATGTAAGAGGCAACAGCAGCTCTAATCCAGTTGCACCACTTTCAGCCTGAGCAAATGGTAGAAGTTTGGCATCTTCATCTACAGGTGCATGATCCGAACAGATCGCATCAATTGTTCCATCCATCAACCCAGCACGCAATGCATTCCGATCTGGCAAGCTTCTGAGCGGTGGCATGAGATGGCAATTTGCATCAAAGAAACCAATATCCATATCGGTCAAATGTACGTGATGGATAGAAACATCACAGGTGAGCGATAATCCCTGCCGTTTGGCTGCTCTCACCAGCGCCACCCCCTCAGCACTGGAAATACGACAGAGATGTACGCTAGCACCCGTTTCCTTCATCAGCGACAAAATACTAGCCAGTGCAATCGTCTCTGCACACACCGGAATTGCCGGCAAACCAAGACGGGTAGCAATTTCACCTTCATGGGCAACACCCCGATTGGCCAGATACATATCCTGAGGACGCAGCCAGACTTTGAAACCAAATGTAGCAGCATATTGCATAGCTCGCATCAGCACATGCGGGTTAACAAGGGGGGCATCAACCTGGCTGAACGCAACACAACCCGCATCATGCAATTCAACCATTTCCGTCAAGCGCTCTCCCTTGAGCCCCTGAGTCAGCGCCCCTACCGGATATACTCGCGCTCGATCAAGATTACGTGCACGGTGTTTCAGCATCTCCACCAGACCTGGCTCATCCAGTGGCGGATCCGTATCAGGGGGACAGGCCAGGCTGGTCACCCCTCCTGCTACTGCGGCTTCCAGCTCTGATTCCAGCGTAGCCATATATTCAAGCCCCGGCTCGCGCAAACGCGCTGACAAATCGACCAGACCGGGACACACGATCATTCCATCGGCATCGATCTCACGATCATCACGGAAACCGTCAAGCCGGGAATCGATCGATACAATTTTGCCCTCGGCCAGATAAAGATCACCAGTACGGTCCATTCCGCTACCGGGATCAATCAGACGACCATTTCGAATATGAATATGCATATCAATTTCCGGCCAGGATCGACATCACCGCCATACGGACGGCAATACCAAAGTTTACCTGGGGAAGAATGACGGACTGAGCACCATCTGCTACTTCTGAATCGATTTCCACACCCCGATTCATCGGACCGGGATGCATTACGATTGCATCAGGCCGGGCAAGCGCAAGTTTTTCCGGTGTCAGTCCATAATATTTGAAATACTCTTCAGTACTAGGCAGATGTGCCGACTCCATACGCTCATGCTGCAATCGCAACATCATCAGTACATCCACGTCTTGCAAACCCTGTACCATATTGTGGTAAACATGCACGCCAAGCCGCTCAACTCCGGCCGGTAACAGTGTCTTGGGAGCAATGACACGGATTTCCGGTACGCCCAGCGTCGTCAGTGCATGAATCTGCGAACGCGCCACGCGGGAATGCAGAATATCCCCGATAATCGCTACGCGTAATGCATGGAAATCCTGCTTATAGCGGCGAATGGTAAACATATCCAGTAACGCCTGGGTAGGGTGCGCATGCCACCCGTCGCCCGCATTGATGACATGAATTTCCGGCCTGACATGACGGGCAATCAGATGTGCTGCCCCACTTTGGTTATGGCGCACGACAAACATGTCCGCATGCATAGCAGACAGGTTATCCACCGTATCCAGCAGCGTTTCTCCCTTGGTCTGAGATGAAACCGCCATATTGAGATTAATGACATCGGCGGAAAGTCGCTTGGCCGCAATTTCGAAAGTCGTGCGAGTACGGGTGCTCGGCTCAAAAAACAGGTTAAATACCGATTTACCTCGGAGCAGGGGAATTTTCTTGACATCGCGTTCCGTCACACCGGTAAACGATTCCGCAGTATCGAGAATATGGCGCAGAATCACAGCAGGCAGCCCTTCTGTCGTCAGCAGATGCTGCAACTCACCATTTTTGCTCAGTTGGGGATGTACGCCCATTACACAGAGCTCCCGCAAGAATTACGACAGCACATAGGTTTTGAATATCGGCAAAGAAAATCTGTCCATACATAGCAGCTGAAACCTGCCTGAATAACAACTAAGCAGGAAGATGATAGTCGGCAAATCCCGGAAACCATTAACCTATTGTCAGGTTACGTAAATCCAGATTCAATTTACCGTCATCCGACTGCATCAGCTCCAGCATGGTGTTTTCCGGTAATGTGAGAACTTCCCCTGTATACCGGGCAGCAATTGGCAGTTCCCGCCCTCCACGATCCACCAGTACAGCTAGATGGATACTGGCCGGGCGACCATAATCGAACAGTTCATTCACTGCCGCACGGACTGTTCTACCGGTATAAAGCACATCATCCACCAGAATAATGTGGCTGTTTTCAGCGTCGAAAGGAAGCCGGGAAGGCCTGACTTGCGGATGCAGGCCAATTTTACTGTAGTCATCACGGTAAAAGGAAATATCCAGCGCCCCCACCGGCAACGTGATCTCCAACGACTGATGAATACGCCTGGCCAGCCAGGCACCGCCGGTATGGATACCCACGATAGCGGTATTTCCGGTTATATCCGGCCGTATTTTTTCAATGAGTTGTGTCAGTAATTTCTCGGCGTCAGGAAGCTGCATGAGATAAATCGAAATAAGTCTGAAGAATATGCTGTGCTGCGATCTGGTCGAGCATTGGCCGCTGTTTTTTGCCCGTCACGCCCGCTTCTTCCAGCACTGAACGAGCAATTACTGTCGTATAGCGCTCGTCCGCCAGCGCTACTGGAATCCTGAAGCGTCCTTCCAGCCGTCTGGCAAAACGACGACACAACCGGGTTATTTCATGCTCAGTACCATCGGCATGAACTGACAATCCCACCACCAGCAACACCGGTTGCCATGCCTCGATCAGCTCCGCAATCTTTTCAAAACGAGGCCCCGTCATCGACTGATCGATCGTCGTCAAAGGATGAGCCATTTGCAGTTCATATTCACCAATCGCCACCCCGATGCGCCGTGTACCAAAATCAAAAGCCAGTACTGTACCAGACGGAGTACTAGTCATATCAGGCATGACCGACTTCACTAGATAAATTACAAAAATCGATTCCCAGCAACTTCATGGCAGCAGGCAGCCGCTCTTCGGAAGACAACTCAAACAGGATCTGCGACTCAGCAGGTACCGTCAGCCAAGCGTTTTGTGCCAGCTCCTGCTCGAGCTGTCCTGCTACCCAACCTGAATAACCCAGTGCTATCAGCATTCTCTCCGGTCCCTCACAATCAGCGACTGCCTGCAGAATGTCAGCGGAAGAAGTCAGACCGATCGATTCATTGGAAGACAGCGTAAACTTCCATGATCCGACCGGTTCGTGCAATACGAACCCGCTATCGATCTGCACCGGGCCACCTAGCAATACCGGCAAATTGGAAGAAGCAGTACTCTTGGGAGACATCCCCAGTTGCAGCAACAGCTTTTCCACGGATAAATCCGTCGGGCGATTGACCACGAGACCCAGCGCACCACGTTCGCTATGTTCACAGATATAGGTCAGTGTCCTGGTAAAGAAAGAATCTTCCAGTCCCGGCATGGCAATCAGAAAATGATCGGTAAGGTCGATACTTTGCATGATAATTACATCACCTTGGAACAGATAAGAATTTTCTTCCGCTTTCACACCCAATAGGCGGTGCGTGTCATGATCGTGGAACTGAACTTCATGGCAACTTTGACTGGGGCAGGCAACCGCCCTCCCCCATGCGAAACTGCCATGGTAGCGTGACACGCTTCATCAACTTTCATTTGTGTCACGATGGCTCTGCTGCGAATATCCTGATGGGGCAATTGCTGCAGATGACTTGCCAGATGTGCCTCGACCTGGCGCTCGGTTTCAGCCAGAAAACCAAGATTCCATTTATCACCGAGCACACCAGCCACCAGCCCCAGAGTAAACGATCCGCCATACCACAATGGATTCAGAAAACTTTTACGCCCGCCCAGCTCCGCAATGCGGCGCTCTGTCCACGCAAGATGCTCGGTTTCTTCACGTGCCGCTTGGTCCAACGCCTGTCGTACTCGGTCATTACGCGCTGTCAGGGCCTGCCCCTGATAAAGTGCCTGAGCACAAACTTCACCCACATGATTGATACGCATCAGTGCTGCAGATTCACGTTTTTCGATCTCACTCAGCTCATTTTCAGGCAGATCCTTCCCCGGTACCGGGCGCAAGGTATTGGCAGGAGCCAGTAATGTCCGTAAGGCGTTATCAAAACCTATGATCAATTTATCGATATTCAACATAAAATTCTCCATTGCCTGCTTTGGTTGATTTTGTGTTTTACGCCAGATCAATCCAAGCTTTCATTTTATACGCATTTGCCGTGCGAGCAATGTTACCGGATGCAAAACCTCTATATTTGTTCCTTTCCTCGCCAATCCGTTGGCAATATGCAAAGCACAACCGATATTCGCTGTCACCAGACAATCTGCACCAGTGTTCTCAAAAGCCTGCAATTTCGCATTGAGCAAGGATTGCGCAAACTCTGGCTGATCGAGAAAATAAGTGCCGGCCGCACCACAACACTGTTCGTTACCGGGAAGCTCCACCACCTCAATTCCCGGAATACGTCGAAGCAAAGGGTACAGATGTTTCGAAGCACGTAAAGTGTTACGCAGTGTACACGGCTCATGCACGGCAACTCTGCGTAACAAAGGTGCAAAATCGACCTCATCCCACTCCTGTCCATCGAGAAACTGGCTGATATCCATTACTGGCACAGAAAATCCGGCATCCAGTCGTGATGAGTATTCCGTCAATTGAACACCACAGCCGGAAGCGGTATTGATGATCGCCTGAATATTCAAGCCTTCAAAAGCATGGAAATTTCGTTGTGCCAGCGATCTGGCTGCATCGATCCGGCCGCTGTGCTGATACAGTGCCCCGCAACAGGTTTGCGTATCTGGCACATGCACCGTATAGCCCAGCCGGTTCAGCACAAACACGGATGAAAGCAGCGTTTCAGTATCGATCAGCCTTGCGATACACCCCAGAAACAATCCCACTTCACCGCGCAGTGTATCCTTGGCCGGATATGAACGATGCCACAACTGCCCCGGCAGATTACGAGTCGTCAAAAACAGCAGAGATTGGATCAAAGCGTTTTTTTTAAAAGTCTTCAGTCGCAATAGTAATGACAGCAGGCCACTGCCGGCCAGCAAACGTAGCACTGGCCGTAAGCTGTCGAATCGGCCAGGCTTGGCAATCAATTCCCGTTCCAGAAAACCTATTAACTGGCTCTTTTTATGCTGACTTTCTTTTTGTATGGATGAATGCTCACGAATCATGACACGTGCACCATCGATCAACTGACCATAAGCGACATTATTCGGACAAACCTGCTCGCAGGCACGACAAGTCAGACACCGATCCATATGCTGAACGAATCTCTCATTCAGAGGAATACGCCCGCTGACGACTCCACTCATCAGCGCAATCCGCCCGCGTGGTGAATCTGCTTCAGAATGTGTCAAATGATAAGTTGGACAATGAGGCAGACATAACCCACACGCCACGCAGCGATTGGCTTCAGTCAACAGCTTTTCGGCTGGCGAATCATTTCGATCAGTATTTTTCATAGTCTTCAAGCCAGCTGTTTCAGCAAAATCGAATCATTGTATGATTTGGATAATTCCTGGTCGAATAATTACAGTTGATCATTCTGATTCTGCCACGATCTTTTTTGAATACATAGCCAATCCCCGTTTAATTTACTGCTTGCCATGCAAGCGGTAACTGCCATAAAATTAGTGGTTTTAGTTAACAAACAACCACTTTTACAAGGGGCAACATGGTAGTAGTGAGACTGGCACGCGGTGGCGCCAAGAAGCGTCCTTTTTACAGCATGGTAGTGGCTGATTCTCGTAATCGGCGGGATGGCAAATTCATAGAACGTGTCGGGTTTTATAATCCGCGTGCTACTGGCGGCGAGGAAAGTCTGCGTATCCAGATGGATCGACTGACTTACTGGCAATCCAAGGGAGCCCAGCTGTCCGATACCGTTTCACGACTCGTCAAACAGTTTGGCAGACAACAAAAAGCCGTACAACCACAGGAGTGAAACAGGGCTCCTTCTACCAAAGGAGCCTATGGTTGTGCTGGGTCGGATCATTGGGCCGCATGGTATTCGAGGTCAGATCAAAGTCACTCCCTTTACTGAGTATATTAACGGGTTAACAGAATATTCCGTGTGGTGGCTCAGCAAAGATGAAAAGAACTGGCAAATCGTGCATCCGGCCACCTTTTCCATTCATGATAATCTGCTGATCGTTACCCTCGCTGAGTATAGCGACCGGACGAGCGTATCTGAACTGAAGGGATTGCTGGTCGCAGTACCTCGTAGTCAATTGCCTCTACTATCAGAAGATGGAAAAGACGGTTACTACTGGACAGATCTGATTGGGATCAGCGTTGTCAATGTACAGGGTGAGACACTTGGCACAGTGGCTGGTTTGTTTGAAACCGGGGCAAATGATGTATTACGAGTCCGATTATCCAGGAGCGGCAAAGAGGAATTGATTCCTTTCGTCGATCAGGTTATCAGACAGGTAGATCTGAGATCACGACAAATCACAGTAGATTGGGAATTAGGCTATTAAATCTCATATCATGCCGTTCGAGTTTGACGTCATCACACTGCTGCCAGATATGTTTGATGCTGTCACGCAACATGGTGTAACAGGCAGGGCATATAAAAGTAATTTATATCGACTGCACACATGGAATCCTCGTGATTATGCCGCAAACCATTATCGGACGGTAGATGATTCGCCCTATGGCGGGGGCCCAGGTATGGTCATGATGGCTGAGCCATTGGATAAGGCGATTACAGATGCAAAAGCCAGACAGGGCAAAGACGGGGTCAGCAAAACCTGTGTCATTTACCTTACACCACAAGGTAAGCGACTGAACCACAAAAAAGTTTTACAGGTTTCTCAGTTGGATGGGGTTGTGCTGCTCTGTGGTCGTTACGAAGGAATTGATGAAAGGCTGATTGAGAATCAGGTAGACGAAGAAATTTCAATCGGGGATTATGTGATTTCCGGTGGGGAACTGGCAGCAATGGTTTTAATTGATGCGGTGGTAAGACAATTACCAGGGGCGTTGGGTGATACACGGTCAGCCGGACAAGACTCTCACACGGATCATTTACTGGAGTATCCGCACTATACCCGGCCAGAAGTGTATAAGGGAAAACCGGTCCCGCGGATACTGTTATCCGGTGACCATGCAAAAATAGAACGCTGGCGTCTGCAACAATCCATTGGCAGAACCTGGTTGAAAAGGCCGGATTTGTTAGCAGAAAAATACCCGGAAGGGCTCTCTGGCAGGGAACAGGAATTACTGGCTGAATTCGAGCAACTACGAGGTAAAACGGTTGCTAACCAATCGATAGAAATAGATAACATTAAAGAACAGGAGCAATGAAATGAACTTGATTGAACAGCTGGAACGGGAAGAAATTGAAAGGCTGGGAAAAACTATCCCTGATTTTTCACCAGGTGATACGCTCGTAGTTAACGTAAATGTAGTAGAGGGTGACCGTAAACGTGTGCAGGCTTTTGAAGGAGTCGTTATCGCCAAACGCAATCGTGGACTCAATTCTTCATTTATCGTAAGAAAAATATCCAGTGGAGAAGCAGTCGAACGTACGTTCCAGACTTATTCACCCCTCATTGCGAGCATGGAAGTCAAACGGCGCGGTGCAGTACGCCGGGCAAAACTTTATTATCTGAGAGACAGATCCGGCAAAGCTGCAAGAATCCGGGAAAAGCTACCTACACGCAGTGCTGCTCGGCAAGAAAATGCGGCAGAAGCGCTTCAGCCTTAATCAAGAGCCCGTAATACCCTTCATTCAGGAGGAGAGTCGTCTTTTTCAGTGCAATCTAGAAATGGCTAAAGCATTACAGAAAGAAAGCTTTCCTCTCTAAAACCAGTTTCCAAGCCATGCTGGATGAAACAATACGGTCTCATTCAAAGCGTATTGATATCGTAATACCGGTTCACAATGCACCTGTCCTGACCAGGCGCTGTATTGATTCCGTCATTACTCATCTCGGGAAATCCATACACAGGGTGCTCATTCAGGATGATGCATCTGACAGTGAAACACGTGCAATGCTGGATCATCTCCCCTACTCACGTGTGGAAGTTTTTCACGCAGAAAAGAATGAGGGTTTCGGCACAGCAGTCAATACAGCTGTTAGCCGGTCTGATGCATTTTATGTATTGATTCTCAACTCTGACACTGAGGTTAAACACAATATCCTGCCCCTCCTCTGCTCTGCTTTTGACGCAGATCCGAAGCTGGCGGCCATTGTTCCCGCAGGAAACAGTTACGACAATTTCGATCTTAGCCGTTATGCACTGTATCCTGGCAACTATATCCGCAACTACTATTTACGCGGACATGCTTTCCTGATACGTCGCGATATTTTCCTCGCAATCGGGGGATTTGATCCAATCTTCGGTCGCGGGTATTACGAAGATATTGATCTTGGACGTCGTCTTGATCTCAATGGCTGGCGTTTCGGAGTTCACCCCGAAGCTCATATTTACCACAAAAAAGGGGGATCGTTTGGTGATGATCGCTTCCCGTTATCTCGGCGCAACCGGGCTCTTTACCTGTCACGTTACCCGAAAGCACAGCAAAACCTACTATTACTTACGGTCAACTGCACGTTGACAGACCTTGATGAAGAACTTATCAGCACCATGAATCAGGTTCTTCACGATGGTGGCTACGTTCACTGGCTAACACCAGCACAATCAAGCCAGTTAACCAGTCTGCAAATATACAACTATGACTTGAAGTTGTACTCGGCAGTCCGAATCTTGCTGCGAGGCTGGAAACGTATAGACAGGCGTGTTACAGAAATCTGGATTGCCCCGGAAGTTCCTTTCCTTCTTCGCACACTGGTGACTGTCTGGGGAAAATGGCAGAACCTTAAAGTTTTGTTATTCAAACAAGCTGCAAAACTAGACTCTGTTACTGACTCTAGTTAAGAATCAGCTATTGAGTCAGTTTCAATTTAGTTATCCAAAAGTTTTTTTATTCTCACCGGTGGTCGTCCCAGTACTGCACTGTCACCACGAACAACAATCGGACGTTGAATCAGATCAGGATTCGCCACCATCAGCTGTAACAGCTCATCATCATCCACTGATTCCATACCTTTGGCAAGCGGTTCGTCTGCGCGCAACAGATCCCTTACCGGAATACCCAATTTACGTACGAGTTCACGTAACATCTCGACCGTCAGCCGGTCGTCATAATAATTGATACTGTCAAACTCTTTACCGCTTTCTTCGAGAATGGACAGAGCTTCACGGCATTTGCTGCAGGTTGATTTCTGATAAATGGTTATTTTATCGCCCATGTATGTGATCTCACTTGATTCCACATTCTTTGGAAATAGCAGTGTAAGCCGCAGTTGATCCTTTCAGGCCGAAAGTATCAGTTGTGGTTGTTCCCTGCGAAGATGTTCCGTTCACCACCATCTGACTGCCGCCACGTATCGCTGCTACCAGTCTATTATCAGTTGCCGAATCAGGCGCCCATGCGGTCTCATTCTGGGTAAACAGTTTGAAACGCTGACCGCCAATACTGATCGTCACTTCACTGTTCGTCTTATAGGAATAACCCGCAACGAAGCTGAACACGTTTTTGCTCTTCTCGGCCGGACGGTGCGTGACCAGTGCATAAACTGCTCCACGCTTGGTATAGTTACCTTCTTCTTTCTTGGGTTTGCCAACCATATAACAAACCTTGCTGCCATCCTCTGTATAAACATAGGCAACCCAGTCGTCAAACTCCCCGATTACCTCAGGATCGGCAGCCTGCACCGGGCTACTGGCCATAAAAGAAACGGCTGACAGCATCAGTGCTTTTGCGAATATCCGTCTCATTGCATCAGACTCCATAATTATCGGCATAGTCTGGCCCAACACCCGGGTGCGGGCCGTTTACCCGTGGTTTATCAGTTACATCCTTCCATTTTATAAATGAAGTAGCCGTTCTGTTTAATTGCTTCGATTACCTCATCAGGTGCTTTCTGGCTGTGACAGAAGCGACATTCCTCACTGGTTACGGTTGCCCCTTCTTCTCCGATCGAAGAAAGCCATTGTCTTGCAAATTCAATAGCCTTTTTGTCATCCCTGACATCCGTGAATACATCAAAATGCATAACATGCCCGTCTTTGGCTTTGACATAGGTATCGTATACATGGATTTGCATGAAAAACTCTCCTTGACAAGAAATGGTAAAAACAGAAATGACCGGATACTAGCTCTATTATGCCATTTTTCTACGTGCCACGATAACGCCATCACGGGTTGGATTGATAAAGGCATCAAACTCTGGGTCTGTCGAAATCAATCGATTATGTTCTCTGATTGCTTTGGTCCAGTCCGGTTTGGCATCTGCAGAATCTTCCGCAGCTACCCGGCCATGCCACAATACATTGTCAGCAATATACAAACCACCAGAGCGGATCCGTTCTCGGGCCATCAGCCAAATATCAGGATATCCCCCTTTATCGGCATCGTTGTAGCAGATATCGAAATCTCCCTCTATCTGCCCAAATATATCTTGGGCATAGCCCGTACAAAAATTCATCCTTTCCCACAGCCCGGCGGCAGCAAGATACTGCTCTGCCTGTTCCCGATTGAGTGGGTTGCTATCCGTACAAACAACCTGCCCATCAGGCCCAACCGCCCTGCCAAACCAGTAAGCAGAATATCCATACCCGCTACCAAACTCGAAAACCCTGCGTGCTCCAATCATCTTCGCATAAATTTCCAGCGAGATGCCAACAAGCCTGCCGACGATCGGGAAATCTTTTTCCAGCGCAAACACCTCCATCTCATCGAGAATCGGGTGATCAAACCGTCCAGCCAGTGTACGCATGTAATGTTCAATGATCGGGTCAACAATCATAAATAGTAGCCAGTTTATCAATAGTGAAAACCCGGGAAATCTGCATGGTCAGGCACTCATTAAAAATATTTGCGGATTCTGATTTCCCTTCCCTTTATTGCTCGTATATTCCTGTCCGGTTCTGTCAGGGGCTTCCCTATATTTCTGCCAGCAAACAGCTATGGCTGTCACTGTCAGCAGAAATGGCGGGATCCTACTGTATAACAAAAAAGTATCAGTCAATCCGGATATGAAAATGAAACATACGATTGCACTACCCAATAAGGTCATTCGGTTTTGCCTGAAAATCTGAAACCAACACCATAGTAAAAATACGAAGGCCAGTACACCCAGCAACCCGAGATGCATACCAATCTCGATCAATTCATTATGGAAATGCGCAGTTTTCTGAAATTCCGGCAAATTTCTGTAAATTCCCTGTTTATAAGTGATGATACTGTCATCAAAATACTTTTCTGCCATACCCGAACCATGCCCCAACAAAGGATGTTCAGCAATGCCATGCAGACCGACATCCCACATTGCAAGCCGGTAACCCACACTCGTTTGATAGTCTCCTTGCTGAAAAGATTGCAAGTCTGCACCGATCTGCTGCAATCTGTCATTAAAAATATCACTGCTGCTGGCAAACAACACGATTGTGGTTACGATTACAATCAAACCACTCACCAACGTTCTCCACTCTGCCCGATATCGTAAAATGATCATCAGTAACAGTACCACCAAGGTAGCAAATAGTATTCCTCTGGCACTCTGATTAAATTGGAGAAATAGCAGTAGCATAGCCATCAGCCATGACAGAATCGACAGCAATCTTTTTCCTCTCGATAATGTTTCCCAACCCAGAAAGACCGCCAGGATGACACCGATTCCCAAAGCTGATGAGTAGGATAAGTAGGACATGTCAAACAAAGGAGTTCCCTGCATTCCCTGCATTGCCCATTGATAACTGCCCGATATCACCATACCCAGATAACTGCAAAACAGTGCTCCAGTCACCCAGGGTAAACGTTCCTTGCTTAGGAGGGAAAACAGAGGAATAAACGTCAACAGGATAAAATACTTTCTCCATTTTCCCTGGAAAATTGCTGCGAAATCACTCCACAGCAGGCCAAGCATCCATACACCACAAAATAACAAAATGCCCACAACCAAAGGCTCTTTAACCAGACTGGAGAATCTGGATATCCCTCCATCCATCAGCCAGGCAAGAACCAACACACCCATTCCCCAGTAAATCACCCCCTTTGGCCAGAGTGTGAAACAAAAAAATACCAGCGCAAGCCGCACCAATAACTCACACCAACTTTGCATAAACCAATCTTTCAAAGCAGATCCTCTCAGATTTTCATGAAGCCGGGTAAAGCAGATATTCGTTTATTTCCTGCCAGAACCCACTGCTTCCAGCAACGCTATATATCGCGGCAATACATCCTGCCCGCCGACATCCAGCATTTCGCTAATGAACCATTGTCGATGCGCTTCCACATAAAACTCATCACAACCTTTAGCAAGAAAATCACTGATTTTCCGGTACACATCATCTCGACAACGTAATTCTGTTTCCGGCATGTAAACAGCAGCAGCAGAGCGCCCGGCATGCAGATAATCTGCTGCCAGCACAGGTTTGCCACAGCGTATCGCCTCAAATACCACCGACGTTGCCAAATCGATACATATATCTGCCCAGTTCATGAGGTAAATAGAATGCACGGAATCATCTGCCACGCTTACGTTCGCCAGTTTTTTCAGTGATTTGTTGCGTGTCAGCGACTGTTTCCAGCCACTGCGGGTATGTGGCTTGATGATGATCTCCACATCACGAAAAGCGGCGATCAGATGAATGACCTCACTTACCTCTTCCCAGAAAGTAGTGAAGTTTGCTTTTCTCAGAAATATCACGATCCTAAGCTGGTCCTCCGAACGAATCAAAGGTGAAGATGGCATCAACTCAGCCAGCCTGTCCAGCCATTTTCTGCTGAAGCGAGGAGAACCAAGCACAGCAATCGCACTCCCCGGCATAAATGGACGAAAACGTTGTGCACACAATTCGTTTGGAACTACTACCCGATCGAAGATTCGAGCAGTTGAAAAAGTCATATCCGGCCCCAATCGCCACTCACCCCGCCGAATCAACTGATTGGCATGCGGGCTGTCGCCGTGCGGCAGCGATACCGTGCCCACTCCCCGGTCACGCGCCATGGAAACGATCGTCTCCACCCACTCTGTCGCAATGACCGAATTACGTTCAATCCAGTCGAACGCCAACACGCCCTGTTCCCTATCCTTGAAACTGCGAGCCAGCAGTATCCTCGCAACTTTTTGCCACAATGGTTTACGCCGCTCAGCATCATGGATCTCCGCCAGGCAGCTTACGAACGGGCCCATGAATGATCGGCGCAAATTTCCTGTCAGCAACAGCATCTGCAACCGCCAGGCGCAGTAAAGCCACCCTGCCAGCAATTCCCGGATATGCGCTACCCTGATACCTTCCAGACTTGCCAGGTAGCTGATGCGGAAATCATGACGGAACTTGCCGGCCCCGATCAGTACTACATCGCATGTATGGCCAGCTTCGACCCATGCGGCGATAACCGGTGTTATATGATCGATATCGTTATAGTGACGCAGAAAAAATAAGGCTTTCATAGCTGTGTTATCATGCCACGCATTGGTGTGGGGAAATATAATACCTGCAAAAATGCATCATTATAAAAGTACACAACACTCCTGAACCCGGCACTTTACAGCAGTGTTCATTCACCTTGCTGACAGGACCTATCCACTTGCTTCATCATATTCTGCAAAATCAGCCATCCACCCGAATTCACAATCATGAAAACAATCGCCATCATTCCGGCACGTATGGGCTCATCGCGCTTCCCCGGCAAACCGCTGGCCCAACTGCTGGGGTACACCATGCTGGAGCATGTTTACCAGCGTGTTGCCATGAGCAAGTCGCTCAGTGCGACTTATATCGCTACCTGCGATGAAGCGATCCGGCAGGATGCAACCGCCTTTGGAGCGCCCGTCATCATGACCTCCGACCGTCACGAACGGGCCAGCGACCGCATCGCGGAAGCCGTCGCACACACCGATGCCGATCTGATCGTCATGGTGCAGGGAGATGAACCGATGGTTCACCCTTCCATGATCGATGCCGCCGTAGCACCTTTTCACACTGAGCCGGAACTGGAATGCGTCAATCTGACACGACGTATCGACGATGAAACCGATTTCCGCAACCCCAATACCATCAAGGTCGTCATGGATCAACAGGGAAATGCCCTGTACATGACCCGTCAGCCGATTCCGACACTGGCTCCCGGCGGCTTTGGCGCAACCGCTGTCTACAAACAGGTGTGTATCATTCCATTTACGCGCACCTGCCTGATTGAATACAGTCAGCTACCACCCACTCCGCTGGAACAACTTGAATCGATCGATATGCTGCGCCTGATGGAACATGGCCGTCATGTCAGAATGGTGGAAACCAGTCATGACACGCAAGCAGTCGATACCGAAACTGATCTGATACGTGTCGCGGAATTGATGGCCACTGATCCGCTGCTGGCTGAATACCGCAAATCCTGAAATATTGACCGGAATTCCCATGTCACTGAAAACCCGACTCGCCCGCCATGAATTGACCATCGGTTCATGGATCACCCTGGGCCATCCCTCGATTGCCGAGATCATGGCCAAAGCCGGTTTCGACTGGCTCGTACTCGATACCGAACACAGTGTGCTGGAACTCAGTGAAGTACAAGCCATCATTCAGGTACTGGACGGACAGCAATGTCCGGCCATCGTGCGGCTGACTTCCAATCATCCCGACCAGATCAAGCGTGTCATGGATGCCGGTGCCAGCGGGATCATGGTACCTATGATCAAATCTGCGGAGGATGCCCGCGCCGCGGTCAATGCGGTTTATTACCCGCCTGAAGGCACCCGCGGTGTGGGGTTGGCGCGCGCTCAGGGTTATGGCGCAAGTTTTCAGGCATATCGGCAATGGTTGCGTGACAACGCCGTCATCATCGCGATGATCGAACATATCCAGGCCATCGAGAATATCGACGCAATTCTGTCCACTCCCGGTATCGATGCCTATATCATCGGCCCCTATGATTTGTCGGGATCGATGGGGCGGCCTGGCGAACTGGAGCATCCTGATGTCCAGGCAGCCATCCGGCAGATACTCCAGGCTGGAATCCGTCATCACAAGGCAGGTGGAGTTCATGTCATCGAACCTGATCCAGCCATGTTGCAGCAACGTATCGGACAGGGTTTCACCTTTCTGGGATACAGTCTGGATATCCGCATGCTCGATTCCCTCTGCCGCAACCACCTGAACATCATCAGAACGCCTATATGAGTAAAATCGTCGTTTCCACTTCATCTTTCGGCTTCGATCATAATCCGGCCATACAGCAGCTGCGCGCACAAGGTTTCACCATCACCGGGAACCCGTGGCAACGCAAGCTCACCGAAGACGAAATCATCACCCTGCTGGGCAATGACACGGTGGCACTGCTGGCTGGCGTCGAACCGCTTACGGAAAATGTACTGACAAGCGCCAATGCTTTACGCGTCATCGCGCGCTGCGGCACCGGCTTGGATAATGTCGATCTGGAAGCTGCCCGGCAGCTGAATATCAAAGTTTCCAACACACCTGAAGCCCCGGCACAGGCTGTTGCAGAACTGACACTGGGATTGATGCTCGATTGCCTGCGCCAGATCAACCGTATCGACCACTCCGTACGCCAGGGGGAATGGCCCCGTTCACAGGGGAGACTGCTGGCTGCACGCACGGTCGGCATCGTCGGGCTCGGGCATATCGGACGGCGAGTCGCAAAATTATGTCAGGCATTCGGCGCACAAGTCATCGTACATGATCCCTATTTGCAGCTGGCGCCTGACGGAGTCGAACTCGTTGCGCTGACCACCCTGCTCGAACAAGCCGATCTTATTACCCTTCATTTGCCTTATTCCCCGGCAGTTCACCATTTGATCGACGCCGAAGCCATTGCCCGTATGAAATCGGGAACGATTCTCATCAACGCCGCCCGTGGCGGGCTAGTCGATGAAACTGCCTTGTGCGCAGCACTGAATAACAACCATCTCGAAGCTGCCGCTCTGGATAGTTTTGAGCAGGAACCTTATCACGGGCCTTTGTGTGAATGTAAACAGGCGATACTGACTTCCCATATTGGCTCACTGGCGCGAGAAACCCGGCAGCGTATGGAGATTGAAGCTGCAGAAAATCTGAAGCAAGGATTGATCGAAACAGGTTTGATCGATGAGTGAAACGATACAATCCGGTCAAACAGCCGTCGTACTTGGCGCAGGCGGCTTTCTGGGCAGCCACGTCGCTGATGCTCTGTCCAATGCGGGTTACAAGGTGCGCCTGTTCGACCGTAACCCATCCCCGTTTCGACGATCCGATCAGGAAATGATCATCGGCGATCTGATGGATATCGACCAGGTATCCAATGCTGTTCAGGATGCTGCTGCCGTCTATAATTTTGCGGCCATCGCCGATATCGACGAAGCCCATGACAACCCGCTCGGTACAGCCAGCATCAATGTACTCGGTAACATGCACGCGCTCGAGGCATCCCGGCTTGCAGGGGTGCGCCGCTTCATCTTTGCCAGCAGCGTCTATGTTTATTCGGAAACCGGTTCTTTCTATCGCGCCAGCAAACAGGCAGCCGAAGGCTTCACTGAAGCCTATCACGAACGCTACGGACTGCAATACACCATCCTGCGCTACGGATCATTGTACGGCCGACGTTCGGACGGGCGCAATGGTATCTATCGTATGCTGCACGAAGCCATACAGCAGCATGCCATCACTTATCGCGGCAGTGGAGAATCGATCAGGGAATACATCCACGTCGAAGATGCCGCACGGATGAGCGTACAGATTCTCGCCCCGGAATTTGCCAACCGGCATTTGATCCTGACTGGACAGGAAAAGCTGCGCATACGCGATGTCATGATCATGATTTCAGAAATGTTACCCTGGGAGGTCGATCTGCATTTCGATCAGGCCAAACCGGGGCACCATTACCAGATCACGCCTTATGCATTTCAACCACGTGTCGGCCGCAAGCTCGTGCTCAATGAGCATGTAGATCTGGGTCAGGGATTGCTCGACTGTATCCAGGAAATTTACCAGCAGATCCGTCATGGCAACGAAGAAGGCGGTACGATTCCTTCCTCCACCGATAATCAGGCATGAACATATCGACCCGCCCTGTTGACTACTGGCAGGCCATCATCTTTGATTTCGATGGTGTCATCGTGGAGTCCGGTGACATCAAAGCACAGGCCTTTGCCGAACTGTACCGCCACCATGGCGAAACAATCGCACAAGCCGCAGTCGCTTACCATCGCGCCAATGGCGGCATGTCACGCTACCTCAAATTTCACTATTTCCAGCAGAATCTGCTGCACTATCCTCCGCTCACCAAAGGAGAGGAGCAGGAACTGGATCGGCGATTCTCCGAACTGGTCATGAATGCCGTTATTTCATGTCAGCCGGTCACAGGCGCGGAGGCATTGCTGCACAGAATGGCGGATCAGATTCCATTGTTCGTCGCCTCCGGCACACCAGAGAGTGAATTACGCATGATCGTCGAACAACGCGGGTTGTCTCGCTATTTTACCGAAGTACGCGGTTCTCCCAGGCTGAAAGAAACACTGGTAGCCGATATTCTGTCCGCCTATCCGCTTGTACCCGCACGTGTATTGATGATCGGTGACGCGCTGGTTGATTACGAAAGCGCCCATCAGAACGGAATCGCGTTTCTTGGTCGAGTCCGCCCGGGAGATGACAACCCCTTTCCGGAATCAGTCGAAATTGTGCCTGATTTATGTCCAGTAGCCGTTTAGTCGAGCGTCACGCTTTCAGTAGCCTGCCTTCGCTGTCAGAGGCATTGGCACAATCGGTTGCAGTAACGTTACGCAATGCAATTGAACGATGCGGCAAAGCCAGCCTGGTCGTTCCCGGCGGACACACACCCACTGTTTATCTTCCTCGACTAGCGCAAATGGATCTTTCCTGGCAGCATGTTTTCATTACATTGAGTGATGAACGCTGGGTTGAGCCGACCAATGAACTTTCCAATGAACGGTTGGTACGTGAGCATTTCCTGCAACATATACAGCAACAACCTCATTTCATCGCTCTCAAGACCGGGCATGTTCATCCCGATCAGGCAATTACTGACATCAATATGCGCCTGGCAGAATTACCGTTGCCATTCAGCCTAATCCTCCTCGGGCTGGGAGAAGATGGCCATATTGCCTCACTGTTCCCTGGTATGACCCTCGATCCCGATACCACCAGCCTGTGTCAGACTGCTACCCCCCCGGCAGCGCCCTCTTTACGCATCAGCCTGAGTCTACGCGCACTCATCAACAGCGAGCGCATCATTCTGGTGATTACAGGAAAAGAAAAAAGACGGCTGGTCGATCGGCTCATCGAATCACCCGATCAAAACATACCGTTTGTCCGGCTCATACAATTCAAGCCGGTAGAATTGTTCGAAACGGATTAACGAAACAGAGCACCGAATTTCACCATGCGCGAGATTGGACTTACCATCGGGTTGCTGTCCATCAGCAACATATTCATGACATTTGCCTGGTACGCACATCTGAAGGATCTGAGTACCAAACCGTGGCTGGTAGCAGCGCTGGTCAGCTGGGGAATCGCATTCTTCGAGTATATGCTGCAGGTGCCGGCAAACCGTATCGGGTTCACTATTTTGTCCCTCGGGCAGCTCAAAATCCTGCAGGAAATCATTACCCTGTCGATATTCGTTCCTTTCAGCCTGTTCTACATGAAGGAACCACTCAAACTCGACTACCTTTGGGCGGGATTATGCATCCTTGGCGCCGTATACTTCATCTTTCGCAGTAATATGGCAGACGCAGGAAATTGATCATCTCAATGGCCGGCCAGCACTGAAAACGGATACACTCCAGACGATTACTTTTCTTCCTGCCTGGCACTATCACCGGTGGAAACAGGCAAGGAAGTAATTTTCAGGAATCGTGCCATTTTCATCAGCAATCCCCTGATCAGCGTCCACAGTTTTGGCAACAGCCAGATCGCCAAGCCGATGAATCCAATAAACAGGATGATAAACAGAATCGGATAATGCAGGGCCGTCCACAGCCCGGCAATCACCACCAGATCCTCGCTGATCGAGACAGTCCAGTTGGTTACCGGCTCGGGTGAAGTATTGATCATCAGGCGTGTACCGGTTTTAGTGGCATGACTGGTTGCCGCCGTACCACCGCCGAGAATACCCGCCGCAATCTCCAGCGCGGGAGAGACGTCTCCTACTGCGCCGGCTGCCAGCATAGCGCCGGCTGGAATACGTACGAAGGTATGTGCCGCATCCCAGATATTGTCCATGCCCGGGATCTTGTCAGCAAAAAACTGAATCAAGTACATGACCGCCGCCGCCCCGATAACGAAAGGGTTTTCCAGTACCGCCAGCTCACTTGGCAAAGTGATGTTGCCGGTAACTCCCCCTAGGCCGAGTATGAGTAATGCGGCGTACAGATTGATCCCGCTCGCCCAGGAGCTTCCCATGGTCAGGGCCAGTGTCGCGATCAGGGTTTCATAACCGTTCATTCAGCTATCCTTCAGCTACTCTACCGTTTTGCAGCATGCGCTGTGCAAGCAATCCGGCACCCAGCAGTCCGGCCTTCGGGTTCATCACCACATACACAGGGATCTCGCGCACCAACGCACTGTATCGTCCCTTATTGCAAAATGCTTCGATGAAACCGGGTTGCTGCAAAATCCGGATGATGCGCGGTGCGATCCCTCCCGCAATATAGACACCACCACGGCACAACCCCGCCAGCGCCAGGTTGCCTGCATAGGTACCGTAAATTTCCACGAACAGATCCAGTGCCTGTAAAGCAATCGGGTAATGATGTTCGAATGCCAGGCGGGTCACGGTAGCACCATCATCGGTATTCAGTTCAATACTTTTGAGATGAGTATCTTCCGTGGTACGGGTTTGCAGAAAATTGAAAATATGAGTCAGCCCTTGACCGGAAAGCAATCGCTCAATCGAAACACGGTGATATCTTGCCATCAGATACCGGAGCAGTTCGATCTGGATAGCACTGGTCGGTGCAAAATCAATATGTCCAGCCTCAGTCGCAAGAGGCTCATAGTATTGTCCACGCCAAGCCAGCCAGGCAACACCCATGCCGGTCCCCGCACCCAGCACGACGCGCATCGCCGGAGCAGAATATTTACCGGTCTGCAATGTAATCAGATCATCTTGTGGCAATATCTCTATGGAAGCTGCTGTTCCCTCGAAATCATTGATAATTTTCACGGCGGGAATCGAGAATTTTTCTGCAATGCCAACCGCACTGATCGTCCAGGGTAGATTGGTCAGATGGACCTGTTGTTCGACGATCGGCCCGGCTACTGCCAGGCAAGCAGCAACCGGCTGGCAACCGGATCGTTCCATAAAATCTGTCAGAATGGCGTCAAAATCATCGTACTGGTGGCTGTCATAGAGATGCTCATGATGGAATTCAACCTCCTTGCTCCTGACCACGGCAGAGCGCAACAGAGTCTTGGTTCCCCCGATGTCACCCGACAGCAGGTATTGATCCATCAGTTATTTTCCTCTCCGGTTAAGTACACACATCCGCTCGCGCTGGCATAACACGACAATCGACCATTTTAAGTGTCAATCAGCAATCTCAGGATAGCAAAAGTGATGCGGGCGGGTACAATAGGCCACCTGTTTTTCCAATTCCGCAACCATCTGCCCGGGCTGATTCCCGGCATGGCCGGCAGGTTCTCCGGGCAATATTTTCCCGGATATTGTTTGATCATAATAAGAAACAGGGGGTATTGTGACAGATATCAGTGTTGCAGGTGATTTGCTGCTGAAGAGCACACATTTGCAAATTAATGAAGTCGTGGCTGAATTGCGTAACGTACGCACTACTGCGCTTCTCGACCGGCAGGGACATCTCAGGCCGCCCCGGCTGCCCTCCCGCAAAATTCTGGCCGGAATCATCGAAGGCCTGCGTACGGCCTTGTTCCCTAATCGACTAGGGCCATCTGATCTGGCAGTAGAAGGCGTCGATCATTATGTCGGCCACATCCTGAATTCAACGTTACGCGCCCTCCTGATCCAGATTCAGCACGAGCTGCACTTCAACTCGGGAACTGAAGAGCTTGATCAGGAAACTTACGCACAAGCAGCTGAAATTACTCAAGCATTTGCCAAGCGGCTGCCTGCAGTCCGCCGCCTGCTCGATGGTGATGTTCTGGCCGCCTATGAAGGTGATCCGGCAGCACGGTGTATCGATGAAGTACTGGTATGCTATCCTGGGGTTGCGGCCATTACCTGGTACCGGCTGGCACATGAACTGTATCAACTGGATATGCCGCTGATCGCCCGCATGATTTCGGAGATCGCTCATTCGCAAACCGGTATCGAAATCCATCCCGGTGCGCAGATCGGCGAGCGTTTTTTCATCGACCACGGTACCGGTGTCGTCATTGGCGAAACTTCCATCATTGGCAGGAACGTACGCCTGTATCAGGCTGTCACCCTGGGTGCAAAACATTTCCCGGTAGATGAAAACGGCGCACTGGTAAAAGGAATCGCCCGTCACCCCATCGTTGAAGATGATGTTGTCATTTACGCAGGAGCAACCATTCTGGGACGTATCACTATCGGAAAAGGTTCCACCATCGGTGGCAACGTCTGGTTGACACGCAGCGTACCCTCCGGCAGCCTGATTACCCAGGCGCAAACGCACAACGACTAGAACAGAACACGGCAATCCACCGCTGCTGCAGGCACAAGAAATCACTCCGGTTGTGCTCCTCTCCTGGAAACCGTTTACAGCAGTATGACAGTATGAAAATGAATATGGCCCAATCAAGCAATGGATCTTTCCGGTATCTTCCGGGAGAAACCAAGGTATATGCCCACCGTTGGTTTTTTACGGCAGCATGCATTTATGCAATATTCATCATCCCGCTGACCCAGCTGGCAAGATACGGTTTCGGTCCTGTTATACTGTCCGTGCCAACCGGGCACGCTTTTGAAATGCTGTTTGGTTTTGCGCCGGCACTGATTGCAGGCTACTTGCTGGGACCCATGCCTGCCCGGCGACTGATATGGTTTCTGTGTTTCTGGCTGCTGGCAAGAATAGCGGGCTTGGCTGTTCCTTTTTCCTGGCCTGCCCTGGTGTTCAATGCCTTATTCGTTATGCTGTTTGCCCGGCAACTGCTCCCTCGTCTGTGGGCTGCCAAAAAATGGCGTAACCGCTCACTCGTTCCCTTACTTGGTCTGATCTGTGCAGTCACGGTTGCAGCCATTCTGGCTGGCCGGCTTGATGAATACCCGCTGCACCGTTATCTGATCGATGAAAGCGTGCAGCTGTTTGCATTGCTGATGCTGTTCATTGGTGGCCGTATGTTGGCACCCGCTGCCGCTGGAGAATTTTATCGCCAGGGCATGGAGTTGGAGGCCAGAGTGCAGCCCAATATCGAAGCAAGTTTGATCATTACCATTACGGTCGCTTATTTGCTGACACCTGTAGCTGCCCCGCTTTCCGGCATGCTGCTGATCCTCTGCGGAATACTGGCAGGCATACGCCTGTTCCGTTGGCGATTATGGCACTGTCTGGCACGTCCTGATCTGATCTGTCTCGCACTGGGTTACGGCTGGCTGGCATTGGGGCTGATACTGCTGGGGATAACAAAACTGGATGGCGGCAGTCATTTCAGTACCGCAGTGCATGCCATTACTGTCGGTGCACTGGGTACACTGGCGACGAACGTCATCGTACGTGTAACGCTTCTGCACGTAAAACAATATCCCTCACGCATACCGCAAATCGTCATCATGACAGGATGCATGTCGATCGCCGCCGTAGCGCGCATGGCGGCAGATTTCAGCGATCATCGGGAAATGCTGCTGATAATGGCTGC
The DNA here is from genome assembly GCF_040256045.1 of Nitrosomonas sp. Classification (GTDB taxonomy): domain Bacteria; phylum Pseudomonadota; class Gammaproteobacteria; order Burkholderiales; family Nitrosomonadaceae; genus Nitrosomonas. The sequence goes on from NZ_JBDZWD010000004.1 coordinate 78,053, forward strand.
GTCAGGCTGGAGTATCGCCTTCCTGTTCGCGTTACATGTTTTATTGACAAGTCGTCCTGTGCCGCGGGTAAAACCTGCCGGCAGTTCGTCATCCGATAATATCAATAAAACCATACCCACCGAGCCCCCGACGGATTCTCACACTCCCTGAAAAGCCTGCTCAATGTCAGCAATCAGATCGTCGATATGCTCGATGCCGACACATAAACGCACCAGATCAGCACTGACACCGGCTTTCGCCAGTTCTTCATCATTGAGCTGACGGTGGGTGGTCGTCGCCGGGTGGCAAGCCAGCGTTTTGGCATCCCCGATGTTAACCAGCCGTTTGATCAGCATCAGTCTGTCCATAAAGCGAGCACAAGCCTCGCGCCCACCCTTGATACCAAAGCTCAGGATCGATGAAGGAATACCGCCATCCATATATTTCTGCACCAGTGCATAATCACGGTTATCTTCAAGACCGGCAAAATTGACCCAACTGACTTTGGGGTGCCCTTGCAGATAACGTGCAATCGCCAGCGCATTGGCGCAATGGCGCTCCATCCTCAACGGCAAAGTTTCGATACCTTGCAGAATCAGAAAAGAGTTGAAAGGTGAAATTGCTCCTCCCATGTTACGCAACGGTACTACACGTGCACGACCGATAAACGCGGCCGGACCAAATGTATCCACATAGACCACACCGTGATAACTGGGGTCAGGCTTGTTGAATTGTGGAAAACGCGGGTTGTCTTTCCAGGTGAACTTACCGGAATCCACAATGATTCCACCGATGCTGGTACCGTGACCGCCCATGTATTTGGTCAGCGCATGGACGACGATATCGGCCCCATGTTCGAAAGGACGACAAAGCACCGGGGTTGGTACGGTATTGTCCACTACCAGCGGCACACCTGCTGCATGCGCTACTTCAGCCAGCGCGGCAATATCCACCACGTTACCAGCCGGGTTTCCGACTGACTCGCAATAAACCATTCTGGTATTGTCATCGATAACATCAGCAAAAGCGGCCGGATTGCGGCCATCCACCATGCGAACTTCAATGCCCAGATTAGGTAACGTATGGCAAAAGAAATTATAGGTGCCACCGTAAACCTGGCTGGTAGAGATGATGTTATCACCTGCCCTGGCCAAAGTCTGCACACAGGCTGTAATGGCCGCCATGCCAGAAGCCATGGCCAGCGCTCCCACTCCTCCTTCCAGTAATGCCACTCTTTCTTCCAGAACTGCAGTAGTCGGGTTCATGATGCGTGTGTAGATGTTACCCTGCACCTTCAGATCAAACAGATCGGCCCCATGCTGAGTATCATCAAAATAGTAGCTGGTGGTCTGATAAATGGGAACCGCGACTGCATGAGTCTGCGGATCACCGGCAAAACCGCCATGAATGGCAAGTGTTTCCCGTTTCATTATATTTCCTCTGTTAATAATCGTCTGTGCCTGTTTTGAAGCAGATCACCTGCTTCCCCGACAAACTAAATGAATATGAGCACCCCCATTTAAAAAGAGGTATTCTTCCGAATCTTATGACCCAGTATCAGGTATTACCATGGAATCCGGCAGTAAAAGATGTTACGGCTACAGATACCAATATAAACAATAAACTTACAAAAAGGATAAAAAATGCTGAAATTCAATCTGGCTGTGTTGATTTCAATGTTACTGATCTCTTTTTTCTCGGCAGCGTATGCAGTGGGATGGGAAAAGATCGAAATACCCGATAACGTGTCGACCATTCTGGATGATGACGGACGCTATAAAGATATCAAACCCGGTTGTGCGTTCAGTCATTTACCGGATGAAGCCGGTTTACCCAATAAACCGTTTCATTTTTATTACCGGAAAGGCACCAAAGCAAAAACACTCATCTATTTCAACGGAGGAGGCGCCTGCTGGAATGGTGCAACGTGCCTGACTTCGCTGACCGTGCCAGTTACACAAACAACCCGGCCTTCCTACAATCCTTCGATTGAAAACGAAAACGATCCTGAAGAACTGGGTGGAATACTGGATTTCACTCGTGCAGATAACCCGCTTAAAGACTGGAATATGGTTTTCGTCCCCTATTGCACGGGAGATGCCCATATTGGCTCGAAAAACGAAGTCTATGTCGATCCTTCAGGAATTATCAATCATGGTAATCCCGTTCTCGTGCAACATCGCGGTTTTGATAACTTTATGGCAATGCGAGAATGGCTGAAACACCGAGCCGATCGACCAGGTACCGAACAAGTACTGGTAGCGGGATCCAGCGCAGGTTCTTATGGCGCTTTAATGAATTTCCCTCGGATACACAGCATTTATCCAGGACAAACAAAAATTTCACTACTGTCTGACGCAGGAGCAGGAATCTTCACCAGCAATTTTCTGGATACGGTTTTTGAACCCGATGGCCCATGGGGAACTGAGCATACACTCGCAACCTGGATACCGGGAATTAATCGAATCAGCAGCTATAATGCACTCAACTTTTTCACCAGTCTGGCAACCGGGATCGAGCGCCATTTCGCCAATAGCAAGTTTGCTTATGTGACGACCGCCTGGGATGGTGTTCAGATGTTATTCCTCAACACCATGAGAAAGACGGATCAGGGGGTCAACGATCCCAACCAGTGGTTCAATCTGACACCGGCAACGGCAGTAGAATGGAGCTTGAGAATGTTGACTTCATTGAATGCCAATGCCCTGATCAACCGTAATTCGAAATACTATATCAGTGCAGGGACATATCACATCGGGCTGGTCGATGCATTTGCACCAGGTGTTTTTTATACTGAAAAAAGTGCGGGGGGTATTTACCTGAAAGACTGGGTCAACCGGCTAATTACCGATGACAGAAAATATCCGCTGGTCAATCTGATGTGCAGCGGTACTTGCGGAGCGCCTTTTCCTCCCTGAGGAAAAACAGGCTACCTTTCCTGGTATTCTTCGATCATCTCCGCTTTTTTTAAAAAATGGATGACCGAAAACGAACAAAGTGACCATAAGTTTTTATTCTTTGTGGCTGCAGCAATAGTTCTGCAGCCATTTTCATTACTATCTGCTGTCTGTGCAGCCTTACCGGGGTGCTGAGTGCTCTGCAGCAATGCTTCCAGCTCGATTACCGGTACCGGCCGGTAGAACAAGAATCCCTGGTAATAATCACAGCCATGCTGGTGCAGGAAATTCAGTTGCTGTTCCGGTTCGATACCTTTCGCCAATACACGCAGCTTCAGCCCGTGCGCCACGGCAATGATTGTTGCGGCAATCTCACGGTCGATAGATCAGAGAACCCGAGCTGACTGAAAAAGCCAGCTGATCATACTGCATATCAAAATCGATGTCATTGTCACGTATCCGGGAGATAATCCACTCAACCATCAGGCTTCTAGATCAGGTCAGAACCAGAAACACGCCAGATTGTCAAAAGGCCATATTTACTACTTTTTTATATCTATAAAATGAAGATCATTATTGCTGCTTTAACTAGTTTAATAATGGCTACGACTATCTTTGCAATGGAGAAAACCGTGACACCCAATTCTGTAAATGCAAAACAGGCCCTCGACTCAAAAACGGATTACATCGTTCTGGGAATGGGGTGCTTCTGGGGGGCCGAGAAACGCATGGGAGAGCTTTCCGGAGTGGTTGATGTGGAAAGCGGCTACGCAGGGGGTGACCACGCCGATGCCGGTTATCAGGATATCCTGAATTTTGAACATGCCTTGCATGCCGGCAAAACTGCCGGACGAAATCATGCCGAAGTGGTAAAAGTGACATTCGATCCCGAACTAGTGACACTGGAACACGTGCTCGCAAAATTCTGGGAAAGTCATAACCCGACTCAGGGTGACCGCCAGGGCAATGATATCGGCAGCAATTACCGCAGTGCTGTTTATTACCATGACGAAAGCCAGAAAACACTTGCACTGACTACCCGAGAAATCTATCAGCAGGCACTGGCAACAGCCGGCTATGGCCAGATCACGACCGAAATCCTGCCCCTGAAAAATTACATTACCGCAGAAGAGTATCATCAGAATTATCTGCAGAAAAATCCCGATGGTTACTGCGGTCTGGGGGGAACAGGTGTGAAATATCCAGCTCCCGATCAGCGTATTATCCGGGGCGACACCTCGTCTGTTCCAGCGAGCCCTCCTCCACAATCACTGGACGGCAAAAATCTGAATTTTGATCAGCAACTGGTGATTTTCGAATCAGAAAATTGTGAATTCTGCGCTCAGTTCGACCGGGATGTTCTCACCCACTGGCAAGCGGATATTCCAATGGTAACGACGAAAAATATCAACCCTCCCGCGGGTTGGACACTGGATGAACCCCTGTTTGCCGCGCCTACGATCGTACTGTTCAGAGAAGGCAAGGAAGTAGCCCGCTACACTGGCTACACTGGAGAAAAAGAGAACTTCTGGCAATGGCTGGGCTTTCAGATGCTGACACCGGAACAGCAGAAAATCGCTTTTCAGCAAGGGACTGAGCAACCTTTCACCGCATCCAACCTGGATGAGAAACGTCCGGGCAGATTTGTCGATCCGATCACCGGTGCTACACTGTTTTTCAGCAAAACCAAATTTGACAGCAAAACCGGCTGGCCCAGCTTTTTCGAACCCGTTGAAGGATCAGTGACCTACCATGAGGATCATTCCAGCTATATGCAGCGGATCGAGGTTCGCAGCGCCAGTTCCGGCATCCACCTCGGTCACGTTTTCGATGATGGCCCTCCCCCCAGCTACAAACGCTATTGCATCAACGGCAATGTGCTGAAGTTCATTCCGGATTGATCGCCGCAGTATTTATTGCAAAAGAGAAAGTGCGAAGACAAGAGTACTGCCTTCGCACACGGGTCAAATTTTACTGAATCTTAAGCCAGACTGATTTTCGGACTGCGACGCCGCAGCATCAGCATTGCCAAACCACCCAGCCCGATCAGCAAACCGCTGGCAGGCTCCGGAACGGTATTATCCCCAGGTTCACCAGGATTACCCGTATCACCGATACCCGCAACAGTCAGCCGGAGAGTCTGGCCATAACCTGAAATACCGCTGTCCACGATGCCGTAGCTCAGCAAACCAGGATCGAAACCAGCAAAGGCGTTTAAGAACTGGATATCATCAAAACCACCCCATGTACCGATAATATTGCCGCCGACATGGATGAGATCATAGAAAGTATCCGCTACAGGCTGGAGGAATGAACTGAAATCCAGTGCCAGTAAGCCATCAATGATGAAATCACCACCGATGAAAAGCTGGTCATATGCTGTCGGGCCGAAAATATCAAAGGCCAGTGTGCCGTCGTTTGAAAGATCGCCGGTAATCGTGAGCACCTCTATCGGGTCGATCAAACCACGGTTGACGACATCACCGTCTAGCGTACCGCCATTACCCGAGAGACTGCCTGTGGACCAAATCGTCACGCCATTGGCTGCCGAAACAATACCACCATCATTGATGATGAGGCTGCCACTGCCGCTACCACCTGCGGGCGATGTACTTCCACCGATAAAAAGCTGGCCTGAGTTTTCCCAGCGTGAGTTCGCGCCAGTAACGGTGGCAATACCGGTGGTCTGATTATTGCCGTAACCAATGAAAACTGGTAACTTTTCCGCCATTCTCGATGTTGAGCGTAGCTTGGCCACCGGCACCACCAACATTAAGGGTTCCTGAGTTTTGCCAGAGCGAATTTGAACCGGTAACAGTAGCAATACCAGTATGGTTATTACCAGCACCAATATTGCCATTGGTATTAGTCACTTTCCCGCCATCCTGTACGTTGAGTGTACCACTAACGCCAAGAGTACTTGAGTTTTGCCAGTGCGAATTCTGCCCGGTTACAGTAACAATGCCAGAAGTAGCAGAAGAGCCAGTAAAAGTGCTGATAGAACCGCCGGTATTAGTCACTTTTCCACCATTCTCGATGTTAAGTGTGCCCCGATCAACACTGAGACCGGCAGAACTTTCCCAGAGCGAGCCAGCGCCGGTAACGGTAACGCTACCAGTGGAACCAGCATAATAGCCAATGGAATTCTGGGCACTACTAACCTTCCCGCCATCCGCAATGTTAAGCGTACCCTGGCCATTGAAACCAACGTAGATATGATTCTGGTTTTGCCAAAGCGAGTTGGCGCCGGTAATGGTAGCAACGCCAGTGGAACCAGCATTGAGACCGATGTAACCGTGACCACGCTGGGGATTCACTCCTCCTATATTGCCAATGAAAGTACCATTGCCACTATTTATCAGTGTCGCACCGTTATTGACGGTGAGGCTACCGTCACCACCAGTAGGGCCAGCACCGGTGTTGCCGACAACGACGCTCTCAACAACGGTATCAGTACTAATGGTCTGATTGCCGCCAAGAATCAGTGGAGCTGCCTGTACCACTTGCCCAAAAGCCAGCGTGGCAGCAAGCAGCGCGCCGGTATAAACCAATTGATTATTATTTTTCACATCAGATCCTCATGGAAACACTGCCGGGGACGGTCATTGAAATGGCTCAGACTACTTGCCAGACTTTGCTGCCCCGGACTGGAATTTATTGAAAAACCTGCCAACCCTGGCAGACATGAAAAGCAGAAATACTGAATACCCGCTGTCTCTGTCAGCCGGCATCCAATATCACTTAGGCAATTTTCATGCCAAACACATAAGATATTGAATAACAACAATAAATAACGGAATTGTAGCAATGTTATGTCATGTAAAAATTATCGACGGTTTTTGATACGCTGCAAGCGTTTTTTGAGATTTTCCGGGTTGGAATTACGTATTTTTTCTCACAAAAAACCGGAAAACAGGAGAAATGATCTGTAATTTCAATGATGAATAGACAAATAACAGGAAGTGTAAAAAATTCCGACAGATTGCCCGCATCGATCAGATCCTGTCGGCCGCCGACAGCTCGGGAAATCTTTGATCAAATCCCACATGACCACACATTACGTTTTGCGGATGGAATGCAGCTCATGGAAAACTTGATCTGGGATGTCTTATTCTATTTCCAAATCAAAAATGACGAGAAGGCGAGCCGCAGACAGTATGAACAATACGGCAAGGGGAAGCCCACAAAGTAAGTTTTGATTTAGAATTGGAATTAATCCATGATTCCGAATTCAGCAGCTACCTTCACATAAAAAAGACGCACACCCTCAGCGCGCAATCGCGCAAAGAGCTGATCGGCCTCTTCTTCACTGACCACCATCACCACCTCCAGCGGCTGGTCCGACAACTCGAAGAAATGCGCCGAATGAAAACGCTTGTCATGCCCCATGCCTTCACTGCCCGGAATCAGCGTCGCTCCGCGCAAGCCCATTTCTGCAGCCAGATGCATAAGCCAGTCAGCCAAAGGTTTACCGGCGTGCTGTCGATCCTGCTGGGTGAAAAACGTAATCTGGTAACCATTCATGACAATCTCCTCACGAGGATTTAAACCACGTCACCGTGGCAATACCTGCCAGCGTCATAATCAGTGATCCCGCGACATGAACGGCAATCGCGCTCATGGCCCATGAATACAGACCACGTTGCAACAGGCTGACGATCTCGGCCGAGAATGTGGAAAACGTAGAGAGCCCGCCGCAGAAGCCGGTAATGATCAGCAAGCGCCACTCTGGTGACAAATTCGGCACGTGGGCAAAAAAGGCTATCGCAACGCCGACGATGTAGCCGGCTATCAAATTGGCCGCCAATGTACCAAGCGGCATGTCAGGAAACAAGTTGTTGAGCTTGAGCCCCAAGCCCCATCGCAGAAGTCCGCCAAGCGTTGAACCCAGGGCAATGGCGAGAATAGGTTTCCACACGATATCGTCCTCTCTTGAAATTATTTTTGAGGACAGACAGCAATACCTACGCGCGGCCTGTCCGGCCAATCGTAGGCATCATCAGCCACAGATTGTGGCAGTTAATGGAGGAATGCCATCTCCAGTTATTATTATATCGGAAGCGGTAAGAACAAGTCACCGGGCAGCTTCAGCCTGGCACAAACAGTACAAGCCCCACTGCGCGAGTGAGGAAAAAATGTAAGCAAACGAGGGTTAGCAACATGGCGAGTATAATAGCCTGATACCGGCGCGAGAATATCCAGCCACTCCACCCTGCCAGATTTGACAGAAACACTCATGGGCATCCTGGAAGGCATACAAAATATCCTGATTTACCTCCAACAAATAACAGCATAAAAATAAGTCATCGTTCTATATGAATAAAGCAGAACAATCTTCACACACCCCAATTGTGGAGAAAGAGTGGCCCGCACAAGGCCAAGCAGGCATATAAAATTCTTATAAATCAATAAGTTATAGAATTTACGCTGGTGTTCGCCACAGCACGAATTTGGCGTGGGTTGGCCTGTTTTGGCGGGCAATTTGCCCCAAATTTGCCCCAAAAAATTGCCTCGGAAACTGGGGCATAGCCCAGCGTGTGCAGGCATACTTTGACAGGACTCGCTACGGCTCGCCTTAGCCTGTTCTGACCTTCACGCGCGATACGCTGGAACGCGCCCTGGCAAGTTTCCAAAGTCGCCAGCCTGCGGCATCCTTTCGTTATTTGCGGATGGACGCCCGCGATGCCGCTTGAACCGACACCCTTCTACCGCACGCACTTGGCCGAGTTGCATCAGCGGCTGCTCGAAAGTCCAGTGACCCGTGCCTACCTTACCGGCACAGGCATACGGCTGGACGGTACAGTTCTGAATCCCGACGACCACTACGAACTGCCGATCGGCATCTTCTCGATCCTCGAATTCGCCCACCTGCTCTCGGTCTTCGACGGTAGCCGTGTTCACCAGCAGGTCGAACGGGCATTCAGTCCCGACGAAGCACCACCGGGCCTGTACTTCACCATCATCAATTCCCACCTGATACAGCACCCCGGCAAGAACCGGCTGGGACTCTACGCCGACCCAGGCGGGGGCACGGATCTGTTCATCGACGGGCTGCATGTCGATCAATATTTTCTGAACGAGCGCAACACGCCGCCCATGTTGGGCACTGTGGCCTTCACACTGTGCGCGATCACGGCGCATCTGGCCGGCCTATCCCATGTCTCGTTGGTGGCGGCAGGCGGGCGGGAATTCGACACCCGCCACATAGGTTACAAAGTCTGGCCGAAGCTGGGCTTCAATGCGCCACTGGAGCCAGATGAGATCGCAGAGGCGCCGCACCTGGCCCACTGCATGACTGTGCAGGATGTGCTGGCTACGGACGCCACCTGGTGGGACGCTTACGGCAACCAGCGGCTGATGACCTTCGACCTGTCCGCCGGTAGCACATCCTGGCAAAAACTGCTACCCTATGCAGGTAGAAAGCTCTCAGATGGGAGGCTTCCATGAGCCAGAACCGCACTATTCGCCAATCCACCGAAGCTCCGCAGCAGACTGCGGCGGGTGGTCGCGTCTTCAAGGTCTCGCTCAAGAACATCCCCGGCGTTGACGCCAAGATGTGGGCTCAGATGGAGGCTGCCGCACGAAAGCCGGGCAAGAAGCGACGCTATCCCGTGATGATCGAAACGCCGGACGGCTCGATCTGATCCTGCTGAGCCCCGATAGAACCCGTCAGCGATGGCGGGTTTTTTTATTTCAGGGGACAGGCCGAGCCATCGTTACGGCCTTACGTTCAGGAGAACGCCAATGTCAACACAATCCATCCCGTGGGGGCCAGTCCGTTCAACGCTCACGGAAAAGTTCAGCTTCGGTGACATCAAGCAGATCGTCGGCTACGGCGATCTGGATATGTCCCGGCTTGCACACCTCGAACAGAAACCGCAGAACGGCGCCTCGAAGTCGCAGCTCCTGAGCGAGATCGACAGGCAGGTGGGCGAGATGGACGACAAGCGCCGCAGCGCCTCTGTCTCCATCTGCTGCGAAGAAATGATGCGTCGCAAGCCCGAAGTCATCGAAGAACTGGAGCGGGTGCTGTCCAGGGTGGGTTGGAAGTTCTCCGGTACGGCACTTATCTGTTTAGTCCCACGATGTGCTGGGATGGGTTAACGATAAAACGATCTGGCTCGT
>NZ_JBDZWD010000025.1:0-32722 GCF_040256045.1 Nitrosomonas sp.
TGTCAAGAATCTCATTCCCGAAAAATAATCTGAAAATAAGCTACCTGTAAATTCCCAGCGGACGCACCGTAGCCCAGAATTTCCAGAGATTACCAGATGTCAGTACAAAATCCCTGGTTGAACTTTCATTGACGACAGTCAGCTTCAGCCGATGAATCTGCCTCTTTTTCAATGCCTGGAGTAATGGAGCGAACCAATTTCGCTCCATTTTCATCAATTCATTACGCCAGTGGTATGCATCTCTGTAACAAGCATATTTCTGCAAACTATCCAGAATGATTAACTGCTCACCCGAATTTTCAGAATGATTCAATAATTCCCCCGCGTTCTCTGGTAGACCATGGCACATAACCTTCCCCATTCCTGCCAGTGCATGAGCCAGTGTATGATCGCTCCAGATATTAGTATAGTATGTACATACCTCTGAAGGCCTGACACCTCCTCCCCATATCCAGATACTGTTGACCGGCAGCTCACCCTGTGCTTCTCTGTTCCGATTCAACGGGTGTTCATAAAGAAACATCTGTATCTCATTGATCCTGCTGTTCCAGATTACTCCCTCTTTTCCACGCGGCAGAAGATCATTTATATTTTTACCAGCTACCTGACTCAAGAGGAATGTGCGCAGCTCAGGAGTTTCATCACACTTCACATACCAGCGATCGGGATGAAATGGCAGCAAAGTTATCCTCTCATCTGAAAAAAATTCATTGATACTATCGGTAAAAGAAATTGCTTCTTTTAGGGAAATATTCAAAATCTGGTTATCCCCAAGAAGTATATGGTTGTTCTCGACCCTGAGATGAACCGGATCGGCACGTAGCCAATAACTTTCTCCCACTTCCATCTTATTTTCTTCACGCTGCAGCAATATCGAAGCTACCGGCCAATCTTGCTGTTTGTTCACATTAAAAATTTTACACAACCAGGATTCCAGTACCTCTCCTTCAGTTTCAGAGTGATTACTTTTCGCCAGAATGGTTTCCAATGCAGGTAATTTCAGATGTTGATAAATATCCGTTTGTGAACCATCTGGCCAGAATATGTCAGGAACAAATAAATGCAGATTCATTTAAAAGTTAGCAAAAAAAGTAAAAAATTCCAGAGTCAATTCTGGGGATCGAGAATGGGTTCTACAGTCTGATCACATGATCACAGCCTTTTACAGATTTACGGGAAACTATGAGTTGCAAATTTGTCAGAGATGGATATAATTTTAAGAATCGTTCTCATTATTAAATTAAGCAGATAGTGCGTTTTAGACTGAATGTTCAGTATAAAGCGCATTCCTGAAAACTATTCGACAAAAAATATCTTTCATGTATATTTGCGTGTGTAAGGGTGTGACTGAGCGCGACATTCACCAGGCTGTAAAACAAGGTGCTATAAGAATGCGTGACTTAAGGAACAATTTAGGCGTTACTAGCCAGTGTGGTACCTGTGCTTGTCACGCCAAAATAGCCTTGGACAAGGTATTGAATCAGGAATTTTCTCAACAGACTACTACTGGATCTTCCTGAAGTCTCACCTGACTTACTGACACCTGCAAAATGTTTCTTAAAGGAGAGAAGAAATCATGAAAGGTAATGCAGATATTATTCGCTGGCTGAATCGCCAACTGCAACATGAGTTGACTGCTATCAACCAATATTTTCTTCACGCTCGTATGTATAAAAACTGGGGATTCAACAAACTGGGTGAGCATGAATATCATGAATCCATTGAAGAAATGAAGCATGCAGATCAATTGATTGAGCGTATTCTTTTTCTTGAAGGATTGCCGAATCTGCAGGAACTCGGCAAATTGCTGATCGGTGAAAATATGCAGGAATGTGTATCATGTGACTTAGACTTGGAGCGCATCTCCAGAGAAACGCTTATCAGTGCAATAGCTGCTTGTGAAACAGCCCAAGATTTTGTTTCACGTGAAATTTTTAAAGAAATTCTTGAGGATACGGAAGAACATATTGACTGGCTGGAAACACAGCTGGATATGGTCCAGAATATTGGAACTCAAAACTGGCTACAGAGCCAGATTTAATTCTTCAATATATATCTCTTGATCAGAAAGGTTTAAACCACATCAAAGCCAAAAGAGTATTACTATCTCTAATTGTCGATAGCAGCTTAGAATCCTAGTTTTCTGTATGCTTCTGTTGTCACCCGGAAAGCTGAACGTACTGTAAAATACAGGTATCTTTTGAAACCTGTCGGGTTAGGATGTAAATTAGCTGATCCGACTTAAATACCATGACTTCTCATTGTATTCAGTGTGGCAGCAGTCGGGTTCATAAGTCCCGTTTCAGACCTGGTGAGCGTACACCCGCTAATTTACTGCTTTCACCTTATCGCTGTCGTGATTGCAAAGCACGTTTCTGGGGCAGGAACAGTGATGCCTGTCTGGCAACGGCAGCAGGTGTTGGTGGTATATTTCTACTGAGTGCTTTGATCTGGGTAGGATTTTCCCTCAATGAACCCATGGAGAGAAACCTATCATCTTCACAACCACAAACTGCTTTAGCAGGATTATCCTGGCTAGATTCTCAATCCTCTCCCCCTGTTTCATCAGCAAACCTTACACTAACGGAAGCAATTGAACGTGGAGAAAAGATTGATTTACAATCAGTTAAAAATGAAAATACCAGTTCTTTTTTGCCTGATCCAAGGGACAATCGGTTTTATACCATCAATCTTTTTCTTGAAAAAGCCAAAAAAGGCAATGCAGATGCCCAATATCAATTAGGCATACTATATCTGACTGGAAAAGGAACTCTTCAGGATTTTTCTGAAGCTTCCAAATGGTTCATTTTAGCTGCCGAACAAAACCATCCCCTGGCTCAATATGAACTTGGCCTGCTTTATCAAATTGGCCAGGGTGTGGAAATGGATAACGAAAAGAGTTACATGTGGTTCAATTTAGCTGCAGCAGCAGGAATAGAACAGGCTATCGCAGCTCGTGATAAAGCTATGCGCTCACTAAGCCGCACGCAACTCTCATCGGCACAGAAAGCAGCCCGGGAATGGCTGGATTCCAGAAATAAATCTGGAAAATAAATATTACCCGGGCTTTTTTCTAAAGCGCTTTGACCATGTCTTCAACGACCTTCTTGGCATCACCGAATACCATCATGGTTTTATCCATATAGAAAAGGTCATTGTCCAGCCCGGCATAACCAGCAGCCATACTGCGTTTGACAACCATTACGGTGCGCGCTTTGTAAGCTTCCAGAATCGGCATTCCATAGATCGGGCTTCCCGGCACATTTGCTGCTGGATTAACCACATCATTTGCACCTAATACCAGCACCACATCGGTATTCGGGAAATCGCTGTTGATTTCATCCATTTCCTGCACCATTTCGTAAGGAATCTCCGCTTCTGCAAGCAAAACATTCATATGCCCAGGCATACGGCCTGCAACTGGATGAATTGCAAAACGCACATTTATACCTTTCTTGTGCAAAGCCTGAGCCAACTCTTTGACCGCATGCTGTGCACGTGCCACAGCCAATCCATATCCCGGGATGATGATAACGCTATCCGCATTCCCCATGAGAAATGCTGCATCATCTGCACTGCCACTGCGATAGGATTTCTGCGTTCCATCATCGGTACTTTGGCTTCCCCCATCACTACCGAAACCACCCAGAATAACGGATAGAAACGGACGATTCATGGCTTTACACATGATATAGGAAAGAATTGCACCGGAGCTGCCAACCAGCGATCCCGCTATAATCAGCATTGGATTTCCGAGTGAAAAGCCAATTCCCGCAGCAGCCCATCCCGAATAGGAGTTCAGCATGGAGATCACGACTGGCATATCCGCGCCACCAATCGGGATGATGATGAGAAAACCGAGTAAAAAAGCAATAGCGGTCATTGCAGAAAATGCGGTCCAGTTCGTCGTCTCGCTAAAGAAGAACCATAAACCGAAACCAATCATGAGAATGGCCAGCAACAAGTTGACCATATGTTGCCCACTAAAAACAATCGGTGCACCACTCATCCGACCAGACAATTTCAGGAATGCAATGACAGAGCCAGACCACGTCATAGCGCCAATGAAAGTACCCAGAAAAAGCTCGAGTTTACTGCCTGTTGGCAATATTTCCGACAAACCGAATGAGGTAGGGTTATTGACAGCTGCAATTGCAATAAATACAGCAGCAAGACCTACCAGCGAGTGCATAAATGCAATGAGTTCAGGCATTGCAGTCATCTGGATGCGTTGCGCCACGATTGAACCAATGATTGCACCCACAGCAATACAACTTAGAATCAGTATCCAGTTTTCGGTAATGGTAAGCGTTGTGAATACGGCAATACCCATCCCCAACATGCCCAGAAAATTACCGCGACGTGCAGCAAGAGGCGAACTCAATCCTTTGAGTGAGAGAATGAAAAATACAGCCGCTATCAGGTAAGCTAATGCAATGAAGTTAGCAGACATTTAGGCTTGTCCTTTTTTGTCTTTTTTCTTAAACATTTCCAGCATACGCTGGGTAACGAGAAACCCACCAAACACATTGATGGATGCCAAAACCACGGCTGCAGCCCCCAACCATGCTCCCCAATCAGCTTCAGCTGATCCCGCTGCCAGCATTGCACCAACCAGGATAATACTGGAAATAGCATTGGTTACTGACATCAGGGGAGTATGGAGAGCAGGGGTTACATTCCATACCACATGGTAGCCAACAAAAACAGCCAGGACGAATACTGTCAGATTTATGATCGTTGGATCAATTTCTCCAATCATGTGCTTTCCTTATAGAGAGATTCATAAATTTTTGCGCGAATAATATTGTCTGCCTGCTTATGATTTACCAATTACTTCTCCAGCCATACAGACCAGACTGCCATCAATGATTTCATCTTCGCGGTTTACGTTAAGCTCACCGGTTTGGGCATCAAGTATCAGATTCAAGAAATTCAGCAAGTTGCGTGCATATAGTGCACTGGCATCAGCTGCCACCAATCCGGGAAGATTAGCAACACCCACCATATGCACACCGTGCTTGACTACAGTCTTACCCAATTCCGATAAGGGACAGTTTCCACCTGCTTCAACCGCCATATCAACAATTACTGATCCCGGTTTCATTGCTTTGACTGTTTCCTCAGTGATCAGAACAGGTGCCGGACGCCCCGGAATCAGAGCAGTCGTGATGATGATATCTGCTGCTGCTGCACGTTCCTGAATCAGCTCACCTTGCCGACGTTTATAATCTTCCGACATTTCGGTTGCATATCCGCCGGCAGTTTCAGCTTTGGCTTTTTCCTCATCTGTCAGAGGAACTTCTACAAATTTTGCACCCAGACTTTCAACTTGTTCTTTCACTGCAGGTCTTACATCAAATGCTTCAATTACAGCTCCCAGACGTTTGGCAGTTGCAATAGCCTGTAGTCCGGCCACACCTGCCCCCAGAATCAGGACGCGCGCAGCTTTGACTGTACCGGCTGCCGTCATCAGCATGGGAAAAAATTTCTGATATATATTGGCTGCCAGAATGACGGCTTTGTATCCACCAATATTTGCCTGAGAGGACAGCACATCCATACTTTGTGCTCGCGATATTCGTGGCAGTTTTTCCATCGCGAATGCGGTCAATCCATGCCTGGCTACAGACTCGATTTCCTCTGTATGATGGGGGGTAAGTAAGCCTATCAGTACCGCATCCTTTTTCATCAGTGCCAGCTCATCTGCTTCAGGTCCCCGCACTTTCAGTACGATCTGGGATTGTTCATACAACTGCGAAGCAGTGGAGACGATAGTAGCACCGGCCTCCTGATAAGCTGAATCAGGAATACTGGCATCAGCACCGGCACCCGCCTGTACCAGAACAGTATGCAGGCCCTTGGCAGTCAGCTTTTTGACGGTTTCTGGCGTGGCCGCCACGCGCGTTTCTCCTGCACGCGTTTCGGCAGGTATGCCTATGTGCATGGATATTCTCCCTTGTTATTTTGATGATTCATTAATTAAAAAATTGCGACATGGATCCAATTTTGGTACCAAATTATAAATCAATTTAAAACAGATTGAATCCCGACGGCATTTTCTGTTTTATCAGGAAACATGGCTACTGCCCCGTTGCAGACAATGGCCGATCCAGCGACTCGTCAGTTTTTCCTGAACACTGTTCTGGCGTAAACGTGAAGCCAATCCACTGAAATCGACCAGATCCAATGGTTGATCCTGATTGAAGCAGGAAAAAACATAAGAAATTTCTCCTGTGACAGGATCCTTTTGCGGTTGCAGACATTGCGCACAGATTTCCTTCATCATGCACTGCATCGGGGAATTGATCGAACCCACCGCAAAATGCTCTACTTTAAGATAAGGTGCAAGCTGCTGGTGTCGTGCGGTGGCTACTGCTGCCATCATTCGATCGGAGCCAATAGCAATGATGCGGTCAGCGGCCTGCATCGAGATCGGTGTATTACCGAGTTCGCCACTAGCATAAGCAACCAGCGCCTGTACGATATTTCCGACATAACTAAGATCACCCGGGCGTGAAGGTTGAAACCCGGGTGCTTCATCACTGCACCAGACGATGGTATCCGCAGCCGCTTCTATTTCTGCTACTTTATAACGGTCAGCCAGTTTTTTATAGCCAGCAAAATATAGAACTTTACAACCGGCAGCACGTGCAGCAGCACCAATCGAGAATAGTACCGCATTACCCAGACCACCTCCCACCAGTACAACAGTTTCGTGAGATTCAATTTCTGTCGGAGTACCAGTGGGTCCCATCAATACAACCGGCTCGCCCGGTTGAAGTAACGTACATAAATTTGCCGATCCTCCCATTTCCAGTGCTATCAATGATACTAATCCACTAGAAATATCTACTGAAGCACCGGTGAGGGCGATACCTTCCATAGCCAGGCGCGTTTGCTCGGATATTTTTGCGAATGAAGCATAATTCTGGAAGCGATAAAATTGCCCCGGGTGGAAATGACGAGCTGCTAACGGTGCATGAACGACGACCTCGATGATATTTGATGTCAGTCTCTCCACCTTATGGACAGTCGCGCGTAACTGTCCACCAATCTCAGTGAAAAACCGGGAAGTGGATTGCACTGATACGGGCTCAGTCTGAGCAAGCACGCGACTGACGACCGGATACCCCTGTTTGGCACTGGCCATCGCTTTGACCACATTGCCGGAATAAGACGGATGTAAATCACCAAAGAAACTGATGAAGCGTCCATCGTCGGAATGATTCAGCAATACTGCAGGTGTTTCCGGCTTGGGGTTGCCCCGAGTTGCATCAATAAACTGACCATTCTCATCACAGGAAGCAAAATAACGTCCATTCAGTTTAAAGTTATGTGCATCTTCACGCGCCAGAACGGTATTAGGCTGAGTTCCTGCGGCGACCAGGATCGTCCGGGCAGGTTGAGTCACCTCGTTAACTTTATACCAGCTGCCCTCTTCATTGATTGCCTGAACAGCAAAACGGATAGCTTGAACATGCTCCCACTGATCAATATCGATTCTCAGTGGTGTCAGACCTTCAGCGAAATATATCCCCTCCTCCAACGCTTTCTCTACTTCTTCGTGATTGAGGGTATAGGAAGGACTGTCAATCAAACGTTTCCGATAGGCAATCATGGCGCCTCCCCATGATTGCAGCAATGCTGCAACACGGGGTTCGCGCTCTTCCCGCGCAGCCTGTGCTTTTTCACTGCGAATAGCTCGAGCATGATTCATGAATTCTTCAGCGATTTCGCGTTCTTCACTGTCCCAATTCGCTCGTATCGCGGCTTCACCCTGTACTGCAGCCAGTATTTCATAACGTCGCAGGAATTTTTCCACCTGAATCGGATAATAGGCCAATGCTTCCGTTGCGGCATCGATTGCTGTCAATCCACCCCCAATCACCACTACCGGCAATCGTAATTGCATATTGGCGATAGAATCACTCTGAGCAGCACCTGTCAGCTGAAGTGCCATCAGGAAATCGGAAGCTGCACGCACACCCCGTGCCAGTCCATTAGGAATCTCCAGAATAGTCGGGCGCCCTGCACCTGCTGCCAGCGCAATATGATCAAACCCGAGATCCCATGCATCCTCGACAGTCAATGTGCCACCAAAACGAACACCACCGAATAATGCAAATTCCGAACGCCGTTCCAACAGCAAACGGATCAGTTTAAGAAAATTCTTGTTCCAGCGTACTGTAATGCCATACTCAGCCACTCCTCCAAACCCTGCAGGTAACCGCTCATCCAGATCTTCACTTAATTGCTTGACATCAAAAATTGGAGTAAAGGCACTACGTTCACCCTTTATATTTACTCCGGACAGGCTGGTTGATAAAGGCTCTATTTTCAATCCATCCACGCCAACGACAGTATGCCCGTCATTCATCAGGTGATGCGATAGTGTATAGCCCGCTGGCCCCATTCCCACCACCAGTACTTTTTTACCTGTTGCTGCTTTAGGATAGGGCCTGAGTAAATCAAGAGGATTCCAGCGTGTCAACAGGCTGTAAATCTCAAACCCCCAGGGAAGCTCGAGTACATCTTTCAATGTCCGTGTTTCTGCCTGGGGAATATTGACGGGATCCTGTTTCTGATAAATACACGATTTCATGCAATCGTTACAGATACGATGCCCGGTTCCTGCGCACATTGGATTATCCAGTACGATCATGGCCAGACTGCCAATTGCCACACCCTGGGTCTTGAGCTTGTGAAACTCCGAGATTCGCTCTTCCAGCGGACAGCCGGCAAGTAATACACCCAGGTCATTTTTTTTGAAAGCTTTTACTTCAGGAACCTCTTTCGATTTCTGTGGAAACCCTTTCGAGCAGGAATCTTTACCCTGTTCATGGCACCAGATACAGTAATTGGCTTCATCCAAAGCACCTGTCAGATCGGTTCCCTGGTCCGTCAGTGAAAAGCCTTTCCGATAACGAACATGATCGAGACTGTGAACCGTATATCCATTACGATCATCACTCACCAGGGATAACAAATGCTGAAAATCCAGCTTGTGCGGAGATTTGAACAAAATGCCCTGACGGGTATGTGCCTGCCCTTCAGGTGTGCGCAGTGCCCAGGCAGCATAATGCAGTGCGAGTTCGAGCTGAGCCGCGTGATTGACTTCATCTTCCATCCAGCGCGCAACGTATGATGCAAAAACCAGTTCTGAAAAAGGTTGATCAAACTCTTCAACCAGTTTCTGTTCAAGTACTGATCCGTTCAATGTTTGCAATACTTCGTCACTTACCTTGGTTTTGGCACGCCGCTGTACAAACTGACGCTTACAAAAATAAAGGGGGGCGAGTTCATGATGACGTGCAGCCAGTGCACTGACCTCAGCTTTAATACCAAATAGCGTCGCAATGAAATCTTCCAGCCAGGGTGCAACTTCAATCAATAAAGCAGATTCATCTTTCCGGGCCAGCAGTTCCGGGTTCTGACGAGCCTGAATCAGATGATCATGTAACGTAGGATTACCTTCCTTGAGGAAATTCAGGAATATCTGATCGAGTTTGATCAAGCCGGCTCGTTCGTATAATTCAGGAAAAGATATACCAAATTCAAGAGCGAGTGCCGTAACGGCAGCCGTTGGAGAAGTGGTAAGTACTGATCGAGAATCAATCATATTTTTATCAGTTAAGGGATATTTTTCAGATATGAATATGGAAACAACAGATTGAAGTGAAGCCTTGTGCCGATCAGAGCAATCAATGACTCAGCAAATCATTCCGGCAGCAACAGTATTATTACTGACCTCATCGATCAAAATAAAACAGCCGGTTCCGCGGTTTTGGGTATAAGCATCAATGACAAGCGGTTGCTGTACTTTTATTCCAATCCGGGCGATATCGTTCATTGTAAGAGTATCAATCACCTCATGATTCATCGTATTGATATCGACCCGATAATCGATACGAGCGATCAGACCTTTGATCATGTGCGTAGTGTGTTTAACGATATATTTGCGGCCAGGGTCGAATGATTGCTCTGATAACCAGCAAAGTATGGCATCGAATTCTTTGGTAACTCGCGGTGGCTCTCCCCCATTGACCAGCATATCCCCCCGTGAAATATCCAGATGATCTTCAATCGTCAATGTAACCGACTGCGGGGCAAATGCCGTTTCCAGAGTGCCATTATAGAAAAGGATTTCTTTGATACGCGAAGTCAAACCAGACGGCAGTACCGTTACGGTATCTCCCACATGTACGGAGCCGGATTCAATTCTTCCCATATAACCACGGAAATCATGCATGGCTTCCGTTTGCGGACGGGAAACCCACTGTACCGGAAAACGAAAATCGTGCGTATTGACATCATGCTTTATATCAATGGTTTCCAGATAGTCCAACAAGGGTTGACCCGAATACCAGCCCAGGTTGTCACCGCGTTCCACGACCATATCCCCCACTAATGCGGACATCGGAATATATTCAACGGAACGCGAACCCAACCCTTGCAAAAATGCGGAGAATTCGGTGCGAATCTGATTGAAGACATCCTGAGAATAACCAACCAGATCCATCTTATTGACTGCCACCACCAAATGGGGAATACCTACCAGACTGGCAAGATAAGCATGTCTCCGGGATTGTGTCAGAACACCTTTGCGCGCGTCTATCAGGATAATTGCAAGATTGGCAGTAGAGGCGCCTGTTACCATATTACGGGTATATTGCTCGTGGCCAGGCGTATCAGCAATAATAAACTTGCGTTTTGGGGTAGTGAAGTAACGATAGGCTACATCGATGGTGATTCCCTGCTCCCGTTCCGCCTGCAAACCATCAGTAAGGAGTGAAAGATCTACTTTCTCCATTCCCCGCTTATTGGAGGTCTTCGCAATGGCATTCAGTTGATCCTCGAAGATTGATTTGGAATCATGTAATAAGCGCCCGATCAGGGTACTTTTACCATCATCCACACTTCCGGCGGTAATAAATCGAAGTAACTCGGCATGCTCGAGGCCAACATTTTCAACGACAGACATGTCTCAGAAAACCTATGAAGATAAAAAATAATACCGAAGTTGCTTCAGCGCTACTCTAAAAATAGCCTTCCCGCTTCCGCAATTCCATTGATGCTTCTGAAGTCTGATCATCCATACGTGTTGCACCTCGTTCAGTAATTCGCGTCAGTGCTGTTTCTGCAATGATCTCTTCAACATTTTTGGCATGAGAAGCAACCGGACAGGTACAACTCATATCACCGACAGTACGAAACCGAACCATCATGTTTTGTACATGCTCACCTGCTTTGGGTTGTACCAGATACGATATCGGTAACAGGCCGTTATCCCGTACAATCACTTCTCTTTCGTGTGCGAAATAAATTGATGGAATTTCAAGCTGCTCCCACCCGATATATTCCCATATATCCAGTTCCGTCCAGTTACTGATCGGAAAAACCCGGATATTCTCCCCGGGATGTGTCCGGGTATTGTAGAGGCTCCATAATTCCGGACGCTGGTTTTTCGGATCCCACTGACCGAATTCGTCACGGAATGAGAAGATGCGTTCCTTAGCCCGCGCTTTTTCTTCATCTCTGCGAGCACCACCAATACAGGCATCAAATCCGAATTCCTCGATTGCATCCAGCAGTGTGATCGACTGAAAAGGATTACGACTCTGATTTCCAGATCGTAAAATTACACGACCACGCTGAATGGAATCTTCCATACTACGTACAATCAGACGCTCTCCCAGTTCTTGGGCACGGTAATCGCGGAATTCGATTACCTCCGGAAAATTATGGCCGGTATCGATATGCATCAACGGAAAAGGAAATCGGCTGGGACGAAAAGCTTTCTCGGCCAGTCTCAGCAAAACGACCGAGTCTTTCCCCCCAGAAAAAAGCAGGACAGGATTGGTACATTCTGCTGCAACTTCCCGCATGATATGGATCGCTTCACTTTCCAGTGCATCCAGATGAGTAAAATATGACCTTTGGTTCATCTTGTTCGTTTTTAAAATACTGATTTACGCTTCTACTTTCCGGGTATGCAAACCACATTCCTTGGAATCAGGGTTTTCCCACCACCACCGCCCCGAGCGAATATCTTCGCCTGGTGTGATCGCCCGGGTACAGGGGGCACAACCAATACTGGGATAAAAGCGATCATGCAATGCATTGTAGGGAACATCGTGCTGCCTGATATAGTTCCATACATCTTTTTCAGTCCAGTCACAGAGTGGATTAAATTTGTATAAGTCGTGATCACTATCGTATGTCGACAACTGCAGCTCTTCGCGTGTCGCCGATTGCTCGCGACGCATCCCCGTAATCCAGGCTTTTTTACCAGCCAGCGCCCGCTTCAGAGGTTCGACCTTACGTATGTAACAACAGCGCTTACGTAAGGCGACACTATCATAAAACCCGTTTGGGCCATGCTCTGCTACATAGTGCTCAACAGCTGATGCATCAGGAAAATAAGCGTGGATGGAAACCCCATAACGCTCTTTTACCTTCTGCATCAGATCATAAGTTTCCTCTGGCAGACGTCCGGTATCCAGGGTGAACATACCAACTCCAGGATAATGGCGTGCAATCATATCTGTCAGCACCATATCCTCAGCACCAAAACTACTGGCAAACACCGAAGGAGAATAATCCCGCTGAATATCGCTTAACAAACTGTGTAACTGCTCAACTTTTTGCTGCAATGCCTGCTTACCCATATTAATAGGACGTTATTTTACCTGACAAACACCCATTCACAAAAACATCTACATAAGCTCATCAATCCCGACTCGATGCGACTGCTATTGCACTATTTTTAGTACATCAAACGATACAAAGCACAGATGACATTATGTTGTGCTGCTTTTTAAATATGTATGCAAGCATAGCAATAATATTTATAATTTAAAAGAATATTAGACTAATTATATATTATTTATTTTTATATAGATGAAACTTCAGCAGTTAAAATATCTTCACGAAATTGCAAAACAAAAGCTGAATTTATCCAAAGCAGCGAATGCTCTGCATACTTCACAACCTGGAATCAGCCGACAGATTCAGCTGCTGGAACAAGAACTGGGCGTTGAGATTTTTACCCGTCACGGCAAACGCATTATCAGCATTACACAACCAGGGCTTGCGATCCTGAAAACTGCCCAACGGATGCTGCAGGATGCGGATAATCTGAAAAAAATTGGAAATGAATTTAATGACAAGGAAAGCGGTACATTTATTATTGCGACTACTCATACACAAGCACGATATGTACTCCCCCCTGTAATCAAGCGCTTCATCGAACATTACCCGAAAATCAAGCTGTCCTTACGACAAGGAAGTCCCGTAGAAATAGCCACCTGGGTTTCATCTGGTGAAGCCGATTTAGCTATAGCAACTGAAGCCATCGATTTATTCGATGAACTTGTCATGCTGCCTTGTTACGAATGGAATCGCTGCATCGTGGTTCCACCCCGACATCCATTACTCCAGCTTAAGGAGTTAACACTTGAATCCATCGCCCAATACACTATCGTTACCTATGATTTCGCCTTTACCGGCCGCTCCAAAATCAACCAGGCATTTGAATCCAAAGGGCTGAAACCCAACGTGGTCCTGACAGCACTTGACGCAGACGTAATCAAAACCTATGTAGAAATAGGTTTAGGTGTAGGCATTCTGGCAAAGATGGCCTTTGATCCAGTTCGCGATAAAAAGCTACGGGCTATTGATGCCGCGCATCTGTTTGAGCCCAGCACTACCCGCATCGGTATCTGTCGCAACAGCTACATTCGCCACTACGTTTACGATTTTATCGAGATGTTCGCCGCTCATCTCGACATGGAAACAGTTAATAAACTACTCAAAAACTCCGAAAATCAACAGCTCTCTATAACCAGCAATAAATAAATCTCTCGCTAGGCCTGGATTGATGATCGAACCGCTTTCTGATAGACTTCGCCCCTTAAAATTTTCGGTATATTTATCCGGAAAGTGGGGTCAGCGCGACATAAATATAAATATTATCGCTGAAATACCCACTCTGCCTGACAATCCGCAGCACTCACAACAAGAAAGCTTAATAAGCGAGCACCAACGTCATTGAAGAATAAATTCTCTGATCAGGAATTAGGGTAGCTCATCTCTATAATTTTATATTTGATTGGCAGCATAAATTTCTCTGACTATCCTGATGTCCTTTATATAACAAAATACAATATATAACTAATTTAATATTCTTTTGAATTATAAAAATAATTGCTATCCTTGCACACTCTTAGAGAGTGATGTAACAACAAAACTAAAACAGACGTAAACGGTTTTTTTAATTGATTTGTCCATACCTACAAAATATTCAGGATATTTTAGTTACGCGCTGGATATCCTACTTCTACGTATTTCTACGTGTGAAGAACTTCCAAAATATAGAATAAAATGATGGCATCACAACTCTCGGGGGTCGCACTGACTGCGGAACAGTGGCAACTTGTCGAGGCACTAGGCTCTTCGCTTACACCTGAACATGCATACTGGATCAGCGGCTATTTTGCTGGCCTCGGATCAGCTTTGTTACGCAACAGTGGCACAGTCTCCCAGTCTCCAGATGTACGCATTCCCTCAGTAGTAACACAAGCAGAACCCATTGCAGCTCGTTCACTTACCATTCTTCACATCAGTGAAACCGGTAACAGTACCGAGCTGGCGATCCGCCTGGCAACACTGGCCGTTGAGCAAGGACTCAATCCCACACTCGTTGGCATAGCTGATTACAAGGTTCGCAGACTCAAAGAAGAGCAGGATCTACTGATTATTACCTCCACTCATGGCGAAGGAGATCCACCTCAGTCCGGAATGGAATTTTTTGAATTTGTCGAAGGCCGTAAGGCACCCTCACTACCCGACTTGCGCTACGCCATACTCGCACTGGGCGACATGAGCTATGAGCATTTTTGTGGTGCCGGTAAACGTCTCGATGAGCGTTTAGAAGCCTTGGGTGCAAAACGGCTGCAACCACGCGTCGATTGTGATGTGGATTACGAAGACCCGGCAGCCGCATGGAGTACCGGTATACTGGCATTGCTCGCCGCCGAGCAAGCATCGGCCATATCATCAGCCGCCTCACCATCAAAGACAACAGGCGGTACTCAGCAAGCTAACAATTCAGTTTATAGTAAACGAAATCCTTTCCCGGCAACTGTCATTGACAATATTGTTCTCTCTGGTCGAGGCTCGACCCGGGAAACACACCATATTGAAATTTCACTTGCTGATTCCGGCCTGACCTACGAACCGGGTGATGCATTAGGCATCGTGACTAACAACGATCCCGCAATGGTTGAAGCACTACTGGCTGCGCTCAGCATGAATCCAGACGCACCACTCACGATAAAGGGTCAGACAACCACTCTCTTTGATGCACTTGGCAAATCGTTCGAAATCACCACAGCAACGCTGCGTTTCCTTGATCACTGGGGAGAATTGACCGGCACGACTGATATCTTTTCCGCAATGGATAATACCAAGCGCGCAGCATTTCTTCATGATAATCATATAATTGATATCATTCGCGCCTATCCACTCAAGGGCCTTGATCCGCAGCGTTTTGTGGACGGACTGCGCCCATTGCAGCCGCGCCTCTATTCCATTGCCTCCAGTTTGTCGATCTGTCCTGATGAGGCACATATCACTGTTGCGCCAGTGCGCTATAAGCTGCATGGGGAACCTCGCTCAGGTGTCGCCTCCGGTCATCTCGCAGATCGGGCCGTAGCTGATTCCGTATTACCGGTTTATATCCAGAGTAACCCTCACTTCCGATTACCATCCAACGGCGAGCCGATCATCATGATCGGTGCCGGGACCGGTGTGGCACCCTATCGTGCCTTCATGCAGGAGCGTGAAGCAAATGGCGGTGGCCGCTCTTGGATGTTTTTCGGTGAACGTAATTTCCGTACCGATTTTCTTTATCAGACCGAATGGCAGGACTGGCTGAAGAATGGTGTCTTAACAAAAATGGAAGTCGCCTTCTCACGTGACGGAGCAGAGAAGGTGTATGTACAGCATCGCATCTATGAGCATGCGCACGATGTCTATGCCTGGCTGGAAGAAGGTGCCTATATTTACTTATGTGGCGATGCTTCGCACATGGCACCCGATGTTCATAACATACTGGTCACCGTTATTGAAGAACAGGCAAGCGTTCAACGTGAAGAAGCAGAAGAATATCTTCGCGATTTGCAACGCGATGGGCGCTATCAGCGCGATGTTTATTGAGAATACAAATGGCAAATACCCTTCCCCCAACTGATCGCAGTTGCGATATATCCCAACCGCTTGAACGGCTAAGTCCGGATGAATCACTTAAGGCTGAAAGTGACTATCTGCGTGGCACAATCGCACTTGGTTTGTTGGATCGAATTACATCCGCTGTGCCCGGCAACGATATCAAGTTGATGAAGTTTCACGGTATTTATGAACAAGACGATCGTGAAGTTCGTGATGAGCGCCGCCGCCAGAAACTGGAACCCGCTTTTCAGTTCATGATTCGTGTACGCTTGCCGGGAGGCATCTGTACGACTGAACGCTGGTTGAAAATTTCAGACCTGGCCTGTGCGCACGGCAATGAAACATTGCGCATGACTACCCGACAAACTTTCCAGTTTCACTGGGTGCTCAAGCAGAATATCGTTCCTGTGATCCGTGGTCTTCACGAAGTATTGCTCGATACAGTAGCTGCATGTGGAGATGATTCACGCGGGGTAATGGCGACTGTCAACCCTCAATTTCCAGCTCTGCAGGCAGAACTTGCAGCACTGGCAAAAACCGTAAGTGATCACGTCATTCCCAAAACCCGGGCTTATCATGAGATCTGGTATGGCGAAAAGCGGATTGCTTCATCCGAACCGGAAGAGCCATTCTATGGGCAAACCTATATGCCTCGTAAATTCAAAATCGGATTCGTGATTCCACCCAATAATGATATTGATATTTATGCGCAGGATCTGGGTTATATCGCAATCATTGGTGAAGACGGGAAAATAGCAGGTTTCAATGTTGCAATCGGTGGTGGAATGGGGCGTACTGACAAGGCGCCGCGTACCTATCCTCGTACCGCATCAGTCATCGGTTTCATTACACCGGACAGACTTATTTCTGTTACCGATGCTGTGATGAGTGTCCAGCGTGACTATGGCAATCGTGCCGATCGGTCACGTGCCCGCTTTAAATACACGGTCGACGATAAAGGACTGGACTGGATCAAACTTGCCATTGAAGATCGCGCCGGGCCGCTCGAATCGGCACGCCCCTATGATTTTACCTCCAATGCGGATATCTACGGGTGGATTGAATCGGATGATGGATCTCATCACTTCACACTGTTTATCGAGAACGGCCGCTTAAACCGCGATATGCTTGATAAAATTGCGCGGATTGCACATGTTCACAAAGGACATTTTCGCCTGACTCCCAACCAGAATCTCATGATTGCCAACATTGCCACGGCTGACAAACCTGAGATAGAAGCATTACTAAGGGAAACAGGATTAATCGCCTTTAATGAACGCAGTGTACTGCGTCTGAATTCAATGGCATGTGTTGCCCTGCCAACCTGCGGCCTGGCAATGGCTGACAGCGAACGTTATCTGCCCGATCTGATTACGAAGATCGAGGGAATCCTTACTCGGTACAACCTGCACAATGAACCGATTACACTCAGAATGACGGGATGTCCCAACGGGTGCAGTCGCCCTTTCATTGCGGAAATTGGACTTACCGGCCGTGCACCGGGCAAATACAACCTTTACCTGGGTGGTGGTTTCCACGGTCAGCGCCTTAATCGCCTTTACCGCGAAAATATCGGTGAACCGACAATCCTTGAAGCGCTTGATGAAGTACTCGGCCGCTATGCAACAGAGCGGCTGCCTGATGAGCATTTTGGTGATTTTACGATTCGCGCCGGTATTATTCGCGAGGTAACGGAAGGACGTTTCTCAAATGACTAAGAGAAACTACCACACGCTATCTGTCTGTTGACATAAACAGCTGCCCGCTATGATGCTCTTTTCCCGATCCCGGTAACAACCGTAATTTATTCAATACAATATAGAGCAGCTTTTTACCAATGCCTGACAATCACCCGTCAGGTAAGGTGATTATCAGGTTAATATTCGGGTTACAGCTTGGCACCGGTCCCTACCAGTGCTGCAGAAACAATCTTATAAGAAAATGATTCAGGCTCCAGGCTGTTCTGCTGGCGCCCATCGATTTCCGCATGAGGGTAGCTGAAAAACGGCAGCTTGCTGATGGCGGCACTCGCTTTAGTGGTACCGAGGTCAACATCCTCTCTTTCATTGAATGCCACCCAGTTCATCTCCCAGGAACCAAACAGCTTTTCCCTCAGCTGACTGATCGAATCATGGTCGCGGGGTAACGATTCTGCTGCCATAACTCTGGCCACATCGGATGGGTTTACCGGTACCCAGCCCAATCCGGAAAGATAAAATTCTGCCTGACAATGCTGAGAAGTACTGATATCGCCCGACTTACCCAGATTTTTGTTCAATATCGAATCATCGATACGAATTCCATACTGAATTCTGGCAGGAATACCGCAAGCACGTGCCATACCTACAAACAGCGTATGAATATCCGCACATTTTCCGCTGAGATTCTCCTTTCTGGAAAGCAGGCTCCGAAGATCTCCACTACCTTGACCACGCCCATTGGTATCATAGGCCACATTATCGATTACCCAGTCATAAATAGCACGTGCCTGCTGCAAAGGGGTGCGTGCATTTGCCTGACCGGTCACAGAATGCGCTGTTTTTTTCACGACATCATCCAAGGGAATATGCCGGGTGGGTTGCAAATAGCGTTTCATATTCTGAGGAATCGAAACTTTAGCAGGTGCCTGGTAAGAAGACAGATCAACACTACGGTCAGCAGTCTTGACGATGCTGCTTACCTTAACTGTACGCTCCTCCCCTTTTTGCCAGAGAGCAAAAAATACCGGTGACTGGGTACCCGGCAGCATGTAAAAGGCTGAAGCAGTAGCTTTCCCGCTCCAGTTATTTCCCTGAGTGAACTGGTAAACAGTATCACTCGCGTCCGGCAGCGGCAGCCATAGTTTTGCAACCTTGCCAGATGCGGGCAGAGTAACTTGGTACGTTAATTGATAGCTGCGCCACTTCCGGTTTGGGGACAACGCAGACGCACGCGCAACAGCTGGAAATAAAGCAGCAGCTGCAGCACTTGACCCGACTAGCTTGAAAAAACTCCTGCGTTTCATACAACTCCTCATCAATGATAGTATAGAACCCAACAAATTTATCGCTACCGGCCAACTTCGTCAATTCCCAAAACACCCCCATGCCAGACAGTCCGCTTCAGCTTTCCGCAATCGACATTACAACCGGATCGAATCCGAAATATACCATTTTATGGATGCATGGACTGGGCGCTGATGGCAACGATTTTGTACCTGTTGTACAAGCGCTCGATTTACCCGCAATCCCGATCCGCTTTCTATTTCCGCATGCTCCTCAACAGCCTGTCACCATCAATAGCGGATACACCATGCGGGCCTGGTACGACATCCAGCATACTGATTTCATCGAGCAGGAAGATGAAACCGGAATACGCAGATCCCAGCACGCAATCGTGGAACTGATCGAACATGAAGAACGCCGGGGTATCGGGCCTGACCACCTCATCCTAGCTGGATTTTCACAAGGCGCCGCCATAGCCCTGTACACGGGATTGCGCCACCCGGACAGGCTGGCTGGTATCATCGCCTTGTCAGGCTATCTCCCGCTCGCTCATAAGATTGAACGGGAAGCACATATCACCAACAGGATAACTCCTATATTCATGGCCCATGGCCGCGCCGACTCCATCGTCCCGATTGAATTGGCGCATACCTCACTGCAACAGTTGCGTGAATACCACTACCCGGTGACCTGGCATGAATATCCGATGGAACATACTGTATGCGATCAGGAGCTGATCGATATTTCCCGCTGGCTGAAAACCATTCTGAAGTAAGGACAGATGCAAACGATGACGCATGACAACAACCACTATTCACACCGTACCGGCTGGTTACGGGCAGCAGTACTGGGTGCCAATGATGGAATCGTTTCCACTGCCAGTCTGATTATCGGAGTAGCTTCTGCTCACGCTGCTGCGGATGACATCCTCCTTGCAGGTGTAGCCGGTGTCGTTGCCGGTGCCATGTCGATGGCTGCAGGAGAATATGTTTCCGTAAGCTCTCAATCAGATACAGAAAAAGCAGATGTTGCCCTCGAGCAGTACCATCTTGAGAAGTATATCGATTTCGAGCTGCAGGAGCTCACGGACATCTATATAAAAAGAGGACTTCAACCCGAACTGGCCGCCCAAGTTGCCCGGGAGCTCATGGCTCACGATGCACTCGATGCCCATCTCAGGGACGAACTCGGTCTGCACGAACGAGTCAATGCAAAACCCGTCCAGGCTGCCTTCACTTCTGCAGGTATGTTCATCCTCGGTGCATCGATGCCCCTCGCAGCAACCATTATCGCACCCGCAACCCATATCATTCCGGCCGTAGCGGCTTCCTCCCTGCTTTCACTTACTGCTCTGGGAGCATTGGCAGCCCATCTTGGAAAAGCAAACATATTGACAGGAGCTGCGCGCGTCGTTTTCTGGGGAGCGCTCGCCATGGCATTCACCGCACTTACCGGCACCCTGTTCGGGATCATTATCTGAACATAATCCCACAGCAAGTAACACTGACAGTTTTTATCAAGATAAGGAGCAACATTTGGATCTGATTTTATGGCGCCATGCCGAAGCGGAAGACAGCATTCCCGATGCCACCCGCAAGCTGACCGAGAAAGGTTTGAAACAGGCGCAAAAAATGGCCCGCTGGCTTGAACCCAAATTACCAAAGGATACGCGCATCATCGTCAGCCCCGCTACGCGTACACAGCAAACCGCCTTGGCACTGACCAGCCATTTTGAGACCAGCGACCAGATAGGAACGAGCACTACTCCCTACAGAATACTCAATACAATTGCCTGGCCGGAAGAAGAAGGCACGGTACTGGTAGTGGGGCACCAACCAACTCTTGGCAAAATTGCCTCTCTCCTGCTGAAAGGAGATGAAACCGGCTTCTCTGTGCGAAAAGGTTCGATCTGGTGGTTCAGCTACAAACAAAAAGATGAACGGGAAAGTGTCATCCTGCGCGCAGTGATGACACCCGAGATATTGTAGAGATTGGATCATTTTTTCCAAATAACATGGAAAAACGACCTACTGACACCGATCTGGTGATATTCATCCACTCAGTATCCTTGTTTTTCCAGAACCAGATCAAACCCCAAATACTGCTCCCATGAAAATACTGCCTTCCCTGTTTTCTCCTGCCGGTAAAAACGCAAAGTTATCCATCGTCATTTACCATCGCGTTCTGCCGGAACCGGATCTGCTGACGGGAGAAGGCGGAATCGCACAGTTCGAAAAGGGATTGAACTATCTGACCAACAACTTCACTATCCTGCCTTTATCTGAAGCAGTCAATAAGCTACGCAACGGTACCCTGCCCGGCCGTGCCGCCTGCATCACGTTTGATGACGGCTATACGGATAATGCTGAAATTGCACTTCCTATTCTGCAGAAACAGGGCGTAACTGCAACATTCTTCATCGCTTCCGGTTTTCTCGATGGGGGAAGAATGTGGAACGATACCGTCATCGAATCGGTACGCCGGGCTAAAGGAGACAAATTGGATTTGAATGCAATCGGTTTGGGAAACCACGGCATCGCCACACTTGAACAAAGGCGGGAAACCCTGAATCTGCTGATCGACAAACTGAAATACCTGCCCCATGAGGCACGAGCCTCCCAAGTGGACAAACTCAGTACCGTTATCGCCGCCGACCTGCCGGACAATCTCATGATGACCTCGGCGCAAGTCCGGCAACTGCACGATGCAGGCATGGAAATAGGCGGTCACACCCTCACCCATCCGATTCTCGCGAGTATCGATGATGATGCCGCACGCACCGAAATAGCAGAAGGCAAGGCAAAACTCGAAGCCATCACAGGTACCCCCTTGCGCCTGTTCGCCTACCCGAACGGCAAACCGGGAAAAGATTACTTGTCTACACATGTCAGAATGATCAAGGATGCCGGATTTGAGGCGGCTGTTTCAACTGCATGGGGAACTGCCCGACAGGATAGTGATATGTTCCAGCTACCGCGCTTCACCCCCTGGGATAAAAGCGAATGGCGCTATGTACTGCGCATGGTGCAAAACATGAGGCAGGGAATCCGGACTGTGTAATAGGTAATTCTATTTCCAAATCAAAAATGACGAGAAGGCGAGCCGCAGACAGTATGAACAATACGGCAAAGGGAAGCCGACAAAGTAAGTTTTGATTTAGAATTGGAATAATATTTATTCAATCCTCATCTACCCGGGTAACCGGGCACTGTACCAAAAATCTATATCTTCAGTCAGAATGATATTGACTACATCACAGACGCTACAACCATACCTACTCAAGCCCTGAATATGGGTCACTCGCCCAATAAAAACAGGCAGTTAGCCTCAACATAGAAACACGGGAATAGTAGATCCACCTGCTCAACCTGCTTATCCAAAGTAACGAGCGAAATTCAGCATACGCATGGAAGGATTGGAATGATCCAGACAGGTCGAGCGGTCAGCAAGTACGCCAAATCGTAAGGTAAAGCAGGTACTGATTCGGCGCCGCCGGAATCGTTTGAGGTGTATCTATTCCCACCCGCTTCACTCCTCCCAGAAGCCAGTCACGATATCGGTAAAGTCAGCCCTCTGTTTCGTCGAGAAGCTGCGATATATATGCACCAGAAAATACTATTGCCAGTTACTGCTTCAACGTTGATCTCGAACTGGGATCCACGCTGGATGCGATAACATCCCTTGGAAGTATCAGCACAAATCCGAGATCCACACAGCTTATTCATTTATGAAAAATACTTATCAGTAAAAATTGGTTCTTTTATCACTGGCATCCCCTTAGATTCACCAACTTGTCATAACAAGTCGCAGAAACAGGTGAAACAACATGAGGAAAGAGCGTATATTTTATGCCAATTGCATCGCTGCCATTCTCAGTGGAATCGCACTTGGAGCAGCCGCAGAAAACAATTTTCAATCCGTATTCCGGGAAGGAAGCATCAACGTAGAACTCCGTGCCTACCACAATTATAGGAATTTCAGAACGATACCAGATACCTCCGCCTTCGCCACAGGCATGAATCTACAGGTCAGAACCGGTTTCTTCCGAAATTTCTCCGCTGCGGGTGCTCTCTATATCTCAGATGATCTAGGAACTCGAAGCAGCAACTCGGCCAGAAATAATCCCAATTTTTCTGAGAACATCCGCATCCTCGGACAGGCCTATTTGCAATACGAGAATACATCCAATCTGCTGCGTGCCGGCAGGCAACTGATCAATACGCCGTTCGCCAATCCAAGCGACGCATTCATGGTCCCCATTGCTTACGAGGGAGTAGCCTATACCAGAAAAAATCGAAACGGACTGACCTTGAATGCACTCTATCTGGATCGGATCAAAGGACGCCCCGATGACCGGTTTTCAGATATCGTGGAATTCTCGGCGAATCGCTTCCAGAACACCGGTGCACCCGGACGTGGGGTATGGGCCGCCGGTGCTGATTACGAGATAAACACTACTGCACTGCGGGGATGGTGGTATCTGATCCCTGAGCAATTCCACCTGATGTATTTCCAAGTCGATCGCAGCTTTAGTATTCAGCGTAATAACACTTACCACATCGCCGCACAACTGATCCATGAACGAAACCACGGAGATTCAATACTCGGAAAAATCAATACTAATATTGGCGGACTACGTACCTCACTCAACAAAGGTTTCGCTACACTCTATGCGGCTTGGAATTATGTAAGGAACGACCACAATGCGTTCAACCACGGCGGACTCCTGTCACCTTTCACCTTCTCCACCGGC
Source organism: Nitrosomonas sp. (assembly GCF_040256045.1). Taxonomy (GTDB): domain Bacteria; phylum Pseudomonadota; class Gammaproteobacteria; order Burkholderiales; family Nitrosomonadaceae; genus Nitrosomonas. Next base: position 23,971 of record NZ_JBDZWD010000025.1, read on the forward strand.
CCCATCTTTACCAACTCAATGGTACAAACTATGGAAAACAGCACACCCGGCAACGCCTACAAGATAGGGCTGGAAGTAAACCTCAGTAACTGGACATCTGCTGCGTTGAGTTACGCCAGCTATCAGCGTAAAGGTGCTAACGATACTCGCGAAACCGACATCGACATCATCTATCGTTTCTCTGGTTCGCTGGAAAGGCTCAGTCTGAGGTTGAGGGTCGGTCTCATCGGGGCTGACCGGCGCGATGCCAAGATGACGGAAATTCGCACTCAAATCCAGTACCACTTGTAGCACAGGACCCAAGCGCATGGACACTCCTTATTCTTCCAGCTGAAATACTTATCAATAAAAATTGGTTCTTTCTCTTCCGGCATCAACCTACAATTTTGACACTTGTTATAACAAGTAAGAAAAAAATCTATCAGATGGCACAGACAAAGAAAATGCAGTTGGCTCCACATTCCGGGATACCGCTCTATACACAGCTTTGGAAGCTGCTGCGCGAGCGCATTCTCGACGGAACCTATCCTCCCTTGAGTCGCCTGCCTTCCGAAAATGGATTGATGCGATACTTGAGTATCAGCCGTATCACCGTACGCCAGGCCCTCAACGACCTTCAAAAAGAAGGATTGATCTACAAACGGCATGGTAAAGGCACCTTCGTTACTCAGCCCAAGGCCTTTCAGAACGTAACCACGCTACAGGGACTGGCAGAATCGCTGTCGCAACATGGTTTCGAAGTGACTAACCAACTTCACAGCTTCAAATACATCACTGCATCGAAAACAGTAGCAGAAAAACTGCACCTGACAGATCGCTGCAAAATCACCGAAATCAAGCGGGTACGGCTAATCAACCGCGAACCGATATCATTGGAAATCACCTGGTTGCCGCAGGAAATCGGTATCAAGCTGAAAAAAGCTGATCTGATGACGCGCGATATCTTCCTGATCCTCGAGAACGACTGCGGTATCCCGCTCGGCCACGCCGATCTCACCATTAACGCGGTACTGGCGGAGGGTGATCTGGTCCACATGCTGCCCATCAAGGAAAAATCGCCGGTCATGCGTATCGAACGCCTGACCTACGACACCAACGGCACACCGATCGATTTCGAACATCTTTACTACCGTGGCGATGCCTTCCAGTACCAGCTTCGTATCGACCGTGAACGGCGGAGTTCCACATGAACAGTATAATTCACGAACATAACTATGACATCGTCGTGGTCGGCGGCGGTACTGCCGGCCCGATGGCAGCGATCAAGGCGAAAGAGCGTAACCCGGCGTTGAACATACTGCTGATCGACAAAGCCAACGTCAAGCGCAGCGGTGCCATCAGTATGGGCATGGATGGCCTTAACAACGCTATCATTCCCGGCCACGCAACGCCAGAACAGTACACCAAGGAAATCACTATCGCCAATGATGGTATCGTCAACCAGGCGACAGTCTATGCTTATGCGAAGCATAGCTTTGCCACGATCGAGCAGCTCGACCGCTGGGGCGTCAAGTTTGAGAAAGACGAAACTGGTGACTACGCTGTGAAAAAAGTACACCACATGGGCAGCTACGTGTTGCCCATGCCGCAAGGGCACGACATCAAGAAAGTGCTCTACCGCCAGCTAAAACGGTCGCGCATCGCGATCAGCAACCGCATTGTCACCACGCGACTGCTGATCGCCGCAAACGGCAGCATCAATGGTGTGATCGGCTTCGATTGCCGCAACGGTGATATTCATCTGATCCGTGCCAAAGCGGTGATTCTCTGCTGCGGTGCCGCTGGTCGTCTCGGCCTGCCGGCGTCGGGTTACCTGATGGGCACCTATGAGAACCCCACTAATGCCGGTGACGGCTATGCGATGGCGTATCACGCCGGCGCCGAGCTGGCCAATCTCGAATGCTTCCAAATCAATCCGCTGATCAAAGATTACAATGGTCCGGCTTGCGCCTACGTCACCGGACCACTCGGTGGCTATACTGCCAACAACCGTGGCCAACGCTTCATTGAATGCGACTACTGGAGCGGGCAGATGATGTGGGAGTTCTATCAAGAACTGCAAGGTGGTAACGGCCCGGTGTTCCTGAAACTCGACCATCTGGCCGAGGAAACGATCCAGACTATCGAACACATCCTGCACAGCAACGAACGCCCGAGCCGCGGTCGCTTTCACGCCCACCGAGATACTGACTACCGCCATGACATGGTCGAGATGCACATCTCCGAGATCGGATTCTGCAGCGGTCATAGCGCATCAGGCGTATGGGTCAACGAGCGCGCCGAAACAACGGTACCCGGCCTCTATGCCGCCGGTGACATGGCCGCGGTACCGCACAATTATATGCTGGGGGCCTTCACCTATGGCTGGTTCGCGGGTGAAAATGCCGCCGATTTCGTTGCTGACCGCGACTTCAGTACCCTCGACATCGAACAGGCCGAACGGGAATACACTCGCATCCGGGCACCTTTACAACGCGACAACGGCCTGGCGCCGGCACAAGTTGAGTACAAGCTACGCCGTTTCGTCAACGACTATCTGCAGCCACCGAAGGTAACGCGAAAGATGGAGATCGGCCTGCAGCGTTTCGCGGAAATCAGCGACGATCTCGATCAACTGAAGGCGCACAATCCGCACGAATTAATGCGGGCACTTGAAGTTCACGCGATCCGTGATTGTGCCGAAATGGCTGCACGTGCGTCGCTATTCCGGCGCGAGAGTCGCTGGGGTCTCTACCACTACCGCGTTGATCACCCGCAGCGCAACGATGCCGAATGGTTTTGCCACACACACCTGAAAAAAGACAGCCGCGGCGCCATGACCAACTTCAAGCGTGACGTGGAGCCCTATCTGATCCCTCTCGACAACGATGAGCGCGGCGCTTACAGCAGGCTGCGCATCGCCTCGCATGCAATTAGCTAAGGAGTAAATCATGAGTTATCGTCCCCACGATATTTTCGCGCGCTCGAACGCACCCGTAACTATTGATGAGGAAAAATGCATCGCCCATAAAGGCTGCAATGTCTGTGTCGAGGTCTGCCCTCTCGATCTGCTCGCCATTAATCCGGTAACGCAAAAAGCTTTCATGCAATTCGATGAATGCTGGTACTGCATGCCATGCGAAACCGACTGCCCGACCGGTGCCGTGAAGGTGGATATTCCCTATCTGCTGCGCTGAAACGGAAACAGTGCTACAGCGAAAAATGACAGGAACAAAAATGCTCAGGAGAAAACCATGAAACAGTCCCATTACTGGTCCACGCCCTTTTGCTCCGTATTTACCGGCCTGATGCTGACACTTGGCGTGACGATGGCACACGCCGAAACCATTCGCATTGCCATCGGTACCCAGGATACAACAATCAACTGCGCCGCTAGCGGGCTCGTCATCCGTGAGGAAAAGCTGCTGGAAAAATACCTGCCGCACGATGGCAAATATAAAAACGTGAACTATCAGGTCGAATGGAAAAATTTCACCAGCGGCGCACCACTGACCAATGAAATGGTAGCTGGCAAGCTGGATATTGGTGTGATGGCGGATTTTCCCGGTTCGTTCAACGGTATCGCCCACCTCGACGCCGGCAAGCGCAGCCTGTTCATCAGTGTACTGTCGGGCAGCACATTTGGTAGTGGCAATGGTATCGTGGTCCCAGCTGCTTCATCGGTACAATCATTATCGGAGCTCAAGGGCAAGACTATCTCGGTACCGTTTGCATCGACCGCCCACGGTATGTTGCTGCGAGCAATCCGGACACAAGGCTGGGATCCAGAGAAAGATGTACGCATTATCGCCCAGTCACCGGAAATTGCCGGTTCCATGCTGCGCAGCAACCGTATTGATGCCCACGCTGATTTTGTACCCTTTGCTGAACTGTTCCCGAATCGTGGCTTCGCACGCAAGATTTTAGACGGATCAGAAACCAACGCACCTACTCTTCACGGCGTACTGGTCAATTCAGTCTATGCGGAAAAATACCCGGAAATCATCGTCGCCTACCTGCGCACCGTGCTGGAAGCCAACAGCCTGATCTCCGCTGAACCGGAAAAATACAGTGAACTGATCGAACAGGTATCAGGCATCGAAGCCGAGGTAAATTATCTGTTCCACGGCCCGCTCGGATTGCAAACCCGAGATCTGAGTTGGAAACCAGAGTATCGGCAGGCCGTGGCCACATCGATCGAGACACTGAAACTGCTCAAGCGCACTGATCACAGCCTGGACACCGACCGTTTCATCGATGATCGTTTCATCCGTACCGCCTTTAAAGAGGCCGGACTGGACTATGAGAAGCAGCTTCGAGACTATGCGCCGCTTCCCTTGCAGGCGAAAGATGCGGAGACTGGCAAACCGATCACTGATTTCAAGCGGCTGGCACAGATCTGGGTACGCGGTGAGAAAAAGGTGCGCCACTACGCCTCACCCGAGGCAGCACTGAACTCGCTCAGCGAACTGGAACGCAATGGTGCGAATATCCGTGCAATCTACGCTCATGCTGCCGATACCGGCATCAAGCTGCTGGCCCACCATGCCTGGTTTGTACGCAGCGCAGATGGCAAACTGAATGCCTTCCTCCTGAAAGGCCATGCCGACAGGTTTGCAGATGCCAACGGCGGTAAAGTATACGATTTCGCGGACGTGAACCGGCAACTGGTGGAACACTAAAACCATGCGTGCAAATTACCCCCTCACCTGCCGCTGGGCCCTGCGCTTCGCCTCGGTGGCCGCCTGCCTGCTGTTCTGGCAGATCGCATCAACGCATCACCTCACATTCGACCTGATTACCTTCGAACACGTGCCCACACCCATGTCAGTGCTGGAAGCAGCATGGGCACTACTGCAGTCGAATAAACTGCTGCAACATCTGAGCAGCAGCCTCAGCCGTGTTTTCAGCGGCTATCTGATGGCAGCGCTGGTGGGTATGGCGCTGGGCCTGGCCATCGGTCGCTGGCACCGTGCCGAAGATCTGTTGTTACCACCGCTGGAATTGTTACGGCCGATACCTGCAGTAGCCTGGATTCCTCTGGCGATTCTGATGTTTCCATCATCGGAATTATCGATGATTTTTATCACTTTTACCGGTGCCCTGTTTCCCATTCTGCTCAACACCATCCACGGGGTGGAAGCAATCGACAAACGCCTGATCGCTTCGGCACACAGCCTCGGTGCAAAACCGGCAGCGATTCTGCGCGAAGTGATCCTGCCGGGTGCGGCACCCAGTATCGTCACCGGTCTTGCTATCGGCATGGGGACCTCCTGGTTTTGCCTGGTTACCGCTGAGATGATCTCGGGCCAGTTCGGCATCGGCTACTACACTTGGGAATCCTACGTGATCCAGAACTATCCCGACGTCGTCGTCGGCATGCTGCTGATCGGCCTGCTCGGCATGGGCAGCAGCGCCCTGGTAAAGCACCTCGGTGCTCTCGCCACCCCCTGGTACCGCACACAAGGAAAAACCGCATGACTACCCGTGAACTATCCGGCCGCATCGATATTGAACACCTGTCGCTGTATCTGGGCGAAGAGAAGAATCGCCTTGAAGCGTTGCATGACCTCAGTTTCACCGTCACACCCGGCGAATTCATCTGCATCCTCGGCCCTTCCGGTTGTGGCAAATCGACGTTACTGGGCATGCTCGCCGGTCACCTGCGCCACAGCAGCGGCACCCTGCTGGTCGACGACCGCACTATCGACGGCCCTTCACCGGAGCGGGGCTTGGTATTCCAGCATCCTACATTGCTGCCCTGGCGCAACGTGCTTGATAATGTCGCTTTCGGGCTCAAGATGCGCGGCACCAACAAAGCCGATCGTCACCGACAGGCACGAGAGATCCTTGATCTGGTAGGACTCGGCGATGTCACCCAATGCTGGCCCAGCCAACTCTCCGGAGGCATGCAGCAGCGCGTCGAGATTGCTCGCGTGCTGATCAACCAGCCGCGCCTGCTCCTGATGGATGAACCCTTCGGTGCCCTCGACGCGCAGACACGCCTCAATATGCAGGAACTGCTGCTCCATCTGTGGAACCATATCTGCACTACCGTCGTATTCGTCACCCACGATATCGATGAAGCACTATTTCTCGCCGACCGCGTACTGGTGATGAGCCCGCGGCCCGGTCGTATCCTGGAAGAGCTGAATCTCGACTTCCCGCGCCCGCGGAGCACGCAGTTAATGACGAACACACGGTTCGCCCGTCTCAAGCGTCACTGTTTCGACCTGTTGCGTCATGAAGAAAACAGGCAGCCACACCCGGCCTTTCTGAATCTTCCCGGCAAGCGCCACTCAGAGACTTTTACAACACCACGAATCACTCTATGACGAACGCCTTTGATACAGAAATCAATATTCTGCTGTCGCACCTACACGATGCTGATCCCGGTGTACGCCGCATCGCCCTGATCAAACTGGTCGATCTTGAGGAAGAAAAAGCTCTGCCGCTATTAATTGACGCGCTTGGGCACGATGCCGATGCCGCTGTGCGCATGGAAGCAGCCGCCCTGCTCGAAGGATGGGACGACACAACAGTGGTAACTGCACTGTGCAGCGCGCTGACCGACCCGATAACGGATGTGCGGGAACGTGCGGCGCACAGCCTCGGTGAACTGAAAAACGCCCGGGCCGGCACCATCCTGCTCGACTGGGTAATTCACGAGGATGCGTTCGTGCGTACTGCCGTTTGGCATGCTTTACGCGAATTGCGTCTGCCGGAGGTGGTCCCGCAAGCCCTAAATGCTCTGGACGACAGCGATGCCGGGGTACGCCGTGAAGCAGTCGCTGTGCTCGGTTGGCTCAAACACCAGCCGGCATTGCCGGAGCTTGCGCGACGGCTGCGCGATGATGACGATGCCGGAGTGCGCCGCGCCGCTGCCGGTGCATTGGGCCTGGGCGATGACGATGGCACGCTGGCAGCACTGCAAATGGCATTGCACGATCCAGACTGGCGGGTACGTGAAGAAGCCGCTAATACTCTGGGCAAACTGCGCCGGCGACAGGCGGGTCCCGCGCTGCTGGCAGCACTCGATGATAATTACTGGCAAGTGCGTCTGCAGGCAGCCCGAGCCTTGGGCCGCCTGCGCTACGCTGCCGCAGTAACAACGCTGACCACCTTACTCAATCACGCCATTGGCAACCTGCGCAAGGAAGTGGCGCTTGCGCTCGGTGAAATGGCGGGCGTTCCTTCCGCAGTCTCACCGGCCCGAACAGCCCTCACAGTCGCGCTGGATGACCCCGACCCGGAAGTACGGAAAGCCGTACGTATCGCGCTCGCACAACTCGCGCTTTCCCCGGATACGAGAAAATGACTATAAGTGCCACTCCCGCCAAAAGCATAACGCCCCTGGTCATTCATAACATTGCTGCAGCAGCATTACTTGAAATCCGCTGGAGCGATGGCACGATTAGCCGCCTGCATCATCGCGATCTGCGCCAGGCCTGCCCCTGTGCCTGGTGCCGTGCAGCGCGCCTGCGGGGTGATATCCGCGAGATCGATCCTGATGTACGTGTTACCGCTATCAATGCCATGGGTTACGGCTTTCAGCTGGTATTCAACGATGGACACGACCGGGGCATCTATCCGTGGGCCTATCTGAATACCCTATAGGCAATCAGGCAAACCCCGGATAATCGTAGAAACCGCAGTTCAGGTTTAACTGAGTAAAAGAAATTCGGGAAAAAATCCGGCAACCAGAGGGTTGCCGGTGTCTTTCCAGACGAGGGAGGGGAATGTTTTACGTATGGCGGTAGTACCGCCAGATGATAAAATTGTGTGCGATGTTGGTTGATCTTACTTGTTGGGTTGCGGCGTGATTCTCAGGTATGGCTTGATCGCATTGAAGCCTTTTGGAAATTTGGATTTCAGAACTTCTGGATCCACAATCGAAGGCACGATGACAACATCATCACCATCTTTCCAATCAGCAGGTGTTGCTACGCTGTAGTATTCCGTCAACTGTAAAGAATCAATGGCCCGCAGAATCTCATTAAAATTGCGACCAGTACTGGCGGGATAAGTAAACGTCAAACGGATTTTCTTGGCAGGATCGATCACAAATACCGAGCGTACCGTCGCAGTGGTGCTGGCATTCGGATGTATCAAGTCATACAGTGTGGATACCTTTTTGTCTGCATCCGCCAAAATGGGGAAATTGACCTCGGTGCTTTGGGTTTCATTGATATCTTTGATCCAACCCAGATGCGACGCAACAGGATCTATAGACAGCGCGATGACCTTGACATTGCGTTTTTTGAACTCATCAGCCAATTTTGCGGTAGCGCCAAGTTCAGTAGTGCACACCGGAGTATAGTCAGCGGGATGCGAAAAGAGAACGCCCCAGCTATCTCCCAGCCATTTATGGAAATGAATAAGGCCTGTACTGGACTCTTGAATGAAATCTGGAGCAGTGTCGCCCAGCCGTAAGGTTGTCATAAGATCTCCTTAAATAAATATTGCAAAAGTGCTGTGGTGATTGATGTTTGTCAGATATCGAGTTTCAAAATCCGTGATGCGTTCTGATATGCGAGTAAACAGCTTGCCCTTGCATGTTCTAAGACTACTACTTATTGCAGAGCGGCCAGCGCAGACTTGGGTAATGTTTCCAGTGGCACTGCCCGTGGGAATGGCCTGATGGTGAGCATCATTCATCATGATATTGTTCCGTAGTCATTTCAAACAACGCCGCAACTATAGATGCCCATGCAAATAATGTGAAACAATATTAATGAATATCTTTATTAATATTTTCATATATTGATTGAGC
>NZ_JBDZWD010000075.1:0-7480 GCF_040256045.1 Nitrosomonas sp.
AACTTTTAACCGTCGTGATCGACAGTTTTCCGTATTTTTCCTGTCACTGCAAGCAGTGCTCAGCGGAATCCTGGATTGCCAGACACATTACCCTATAAACTGCAGTTATTCGGACGCTGCGCGTCCGAATAACGTAGTGCGAGGTGCTATTTCGGGGAACGGCGCGCAGCGCCGTATAACCCCTCACTCGAGCGAACACGGTTTCACCGCTACGCCCTCTTGGGCATCGCCATACTTCGTATGGCTCAACCACGCGAGGGTGTCGCTCACCTCGCACTACGTTAGGCCGCAGCTTGTCAGGAGCGATCCAGCGCTTTCTTTCGAGATCGCTGAAGAATGTTGTCCGATAGGGCTCATGAAGGTATTCCTGATGAATTCAAATTTCTTCAGATTGATGACAACAGTCGATTGATCCGTTCACGCACCCAGCAAAATCCCAGGCATTCCTGTTCCAGGCGTAATTCCTCGCGAATACGATTATCGCGCAAATCGTTGTAAAGACTCAGCTCTTCCTGAGTCAGCCGGTGCAGATCGTTGCGTTGCGGTTTCTCTTCTCGCCCCCAGAAAATTATGTGTGCCTCAAGCGTGGCCCGATCCATGAGTATCGACTGGACATGCCCAAAATGTCCTCGCAACTGATCCAGAATGGCAAAACCATGGGTATCGATATCACCCCAGTAATGGATGGCGCACCGCTCCAGCCAACGCGCCTGAGCCAGTGCTTCCCGTCCATACCCTGCACCAAAAATAACAATTGCACCGGCCAGGCTACCCAAACCAGGAAAAGCCAGAAAATTGGTTTCATTCTCGGTGATGAATACGTGCCGAACATTGAGAGAAAGCTGACTGAAACTGCCTGCATCCAAAGTGATATCCGGACACGATGTACCGGTAATTGCCGGAATTTCAGGATCGAGAATACGGAAACGTATCCTGGCGGGTTTTTCCAGAAAACCGTAACGGGCGGCGAATCGGGCGATCCCTGTTTGAGTAGTTTCTATACGGTCTGCCGGTAATACCAGATCCAGCAATTCGGCCAGTACAGCACGGTGTGTTTCGATGAATTTGCTGTGCACGCCGGGTAAATCAACTTGGCGCAGATAAATCCCCGGCCCGGGATGCTGCGCTATCCATGCCACCACTGCCAGCAAACGCAGCCAGTCTGCTTCCAGTTCAAGCGCCTGTAAAGGGCGCTTCTCCAGCCAGACAAGCAATGGCGGACATTGTTGTCGGGTTGCTTCCAGCACGGCTGAAAATTGCTGCCATTCACTACGCTTACCGATCCAGCCTAACGCATCCTCGCACGAATCGATCCAGGCACTGGCAGGAAGTTGCTGTAATCCCTGCACTCGATGACGCATTTCCTGCCATTCCACCCGCAAAAAACGGATGCTGCTCAATTCTGCCGCCCAGGGGCGAATGACATCAAATTGTGTGGTGATGTCTGTTGACGAGGGTCCTCTCAGCGCCAATCGCAGCGGGAAACGCACCTGTCCTGTGACAGCATCGCGCAACAACTCACCTCGTTCCCACAGCCGCACCAACTGTGCTCTCAGATCTTTTGAGGTTGTCCAGGCCATTACTGAACGTCTGGGGCGATCGATCCGGCTACCATTGCACCGGATTTCTGTACCCGATATTCCTCGATGGATAAATTGCGCAACCGTGAGGTTCGACCGCCTTCGTTGTGGACAAAACCTACGCTGGCAACAAACGGTTCGATGATGTGGATTTTTTGCAGCGGCGTAACGATCAACAGCTGCAAATTGAGTTTCTGAAACAGTTTCAGCCCGTATTAGGCTGATTCATCCGAACCTCACCCAAAGGCTTCATCAATCACCACGAAGCGGAAGGAACGTGAACGTACTGCCCCCCATTCCAACCCGAACTGATATGCAAGACTGGCCGCCAGAATGGTGTAAGCCAGTTTTTCCTTTTGCCCACCGGATTTACCGCCGGAATCAGAATAATGTTCATGCTCAGTGTTATCGGCGCGCCAACGCTCACTGGCAGCAAACATAAACCAGTTGCGTACATCGGTCACTTTGGCTGTCCAGCGCCGATCCTGCTCTGACAATCCTTCCCGGCCGCGAAACCGGTCAATGATGGCCTTGACTTGCAGAAATCTGGCGTCGGAATACTGCGTATCATCCGATCCGGCAAGCGCTTCTGCGGTACACGCGCGCAGTTCCTGCTGAAAATCACGAATTTCTGCATCCTGGCTGATCTGCGATTCCAGCACGATATAGCGCCCCGGGTTATAGTCGATTTCACCCAGCGATTTGTTGATGTAAGTGATACGCTCCTTGATGATCTCTCGCTCGCGCGCCAGTTGTGCATTGAAACTGGCAATTTCATTGATGGTGTTGACATTCAGCAGCTCCTTGAAGCGGGCGACAAAACGCGGCAAAGCATCCTGATTGAGCTGATTGAGCAGGTTTTCATATTCAAAAGCACCTTCCAGACTGGCATCCATCTCGGCTGTTTCAAGCTTGAAAGCTTCCTTGAATGAAGCCATGGCTTTGATGATTTTTTCACTCGCACTCTTGATTTGCCGATCTTGTGTGTCAATTTTTGCCTGTAATCGATCGCGCACATCCCGTTCGCGGTTATCGCAGGATTCCACTGAAAGCTGGTGTTCACCAAGCGCTTCTGTACGTATTTCCTCCAATGTTGCTGTCAATGCCGCATCAACCGGCGATTCCTGCAACTGATTTACGGTCTGCTGATGCAATTCTTGTGCATCTGCACGACGCTGTTCCACTTTGGCACGATGATCGCGTGCAGCCTGCAATTCCTCCTCAGTATCCCTGATCGCCTGCTGCAATGCCCGCAAACGCTCATTCAACTGTTTGAGCACATCAGAGGCTTGCTCCAGTGCACGGCGTTCTTCTTCCAGGGAAACGATCTCGGTCACCATGCCTGGCCAGTCCAGCTCCTCAAAGCTGGTGAATTCCTCCAGCCGGGTAAGTGCATCGAGCCGTTTCTGTAATCCTCTGCGCTCAGCTTCAATCTGACTGATCTGATTGGCCACCTCCCCCAAATGGATTTCAAGCTGACGACATTTGGTTTCCAGCGCATTGATCTTGGCGGTATTGCTCCAGCCCAGCACATAACGGCTACGATCAGAAATAGCATGTCGATCATCTTTTTCATGCCGACCATTCGGATCTTTGATCTGGCCAGCACGGGTGATGGCGCGCGGTTCACGGCAAAACTGTTCCTGTGTTGCACAACATGCAACATCGAAACGCCGAACAAGCACAGATTCCAGCCAGCTGTAATACGGCGAATCCGGTTTGATCGAGAGCTTTCTCACCAGTGAATCACGATGCAGTTCCGGCAAATCTGCCGTTTTGCGCTGACGGGCAACCTGAAAATAAACCAGGCGCCCACGCAAATGACTGCTATCCACCCACTCGGCCACTGCCTTGTAGTATGTGTCCGGCACCAGCAGCGATAAACCGAATCCCCGCAATAAACGTTCGGCAGCACCTTCCCAGTCACGTTCTTCTTCGCGCACCTGGAGCAGTTCGCCGGCAAACGGCATCTCATCCTCATCCAGTTTCAACGCGGCACATAATGCTGTGCGAATCCGGATCTGCTGATCGTCGATATTGCTACGCCGGCGTTTGAGGCTGTCGATTTCAGCCGTGAGCTGCTCATGCTCCTGTTTACCCTGACGCAGGGTCACACCGTATTCAGTCATGCTGTTCTGCAAATCGACTTCACGATGATAAATTTCTTCACGCCATTCTTTGAAGCGCTCGTGCTGCGCGGCAAAAGCAACTTCATCAGCCATTGCTGTTTCACCCAGCACCGTTATCAGCTCCTGATAGCGCCCGGCTTTGGCTCTACGTGTATCGCGCAGCTGCTCTTTTTTGCGAATCTCGGCTGTAAGCCACTCCAACCGATCTCCACCGTTATCACTGATGGCGCGTTTCAGTTCATCGATCTGTCCGGCCTGTTCCTGACGAGCAATATCCAATCGCTGCGCTCGTGCATCCCCCCGAATCCATTCTTCCTGCAGTAAGCCGAGTCGTTTATCCAGCAGTGCCAGTTTCAGTTGAGCGAAGTAACTGCGCAAATTGTCACGACATCGCCGCAAATGATTTGCTTCCACTACCAGTGTATCGTGGCGCTTACAGTCAGCCACCAGCGGTGTGAGCAGTTTCACTTGATGCTGCGCTTTAAGCACAGCCTGATGCGCACGGTTGAGATCATCGAAGTGACCGATCAACGCCTGGATACGCGGCGCAATTTCTGAAGGCTCCAGCATATGGCTGCGCACGAAATCGGTCAGGTTACCGACTGATTTCATCGATACCGTCTGGTGAAACAGCTCCAGTGCCTGTTTATTGGCGATACCAAAACACCGCCTGAACCATTTACTGTATTCCTCGAAACTGTCGTGCAGTTCAGCACCCGATCCGCGCAGCCGCTTACGCAGCGCCGTAATATCTGTGCCGAAGTTGGCAAAATCGGTCGTAATCGACAAATCCCGTTCTGCTCCGAGAAAAAACCGGGCGGGCTGCCCCTGAACATCTTTCATCCAGAATACTTGCGCCAGACTGACGGTCTGGTCATATCCCGTGTTGTGAAAAACACCCAGTATCACGGAGTAGCTGTGCTGATCCCGCAGAGAAACCGGTTTGGCCGCGCCGGTTACTTCATTCCGTTCGGATTTGTAATGTCCCAGCACGTAAGGACGTAACGTCCGCTCTTTACTATCCGCACCTGCTGCCTTGTTGTAAGCAACACGATACGCTGGCACCAGCAAGGTAGTAATGGCATCCACCAGAGTAGATTTTCCGGAACCGATATCACCAGTGAGCAGACCGTTTTTCCCGTCCAGCTGCAATGTCCACACACGGCCATCAAACGTACCCCAGTTGAACACTTCCAGTCGGGAAAGCCGGAAACCTGACAACGTATCATCTGCCAGAAAATCAAGACTCAACGTTTGCATTTCATTCGCCTTCCGCTTCTCCAACTTCTTTTGCTGGCGCCACCTCCGCCAGTGCAGACTGGTAAACTGCTAGATGTGCATCGAACTCAGCCAGCCATTGTGCATCGACAAAAGCTTTCAGGATACGTCGCACCTCATAACTGGTCTGCTGACCGGCCGCATTGTGGTTGCCTGCTTTCAACTTATGCAAAAAACCCAATTCAATCACTTTGTTGATAGTGGATTCAATCTGATCGACCAGTCGCGCTTCATTGGAGCCTTCGGGCAAAAAAACCCGCACCAGTTCGACGATTTCATCGCGGGAAAGCACTAGACGCGTACCGCTCTCACCTGTATCAAATTCAGCGAGTTTCTTGCGCAGTAGTGCCAGCAGTAAACTGACCGGAAACGATAACGGACGGCGGGCAATCAGGCGAGGTAAGTATTGCTGATATGGCTCCGAATGATCATCTTCCACCTTCGGGCAGCTTTTCAAAAAGGCGTAACCTTCAGATTCATCGATAACCAGTTCAAGATTGAGTACAGCAACATAGTCACGCACACGAGTCTGCAGGTTCAGCAGATTGCTCCATTGCAGCTCATTCTGCTCGCGGTATTGCACACCTTTTAGCAAGCTGATCAGCAAAGCAGATAAATCAGAGGTAGCAGTAATCTCTTCGAAGTCCTGTTGCATCATTTTTTTAGTGCTTCTAAAAATTGACCCTTCAAATAAATCATAACGTTGGTCAGTTCAAGGCAAAAGTCAGCAAAAACAGAGTTTATATGTGATAAATAAGAATTTTGAACCGGCTTTTAACGCAGAAATGACAATGCAGGTGGTTTTCAGAGATTCTTTAGAGATACCCTTTTGTTATTTTTCAGTCAGCGCATGAAGATGACGCGCGGTAAATGCGCGATTCGAATCGCCTCTTCTCCCTTGTCATCCATCACTTGCCAGCGAACCGGCTCCTGGGTATCTTCATCCAGCACCGTTTTATATGAATCACTACCCAGCTGCAAATAAGCAATCAACTCAGCCAATCCTTGCTGTAAGGGTTGCATGGATAGCAGCTCATACAGCGTTATTTGTGCCTTGTCTTGCAGCGCGTGGTTAATATGGCGGGTTATCCTGACTTTATCTACGACTACTTGATCAAACAATGCTGAAGGATCGATATTTTCATCCCCCGCCTGTAGCACAAGCTGTGTAATAGCGGGCTTAATTGCCGGTGTGAACAATGGACGCTCCATCGTCAATTCAATATCAGCCTGTGCTGCCGCCATCTCCATCACGGTGCCTGCGGGCGGTGTTTCACGCAGTACCAGCGCTTTACTCTCGATACCATGCAGAATATCCATGATGCGGCGATTCTCCAGCCACGCCTGATCATCAAGAAAACGGCGCAGCTGCTGAGATAGCGCCGCCACCGTACGCTGGGTATGCTCACCCGCTTCCAGCCAGTCATAGTGCACACGACGGGTGCGAGCATCCGGCTGTAATTCAATCACCACCGGGAGCTGCAAAACTCGTTCCAGCAATTTGGTCAGTTCCTCCTGCCGACGACTGGAGAGCAGAAAATCCCAAAAAGCACGGAAGTTCCTGCCCTGATCCGAATCGGCAATAGCATCGCGCTCCCCCATGATTTCGTCCAGTAATTCACCTTTGCTGCCTTCCCACAAGGCAATCCGCTCACGTACACGCCGATCCAGCTGGCGAAAGTTGTATTCCACTTCGCGGAAATCGGAGAGTAATTCGCGAGCGCCCTGCATAAATTGCTGAAAGCGATCTTTTAGTGCAGTATCGTCCAGCAACGATACTTCACCTGCCTGTACCCGAACAATTTCAGCATTGATCTCATCGCGCTTTTTATGTAACACATCGAGTCGTATGGCCGGATCGACCTGGCTGCCTTCATTCATTTGCTTGAGCAAATCAAACAACGTAAGCAGGCGTGATTCTGTGCCAACGAATTGTCGCTCGGAAAGCTGCACTAACCAGGCAATCGCTTTCTCAGTAGCAGGAGTAAGGTCGAATTGCGCTTCATCTGTTCCCGGCTTATAGAACTTGCGTAACCAGCCTTTTTCCGGCGCAGCCCAGTCATCCAGATATTCATGCGCTGTCTTGGGGAAAATTGTCTCGCCCTGTTGCAATCGCAGCGCATACAGCTCATCTTCCAGTGCCTCAGCCAAATCTACAACTGCCATCACCCGTACGTTAGGCACGACGAACACACGATGCAAAAAACTGACTATCAGCGATGCATGATCCGAACGCAGCAGGCGCCATGCGGGATGGTGGGTACGCAAGGTTTCGAGCGTAGCAAAGTCGAGGGGCATGAAATCCTCCTGACCGCAAAGGTGTTTTAAGAAAGTGATGGGGGTTATTTCGCAGTTGCTTCCCTGGCCCTATCAGCCAGCAGGTGTGCCACCATTCATTTGTATACTCCGCAACGTGCGTTGTAAATCACGCCATTGCGGGCATTGTATTCACGCAGCAGTGCGCGGGCATTATCTCGCAGTAAACCGGTTGTA
>NZ_JBDZWD010000026.1:0-30154 GCF_040256045.1 Nitrosomonas sp.
ATCAGAAAAACCACTAACCAGATCAACAAATTGCAGGTTGTTCAGGGCAGACTAAATAAAGTCCTATAAGTTAGTTCTGATAACAAAAAACCCGCACTAAGCGGGTTTTTTGTTGTTACCTAATTACTAGTTTAAGCCATGGCATAGCACCGTAATCTGCGGGAGAATTTCTCCAGTAATTCGATACCACTTTCTTCCGCACGACGACACCAGTCCTCCAGTTGCTTGAGCAACTCATCCTTGGTTGCCGCAGAACGTTCCCATATCGAAGACAATTCTTCTCTCATGCGATAAAGCTTATCCAGCTTCTGAGTATGACTCAACACCATCTCCAACTTAGTACGCTCCTCCTCTTTCAAGGTTTTGGCATCAGCCAACACCCAGTTTCTCAGAGTCGAACCATCCACACCGTTCTCGATTGCAGCCTGCTGCAAATGCACCAGTTCATTCTTGAGCGCGATCTTTAAGGACTTGGTATATTTTGCCAGTATTTCATAGCGATGAGAAATAACCGCCTGTAATGTTTCCAGATCACACTCAGTTTTGGCTTTGTTCAACTGCAACTTGGGAGCTGTTTTCTTCACTCGTGCCAATCCCATCAATTCCAGTATCCGAATATACATCCAGCCGATATCGAACTCATACCATTTGTTGGACAATCTGGCAGAAGTCGGATAAGCATGGTGATTGTTATGCAGCTCTTCTCCACCAATCAGAATTCCCCACGGGGAGATATTACGACTGGCATCCTCGGAGCGAAAATTACGATAACCCCAGTAATGTCCGATACCGTTTATGACCCCGGCAGCCATTACTGGAGTCCACATCATTTGTACAGCCCAGATTGTCAGTCCAATCGGCCCAAACAAAATCACATTGATAACCAGCATTGATGCAATACCGGCTACGCTATGCTTGGTATAAACATTGCGTTCCATCCAGTCATCAGGAGTACCATGTCCATAACGGTCAAGCGTCTCCTGATTTTTAGCTTCAATCTTATACAGTTCTGCACCCTCACCCAATACCTTTTTGATACCAAAAACCTGTGGGCTGTGAGGATCATCCACGGTTTCACATTTTGCATGATGTTTCCGGTGAACTGCAGCCCATTCCTTGGTTACCATACCGGTTGTCAGCCACAGCCAGAAACGAAAAAAATGACTGGGTATCGGGTGCAACTCAAGTGACCGATGTGCCTGATAACGATGCAGGAAAATAGTAATACTGGCAATCGTTATATGGGTAAACACCAGAGCCACGACAATATAGCCCCACCAAGGCAGATCAATAAGTCCGGTCATTAATATCGATGCGACGTCTTCCATTTTTGTAACTACCCCCCTCATTATTTACAATTCTGTAAAAATCCAATCTAAAGAGATGTCTCTCATAAGTCAAGAAAATTAACAATATTTTCAGGTATAAACAGATAAAAATTTATACTTCCTCTCAATACGGGCCAAAAATAATATCAATGTGCCTGATCCCAATTTTTCCCGGTCCCTATCTGAACTTTTAGAGGCACATCCAGTTTGAGAACATTTTCCATCAGCCGAAGTAGACTTTCTCTGATCACCAGCAATTCGTCTGCCGGCACTTCCAGCACCAGTTCGTCATGGACCTGCATGATCAGTTTACTCTGAAGTCGTGCTTCAATCAGCCATCGATGTACGGAGATCATGGCCAGTTTAATGATATCTGCGGCAGTACCTTGCATCGGCGCATTGATTGCCGCCCGTTCAGCCCCCATCTGGCGATTACGCTGATTACTGCGGATATCAGATAATTGCAATCTTCTTCCCAGCACGGTTTCGACATATCCGTGCTGCCTTGCAATTTCTCTCGTACGTTGCATGTAATCCGCCACACCTGGATAACGTGCAAAATAGCGATCGATAAAAGTACGGGCAGCAGTACGCTCTATACCCAGTTGAGTAGCGAGCCCGAATTCAGACATGCCATAAATCAAACCAAAGTTAATGACTTTAGCGTAACGGCGCTGCTCCGGGTTCACCTGTTCAACAGAAACACCAAACACCTCGGCAGCCGTGGCACGATGAATGTCCTGTCCTTCAGAAAAAGCGTGTATCAGCCCTGTATCCCGGGAAATATGCGCCATGATGCGCAGTTCGATCTGGGAATAATCAGCTGACACGATAAACCAGCCATCCGGCGCGATGAATGCCTCACGGATACGCCTGCCTTCCAGTGTACGTACCGGAATATTCTGTAAATTCGGATCGTTACTCGCCAGACGGCCGGTAACAGCAACTGCCTGCGCATAATGGGTATGTACACGGCCAGTTTGCTTGTTCACCATCTGTGGCAATTTATCGACATAAGTCGATTTGAGCTTAGCCAGGCCCCGATAATCCAGCAAAATCTTAGGCAACGGATAATCCGACGCCAGCCGTTGCAGCACTTCTTCATCGGTGGATGGCACTCCTTTGGGTGTTTTTTTGATGACGGGTAATTTATGCTGACCGAACAATATTTCTTGTATCTGCTTGGTCGAATTCAGGTTGAAAGCATGGCCAGCGAGGGAATGGGCCTGTTGTTCAAGCGCAACCAGCTGTTGTGTCAGTTCACCACTCTGTATCTCCAGCAAATTGGTATCGAGCAGTACGCCATTACGTTCGATCCGGAACAGAACTTCCAGCAACGGTATTTCGATCTGCTGATAAATATACTCAAGGCGGGCATCTTGATTGATTACTGGATATAAAACTCGATGCAAGCGCAATGAGACATCCGCATCTTCAGCTGCATAGATCCCCGCCTGATGAACTTCCACCTGCTCAAACCCGATACGTTTTGCTCCCTTACCGGTTACTTCATCATAGCTGATGGTTTGTAGGCTCAGATG
Organism: Nitrosomonas sp.; assembly: GCF_040256045.1. Classification (GTDB taxonomy): domain Bacteria; phylum Pseudomonadota; class Gammaproteobacteria; order Burkholderiales; family Nitrosomonadaceae; genus Nitrosomonas. The sequence continues at coordinate 2,870 of NZ_JBDZWD010000026.1, forward strand.
CCGGCTGGCCAGACTGTCCAGATCATGCGACAGGTGGGATTCCAGTACATACGATTGCAGCAATGTGTCGTGTTCGATTCCGTTCAGCATTACTTCATGATTGGCAAGTACATGTCTATCGTATTTCAGATTCTGTCCGATCTTGGCCTTCTCACCATTCTCCAGCCAGGGCTTCAGCCGTTGCAGTACCTGTTCACGATTCAATTGTAGAGGTACACCCGGGTAATGATGGGCAAGCGGTATATAAGCTGCTAGCCCCGGCTTCATACAAAACGAGAGCCCTACCAGCTTTGCTTCCATCGGATTCAGACTGGTCGTCTCGGTATCGATCGAAACCAGCTTGGCAGATTCGCATCGCGCCAGCCAGTCATCCAGTTGCGCATCAGTCAGAATAACCTGATAGTCACGCTCATCCTCATTTTTTCCCACCGGGACTGGCGAATCATCCCCTATTGCAGCCACAGCAATCCCTTCAACCTTCTTATTTTTCTCCGGATCAGGTTGTTTGAGTTCACGCAGCCAGCTCCGGAATTCGAGATGCTCGTAGAGTTCCATCAGCCTGGCCGTATCGGGAGAAGTAGCAACCAGATCCTGCCAATCCATTGCAAGCGGAACATCACATTTGATCGTTAGCAGTTTTTTTGAAACCTTCAGCCAATCCAGCGCCTTGCGCAGATTTTCACCCACCACACCCTTTATCTCATCCACATGCACAATCAGATCATCCAACGTACCATATTGAGCGAGCCACTTCACTGCAGTTTTGGGACCTACTTTCTCCACCCCGGGAATATTGTCCACGCTATCCCCCACCAACGCCAGAAAATCAATGATCTGTGCAGGTGTCACACCAAATTTCTGCAGAACACCCGATTCATCCAGTGATTCGTTGTTCATGGTATTCACCAGCCGAATGCCTGGCCTGACCAGTTGTGCAATATCCTTATCACCCGTTGCAATCACACACTGAGCCTGCTGAACGATTGCATGTTCTACCAGCGTTCCAATAACATCATCGGCTTCAACACCCTCTTTTATCAGCAGTGGCCAGCCCATTGCCCGGATACAGGCATGCAAGGGATCGATCTGGCTGACCAGATCTTTCGGCATCGGCGGACGGTGTGCTTTATATTGCGGGTAGATATCCTCACGGAAGGTTTTACCTTTTGCGTCAAACACACACGCGCTATAATCTGGCCGGTATTCCTTATGCAGGCGACGCAACATATTCAACACGCCATAAATTGCGCCAGTGGGTTCATTAAGGCGGTTACGCAAATCGGGCAGAGCATGAAAAGCACGATACAGGTAAGAAGAACCATCGACCAGCAAAAGTGTTTTCATCAAACAAGGACCTCTATGAGCTTGCAAGCAAAATTATCGGATACCCTCACCTTGGAAAAGCCCTGGTCAGCCCGGGAGTCGTGGCGGGTTTTCGGAATTGTGGCAGAATTTGTCGAAGGCACGGAACGGCTTGAATGTATTCAGCCTGCCATCAGCATTTTTGGCAGCGCCCGAACCCCTCCTAATCATCCACATTATAAATTAACCGAAGCGATCGCAAGGCAATTGTCGGATGCCGGATTTTCAGTTATCTCCGGGGGCGGGCCCGGTATTATGGAAGCAGCCAATAAAGGTGCCTTTTATGGTAAATCCCCCAGTGTGGGATTGAACATCCAACTCCCACATGAACAACACCGTAACGTTTATCAGGATATCAGCCAGACTTTCCGACATTTCTTTGCCCGCAAATATATGTTCGTCAAGTTCGCAACCGCCTATGTTGTGATGCCAGGCGGGTTTGGAACTCTGGATGAGCTGATGGAAGCACTGACACTCGTTCAGACCGGTAAAACCCGCAAAATGCCGATTATTCTGGTCTGTTCAGATTTCTGGGCGGGGATGATCGACTGGTTTCGACAGGTACTTATCCAGAGTGATTTCATTTCACCAGAGGACATGGATCTCATTCAGATTGTGGATGAACCATTTCAGGTCGTAGATGCAATCTTCCGTTATTATGAAACCTCAGGATTTGAACCATCTGCTGCTGAACGTAACATACAGCTCAATCTTTAATACCAGCGGATTCATTTAATCAGAGAACAGCAAAATATTCCAACTTTCCGGTGATCAGCATGAAGTCAGCAACGCTTTTATTTTTCTGCAGCAACCTAGTCTGGATATCGCCCCTCACATGGGCGCAAACCGGCCAGCAACCGGATAATCTGGTTCCATTACCGGAAATTCCAGAATCGCCTTCTTCTGGGGAAGAAAATGGTCTTCCTCCCGAACTGGGGCTGGATCCATCTCTGGAACCGGAAATAACGATCCGTGAAGGAAAAGACAAAACGATGATTGAAGAATATCGCGTCAATGGCGAACTATACGTCATCAAAATCACCCCCCGGATCGGTAAGCCTTATTATCTGCTGAACCGACGCAGTGCTGCCGGTACGCCTCACCGGGGAGACATGGAATCAGGTGTAAGTGTCCCAATGTGGCAAATTTACCGCTTCTGAGCGGGATTTGCCGGAACCCGATCATCTCTTCATCAGAATCTGCCTGTTTGTCGACCATTTCTCAAACCAACTTTCAACGCTTCATTCATGTCTGTTTTCACCCAAGTTACTAAAGAACAGCTTACTGTCTGGCTACAAAATTACTCACTTGGATCACTGATCGACTTGCAAGGCATTTTATCCGGCATTGAAAATACCAATTACTTTTTCACCACCACACAAGGCAAATTCATTCTCACCCTGTTCGAGAAACTAGCCTATACCGAATTGCCCTTCTACCTCAACCTGATGGCGCATCTCTCTGAGCAGGGCATTCCTTGCCCCAGGCCTGTTGAATCACGAAACAGCAGTCTGCTGGGGCAGCTGAATGGCAAGCCGGCCTGTATCGTGACCTTCCTTCCCGGACGATCCATGGTACAAGTTGCAGAAAAACAATGCGCACAAGTCGGTGAAATGCTCGCCAAAATGCATCTGGCCGGACACAGCTACTCCGGCTGGAATCAAAACCCGCGCGGGCTGGATTGGTGGCAAGCTACGGCCGGAACAGTCATGCCTTTCCTTTCCTCTTCCGAACAGAATCTGCTCGGTGAAGAATTGCAATTTCAGACGGCGCAGATGACTGCCAATCTCCCTCAAGGCGTCATACATGCTGATCTTTTCCGGGATAACGTCCTATTTACAACCAAGGGCATTGGTGGTGTCATTGATTTTTATTTTGCCTGTAACGACACACTGCTCTATGACTTGGCGATCACAGCCAATGACTGGTGTACGCTTACAGATGGCGTAATGGATAGCGCACGGATGCATGCTCTCGTAACAGCCTACCATGCTGTGCGGCCATTGACTGCTGATGAACATTCCGCCTGGCCAGCCATGCTGCGCGCAGGTGCACTGCGCTTCTGGCTATCGCGTCTGTATGACTACTATCTTCCACGCCCCGGGGAACTGACACATAAAAAAGATCCGGACCACTTCAAAAGAATTCTGGAGCATCACCTGAACAACCCGGGTGTATTACCTCCTTTTCAGGCCTAAGGCGAATAGACCAAAATATTACTCGGTATAGCCGGTCAGGTGACGACTGCCTTTCTCACCTGTATCCTGTAAACAATCAGGTTTTTGACAGAAACATACCTCAAATTACTGGAGAACGACGAATGGAAGCGCGATACGTACGCGGCAGGCAGGGTTTACAGTGGATTCTAAGTGGCTTTTACTTTTTTCGCATGGCGCCCCTCAACTGGATACTCTTATGCTTCACCTATTTACTCATCGGTGTCACACTGGGACTCATCCCGCTGCTGGGCAGTTTCATCGGGATATTGACCGTGCCCATCTTCGTAGCCGGGATCATGGTCGGGTGCAGAAAACTGGATCTGAGCGGTAAACTTGAACTGGAATACCTGTTTTACGGATTCAAAAAATACACGATACCTCTCATCACGATCGGTGGAGTTTATCTGATCGGCGATATTCTGATTACCGGTATTTTCATGCTGCTTGGGGGAGATGCAGTCGTTGATATGTGGCTGCACGGCAAACGATTCAGCGAAAATGAATTACCCGGCGTGATGGATGATCTGCTGTTTGCTTCATTGCTTTGCCTGTTGCTCGCCATTCCGCTGATGATGTCGATCTGGTTTGCACCCATGCTGGTAGTCTTTGAGAACATGCCTCCGCTCATCGCCATACGCAAAAGTTTCTTTGCGTGCCTGAAGAATCTTTTTGCTTTCCAGATCTATATGGCCATCCTGTTTGTTCTTGGAATGTTGGCAGCGATGCTTTACGGGTTGGGTTTCATCATCTGGTTCCCGGTCGCATTTGCTTCCGTTTACGTCAGTTACAAAGACATCTTTCACTACGAACAGGATGAAGATACTCAGCCCAAATCAGATGAGCCAAGTACTGAAGAAAACAAAGAAGATTCCAGCCAAACCAATGAACACTGAACCGAGCCCAGGATTCGGTTTACAAGGAAGATCAATCAGAAAAACTGGCAGCAACCTGTTCTCAGAGCGGTAGATACACCACTGCCGTTACAGGGGCTCCAGTTTTGCATAAGCGAGCGAGAGCCACTTTGTACCTGCCTGGTGGAAATTCACCTGGACCCGCATATCCGTCCCGCTACCCTCGCAATTCAGGATAATACCCGTGCCAAATTTGGCATGCGATACCTGCTGTCCGATGTGAAAACCTGCGCTACCCAGCTCTGATGATGTCGATCCGGCTGCTGCAGCCATCGTACTCCTGCCTTTCTGGCTGCTATTTATAGTGCTGGCAACAGTTTGTCCTGTTCCCGACACCCCCTGACGAAAACTTCTTCCGGAAAAATCGGAGCGCAGCCTCTTCAAAAGATCTTGTGGGATTTCATCAACAAAGCGGGAAGGTATGTTCACACGCACCTGACCGTGCAACATGCGGCTCTCGGCGTAACTCAGGTACAGGCGCTGCCGGGCACGTGTCATTGCCACATACATCAGACGCCTTTCTTCTTCCAGACCATCAGGCTCATTCCGGCTGTTTTCGTGAGGAAACAAACCTTCTTCCAGACCACTGATAAATACCGAATGAAATTCCAGTCCTTTTGCAGCATGTACTGTCATCAGCTGAACCGCATCCTGATACCCTTCCGCCTGATGTTCACCGCCTTCGAGCGAAGCATGTGCCAGAAAAGCGGTGAGACTGTCATCCTCTGACTCATGCACAAAACTGGTCGCAGCATTGATCAGTTCCTTGAGATTCTCCAGGCGCTCGTCACCTTCACGTTCAGCCTGATAATGTGCTGCCAGCCCGCTCTGATCGATCACACGCCGGATAATTTCCGGTAACGGCAAACCCTCGCTGACTTGCTGCATGGATAAAACCAGGCTGACAAAACCCGCTATTCCTCTCCCGGGCTGGCTGTTCCTGGTGGCAGCTGCTTTCCCTCCCTCATATACCTTGAATGCTGCCTGCCACAGACTGGTGCCGAGCATTGCAGCCTGATCCTGTAACTGTTCCAATGTGCGTGCACCAATCCCTCTGGGAGGAAAATTGATGATCCGCAGCAGGGCATTGTCATCATCCGGTAAAGCAATCAGTCGTAAATAGGCCAAAGCATGTTTTACTTCCTGGCGATCGAAGAAACGCATACCACCATACACACGGTAGGAAACAGATGCGTTGAACAGACCATGCTCCAGCACTCGTGATTGCGCATTGGAACGATAGAGCAGAGCAATATCAGAAAGAGCCAGGCCATCGGCATGCAACGCCTTGATTTCATCGATGATAAAACTGGTTTCATCCATATCTGTGGCGGCATGATATACCCGCACCGGTTCACCCTTCCCCGCTGCAGTCCACAAATTCTTGCCCAGACGTCCCTTGTTACACTCGATCAACGCATTGGCAGCATCCAGAATATTGCCATGAGAACGATAATTCTGCTCCAGCCTGATGATCTTCGGTACACTAAAATCTTTTTCGAGATCCCGCATATTCCCGACATGCGCTCCCCGGAATGCGTAGATGCTCTGGTCATCATCCCCAACGGCAAAAATGGCTGCATGCTGCTGCAAACCCGGGCCCGCCAGTAATTTGATCCATTTATATTGCAGGCGATTGGTATCCTGAAATTCATCTACCAGTATATGTTCAAAACGACTGCGGTAATGATCACGCAGAATCTCATTGCGGCTCAATAGTTCATAGCAGCGCAGCAGCAATTCAGCAAAATCGACCGTACCTTCCCGCATACTGACGGTTTCATATATCTGGTAACATTCAGCCAGAGTCTGGTTGAAACTGCCACGCATATCAACCTGAGAAGCTCGTAATCCTTCTTCCTTGGCATTATTGATAAACCATTGCAATTGTCTGGGCGGCAGTATCTTTTCATCCAGTGATCGTTCTTTCAATACACGCTTGATGACAGCCAGCTGATCCGCCATATCCAGTATCTGGAATGCCTGCGGCAATCCTGCATCTTCATGATGGGCACGCAGCACACGGTGACACAAACCATGAAATGTACCCACCCACATAGCACGGATGTTGACAGGCAGCATCGCACTGATACGCGCCACCATCTCGCGTGCCGCCTTGTTAGTGAAGGTAACTGCCAAGATATTCTGTGGCCGGGTATGACCCGATTGCAATAGATAAGCAATTCGTGTAGTCAGCACCCGGGTTTTACCACTTCCGGCACCTGCCAGCACCAGTGCTGACTGGTGTGGCCAGGTGACGGCTTCCAGCTGTTCCGGGTTGAGATCAGTAAGTAATGCAGTCATATAAAAGGGAACAGCTGAATTCTCCCCGCCCGCTGTCAGAGTCGAGTGAGGTCTCAGAAAAGTTATTTTTTGCTTTTCGCCACCAGATCTAGAATCAGTGGCGCCAGGATTAGTTCAATCGCCATACCCATTTTACCGCCTGGAACAACGATGGTATTGGGACGGGACATGAACGACCCGCTTATCATATTGAGCAGATAAGGAAAATCTGCTCCATGATGATCACGGAAGCGGATAACCACCATACTTTCGTCCAATGTGGGAATATCCCGTGCAATGAATGGGTTGGACGTATCAACCGTCGGAACACGCTGGAAATTGACATGTGTACGTGAAAACTGGGGAGTAATGTAATGAACGTAATCATGCATGCGACGCAGAATGGTATGTGTTACCGCTTCAGCCGAATATCCTCTGGCAGCCGTATCTCGATAGATTTTCTGTATCCACTCCAGATTAACGATGGGGACCACGCCGACCAGCAGATCGACATACTGACTGGCATCAGCGGTATCACTCTTCACTCCGCCATGCAGCCCCTCGTAAAATAACAGGTCGGTACCCGGCTGAATGGGTTTCCAAGATGTAAAGGTACCAGGCTTCTGATTGTAAGGTTGAGCTTCCTGCTCATTATGCAGATAAAGGCGAATCTCTCCGGATCCGGTTTGACCATACGACCGGAACAATGCCTCCAGTTTTTCGAATTCATTGGCTTCCGGTCCGAAATGGCTAATAGGGCGCCCTCCTCCTTTTTCCGATTCTTCAACCGCCCGTTTCATGGATTCGCGGTCATAACGATGGAAGCTGTCTCCTTCCACTACAGCTACATTCAGCCGCTCGCGCTGAAAAATATGCTCAAAGCTTGTCTTGACTGTAGAAGTTCCGGCTCCGGATGATCCGGTTACTGCAATAACAGGGTGCTTCCGCGACATTTGTTTTTATCTCCTCAAAATATAAAAAATAATTTCCCTAAAACCAGCAAACTGTCATTCCGCAACCATATGTGAATACCTTCCCTCATTCATCGTTCAGACAGTCGTCACCAATCGAGTTTATTTGGTACAGCGGGGATTTTTTCCTGAAGCACTTGCCTGCTGCTGTAATTGTTGTGCCTTCGGTAAAATTGCCTGCAAATTCTGTATACGAGAGGTATGCGAAGGATGTGTGGACAAAAATTCCACCGGTTCTGCTCCCTGGCTGGCCTGTGCCATTTTTTGCCACAATCTTATACTCTCCGCTGGATTGAATCCGGCCTTGGCCATTAAATCCAGGCCAATCGTATCTGCTTCTGATTCATGCAGCCTGCTAAATGGCATGATAACCCCGTATTGTGCACCCACCCCCAGTAGACCGACTGCTGTCTGCCCCAATGCAGATTGGGGTGCGGCAATCGCCTGGATAAGCGAAATTCCCAGATTAGTACCCGCCTGCTGAGATAAGCGCTCGTTGCTATGGCGCGCCATTACATGCCCGACTTCATGGCCTATGACTACTGCCAGCTGATCCTGATTATCTACCAGATTGAGCAGGCCGGTATGCACCCCGATTTTTCCACCAGGCAATGCAAACGCATTCAGTGATTCATCTTCAAACACGACAACTTCCCATTCTCCTCCTACTTCCCGTGTAATTGCACTGGACACACAACTGACGAAACGGTTATTTGCCGTATCTTGACTGATTTTGTTCTCTCGCTTCAATGTATCGAATGCCTGAAGGCCCATGCTGTTCACCTCGGCATCCGGCATGAAAGCAACCTGTGTCCGGCCAGTGGGAGAAGTCGCACAAGCGGCGAGAATACAAACAAGCAGACAGGAAAACAATAACTTTATCTTTGAAATACCCATCACTATCCCTCCCTTAAATCTAGACATGAGCCGGGCGGCTGGTGTCCGCCCGGAGCAGAGTACTACTATATAGTCGTCGATGAAATTACGTATGAATACATCATTCCTTTGCACCCAAGGCCAATGCCCGTTTGCGGGAGTGTTCTGCATCCTCTTCGGATAATCGATGCTCAGCCCAACCGGTTAAATGAGTTTGAACGATGCTCCCAATCGCCTCAATCCAGAGCGGATGTTCATTGAGGCTCGGTATGTAATGAAATTCACCTCCCCCCGCCCCGGTAAAAATCGCTTTTCCTTCCAGTGCAATTTCTTCAAGCGTTTCCAGGCAATCCGAAACGAAGCCAGGGCAGACGACATCGATCCGCCCAATTTTCCGTTTACCCAACTCTGCCAGAATTTCCGCAGTATAAGGCCTCAGCCATTGCGCAAAACCAAAACGTGACTGAAAACACACCTGATAGCGATCGTCCGCCAGTTCCAATGCTTTAGCCAATAATCGACCGGTTTTCAGGCACTCGCAATGATAAGGATCACCCATATCCAGTGTCTTACGCGGTACACCGTGAAAACTGATGACCAGTTTGTCAGGCTGGCCATGTTTTTCCCAATAATCACGTACATTCTGTGCCAAGGCTGCAATATAGCCCGAATCATCATGATAATGCCGGACAGTGCGAATATCAGGAATATTACGCATCTTCTTCAACTCGGAGAAAACGCCATCCAGCACACAACCAGTACTGCTAGCAGCGTACTGGGGAAATAGCGGTAACACCAGAATCCGGTCACAGCCTTGTGCTTTCATCTGTTGCAATTTTTCGGTAATGGATGGATTGCCAATAATCATTGCATATTCAACTACCAGCGAAGATTCCACTCGCTCATCCAATAAAGCGGTTACCAATGCCGTTTGGCGCTCAGTATGTACTTTCAGGGGAGAACCTTCGGATGTCCAGATTTGCTCATACTTTCTGGCAGATTTAGCCGGCCGGATATTAAGAATGATGCCATTTAGAATAAACCACCACAGCCAGCGCGGAAACTCGACAATACGCGGCTCACTCAGAAATTGCTTCAGATAGGTCCGCAATGCTTTGGCAGTCGGCGCAGTCGGTGTACCCAGATTGACCATCAGAACACCAATCTTACTGATGGAACCATGGCGATAAACGGGTTCCGGTAACATTCGAGACATAACTGGAATGAAGTAAACAGGCTATTACGACAGATTACTCGAAAGCAGCTTGGCGGTAATATCCACAATAGGAATGATACGTTCGTAAGCCATGCGTCGCGGGCCGATCACACCGACCGTACCGACGATTTTTCCTTCCATTTCATAAGGTGCAGTAACGACACTGACCTCCTCCAGCATCGTTTCATCCGACTCTCCTCCGATGAAGATCTTCACACCATGGGCCTGACGGCTCAACTCCATCAACTGTAACAGTTTGGATTTTCGCTCGAACATCTCGAACAGACTTTTTAAACTGGAAAGATTATCTGATAAATCACGAACGTCAAACAGCCTGTGTTCTCCGGCAATCATTACTACCTCGCTGCTTTCCTGCAAAGCATCACTACCTATTTCAATTGCTGCATTCATGAGGCCAGTCATATCCCGACGCAATTGTGTCAACTCACGCTGGAGTCCTGAGCGAATTTCTTCCAGCGTACAACCGGCATAGTGCTGATTGAGAAAATTACCGGCCTCGATCAGATCAGACTGACTGTAAACGGTTTCCGTAAGAATGATACGATTCTGGACATCGCCTTCCGGCGTCACCAAAATCAGAAGAATCCGTTTTTCAGTCAATGCCACAAATTCTATATGGCGAAAAACTGCCCCTCCCACCCGTTTAGGCGTGACCACCACACCTACAAATCGGGTCAGCTCTGAAAGCAGACGAGAGGTAGTATTCATCAAATGAGTAGGATTATTCGGGTGCAGCTGGTTTTCCAGCAAAGTAATCTGCTCATTATCCAGCGATTTGACCACCAGTAAGGTATCGACGAAAAAGCGATAGCCCAGTGCAGTAGGCATACGCCCGGCCGAGGTATGAGGGCTGGAGACATACCCCATTTCTTCGAGGTCAATCATTACATTGCGAATCGTGGCCGGACTCAGATCCAGCCCAGAAAATTTGGCGAGTGAACGTGAACCAACTGGCTGACCTTCATGGATGTAACGTTCAACCAGGGTTTTAAGCAGGATTTTTTCGCGTTCGTTAGGCATTTATCTATTCTACACGAATCAGTCCTGCTACAAGTAGGGTTGGTCTGGAGCAGAAATCCCGTGATTTGATGGATGACGTAACACCCTTTCTCGGCTGATTTCTACCTTTTTTCGCATGGGCTGCGGTAATATCCGATCCTTACGATCACTTGAAATTTGCCGAATCACCTGAAATAGAAGTCCAGATATTTTTAACTGTTCCGACTCCTTATCACTAATGGACAGCGCCTTATTTAAAACGATTGCTCTGATCGGAAAACACAAAAACCCCGATATCGTGATTCCCCTGCTAAATCTGGCAGAGTACTTGGCCGACCGGGGTATTAGTGTAGTACTGGATTCATTGACTGCTACCCATATCAATAACAGCAGATACCCTATACTGACACTGGAAGCAATTGGTAAACAGGCAGATCTTGCAATCGTGCTGGGGGGTGATGGAACAATGCTCAACATTGCTCGCGCACTCGTCCCATTCAGCGTTCCACTGATCGGTATCAACCAGGGAAGATTAGGTTTTTTGACTGATCTTACTGCCGATACCATGCACGAAACCCTGAACGATATGCTGGCAGGCCAGTTCGTCGTGGAAAATCGCATGCTGCTAACAACTGAGGTCACACGTAATGAAGAAAGTGTATTTAAAGAATTAGCTTTCAATGATGTGGTACTTCATCGGGGCATCAGCAGCGGTATGATTGAACTTGAAGTCCACATCAATGGTGAGTATGTTTATTCTTTACGATCGGATGGCCTGATCATCGCGACACCCACTGGATCGACAGCTTACGCGCTTTCCTCTGGCGGGCCAATCCTGCATCCCGGCCTCAACCTGATGACGCTGGTACCGATCTGCCCACATACCCTCAGCAACCGTCCCATCGTAATCGGTGCAGATGCCACCATCGAAATCAAAGTCCATTTTACGACCGAGATAAAAATCTACACAGACAGTCATTCCTGGTTTGATCTGAGTGAACATGACAGAGTATTCGTTCAGCGTTGCCCGGAAACCATCAAACTCCTACACCCCGTCCACCACAGTTACTACCGCATGTTGCGGGAGAAACTCGGCTGGAGCAGTATCCTTCAGAAAAACAGTCGTTAATCTCCATGCTGCAAAACCTGTCCATCCGCAATTTCATCATCGTCGATCATATCGATCTGCATTTCAAATCGGGTTTCACGGTTCTGACTGGTGAAACCGGCGCAGGAAAATCCATTCTGATCGATGCGCTGGAACTTGTACTGGGCAGACGGGCTGATACGAGTCAAATCAGACATGGCTGTAAACGTGCTGAAATTACTGCACAATTCGATGTAAACACTATCCCTGCTTTACAAGAGTGGTTAGTGGAAAATGCACTGGAAGATGAGACCGGTATATGCCTGTTGCGCAGAATCATGGAAGCGGGCGGACGTTCACGCAGCTTCATCAACGGACACCCTGCCACCCTCCAGCAACTACGCACGATTGGCGAATGGCTGGTCGATATTCACGGCCAACATGCTCACCAGTTGCTGATGCACGGCTACAAGCAAGGTGAATTGCTCGATGCGTGGGCAGGTGAATCGGACCTTGCCCGGCAAGTAACCTCCGCTTACCGGCACTGGCAGGATCTGTACCAGCAAAGACTTGCGTGGGAACAGCACAGCGAACAAAACTTGCGGGAGCACGGAACCCTGACATGGCAACTCCAGGAGTTGATTGCCCTGAATTTCTCACTGGAAGAATGGGAAAATCTGCAAACCGAACATAATCGACTAACACATACTGCAAGCCTGCTGGAAACTGCACAGTTCAGCCTGGAGTCATTATCGGAAAATGAAACGGCGATATTGACGCAACTCAGCACTGTAATTACCCGACTGAACAGCCTGACCGGTATCGATAACACACTCGAACCCCTCTGCAGTCAGCTGCAATCAGCCCAAATACAATTACAGGAAATCGTATATGAATTGAAACGTTATCAGCAGCACCTAGATATTGATCCCCACAGGCTGCAGGAAACAGAAACACGCATTGCAGCCATTCATGGAACAGCCAGAAAATACCGTGTCACACCGGAAATACTGCCGGATTTACTGGAAACAACCAGGCAACACCTGGAATCATGGGGAAATGCAGTAAGCAGCGAAGCACTGATGAAAGCAGAAAAATCTGCCCGGAGTAATTTTGAGAATCTCGCGGGCAAATTGAGTCAGGCAAGGCAGCGTGCAGCAGACCAATTGTCTAGCCTAGTCACGGAAACCATGCAAACTCTGGCGATGGTGGGTGGCCGCTTTAACGTAGCATTGATACCGGTACCATCGGGCAATCTGCACGGTAAGGAACAGATCGAGTTTCAGGTGTCGGCTCACCAGGATCTGCCGTTACGCCCGCTGAATAAAGTAGCCTCTGGCGGTGAACTCTCACGTATCAGCCTGGCAATCCAGGTCATTACCAGCAAAGCTGGTACTGTCCCTACCCTGATTTTTGATGAAGTCGATACCGGAATAGGCGGTCGTATTGCTGCAATAGTGGGCAAGCTACTCCAACAACTCGGAAAAACACGACAGGTAATGAGCATTACACATCTTCCACAAGTAGCAGCCAAAAGCGACCATCACTGGCGCGTATCCAAAACCTCCGGAGCAGAAGATGAACAGTTGCCGGCAAGCCATATTTCAGAACTGAATCCAGCACAGAGAATCGAAGAAATTGCCCGGATGCTGGGCGGTGAAAGTATGACTCCTGCCACGCGTCAGCATGCAGCAGAAATGCTGGATTACGATAAATAGAATCAATCTACCTACCTAAGCAGTACAGGATCCAGCTTCGAAAGTAAAATTACTCCTTCGTATTCTCCTGTTGCTCTTTAGATTCCCCAGCAGGAGCAACATATGTGATCAGCTCCGGCTGAGAAGTCTCGGTACGGACCATTTTTCCCTCGATAACCGCTCCCTGATGAATTTTCAGGATCTTATAGAAAATATCCCCGCTAATTTTCGCAGCGGGTTGTAGCTCGAGACTTTCGTCGCAATGAATCGGCCCTCTCACTGTGCCATTGACGACTATATACGGCACTTTGATTTTTCCTTCCACCACTCCCTGCTCACTAAGCACCAGCAAAGCATGCTGTTTACCATTTGCTGACATGATGCTGCCACAAATACGACCATCGACGCGCAATCCGCCAGCAAAATGAATATCACCAGTAATTACAGTACCTTCCCCGATCAATGTATTAATATCACTGATTATTTTATGTTTTCTTCCGAACATGCTCCGATTCCTTCTGAGATAGCTGGATCGTTTTCGTCAGTATTGCCTTACTCGAGCCATTCTCATAAATAAGAACCTGCAGATTCTTCACTATCGTATCTGCCGGTATCTGGAAACTTTTCTCCAATCTGTGATAAAAGCGAAAATTAATAGGAAATTCCTTAGAAGCATTCTCATCTACGAGTGAGATAAATTTTTCCTCATCATTTTGAAGTAATCCAACCACAAACTCGAGCCGGCCACTAAATTCTTTTGACTGCTGCCCCCCCTGAGCAAGCAGCAATGTATACAGATATTCACCCGGAAGCTGGCCCGCCTCTAATGAAAAACGATGAATGACAAGCTCCACATTGGAAGATTCTTCGTTTCCGGAAATCATCTGCTGGAATAAGGCTAGATCCTCTCTCAGCCGCTCATTTTCTTCATCCAGGGATTTGACCTGTTTTACCAGATCCGCACGAGTAGCATTACTGATCTGTAATTGTCTGACAAGCTCCGCAAGCTGTGCACAAAGCGCGGTATCGTATTTTTCCAGGCAACTGTTCGATTCAAGAATCTGTTCAAGCACAGGATCAGCCGTAACCATGATATTACTGGCCGGCTGGGCTGTACTTTGCCCGATGACATACATTCCATAGGCCAACAGGGCTATCAGCAGTAACCCGATAAATGACATCAGTACGCGCCGGTACCAGGGGACATGAGGGCGCACAACCACCTTGGGCGTACTAATACTTTGTCTGTTATGCAGCAATTTTCTCCCCGGGCTTCTGGAAATTTCTGAAAGTCTTACGTTTGCACTATTTGCAACACAATATTTCTTCAGCTACTTCACTTATCAGTTGCTGACTAAGGCAGCAGCGGAACATGCCGGATACCGGTCGTTTCCGGTAATCCATACATGATATTCATGTTCTGAACGGCCTGACCGGCAGCACCTTTAACCAGATTATCGGTAACGGAGAGTATCACTGCGATATCACCATTCCCCGGGCGATGAACTGCAATCCGGCAAAAATTCGAACCACGTACGGAGCGGGTTTCCGGATGGCTGCCAGCAGGGAGCACATCGACAAAGGGCTCACTGGCATAACGATTCTCATACAGGGTTTGCAAATCGATATCCTTGGTCAGTCTGGCGTAGAGTGTAGCGTGGATCCCTCGGATCATCGGAGTCAGGTGAGGCACAAAGGTCAACCCGATCGGCTTCTTCAATCTCTCGGACAGCCCCTGCCTGATTTCGGGCAAATGGCGATGTCCCGGCACCGCATAAGATTTGAAGTTATCTGATGCTTCCGCATATAAAGTATGTATTTCCGCTTTGCGGCCTGCTCCGGAAACACCTGATTTGGTATCCGCAATCAGATGATCTGCATCTACTGCTCCTGCTTCAATCAGCGGAATAAAACCCAACTGTACTGCGGTTGGATAGCAGCCGGGGTTGGCAATCAATCGTGCATTCCGGATTTTTTCCCGGTTGACTTCAGGTAAGCCGTAAACAGCTTCGGCTACTAGATCAGGAGCAGCATGCGTCATGCCATACCATTTCTCCCATTCCGGGATATCTTGAATACGAAAATCAGCCGCCAGATCAATAACTTTTATTCCTGAATCAAGTAAAGCTTTTACCTGTTGCATGGCAACCCCATTGGGGGTTGCAAAAAAAACGATATCACATTTTCTGAAATCCACTTTCGCCGGATCACTGAACTTGAGCGCAATCTGCCCACGTAGGCTGGGAAAAAGCTCATCCACCCCTGTACCTGCTTCTTGTCGGGATGTAATGACTCTAAGTTTGACTTTCGGATGCTGTACGAGAATGCGCAACAACTCGACGCCCGTATAACCTGTTCCACCTACAATGCCGACATTAATCATTTCTTAAAATAACGACCAGAAAGTTAATTATCCATCAAGGAATAGCAGAGATACCCGACCGCTGCATGCTATAAAACCCGATATAAAAAAGCCGCCCATGAAATGGCGGCTTTCCAATTGCTCTGAAACAATGGCAATCAACGTTTAGAGAACTGCTTGCGACGCCTTGCTTTACGCAAACCAACCTTTTTTCGCTCTACTTCACGTGCATCTCTTGTCACGAAGCCAGCTTTACTCAGAATCGGTTTCAATGTTTCATCATAGCCGATCAACGCACGGGTGATACCATGCCTGACCGCTCCAGCCTGCCCAGACTCACCTCCGCCGTGAATATTGACCATGATATCCAGATTGGAAATATTTCCAGTCAGTTCCAAAGGTTGACGGATGATCATCCGTCCTGTTTCACGGGAAAAATATTCATCAGCAGGTTTATGATTTACTGTAATGACACCCGTACCCGGTTTAATAAAAACCCGTGCAACTGCACTTTTTCTGCGACCGGTTCCGTAGTTATATTGAATAGCCATGATTTATCAGATTAAGCGTTAATTTCCAGTGGTTGCGGTTGCTGAGCCGCATGAGGATGAGTATCTCCAGCATAAATTTTCAGTTTTTTTATCATGGCATAACCGAGCGGCCCCTTGGGCAACATACCTTTTACCGCCTTTTCAAGCGGCCTGGCGGGAAAACGCTCATGCATTTTTTTGAAAGTAGTTTCGTAAATACCCCCGGGATAGCCACTGTGGCGATAATATTTCTTGTCTTCAGCCTTGTTGCCGGTAACTTTGAGCTTATCGGCATTAATGACCACGATATAATCACCCGTGTCGACATGCGGTGTATAAATAGGCTTATGTTTACCTCGCAAGCGATGGGCAATTGCTGCAGCCAGTCTGCCCAAAACTTTGTCGGTTGCATCAACCACAAACCACTCGTGCCTTACTTCATGTGGTTTGGCAGAAAAGGTTTTCACTGATTTTCCTTTGTTTTTAGGTACAAGATAACCTCGGATTATGAGTCACCCTGTAGATAAAGTCAAATTCAGGGCAGAACGGATTGGGATAAAATCAACCGCTATTTTATTTTGCAGTATATACAGCAGCAGCTTGACTCACTGTCACTGTCTTTACATTTACACTGCCACCGGTAAACACAGAAGATAATACCGTTCGATTCAAGAAATCCATGACGCGAGTTATAATTAAACTTTTGCAGATTTTCATGAAACAGTTCATTCTCTCTCTGTTTTTGTTGGCAGCAATTTCTCCGGCATGGTCACAGCAACCGGAACTGGCGGTTGCGGCCAAATCTTTCATCCTGATCGATTTTCACAGCGGCCAGACACTTACCGGCTCCAACTCGCATGAACGGCTGGATCCAGCTTCACTTACCAAACTGATGACAGCTTACGTCGTCTTCTCCGCTTTGAAACAGGAACGGGTCAGGATCGATCAGGTTGTTCCTGTATCCAACCGGTCGTGGCGCATGGTAGGTTCACGCATGTTCATCGAGCCCAACAAACAGGTAACTGTTGATGAATTGATCCATGGCGTTATCGTGCAGTCAGGAAATGATGCCTGTGTTGCATTGGCAGAATTGATTGCCGGTTCAGAAGATCTGTTTGTGCACATGATGAACGAGGAAGCAAAACGCCTTGATATGCATAACACACATTTCACGAACTCAACCGGTCTGACTCATTCGGATCATTACAGCACTGCACATGATCTGGCTCTACTGGCTGCCGCCATCATCAAAGATTTTCCGGAGTACTACCCGCTCTATTCCTTGCGGGAATATACTTATAATGGCATTACTCAGCAAAATCGCAATCGCCTCCTGTGGACAGATCCCAATGTCGATGGCATGAAAACAGGATGGACGGAAGCTGCCGGGTATTGTCTGGTGACTTCAGCAAAACGTGATCAGCGGCGCCTCATCTCTGTAGTAATGGGTACTGCTTCGCCCAATGCTCGCAGCATCGAAAGTCAGCGCCTGCTGAATTACGGATTCCAGTTTTTCGATACTGCTCACCCCTACAAGAAAGATCAGCCCGTAGCCAATGTACAAATCTGGAAAGGTGCACAAAATAAACTCAAGGTCGGATTTGACCGGGATATCTATTTCTCGCTTCCCAAGGGCAAAGTTGAAGGATTGAAGGCCCGGATGGAATACCGCCAGCCACTCATTGCTCCGATCGATCGTGGACGGGAAGTAGGAATGGTAAAATTCATCCTGGATGGACAAGAAATAGCCACCTACCCACTGGTTGCACTGGAGACCATTGATACTGCCAGTTTCCTCGGACGTTCCTGGGACAATCTTAAAATGCTGTTCAACTAACCTCGCGAACAATAAAAAAACAGATATGATTTACCTCAATGGCAAATTCCTACCCATGGAACAGGCTACCGTTTCAGTGCTGGACAGAGGCTTTATTTTCGGTGATGGTGTCTATGAAGTCATACCAGTTTATTCACGCAAACCGTTCCGGCTGGGCGAACATCTTTCCCGGCTGCAGCACAGTTTGGATGGCATACGCCTCCAGAATCCGCACACCGAAGAACAATGGGCTGGTCTGATCGAACGCATCATCGAGCTGAATGAAGGTGATGATCAGTACCTTTACCTGCACATTACGCGCGGAGTAGCAAAACGTGACCACGCGTTTCCTCTCGGAGTAACACCCACTGTCTTCATCATGAGCAACCTCCTGCCGACTCCACCCGCAAAATTGCTCGTTTCCGGGGTTTCAGCGATTACCGCCAAAGATAATCGCTGGGGGCGTTGCGATATCAAGGCCATCTCACTGTTACCAAATATCTTATTACGTCAGCTTGCTGTGGACGCGCAAGCCATGGAAACAATCCTGTTGCGCGATAATCTGCTGACCGAAGGTGCCGCCAGCAATATTTTTCTCGTAAAAGACGACCTGCTGCTGGCCCCCCCTAAAGATCACCGTATATTGCCCGGTATTACCTATGATGTAGTACTGGAGCTGGCTGAAACACATGGTGTTCCACATGCGGTAAGAGAGATATCGGAGCTTGAATTACGTACTGCACAGGAAATCATACTGACTTCTTCCACCAAAGAAATTCTTCCGATCACACAGTTGGATGGACAACTTGTCGGCAATGGCACCCCAGGGCCAGTATTTCAGCAACTGGATCGGCTCTATCAGGCCTACAAACTGGAAGTCATGCGCGGGCATGCTCCACGCCAGTAATACAATCCCATGACAGAAGAATCACTTATTGAATACCCTTGCGATTTTCCAATAAAAATCATGGGGAAATCGCAACAGGGGTTCACCCAGTCTGTTCTGGCTATCGTCAAAACCTACGCACCTGATTTTGACGACACCACCCTTGAAGTTCGCCCCAGTAAAAATGGCACTTATCTGAGCCTCACTTGCACAATCCAGGCAACTTCACGCACACAACTGGATTCTCTCTATCAGGCATTGCATGATCATCCAATGGTAACCATGCTGCTTTAAGCAGCTCAGCACCGGCAATCTTCATGCTCATTACAGCAACAAAATCGATCTGCAAGAAAATAAATTCAGCTCTGGACGATTTACTCACGAGTTGAATCATGAACCGGGCAACAGGCAATATATTCACCGTTACTGTAAAAAATATGGGGATCACGGAGTACCTCACTGCCTGGCAAGCTATGAAAAATTTTACAGCACAGCGCACCTGTGAAACCCCGGATGAGATCTGGCTGCTGGAACATCTACCCGTTTACACCCAAGGAATCGCCGGAAAACCTGAACACCTGCTTTTCCCGAATCAAATCCCGGTCATCAAAACCGACCGGGGAGGACAAATCACCTATCACGGTCCGGGACAGATCATCCTCTACCTGTTACTGGATTTGCACCATTGGCAACTGAACATCAGGCAACTGGTCAGAAAAATGGAAGGGGCCGTGATAGACTTGCTGAATGAATACGATGTCATTGCGCGAGGTGATGAAAATGCGCCTGGTGTTTATGTCCATGGTGCCAAAATTGCCTCTTTAGGATTGAAAATCA
Source organism: Nitrosomonas sp. (assembly GCF_040256045.1). GTDB lineage: Bacteria > Pseudomonadota > Gammaproteobacteria > Burkholderiales > Nitrosomonadaceae > Nitrosomonas. The sequence goes on from NZ_JBDZWD010000026.1 coordinate 22,943, forward strand.
GGCGCGGAGCCTGTTACCACGGCATAGCCTTCAATGCTGACATGGATCTTACACCCTTCACTGCGATCAACCCCTGTGGTTATCGGGGTTTGCGCGTTACACAAGCGAAAGACCTGGGTATAACAGATAGCAAAGAGATACTTGCCACCAAACTGGCACAGAATTTCATTGATCAACTAACCGATGCTTAATAAAGGATAACCATTATTCATGGCTGCTGACACCCATCAACGAGGTGCTGCCAAAACGGCGCGCAACCCCGTCAAAATCGATCTTGAACAATCGGGGCAGTTGTTACGCAAGCCTTCCTGGATTCGTGTACGTTCACCCAACAGCCAGAAATATCTGGAAGTAAAACGTCTGCTCCGTGAAAACAGGTTACATACCGTTTGTGAGGAGGCCTCCTGCCCGAATATCGGGGAATGTTTTGGTCGTGGCACAGCAACATTCATGATACTTGGTGATCTGTGCACCAGACGCTGCCCATTCTGTGATGTGGCACACGGCCGGCCTCATGCCCCCGATCCTGATGAGCCGATGCACCTGGCCAATTCTATTGCAGTGTTGAAGCTCAATTATGTCGTTATTACCAGCGTGGATCGTGATGACCTCAGAGATGGTGGTGCACAGCACTTCGCAGACTGTATCCATGCAATTCGTACCCAGTCTCCACAAACACGGATCGAGATTCTCGTCCCTGATTTTCGCGGCAGACTGGAAGTTGCACTGGAAAAACTATCTGTCTGCCCCCCTGATGTGATGAATCATAATCTGGAAACCGTACCGCGCCTGTATAAGCAGTGCCGGCCGGGCGCAGACTACATACATTCATTGCAGTTGCTCAAAGACTTCAAGGCAGCCTTCCCTCATATCCCAACTAAATCCGGTCTGATGCTGGGGCTGGGAGAAACTAATGAAGAAATCATCGAAGTCATGCGCGATTTACGTGCACACCAGGTTGATATGCTGACCATTGGCCAGTATCTGCAGCCTAGCAAAGGACATCACCCCGTTACGCGTTATGTCTCACCCGAAGATTTCAAAACATTTGAACGCATCGCCACGAACCTTGGATTCAGCCATGCCGCCTGCGGTCCGATGGTGCGTTCGAGTTACCATGCCGATCAACAGGCGCACGAAGCTGGCATCGAATAAAAATAGCCGATCCAGGGACGATCTACCTCTTCTTATATCACACCACCTTGGATAGCCCCGGGATTATATTCATTCTCCGATTCGAATGCAGAATTATCATCATGGTCCATACTGACTAAGGGATCGGAGAAAGGCTCTTCATCAAATGCTTTGTCACCTTCTTCAATCGCAATACCATGAGGTTTGAGTCCGACAAAATCATATCGGTTGGTATCCGCCAAATGTGAAAGCTGAATATTCTGTAAAGCAGTGAACATCGTTTCAAGCCTGCCAGGATATTTTTTATCCCATTGCTGCATCATTTCTTTGATCACTTGCCGCTGCAGGTTCGGCTGGGAACCACACAAATTACACGGAATGATAGGAAACTGTGCATGCCAGGCGTAAGCCGCCAGATCCTTTTCCTTGCAATACGCCAGCGGCCGGATCACCACATGACATCCATCATCGCTCACCAGTTTGGGAGGCATCGCTTTCAGCTTACCTCCGTAAAACATGTTCAGAAAAAAGGTCTCCAGAATATCATCCCGATGATGCCCCAACGCAATCTTGGTAGCGCCCAGCTCGGTCGCCACCCGGTAAAGCACGCCTCTGCGTAAACGAGAACACAGGCTGCAGGTTGTTTTTCCTTCTGCGATCACCCGCTTTACAACACTGTAAGTATCCTGTTCCACGATACGAAAGGGCATATTTATTTCTGACAGATAGCTCGGCAATACATATTCAGGAAAACCCGGTTGCTTCTGATCCAGATTGACAGCAATTAGCTCAAAATCCAATGGCGCATGCGCCTGTAGATTGCGCAAGATATCCAGCAGTGTGTAGCTATCCTTACCACCGGACAGACACACCATAATCCGGTCACCTTGCTCGATCATGTTGAAATCGGCAATAGCAGTTCCAACAAGGCGCCGCAACCTCTTGCGTAATTTGTTGGCGTTATAATCAGCTTTTCTGGAAAGTGCTTCTGCAACCATATGGGTTCCGGGTATATGTAACAGAGAATACAAACGAAAAATAAATGGAATCAGAATGCAGGGAAATGTTCGTGTAATATTAATATTCAGGCAAAACAATAACTAGCAATTCCGGTCTTCTGTCCACAATGGGGAACATATGAAAAAAACTTTGATCGTATCCTTCATACTTTTTTGGCTGGGATCTGTTGGCGCTTATGCTACAGCAAACCACAGCCATGCAGCAATCGGTGAACCAGGTGTTCAGGAAAACGTCACACGCACTATCAGACTTGAAGTATACGAATACCGCTTCTCACCCTCTGAAATCAATATCAAACAAGGTGAAACCGTCCGATTCATTGTCAAAAATACGGGAAAAAAGAAACATGAAATGATGATAGATACCATCCAGCATCTTAGAGAGCATGAAAAAATGATGCGCGAGCACGACCATGGCGCACATACTGAACCTAATCAGATAATACTCGAACCCGGTGAAGAAAAAGAGTTGATATGGCGTTTCACTCAAGCAGGAACTATCGACTTCGCTTGTCCGGTCCCCGGCCATTTAAAAGGAATGCAAGGCAAAATTATTGTGGAGAGCAAATGAAAGTACAATTTAACAGATTCCTTACCCGTTCCTTACTGACCGCTGCATTGACAGGAATCGCCAGCATGGCAACCGCAGCGACTATGGAAGTATACAAAAGCCCGACTTGCGGCTGTTGCGCCAAATGGGTCGATCACATGCGTGACAACGGATTTACCGTCAACATCCACGACATTGGTAACGATGAAGCCAGAGCAGAAGCCGGCATCCTCCCCGAGCTCGGGTCATGCCACACCGCTCTGGTCAATGGCTACGCCATAGAAGGACATGTCCCTGCGGATGACATCAAGCAACTTCTGAAAGAACGTCCCCGTGCAGTCGGACTATCGGCGCCCGGCATGCCACATGGTTCTCCCGGTATGGAAACCGGACGTGTCGATTCCTATAATGTATTGCTGATCAGGAAGCCTGGAGATAAGCGCAGTGCAACCGAGATTTACAACCGATACGGCCCGGGAAAATCTGGAGCCGCGGAGAAAATATCTGAAGACAGCACAACCGAGTCAGTGTTAAGGCTCAAATAACGTAATGCCTGCAAGAATTCTACTGCTTGTACCCCTGCTCCTCATGGCCGCCTGCTCAGAGCAGCCCGATACCAGTCAGGCAGGCAACACACTGACACTGGATCAAATTCTGGGCAGAGACTCGTCCCCGGAACAAATCGCACGTAATTTTGATCCCGAACAGATTGCGCGTGGACAGACCATCTTCCGGAAAAATTGCGCAAGATGCCATGGACAAAATGCGGAAGGTACTCCGGACTGGCGCAAACCGCTGGAAAATGGCAGATATCCACCACCACCACTGGATGGAACTGCCCATGCCTGGCATCATTCCACCGAAGAACTGAAACGCTTCATACTGAACGGCGGCCCCCCCGGCGAAGGTCGCATGCCCGGCTGGGCAGGTATCCTCAAAGATCAGGAAATCGATGACATTCTGGTCTGGATTAAATCCCTGTGGCCGGATGAAATCTATCAGGGTTGGTATACCAGAATCGAGAACAGGCCGAAGTAATGTGCCAGAACCACTTTCCTAGAGTTCTGCAGCCAGCTTTGCAGATCGTGTAACGCTACTACTCTGGCGCATTCATTCCGTTTAAAATCAACATTCTTCACAGAAAGTCATCTGCCAGATGACTTTCCGGTACTTCTTTTTTGCTGCTGCAAATAATTCAGATCGCCACACAGATCAAATATTTCTCTCACGTGTTTTTCTCCAGAATTTTTGCTATTTCGGAGTAAGGATTACTATGGGCCAATGCACCATCGGAGTACTACAACGACGTAGTCTCCACTATCCGCCACCTATCCAAGCCGATTCTACCGAAATAACACTGGGATATCACGTCAACAATAGTTGACTCTGATACCGAAGAACAGGTGCAGTAATTTCGATTAGCAGCATCAGAATATGGACTAGCTATTCTTATATCGTCCACTCGTCATATATTTGTCACACACATATCATAATGTGACGTCATGGCGCGTCACAGGATCGGATGATTGAGTCCCAGCCATGGCTAGAGATCAAGCTGATCATGATCATGGAAGAAACAAGCATGCATGCAGAAAATCATTGAAATACTCGTCGAACACGAGTTGGATCGTTCAAATAAACCAAAGAAATGAGTTCAAAGTCCGCGAATTACTATATGTCGGTCGAGCAATTGAATAATCTGACAGATAGCAACATTCAGGGGTTGGTGCCGATACTGGATTGGGACAAAGACGAATACAGTTTCGCGATCCTTGATTACTTTGAGCAAAACCTGCGAAAATCGCAAAGGCTGTTATTCGTAATTGATGAGCAAATGGAGTTGTTGACAACGGAAGGGGCGATTCTGAGCCAGCACGCCAGACCGGATACTCGATTTGTCACGGAATTTCAAGAAGGGCCGGTAAAGGAAGCGCTAACGGACCTGTCACCGCTCCGGGCGCTTATCACCGTAGCGTCGGGCACAATGAGAAACGGAAAACTCACGCTGATCGACAATGAGGGCAAAACTCACGCACGAGCCGGGCTGCGGGAGCTCATGCCAATCAGCGGCAAAGCAGTCGTACTGATCGCACCACAGGGGCTGCGCGGCTACGATCAAGCGCTGGACGATCTAACAGCGCACATACGCACCAGTGGCGGGACATCATTGACCGCAGGCAACCTTTATCGGATGATTGATCACGCTTGTGTCAACTACGTTGCCAAGCCAACAGTCGATATCCGTCAGGAGGAAACTGCCTTCGATACGGCAACCAACCTAATCGACAGCTATCTCCCTATCGTCCGGGTGAATGAATACGGCATCATCCATGATCTCGATACTGAATTCCTACATGACTACCGTATTGCCCTGCGCAAGATCCGCTCAGTACTGAGCCTCTTCAAGGGTGTTTATGACATTGACCAGACTCACCAACTCAAAATGCGCTTTTCCGCGCTGATGACTCCCACGGGGCCGCTTCGTGATCTTGATGTCTATCTGCTGGAGCAGGAATCTTTCTACTCGCTCGTGCCCTACACGATGCATAGCGGGCTGGATGCAATGTTTTCGCTAATGCGCAGCAGACGCACGGACGAACAGGCGCGCCTAGCGACTTACCTCAAGACTAGTCGCTACAAAAAAGAGATAAAAGCACTCACGAAACTGTTCTCGAAGAAGCGTAAACTGAAACCGGGGCCCAATTCCAGTCGCACCTCCTACGATTTCGCCTGTGAACTGATTTGGAAACGCTATCGCAAGATCTGCCGCCTCGCCGCAACTATAAATGTTGCTACTCCAGACCAGGAAATCCATCAGTTGCGCATCGAATGCAAGAAACTACGCTATCTGATGGAATTCTTCAGTCCTGTTTTCCCACAAGAACCATTTGACAGCTTGCTGAAATCATTGAAACGACTTCAGGACTCACTGGGTCTGTTCAACGACTGCGTGGTTCAACAGATCAACCTTCAGGCATTTGTCGATGACCTCAGTGACGAACAGCACAAGCTCGAAATCACGCAGAGCATTGGTTCGCTGATTACTATTCTGTACCAACATCAATCCGCCGAGCGTGAAAAAATCACGGATGCCTTTGGGCGTTTCAGCAGTAGCCGCATGCAGCGGTCTTTCCGCACATTGTTCCGAAGTAGAGAGGAGTTCTAGATGCAGATCATTGCCTGTTATTCCAACAAAGGTGGAGTCGGGAAGACTGCTACCGCTGTCAATCTTGCCTATGCCTTCGCAACATCTGGCCGGAGGACGCTGCTATGCGATCTTGATCCACAAGGTGCATCAGGATTTTACTTTCGCGTGAAACCATCGAAAAAACTGACAGAAGCGCGCTTTTTCGAGGATGTCGAACATTTTACCAAGTCGATACGCGGCAGCGATTACGACAATCTCGATATTCTGCCCGCGAACATGAGCTTTCGCGATTTCGATGTCTTTCTGTCGAAGATGAAAGATGCACGTTCACGTCTGAAAAAAGCTCTGAAAGCAGTAAAAAGTGACTACGATATCGTGCTGCTCGACTGTCCTCCTAACATCTCTATTCTGTCGGAAAATGTCTTCCGCGCGGCAGATGCGGTCGTGACACCCGTGATTCCCACGACACTTTCGCAACGCACTTTCGAACAGTTGCTGGAGTTCTTCCGCGAACACGATCTGCTGATGGAAAAGATTCATGCCTTCTTCTCGATGGTCCAGGGAACTAAAAGCTTGCATGGAGAGATGATCGTTGAACTGACACACAACTATCCCAAACGAATCATGGCCGCAAAAATTCCCTTCGCTTCCGAAATCGAGCGGATGGGAATGTTACGTGCACCTGTTCTCGCGACTGCACCAAACAGTCCGGCAGGTAAGGCATATCAGGCACTGTTCGATGAACTTCTTGAGCGGATAGCGCCGTGACCGAGATCGAACGCAAGTTTCTTGTGGCAACTTTCCCTGATGGCGAATTGCACGCTGTTCCGCTCCGCCAGGGCTATCTGACCACCCCTACAGATTCGGTCGAGCTGCGCCTGCGTCAACGAGACACAGAGTATTTCATGACGCTGAAATCCGAGGGCGGATTATCGCGGCAGGAGTATGAAATCCCGGTCGACGTGGCTCAGTTCGAGGCATTGTGGCCAGCTACAGAAGGCCGACGCGTAGAGAAGACCCGATACAGTGGAACATTACCCGGGGGGGAATTCTTCGAACTAGACGTCTTTGCCGGACACCTGTCGCCCCTGATGCTGGTTGAGGTGGAATTCCTTTCAGAGAATGCCGCGAGAGCGTTCATACCACCGCCGTGGTTTGGGAAAGAAGTAACCGAAGACAAACGTTACAAGAATAAGGCGCTTGCTTCTTCCATTCCTTGAAGGGACGGGGCTGCCACCGCAGAGCACACCCACTACCTCAAATAAATACCCTCAAACAATTCAAGTGGCGCACCCCGCGGATATTATTTCGAACATTCAGAAAGTTCAACCGCGAACCTCCAGGACGAGATACTACAGGCA
>NZ_JBDZWD010000027.1:0-29554 GCF_040256045.1 Nitrosomonas sp.
CCAGAGTCAATAGCTTGGCTCAACCCTGAGGGCTTATCCCGAACTCAGGTTAAATTAGGATAATCTCGTTTCAAACCAATTAGCCCGTTTGCATCATGTCTTCAATTTCATCCCATTCCGTACTCATTGTCACATTAGCCTATCACTATAAGGACCTGGTGGACTACGTTCGACATTATTTCGGGGATCGTCACTTCGCATATGAAGTAGTACATGATGTCTGTTTGCAACTCATTGAACATCCACCGGAAAAGGTCATTCACACACCACTCGCCTTTTTACGACGGGCAATAAAGAACCGCGCAATTGACCTTTGCCGCAATGATGAAAGACAGCGCCGTTATATCAACTCCGTGGCAGAAATACCTGATATTCATGCGCATGATACAGATGGTGCGGCAATACTGGATTTCACCCAACGACTGGAAGCGCTCAAACGTATTATCGAGAGCCTGCCACCCCGTCAGCAGCAAGTATTTCTGTTGCATCGCCTGCACGGCATGCCACAACTGGAAATCGCTCAGGAATTGGGTATTTCACGCAATATGGTGACCCAACATTTTTCACGAGCCATGGCAACCATACAACGCACGTGGCACTGGGAATAAATGCGCCCACCACAGCAAGAACCTCAATCCGCTAACAAGCAAGATATACCAGCGGATGACAAACTATCACCTTATGAAAATGCATTACGCGCACATTTTCCTTCGCGGGAAGAAATTCTGCAGGAAGCTAAAACACAGTGCAAACGCCGGCGACGTATCAAATCAGCTATCGGCACTGCGTTATCCATATTGCTGGTCAGCATCTGGCTGATCGACCCCGTGCTGCAAAGCTGTCAATTCACTACAACAATCGGCCAGCAATCGGCCTATACCTTGCTCGACGGCAGCGTCATCACCTTGAATACACAGACTACCGTACAGGCTGAAACCCGATTGCGCTCGCAACACCTCACGCTTACCCAGGGTGAAGCATCATTCCATGTTAAACATAGCTGGCGGCCTTTCATGGTTTATGCCAACCATGCAACCATCCGCGATATTGGCACAGTCTTTAATGTACGTCATACCCAGAAAGGGGCCATGGTTACCGTGATAGAAGGGGCGGTGGAAATCAGCACCCCAACAACCAAGCAGATACTGATACAAAATCAAGCCACCCTCACGCACGGTCATTCGATTGCACCCATTCAATCCCTTGCAGCCACCACTGCAGCCGCCTGGCTACAGGGTAAACTGATATTCGATGGCACGCCATTGCAGGAAGCCATTGCTGAAATACAGCGCTATCGCCAGGCCCCACTGATCATACAGGATGAAAAAGCTGCCCGTTTGCGTGTATCAGGTGAATACGACATTCAAGGTATCGAATCTCTGATCGACACTTTACCGATCAGTATCGCTGTCAGGATACGACGGGCACCGGACAATACCGTTACCATAGAAAGCCGCTGATTCCTGGGAACCCGAGCGAGAGTAAAAAATTTCCAACACACCTCAACATTTGCTTCTTGATAAACGCCAACCCTGTGAAAGCCAAAAATTCACAGTGGAGCTATTCAGATGCAAAACAGAATTAAAAGTACGCTTAAAAACACGCTATACGGCATAAGGTTTCATGTATTCGAATCCATCCTACTGATATTGTTGTTGTTCAACAGTCATCCCACTGTACTCGCTGCGGATACCCAGATCGATATTCCAATCCAACCGCTGGATAAAGCACTCAATACACTGGCTCGCCAAACAGGTGCGCGCATTATATTTTCGACCGATCTGACCGAAACCAGAATGGCGCCGGCAGTCAAAGGAGCATTAACACCCCAACAGGCACTGGAACGGCTACTGGCAGATTCTGGCCTGGTATGGCAAGCTACCAGTGATCACGGTTTTACAGTCATATCCGCACAACTAGCCACTAATCAGACCAGCACCCTACCGACGGTAACCGTATCAGCAAGCGTGGGTACTGAAAATCAGACAAGAGTCAAAGCAGATACGGCTGCGGTAACACGTTCAGGCGCTTCCATTCTCGACACGCCGATGACAGTCTCTGTCATTCCGGTTGAAACCGCGATTGATCAAGCAGCACAAACTATAGGCGATGTCGTGCGCAACGTCGCGGGTGTACGTACGACAAGTTATGTCGGTACTTATGATGCACTTTTTACCCGCGGTTTTGTACTTTCGAACGTCAATAACTATTTGCGTAATGGTTTTCGTTACATCAATCTGATGCAGCCAGCGCATCACAACGTGGCGCGTTATGAAGTCATCAAAGGTGCGATGTCGATGGATTATGGCCGGGTCGAGCCTGGTGCGCTGATGAATATCGTCACCAAGCAGCCGCAGGCGGAGCGATTTCATGAAGTCAGGCTAGGCATCGGTAGCAAGGGCTATTATGAGGCAGCACTGGATGTGACCGGTGCGGTAAATGAGTCAGCTACCATGCTCTATCGTTTTAATGCCGGCACGACACGGCAGGCTTTCATCGTCGATGATGTGAAACCGCAGCAACATGATGTTGCCGGTGCATTGACTTTCAAGTTGACTCCACAGACGCGCTTGGATCTCGATTTGGAATATACTCACCGCAAACAACTTACTTATGTAGGGTTGCCGCTACCCGACCCGCAGAATATATCTAGTGCCAATCGTTTGCTGAACAAGTTTTACGGTGAGCCGGAAGCTACTTTTAAAGGTAGCCACCGACTATTCACTGCGAGACTGGATCACCGATTCAATGACGCATGGTCCGTAAATTTCGGCTACGTCAATAATCGAACCATACGTGATTACACAAATGTTTATTTCATGGGTGAGGTAATTGACGGTAAGGTTCATCGCTATGCTTATCCAGGCGATCAATTCATGACTGCACAGACCATTCAGGCCCAATTGAAAGGAAATTTGATGCTGATGGGCATGCGCCACCTCGTCACTGTGACAGCCGATACTTCATCCTACAAAGAGCGGGGTGGGTTTCCATCAGCTGACGATTCGCTCGATCCGGTTGATCTCTATGACCCTCGTCCCACCGGCGGTGCTTCGTTGAGCGCACCCTATGACATCAAAGTGCGAGGCAGTATGCGCGATTACGGTATCGCTTTTCAGGATTATGTGAGCATCAACCGTTACCTGAACCTGCTCGCGGGATTGCGCTATTCTGCCTATAGCGATACGCCCACCGATTGGAGTGGTGCCACAGATATGGTCATTCCTCGGCAAAAATACAGCAATATCGATCCGACTGTAGGTGTAATTTTCAAGCCACAGCCTTGGGCGAGTATTTATGGCTCGTACACTCGTTCTTCTGCGCCGAATGTAAATGTATTTACCGGCCCGGGCCAATATGCACCCCCTTCCAAGGCACAGCAATATGAAGTTGGCGCGAAAGCTGAGTGGCTAGATGGCCGACTGCGTACTTCAATGGCCTATTTCAATCTGACTAAGACCAATGTACCAACAGCCTCGCTGAGTGATCCAGCATTTCGGGAAATCAGTGGTGAAGTCAATTCCGAAGGCTGGGAGTTTGAAGCCGTTGGCCAGTTGACTCATCGCTGGAATGTAATCGCGGGCTATGCATACATCGATACCGAGATTACCAAGGACAACACACCTGCCAATGTGGGCAAGGAGCTGTCTTTTACACCGCACCATTCTGCTAATTTATGGACAACTTATGATTTAAGTGGGTTTGCCCAGGGTTGGACAGTAGGCGGGGGCGTATATTACACGGGTAGCAAATATGTAAATAATACCAACCTGGCGCGACTGCCAGCGTACACAATCATCGATGCTATGATCGCCTACACTTTCAGATTTGGTCTGCCGGGTACACGCCTGCAAGTCAATCTGCGTAATATATTTGATAAGACGCATTACGAATCAGGATCGGCCTCAGGCGCTAATTTCAGGGTGCTTTATCCAGGGTTGCCCCGTACTGTATTGGCTAATCTGATCGTGCCATTTTGATCCGATGAATCTGTATCTCTCAAGGTCATTACCTGGCCTTCTCTACAGGCTTATTGGGATAAGCTCTTATGACTTAACAGCCATATGAGTCGATACCCGAACATCTCAAATCTATCGCACAGGCTGCACTGCCTCACACTGCGCACCGATCCACTGACCGCTCGTTTCGGCATATACATACAGCGGTGTACCTTGGACCGTACTGTTGAATTCCGTTTTGCCAGTAAAACTCTCGGGAGTAGAGAAAACACCTTCAGCGTGACCGTTCCCTTTGAAACGGGAATTGTCACAGACAAGTTCCACCTGATAGCGATTCGCGGACCGGGTGGCATTTACGACCGAACATCCGGACTGATTCTCGTAAAAATGCGAAGGAATATCCTGTTCTGCCATCTCCGGAGTAATACACACCTTTGAAATGGCAGCACCTTCCTGAATGCGCGGCATTTTCAATCCATATTGCCTGGCAAGACTGGTAATCTGCTGCATCTGCTCGGATGGAACATGTGCAACCAGCCCGAGCAGATCCGATCGGGTCGTGACTTCCCATAAGCCGGGTCGAATAGTGTCTTCACACCAGCCGGATGTACCGATCATCGAAAACAGGATAATCGTTGCAAGCTTGCGCATGGCTGCCCCGTCAATAACGATTGAAAATAATTAATGATGTCCGCGGTCGCTTTTATCCTTTTCCCTGACTTCAAGGATTTCGGCATCTTCAATCATGCTATTTTTTTGCTCGGCCGCAGCAGACATTGACTTCCGGAATTTACGCCGTAACCACCAGAATCGGGCACCAATCACACCAGCTACGGCGACAAACAATGCCAGCACGATTGAAAAAAAGAATGCGCCCAACACTACCACTACAGTCACTGCCGGTATGAGCGTCAGGTAAAACAGCCATTTGTTCGCTCTTGGTGTTTTCAAAGATTCACCCTCGGGGCCGGCTTGTCCAGAGTGTCCAATCCGCCTGATAATTATCTTTCTGAAATCGTCGTACATTGCATCCACTCCTCTATTTCAGCCACACTTTTAGGTACCGCTCCGGTAAGCACTTCATGTCCGGTCGGTGTAACTGCCACATCATCCTCGATTCTTATGCCTATATTCCAGAAATGTTTCGGAACATCTTCAGCCGGACGGATGTAACAACCCGGTTCGACCGTCAACGTCATTCCCGGTACCAATTCACGCCACTGGCCAGCCTGTTTATATTCTCCGGCATCATGTACATCCAATCCCAGCCAGTGCCCGGTCCGGTGCATATAAAAACGTTTATAGGATTCCGTTTCGATGACAGTATCCGGACTGCCCTGGCACAAATTCAAATCAATAAAGCCTTGCACCAGCACCCGCAAAGCAGCCTGATGTGGTGAATCCCAGTTGCTACCGGGCCGAATCGTGTCAATTGCAGCACACTGCGCGGCAAGTACCAGTTGATAAACATCTTTTTGTACAGTGGAAAATCTGCCATTCACTGGAAAAGTACGTGTAATGTCCGCCGCATAGCCGTGCAACTCACAAGCCGCATCGATCAGCAACAAATCATCTGCCTGCAGTTGCGCGTTGTTCTGAATGTAATGCAGTACACATGCATTCGCACCACCCGCCACGATCGATGTATAGGCGGGAGCCTCAGCGCCCTGCCGGCGAAATTCATACAGTAATTCAGCTTCTATTTCATACTCATATCTGCCAGGACGGGTTGCCCGCATGGCACGCTTGTGTGCCTCCACTGAAATCCTGGCTGCTTCACGCATCACTGCCAATTCATCGTTATTCTTGATCAGACGCATTTCATCGAGTAAATGGCGGATATCCCGGATTTCAGCAGGTGCCGATACCCCCTTTCTGACCTGTTCCCGTACCCGGCTGATCCACCCTACCACACGCTGATCCCAGGAAGTATCATGGCCGAAGGCATGAAATACGGCGGGCTGATCCGCCAGAAGCTCACCGGCCAGTTCATCCAGCCGGGTAATGGAATATGCTGCATCAAAACCGAAAAGCTCCCGTGCGGCTTCCGGCCCATAACGAAATCCATCCCAGATTTCGCGCTCGATATCTTTGTCACGGCAAAATAAAATTTGCTGCGAAGTATTTGCGTCGCCGGTTGCAACCAGTACCAGCACTGCTTCGGGTTCGCGAAAACCTGTCAGATAGTAGAAATAACTGTCGAAACGATAAGGATAATGCGTATCCCGGTTACGGTATTTTTCCGGCGAAGTAGCAATCACCGCAACGCCATGCTGTATTTTTGACAGCAGATGCTTTCTGCGATCGATGAAGGTCTGGGTCGGAGTCATATTGTCAGATTCTTGCAGGAATCATGGAAGAAAGCAAAGAAACGGCTACACATCTTGTCAACCTGGTAAACCCAATATCCATTCAAAAGCATTATTAACTTCCCGTTTCCATTTATGGTTAAAATGTGACATTTCCTTATGAGGTCCCATCATGTATCGCATCGCCCCGAGTATTCTTTCCGCCAATTTTGCCAGACTGGGTGAAGAAATCACGCAGGTTCTGGATTCTGGTGCAGACATCATTCATTTTGATGTCATGGACAACCATTACGTTCCCAATCTGACGATCGGACCACTGGTGTGTGAGGCAATCCGCCCCTTAACCAAAGCGATGATCGATGTGCATCTGATGGTAGAACCGGTTGATCGTATCATTCCTGATTTTGCCAAGGCGGGCGCCAACATCATTTCCTTCCACCCGGAAGCCTCACGTCACATCGATCGTACGATCGGACTCATCAAGGAGCAGGGATGCAAGGCAGGACTGGTTTTCAATCCGGCCACCTCGCTTTCGTATCTCGACCACGTCCTGGACAAACTCGACCTGATCCTGATCATGTCGGTCAACCCCGGTTTCGGCGGGCAGGCTTTCATTCCCGAAGCACTGAATAAATTACGCCGGACCAGGGAACGTATCAATGCAAGCGGCCGTGACATTCTGCTGGAAATCGATGGTGGTGTAAAAGTGGATAACATTGCGGAAATCGCCCGGGCCGGTGCAGATACTTTTGTGGCCGGTTCTGCCATTTACGGTGCAGGTAAAGAAAGTGATCCTCACCGCTATGACAGCATCATTGCCGCCATGCGCGCTGAATTGGCAAAAGTCGCCTGATCAGGAACTGGTTACTCTCATGACTCAATCCAATACACAACCATCTGACTCAAGCTTGTTCCCGTTACCACTCAAAGCCATCATCATCGATCTGGATGGCACCCTGCTCGACACTGCACAAGATCTGGCTCTGGCCGCCAATGAAATGTTGCGTGAGCTGAGTATGGCGGAACTGCCCTCATCGACTATCCAAACTTTCATTGGCAAGGGCGTTCCCAAGCTCGTCAAGCGCACACTCACCAACAGCCCGGATGGCGAACCGGATCCCGAACTCTTCGAACAGGCGCTACCGATTTATGAACGTTGCTATGCGGAAAATCTGCATGTGCATACACGACCTTATCCCGGTGTCGTCGAAGGACTCGAACAACTCAAGCAAAGTGGGTTCCGCTTGGTCTGCATTACTAACAAAACCGAAATTTTCACCCTGCCATTGCTGCGCAAAACTGGCCTGCTGGATTATTTCGAACTGGTATTGTCGGGTGACAGCCTGCCGAAGAAAAAACCGGATCCACTGCCATTGCTGCATGCCTGCAAACACTTCGACATATTGCCCAAAGCCGCATTACTGATTGGTGATTCATCGAACGACGCTATTGCTGCACGTGCAGCGGGCTGCCATATTTTCTGTGTACCTTATGGCTATAACGAAGGGCATGACGTACGTGAGCTCGATTGCGATGCAGTAGTCGATACTATCATGGATGCCACCCGGTTGATCACCTACCGGCACAACACTTGATCAGCTTACGGCAAACTTTCGTTGGCTACAGCAGCCTTGATTCTATCGACCGGTAAAGCTTCATCTCATTAATCCGACCATTTCAGCAATACCTTGTTTTCTATGAATCATTGCATAACTGAAAGTGAATTCAACGATCTAGCAGCACAAGGCTATAACCGGATACCGCTGGTGTTGGAGACATTCGCTGATCTGGACACGCCTCTCTCCATTTACCTCAAGCTGGCAAACAAGCCTTACTCCTATTTACTGGAATCAATCCTGGGAGGGGAGCGATTCGGACGTTACTCGGTCATCGGATTACCTGCAGAAATACGGTTGGAAGCCTGCTCCAGCCTTGTTCGCATCATCAGTCGCAACGAAATGAAGGAAGAAATCGACACCAGTGATGTGCTTGGTTTCATCGGCACCTTCCTGAGCCGGTTCAAGGTAGCACCCCATGCGGGATTGCCTCGTTTCAGCGGAGGGCTGGCCGGGTATTTTTCCTATGACACCATTCGTTACATTGAGCCGAAGCTGGCAGGACATGCACGTCCGGATACGATACAGACACCGGATATTCTGTTACTGCTGTCGGAAGAACTGGTTGTCATGGACAATCTCTCCGGTAAGCTTTACCTGATCATCTACACCGACCCGGTGCTGGAAAATGCCTATCAGATCGGCAAAAATCGTCTCCGGGAGTTGCTGCATAAACTGCGAGAACCACTCTCAATACCAGTTGAAAAATCTACTTCCTCCGAAGCAGCTGTAAGTGAATTTCCCGAAGCTGACTTCATTGCCGCAGTGGAAAAAGCCAGGCACTACATCCTGGAGGGCGACATCATGCAGGTCGTCCTCTCGCAACGTACCAGCAAACCCTACTCTGCTTCGCCACTGGCACTGTATCGTGCACTGCGAAGCCTCAACCCATCGCCCTATATGTTCAATTATCATCTGGGGGATTTTCATATCGTCGGCGCCTCACCGGAAATTCTGGTCAGACTGGAAAAGGATACAGTTACTGTCCGTCCAATTGCCGGTACCCGACCACGTGGCCAGGATACCCAAGCTGACCAGGCACTGGCGGCAGATTTGCTGGCCGATCCCAAAGAGCGGGCGGAACATATCATGCTGATGGATCTGGGACGCAACGATATTGGCCGAGTTGCCCAGACCGGTAGTGTAAAAGTCACTGAAAACATGCAGATAGAACACTACTCGCATGTCATGCACATTGTTTCCAATGTCGAAGGAAGGCTCAAACCGGGTTTGAATGCGATCGATGTACTACGCGCCACCTTCCCTGCGGGTACCGTCAGCGGAGCACCTAAAGTCAGGGCAATGGAAATCATCGATGAGCTGGAAATCTCCAAGCGCGGTATTTATGCCGGCGCGGTCGGTTATCTCGAATTCAATGGCGACATGGACTTGGCCATTGCCATCCGTACCGGCCTGATCAAGGACGGTATGCTGCATGTGCAAGCGGGAGCCGGTATCGTGGCTGACTCCGTTCCACAAAGTGAATGGATCGAAACCTGCAACAAGGCGAGGGCAGTCCTGCGAGCAGCAGAAATTGCTGAAAGTGGCCTGGACAGCACGATTACCTGAAAGCTATACAAAATACGAAAACAGGTTCTGTACCTTCGCCTTAGCCATTTATTTGGCACATCAGTGCCAATACAAAATTATTACCAGCTGACTTATTATGATTACGACCCAATTTCCCCTGTCAGGATTGATTGGAACGGGTACCCACGCCGTATTCATAAACAAGCTTACCTCCCAGCCAGCCGCCGATACAGAGAACGATCAACCCCGCAACAGACATGGCAATGGCAACCATACCCGGCTGGCCCAAACGGGTTCCTTCCAACCTCAGAAACAGACTGACTGCATAAAATGACCAGCTAGCCATCATCAGCATCATGTGCTGATTGGCGACCTTCATCGCCGGACTCTGTTGATCAATTTTTCCAAGCTCCATCAGGCCCGCCACCATAGCAAGTAATGCAGTAATCGTACCGATAACGAGCAGCACCCCGGTCACCCGACTGACTTGCTCATCCATGAACAAGCCGGCAATATCCCCTAACGTTGCAAGAAACAAGGTCGCAACGGGAAAATGAACCAGCATCGGATGAATGGGGTGTCTCATATCAATCTCTCCTTTTCGAAACTTACAACAATACGCTCAACAGTGTAAGAAAGCCTGCAACAGCCACCCCGGCATGAATGAAGACGACGCCTTTAGGTGCTATCGCTGATTTAGCATGGAGTGAAGCAAGATAAAATCCACCTAATGCAGCCACAACCAGCAGAGCCAGTGCAGCAGTCAGACGATTGTTTTCCGGTCCTTCCATTAGCACCAGTATCAGTGTTACCAGCCCTGCTGCACCCAGCAGAGCATGTATGATGGAAACAGGCCATGGAGCCAGCTTACCAGCAAGTACCTTGGAAGCCAGAAATACCCCCCCTAATGCCGCAATTGCAAAAATCAGAATTGAAATATTCAACATCTCAGTCTCCTCCTCTTTTTTTACCGAGAGGATTCCACTATACTGCAAGTTAAAATACTTTCGCAATATAAATATGTTAAAACATGAGATAACGGTTCATCATAAATTATGAAATCTGCTTTGTCATTGCTGGGGGAACGCCAGCAATCTCTGCTCACCGCCCTGTTACATCATCGCAAAGGGCTGACAGTAGAAGAATTATCTAGTCTGCTGACTATTTCCCGTAATGCCGTCAATCAACATCTTACTCATCTGGGCAGCAGCGGTTTCATCCAGAGCGCCTTGCAGGAAAGTACCGGCGGCAGGCCGGGCCGGGTATACACGCTGACACCCAATGGCCTGGAACTGTTCCAGCGGCGATACTCATTTCTGGCAAAGCTGCTGCTTTCCTGGATAGACAAAAATATGGGCGAACATGAGCTCGATATTTGTTTGACCGAGCTTGGCAAAGAAATGGCAAGCGGGTTGGAACATCGCCTCACGCAGCATGCTTCCCGCAGTGACAAACTTCAGGAAGCCATTACCATCATGAGCGAGCTTGGTTACGATACCGAAATATATCGGATATCAGAAAACCAGGCAGAAATTGTCGCAAATAACTGTGTTTTTCAGGAACTGGCTCAGCAGCACCAGGAATTTTGCAAACTCGACATCAGTTTCCTGAAGCATTTGCTGAAAGCCGATATCGAACACACGGAATGTATCGTCAGAGATGGAAAGTATTGTCGCTTCAAAATAACCAGTCCTGGCGAACCTCGATCCTGATAATCATATTTGCAGCAAATGGCAACATTATTTATCCGAATATCGTAAACCTGAATAAAAAGGCTCATCTTTTCCCCGATCCGATAGAACAACAAGCAGGAAATCACTCTATGCGCCCATTTCGATGCAACAGAACCGGTACCTCGCTATTCATGTTATTCAGCCTGCTTGCTGCCTCTTCGGTTCTTGCCGAAGAAACCGGGTTAATCAACACGCTGACCGGCTACAACATCAATGAAATCACGCCTGCCCCATCAATCAAACTGAAATTTAGAGGATGGGTGGAAGCCGGATTTACCGGTAATCCTGGGGATCCACATAATCATTCGAACTTCCCGGTGGCATTTAACGATGGCGCCAACCAGTTCAACCTCCACCAGGTTTATGCCTATATCGAAAAAGAAATAGATCCCGGCAGAAATTCGTGGGATATCGGCATGCGCGCCGACCTTTTGTACGGTACAGATGCAAAATTCGTCAAGACTTCCAGCTTCGACTCAACCATTCTGGGAGATAACCCGAAACATCAACTGGTATTTCCTCAACTGTATGTCAATTTGTATGCACCAATCGGGAATGGTGTAAGCATGGCGGTCGGTCATTTTTATACGATTATCGGGTATGAGTCTCCGATGTCACCCAACAATTTCTTTTTCTCACATGCCTACACCATGCGGTATGCAGAGCCTTTTACACACATGGGTATCATGCTTTCCTATCCGGTCAATGACAATCTTACCGTTAAAAGCGGGGTTGTTACCCGATGGGATGCCTTTTCCAAGCACTCTCCTGACTATCTGGGGGGGCTGAATTACATCACCGATGACAGAAAAACCATGCTTTCCGCATCACTGATCACTGGTGATGTAAAAACCGGCCCTCTGAACCATGACCATAATCGTACGATGTATAGCATCGAGCTGGAACGAAGCATCACTGATAAACTGCATTACGTGGTACAACATGACTTCGGAATTGAAGCGGGAACACCGAATTCTTCCTCCGCTACATGGTATGGAATCAATCAGTATCTTCTGTATGATATTTCAAACCAGCTTGGAGCAGGACTACGTTTTGAATGGTTCCACGACCAAAACGGAACCCGTGTAATGAGCAACGGCAATGATGAAGATTTCATCGGTGTTACTGCAGGATTAAACTACAAACCGATCCCCGGAATCACGTTGCGTTCCGAAGTTCGCTACGATATGGCCATTCACCATGATGTGTTCAAGGACGGTACAGACAATGACCAAATACTGCTTTCGGGCAGTGCCATCCTGCATTTCTAATTTTCCAAATGTACTCTGCCTGACTGAGCACTTACTGCTTCACACTCACTTCTTTGGAACGTACAAATCCGTGATCGTACCTTCAGCCAGCTCTGCAGCAAAAAGAATGGTCTCAGACAAAGTAGGATGAGGATGGATGGTCAGTCCAATATCCTGCATATCGGCCCCCATTTCCAAAGCCAACACGGTTTCTGCAATCAGCTCTCCCGCATGCGGCCCAACCATGCCGCCTCCTAAAATTTTCTTACTGACCTTATCAAAGAGCAGTTTGGTCATGCCTTCGTCGCGCGTCATGGTAATTGCACGGCCACTGGCAGCCCAAGGGAATACCGCTTTTTCATAGGCAATACCTTGCTTTTCGGCTTCAGTTTCTGTCAGCCCCATCCAGGCAACTTCGGGATCGGTATAGGCAACCGAGGGAATGGTACGTGCATCGAACGCAACTTTGTATCCGGCAATGACTTCTGCCGCAATTTTACCTTCATGCGAAGCTTTATGTGCCAACATAGGATCTCCGGCAATATCACCGATTGCAAAAATGTGCGGAACACTGGTCCGCATTTGCTTATCCACCGAAATGAATCCGCGTTCATCCACATTGATACCGGCAGCCTCGGCATCGATCAGTTTTCCGTTTGGCCGACGCCCGACCGCAACCAATACCCGATCATATCGTTGTGGCTCAGGCGCCTGTTTACCCTCGAAAAATACCTGCAACCCCTCCTTGCCAGCTTCAATCCGACTGACACTGGTATTGAGGTAAATTGCTTCGCATTCTGCTCTCAGTTTCTTGTAAAGCGGTTTGATCAGATCAGCATCGGCTCCCGGAATAAGTTGCGCCATCCGCTCCACAATACTGATCTTAGTACCCAGTGCGTGATAGACCGTAGCCATCTCCAGCCCGATAATTCCACCTCCCAGAATAAGCATGCGTTCAGGAATCTCCGCTAATGCCAGCGCTCCGGTTGAATCGATGATGCGCTCATCGGTGGGAAATCCCGGAATACGCGCTACACTGGAACCAGCTGCAATAACACAATGATCGAACGAGATCGTTTTGACTCCATCCAGTGTTTTGATTTCTATCCGATGTGGATCCACGAACTTTCCAGCACCATGGATAACGGTTACCTTGCGCTGTCTGGCAAGCATCGATAAACCCTTGGTCAGCTTGCTCACCACTGACTCTTTCCATGAATGCAGTCCATCGATATCGATTTTAGGCTGTCCGAAACGGATACCATACAGACTCGCTTCTTTCGCTTCCGTAAGCGTTTTTGCAGCATGCAACAGCGCCTTGGAAGGAATACAGCCCACATTCAGGCAAACGCCACCAAGCGTAGGATAGCGCTCGATCAGCACAACCTGCTTACCCAGGTCAGCGGCGCGAAATGCCGCAGTATAGCCACCCGGACCAGCTCCTAATACGGCCACTTCAGCATGAATTTCTCCACGAGCAGTTACCGGGGCTGGCGTCACCCTCTCGACAGATGCTTCTGTATCTGAAGCAGTTGGTTGGTTGTCAGTCCTGCCTGTATCACCGGATGACGCAGCTGAAGCTGCCTGGATATCTACTTCCTCGATTTCCAGAGTGACAATGAGAGAACCTTGTGAAATTCTGTCACCCGCTTTGACATGTATCTCCCGCACAATACCTGCCTGGGGTGCAGGCACTTCCATTGATGCCTTATCAGTTTCAAGTACCAGCAGAGGTGTCTCCTGCTCGACTTCATCACCTGGGTTCACCAAGATTTCTACTACTGGAACCTCCTGGAAATCACCAATATCGGGCAAAGTTACTTTTGTAAATTGCGTCATCGTTTTATTCTCTGATATGGCCATCACCCAGCACGATGAATTTCTGGCTGGTCAACCCCTCCAGCCCCACCGGACCGCGTGCATGCAATTTATCTGTGGAAATACCGATTTCTGCCCCCAGACCATATTCAAATCCATCAGCAAAACGGGTCGAAGCATTTACCATGACTGAGCTGGAATCGACCTCACGCAGAAACTGGCGGGCACGTGAATAATCTTCAGTTACGATGGTGTCAGTGTGCTGTGATCCATAGGTGGCAATATGTGTAATAGCTTGATCGATATCTGCCACGATACGAACGCTCAGTACTGGCGCAAGATATTCAGCATACCAGTCTTCCTCCACTGCCGGCTTCATCCCGGCAACGAGCGCACGGGCAGCCTCATCCCCCCGCAGTTCCACCCCCTTCTCCAGAAGGACTTTACAAATACGCGGCAGGAACCGTTCAGCGATTCCGGCATGCACCAGCAATGTTTCCATAGTGTTACACGTACCGTAACGCTGGGTTTTAGCGTTATCAACAACACGTAAGGCTTTTTCCAGATCAGCCGATAAATCAATATAAACATGACATACACCATCCAGATGCTTGATGACCGGGACACGTGCCTCGTTTGCGATCCGCTCGATCAATCCCTTACCACCGCGCGGGACGATCATATCCACATACTCATTCATGGTAACCAATTCGCCCACTGCAGCACGATCTGTCGTCTCTATGACCTGTACCGCATGTTCAGGCAATCCAGCTGATCTGAGTCCTTCTTGCACACAAGCAGCAATAGCCTGGTTACTTTGTATGGCTTCAGATCCTCCTCGTAGAATCGCAGCGTTACCTGCTTTGAGACACAAACCGGCAGCATCTGCTGTTACATTCGGGCGTGCTTCATAAATAATACCGATCACACCTAGTGGCACCCGCATTCTGCCCACCTGGATGCCAGATGGCCGATAATCCAGATCTGTCACTGCACCAATCGGATCAGGCAATGCAGCAATCTGCTCCAGGCCGGCAGCCATGCTTGCAATTCCCTTTGGGGTCAATGTCAGGCGATCGATCATGGCAGGTTCGAGATCTTTTTTTCTGGCCTGCGCCACATCTGCAGCATTGGCTGCCAGGAGCAATGCCTCATCGCGACGGATAGCCCGGGCCATTGCAATGAGTGCACAATTTTTAACGGCAGTATCCGCTTTTGCAACTATTCGCGCTGCCGAACGCGCTGCACGCCCGAGAGCTTGCATATCTGCATGTATCTTTTCATTCTTTTCCATAATGGAACATCAGTAGTCAATGATAAAAGGTAATTTGACAACACAGATAAGCCAGTCAGACAGAGTTACTTACCAGACTTTCCGGGAGCCGATCCACGCCACTTACCAACCTGGATCAATTTGTTTCTGAGACCCGGCAGTGGATAATTAAGTGCATAAGCCTTCTCGGCATAATGACTGGCTTTTTCGTAGTTTTTCTGTTTGAAATACAACAACCCGAGGTTATAAAGAACCGTAGCATTGTCGGGTTCCAGATCGGCCGCTACTTCCAGTTGCGCAAGTGCTTCCTTGTTTCTGCCACGATGCGATAGAAATGCACTGTAGATTGACCGAACCTGCGCATCCTCCTTATTCATACGAATAGCCCGGTCGAAATAACATTCGATCGGCCATTTCAAACCGCGGATATGAGTGGATTTTTCCCTGATCGAATACTTGACAAGGGACGCCAGAGCACGGTGATGATTTGGCCAAGCACGAAGAGTATAGTTAAGGTCACTTCCCAGAGAACCCGATTGTCCACTGATTAGATCTTCTACATTAGAGGTAAAGTGATAAGTCTCTACAATATTCAAATCCTTCTGGTGGCTGAATCGATCCATATAATCGAATGGACCAAAAGCATTTGCCAGCTCTCCACAGTAGCTCTTGTCCCTAGCTACCGCCGACAATGGTGCAAAAAAGAATGTTATAACAATAAAAATTGCCAGAATCCGCATAAACGCTACTCTCCAAAATTTAATGTTACTTTACCCTATCCGTTTCTGTAACGGCATTCAATAATCCCGCCAGCTCCTTCGCTACAGCTTCTCTGGAGTTGGATCTTATTTTCTCCACTGACGCAACCGGTGCCCTATTCTCCCTCAGTAACATAAGAAACCTGCTCAAACCTTCCATGATCGCTTCCTTCGAATCCAGAGGAATAATCGTATCAATCCCCACACTGCGAAGCTTTTCCGCGGTATCACCAGCCGGATCTGTCAACGCCAGAATAGGCCGTTGTGCACGCAGATATTCATATAGCTTGGCAGGTATCTGATTGTTACAGCTTGCTGCCTGTAAAACCAGCAATCCGTCAACAGCCACCATTTCGGAAAGCGCTTCATTATAGGAAACAGGAGGCGCAAGAGAAACTATTGTTCCAATGTCAAAGCGATCGATCAAAGACCGCAGATAGCTTTCGTGATGCGAAGCACGCAAAATAATATGCAAACTGTCAGCACTGATGACATTCTGTTTCAGCAGCGCTGACAAGGCATCGAACAGAAAAGTGGGATCACGTTCCCACGGGTAAATTATGCCGCTGTGCAGCAAAGTGATTCGGCCGGTTCCAGCAATCTGATTTACCGGGCGAATAATCGAAGTAAAACTGAATTCATCATACCCGTTTTCTATCAGATGGAATCGCGATGCCGGGACATGCGGAAACCGGGTCTGATAATCCCTCAGTGTACCCGGTGTCGTGAAAACTGCACTGGAGCAATAGGTGATCGTTTTATTTTCCACTCGTTCATAAGCACGATAAGTCAGCGGATAAGGGGGGTAATCCGGTTGCACCATGGGATCCCTGAAATCAGCCACCCATGGAATACCCGTCAAACGCTGCAAAGTTAACCCGATCAGATGCGCTGTTGCAATGGGATAAGTCGACCAGATCACATCCGGCTTATATTTTTTGATCAGATACCATCCAACAGGTACTGCGCCCAGCCACCAGCTCGCCCAGCGATCCGGTAAGGCCAGAACCCGTGGATACCACCCCATCAAGGTCAGATGCTTTGCAGTATCCAATGCAAACGCACGATGAACATGTACCTGTTGCGGAATATCCGCCAACTGGCCAGAATTGGTCTGCTGATAAGCTCGTGACGAAGGTGCCAGAACGATTGGCTCCCAGCCATGGTCAGGTAAATACCGGGCAAAGCGCAATGTCCTCTGTATACCGCTGCTGCCATGCAAAGGTGGAAAATGATAGGCGATCATCAATACACGTTTTACCATGACAGCACTCGATTTCCGGTCAGTTCTGCTACCTGGTCACGCCATCCACGCGTAGAAAATGTATGATTAGCACTTTCTATGTGAAAAAATTCTGTCTGCTTTGTTTTCATGGCCGCCTGCCAGTCCATCGACGAATTGACCAAATCCAGAAACTCGCGCGCCGTCAGATCATTTCCACTGGTAATGATCAGTATTTTTCCCTGAAAATGCTTCAATCCATTCAACATACGCTCTGGCAAAGGAATGGCCAAATTACATGATGAACCAGCACTTTCTTCTGAAACAGTCAGATTTTTCCCGCCCCGCAAGCTGTTCCTGCTGAATTCATATAAAGACCGGATGGAAGCTAGTGCATTAAATTTTCCACCCAGCAGCTTTCTCCAGAATTCCAGCTCAAACAGACGTTCCAAGTAATAGTGTTTCAGGTACGCTTTGGCAATACCCTGCTCTGTTCTAACCCAGGGATTCAGCAGCACCAGCCCTCTCACCCGCGGATCCTGATGAGCATGGAACAGTGCCGCTGACGCCGCATCACATAATCCCCAAATTACGATATCTTTCAGAAAAGGACATTCACTGAAAAAAAAGTCGACAGCACTGCGCAGGTCTTCTCCAATATGTTCAAACGTCCTGATAGCACCATCACTATCACCCATTCCCCGGAAATCAAACCGCATGACAGGGATACCACGCTCTGCCAGATAGCGCGCAAGCAAAACAAACTGTCGATGACTGCCAACGCGATACTGAGGCCCTCCAACGACAATCAGTACACCACGTGTCACGGGTTGCTGCGGTACGTTTAAAATCCCGTAGAGCCATTCATGCTGGCAGCAAAAACGTATTGCTTGCTCTTGAATATTCATGACTGGATTCCGGCTAATGATTTGAACGGCTTGAGGGTAGCCACCAGCAACGCTGGACATTCGCTGATTTCCTGAGTAGCCCAAAACGACAACCCAGGGATGAGTGTTACTTTCGGATAAACATCAGACTGATTCCATGCTTCCACGACCGCAGCACCAGCAGGAGGAAGCTCACGACCGGTCTCAGGGGTGATCTCAAACCAGTAAATTTCACTGTTCCTGACAACCAGCTGGCCCAGTTTCAATTCATCGATCGCAGCCGCCATTGCGGGAGAAAGGGTATACCCTGCTATTTCCAGCAATTCACCTGCTCTCAGTTTTTCACGAAAAACCTGAACATTTGAAACCTTGTCTGTATCGTCTGACATGAGCTTATTCACCAGTTTCAAACGTAAAAATTGGGTCAGAAATGATTTACCGTTGACAACAGGCTGCCAGAGTACAAATTTTGCCGGATCAGTCCTCGATTCTTCATTTACAGCATAATCCAATGCAAGCAAGGCGCCCAACCGCAACCCCCAGAAATGAATCGATGCAAATCCTTTTTGCATCAGCCACTGCCCGGCATACGCAATGTCATTCTTCCAGATTGCCCAAGTAGCCTCCCCGAAATCTCCCGCGCTATCCCCGCAACCATACAAGTCGATTTGCAACACGCCAAACCCCATCGCTGCAAACGCTCTGGCCTGCAAGGCAGCCATGCGCCGGGATTTATTCATTTCTTCCGCAAATGGATGGAGGTAAATAAACGCCTGATTCGATAACATATCTCTGGCAGGCGGATGATAGAGGCAGAAACGTTTTCCCGGCGAAGCATCCAGAAAGAAAGGTTCAGCCGGTAGATTTTCCATGCAATTACTCAATGTGCCAGTTTATGCTCGACGAAAAGTGCCAGATTTCCGAGTGTTTCGAAGGTTTGTGCACTGATTTCATCGTCATCGACCGAGAAATCGAAGTATTCTTCGAGCGCAGTAATCACATTGACCACCGCCATCGAATCCAACTCCGGAATATTTCCGAGCAAAACGGAATCGGCTGTCAGCGTATGTTTTCTTTCCCCTAGATTCAACACATCACCCAAAATATTTCTGATTGCTTCAAGATGCTGCATAATCACTCCATAAAAGATTACTACTTGATGTTGACGGCATTTTAAGACAGTTTTTTAAAATGTGCCGCATTGATCACTCCTGCAAACAGGTTAAGGAAGTACTCGTATATCATGCAAAAACTGCGTATTCCTGGTATTAAGCCATTGGTTCTGTTGATGCTGCATCTGCCGGTATACCTACTTCACGGGTTGACTACCCCGGCGATCTCATGAACTGGTATGAACTGTACTGGCAACGTATCACCCCACTGCATCTTTTTTTGTGGCCGGTCAGCCAGTTGCTTATCCTGTTTCAGTCTATCCGGCGTTTTCTTTACCGGCGCGCGATACTGACTTCGATTCACTTGCCCGTACCAATCATCGTCATTGACAGCATAACCACTGACAGTCCCGTCAAAACATCCCTCATCGTTCAGATTGCCCATATCTTGAAAACGGCAGGGTTGCGGCCCGGGATTATCAGTCGCGGCTATCCTGATAACCATCATCCACCAACAAGGGTGATGATCAGCAGCCATCTCCACCTCGTTGGCGAGAAATCGCTGTTGCTCGCTTACTATTTACGTGAAACCTGTCCCATATGGATCGGTTACAACAGAATTGAAACGGCAAAAGCCTTACTAGCAGCTCACCGGGAATGCAATGTACTGATCTGTGACGATGGTTTGCAGGATCTTCGTCTGCAGCGTGATTTCGAGGCTGTCATCGTCGATACCAGTGTCATCAATTCCGGAAACGGGCTGGTCATGCCTGCCGGGCCGCTCCGAGACAGTTTTGCACGTTTGAAACACGCTGACGCCGTCATACTGGCTGGCCATCAAAGACGGATACCGGATATTACAGATGAAATCAGAACGATTCACACCCGTCCGCAGAAAGAACATTTTTTCAACCTGTCACAGCCCGAGCTGACAGTGGACGCAACGGAACTGACGGGTAAACATATTCATGCCATTGTCCGCAATCCGGATACACAAGACTTTCTGGATAACCTTAAATTCCTGAAACTGACTGTCACTCCTCGTGTATTTCCGGAAAATCATCATTTTATTGCAACGGACTTCCAGTCTAATGAAGCTGATATCATCCTAATATCGGAAGAAGATGCAGTAAAATGCCTGGGTCTGCATAATGACCGCATCTGGGTCTTGCAACAGGAATATCGTGCCGATCTCGGATTACGCGAAATCATACTTAAGAAGTTGAGAGAAAAATTCATGGATCCAAAACTCCTGGACATTCTGGTCTGTCCATTATGCAAAAGCCCTCTTATTTACAAAAAAGATCTGCAGGAACTGATCTGCAAGGCAGATCGGCTGGCTTACCCCATTCGAGATGGCATCCCTGTCATGCTGGAAGATGAAGCCAGAAAACTGCCTGATGAAGAAGAAATAAAGTAGGAAATACTCTCTTTTACAATTTTTTCCTTCTTAAACGGGTTACCCGGTCGAAGTCCACTTCCTCCATTTTCCCAATAACGGGAAATAAATCGCCAGGTGCATGGGACGATCTTCCATACGTTGCAGTACCTGGGCATAACGATCCAGTTGTGGGCGGTAACGCAGTTGTTCCCGGTCGAGAAATTCCTCGAGGCCACCACCGGTATGAGATCCTGTCTTGTAATCAATGATCCAGCGCACGCCTGCCTTATCTACGAAGGTTCGATCGATGATGTTGACAGAAATCGAGTGACCCGCTGCAATTGCCGTTGGAACAGACAACGCCCATTCACAGTGCGATTCCTGATGCCGATTGCTCAGAATCCAGCGGCCCGTTTCATCTTCCACACACATTGTCCTGAGGGCTCGTGCAACCTGCTGCACGGCTGTCTCCAAATGTCGAGGAGTGATACCGGCTTGCATGAGTAACGATCGCCCTGCCAGTTTGAGATCTTCCAGATCCTGCCGATCCACATTCTCGACCCCGATCAGCCCAATACGATGCAACAGACGATGGACGACCACTCCCACCAGTCGAGCTGGCTCACCTGCCCAATCGAAATCAACCGACTCTTCTGCGATGCCGGCCTCATTCGTATGCATAGCAACCTCAATGGCTTCTGGTAACCGTGGTGGTTGCCAGCCGGATACCAGGCGCACCGTACGGGCAAGTTGCAAGCCTGCATATGCATTCGATGCAGGTAAATCTCTAATGTCGACTTCGCGCGACCGTACCAGAAAATCTACTGCCACGGCAGGCCATAACTTGGCCAGCAGGGTATCCTCCGGTGGTTTCAGTGCATCCTTCTCCTGCATATCCGGATCGATCCTGAGATGCCCCAGCAAATGCAGACCGTGTTTCGCCCGGGTGACCGCCACATACAGCAATCGCGCCTCTTCCAGCGCAGCCCGTTTCTTTTCTTCAGACAGGATGTAGGCGGAAATCGGATTTTTGTCGCTCCCCGCTGCACTGATTGGTGCACACAGCAAACCAGGATGCTGTGACTGATCACGAAACTCCAGCCAGTTGAGCAATTTTTCCTGATCTCGCCGGGGAGATTTACCCAGCCCCGGCAGAATTACTGTATCGAACTCCAGCCCTTTGGCCTTGTGCAAAGTCATGAGCTGCAATGAATCGTCTGCCGCTACGTCCGGCAGAGCAAACAATCGTATCAGTCGCTCATCCAGCTCCTGGATATCAGGTCGATAGCCGGTCACATCAAAATTTTCCAGCAACTGAAAATAGACTTCAGCATCTGCCAGATCTGTTTCATTCTGTACACTGGCAGGCCCCCCCAGGCTAATCCATACTCCCTCCACACATCTTCTCAACGACATCTTGTCATAGAGCATCAGCGCACGTTCCAGAATCGGCAGTACCCTGTTCACCCGCTGACCGCCTTCCTCACTCAAAGCACCTGAACCGGTACAGGCCCGTAGCGAATCGATCAGCACATGCCTTGGCAATGTATTGGCAACAGTATGTAAATCCTGCAGGGAAAGTCCGCAAAACGGTGCGCGCAGCAATGCCAGCCAGGCGATACGATCAGCTGGATGCACCAAGGCCCGGGTGAGTGCCATCAAATCCCGGATCACCACGCGCTGTGCCAATTGTTCGATTTCTACCGCCTGAAAACGCATGCCTTTTCGTCTGAAATGGATGACGATACTCGCCAGATGGCTGCGATTACGCACGAGTACGGCAATTTTGCCATCCGGTTGCGCGGCTCTCACCTGTTCTACGATCGCCATCACCTGTTCCGCTTCGGCCCGATCATCCCTTTGCAGACAAGGGTAAACCCTGACCGCATCCTGCTCGGAAGCTGCGTGAAAAGCGGTGGAGTCCGCATACGAAACGGCGCCTGAGTCCACTCTGTCCGTATCCGGCAATATCTGGGGAAAATAACGGTTGACCCACTCGACGATTCCGCTCTGCGAACGAAAATTGACTGAAAGACGTAGAAACTTCATCTGAATCTGGCCAAAATACCCGCAATCACGGATACCCAGAAACAATCCCACTTCCGCCTGCCGAAAACGGTAAATGGACTGCATCGGATCTCCCACCAGAAACAGCGTGCGCCCGTCTCCGGCTTGCCAACCGGCAGTCAGCCGTTTCAGCAATTCAGCCTGGCTGGAAGACGTATCCTGAAATTCATCCACCAGGAGGTGATGAATACGATAATCGAGTGCCAGTGCCAGATCGGTCGGCATTTCCGGTTCACCCAGCGCACGAACGGCCGCCATGGCAATCTCGGTAAAATCCACCTGACCCTGCTGCCGGAAAACCAGCAGCAAATATCCAGCAGCCACTTTGAGCAAGCTGAACAGGGCCTGCAGCGTTTCCCACTCTTCATCGGTATATCGTTCTGGAGGTAACCGCCTGAGTAACTGCAACTGCTGACGAAATGTCTCCTCACTCTGCAAAGCGGAAAGCAGTTCAGCCATCCGTTGTTTCATTTCACTCAGGCGTTCCTTCAATGCGGTATCACGTACCGTTGTGGGTGCAGGGAATCCCTCTCTCTTCGTTACCTGCTTGCGCCAGCCATCGGCTTGCGTCAGCAAAAAATTGGCAATCTTTTCCCAAACCGGGCGATCTGCAAGCTCTCCGCCAGGCCAGTGGGTAATCCACCCTTTCTGATCGACCATATTCCCGTCGACTGACTCACCTTCAGCCAGATTTGCCGCAGCAAACTGCATCAGCTCGATGATTTCTGCCCGGCAACCTATTGGCGTCGATTCGGTCAGCACTCCTAGCACTTCTGTAATCCGGCCAGTCAGTGCCGATTCCAGATGTTCACGCACCCCATCGATATTAGCGGCGGTGGTAGTATTAACAACGCGCTGCAGCCACAAATCGCGCCGGGCCAGCATGTCGGCAATTAATCGCTGCAATCTGTCCAGACGATTATCCAGATGTCCGATCAAATGTTCGATCGCTGTAGTCCACTCGCTCTCTTCCTCCAGTGCCTCGACCGTCAGACGGGCTGCTTCCAGATACAACCTGTCCGCATCCTCTGCCACTGATGACAAAGCACCCTGCCGGGACCAGACCGGCATCCGATCGACCAGCCAGGCACACAAGGAATCGATCGTCTGGATACGTAAACGTGACGGATTTTGCAGTAACTGCCAACCCCGCGCCTGATCATGCACCAGCACCCGGTTCGCCAGCTCCCGCAACTGGTGCTGATAAGCATCGCTCAGCGGCGCTGTTTCACTCTCCGCATCGTTATTTGCATCACCGGCTGCATCGCGCAAAGCCTGCAAGATTCGGTGCTTCATTTCGCTGGCTGCTTTGCGTGTAAACGTGATGGCAACGATCTCTTCCGGTTCCTCTACCGTAGCAAGCAGCACTAGGAACCGCTGCGTCAGCAATCCTGTCTTGCCCGATCCGGCCGGCGCCTGAACGATGAAGGAATGTCGCGGATCAAGCGCCTGCTGGCGTTCTCTCTGATCCGGAATCTTCTGTTGCAAGACCGTATTCATTGTTCCAATCCGGGTAAAAGCGTTATCGCAGAATCATCACTGATTAAAGTCACTGTTCCGTGTCCCTCATAGCTTCCAGTGATTCTCCAATTCTGCACAAAGGTTTGAGTTCACAGTAAGTACAGGTTTGCGGATATTGTTTGGGATTCACTCCGGCTTCCCCGTCCATGAAATCCTGCGCCAGTCGCTCGATTGTCTGGCGCCAGCCGGTCAGCACTTCGCCCCAGCTTGCCGCTTCCTGCGTGTGTTTCAAATTTTCGAAAGATTTCACTCCGGGGATTGATACTTCTTCGCTTGCTACACCCTCAAACGCAATATCACCTGCTCTGATTCGGGCAAATGCAATCCCGACCGGCCCATTAGCGAACGCTAGACTGTACAGCGGTAACTGCGGTTCATCGGGACGATCGCCAAACCATGCACTTGCTCCGACTTCGCCGGTTTTATAGTCGATGAGCAACTCACCTCCTTCTTCCAGGGTATCGATACGATCTATCCTCAAGTTGATGCGCAAGCCGTTCAGTTCAAGCTCCGTTTCCATTTCCCGGCCTGACACCCGGAAAGGGGGGCGCCGTTTCTCCATTTCCAGCCATGCCATCACGAGAGCATGCAATCGTTTTCTTTCAAGTGCTTGCAGACGCTCACCAAAAGTGTGCGGATAGTGGGGAACGATTTCGCGTATCGCCTCATTCACTTTGCCGGCAACCAGTGAGTTCAGCCCATCAGGGGATAAATTTGCCAGTGCTGCTGATGAATCCAGTTCAGCCCAGATCATTTCCATGACCCGGTGTAGTAAAGTGCCTCGTACCAGCGCATTCAAACCGATCTGTATGCGACCCAGTGGACGGGCACCCAGCTGCAGCTCGGCAAATGCCCGGAACGGGCAGGCTGCCTGTAACTTGAACAGCTTGCTGCCGCCCGGAATACCCGTTCCGATAAATGCCGGGACAACATCCTCGGACAGCACCTCCTGTTGCCGACTGTAATACACACTATCTCGCCAGGCAAGTGGTGTACCCATGGTGAGCATTTCTTCGCTCAACGCCGGGAAAGCATCGATCAGTGGACTGGAATCGAGGATTTCATCACCCTTACGCTGCGGATAGCTGATGACAACCTCAGTAGCATTCGTGGTAATCCGCTGCAACAGCGCTGCCGCCACACGTAATTCACGCCTGGCACTGGAATGCGGTGCATCAGCCTCGCGCTGCAGAGTCAGAGGAAGAAAAGGATTAGGCCGGGGTGACGCGGGAAATACGCCGTCATGCAATCCCATGAGCCAGAGATGATCAAACTTCAGCCCGCCAGCTTCAAATAACCCCAATACCTGCACAGGTGCTTCTGCCGATTCCGGCTGAAAAATCGTACCGGCAACCATACGCTTGAGTTGCTGCAGCGCTTCAACCAAACTGATCGACTGAATTACCCAGTCCAAGGTGGAAAATTCTCTCAGCACTCCCTGCCATGCCTGGATAACCTGATATTCCTCACTGGATAATCCTCGCTCACCCGGCCAGCCGATTGCTTTCAGCCACTGTTCGAATCGCCGTGCCCACTCTCCCGGGCCGGTGGGTGCAAGCGATAGTTGCACTTGCTTCATCAAATTACCCAGACATTCAACCAGCAATGGGCTCGAATAGGATTGGCCGCCGCGAGCAGCACTCGTCAACAGCTTCTGTAAAGTCAGATCCCACTCACCCGATTCACGCAGACGGGCATCCAGCAAAGCACGCGCATTCATTTCCCGGTCCCCACCGGCGATAAAAGAAGAACGCAGCACACGACTGATATGCGGCAGCTCAATAACGGCTTCTGATAAATCGAGAATATCCAGCGCCAGACTAACGGGTAAATACCGGTCGAGCGACTTGCCAAGCGACAGATTGTAAGGGCGCATCCGATCATGATGCTCCGGTTGCAACGCCTGTGGAACCAACACTTCATCCAATGTCTGGCAGATTATTTCGCGTTGTACGGTCAGTTCCGGCACAACCAGCGCAATCCTCGCCGCTGGATTTTCCTCCAGACATTGCCGTATCCATCGTGCCGCCTGCCGGATCTCATCACGACCATCTGCACAGGCCAGCCTGCCAATGCGATCCGGCTGACCGGATAACTGTAACCACTGCAACGAACATCCTGCCTGCTCGAGTGTGCAAAGAAACGACAACTGTTGTGGCGTCCACTCATCAAAACCGGTCAGTATGAGCTCATGCGGCAATGGTAAGTTGCCGATCAGCACGGATTTCGACAGTATTCCGGGCAGAACAGCGACTGAAAGCCAGCTATTTTCCCGACATTTCGCTTCAAACATCGAGGCCAGTTGCCAGAACAACCGGGTGTCGGCATTATGATCGAAGTCCGCTTCCCGGCAGGGAATGCACCATGCATGCAGCATCTGCCATGCTTCCATGATACGAGCGACAGTCTCGTTGACAGCTTGCAACACGACATCGCTGGACTGTTCTGCCAGAATTTTGTGCCAAACGAAATATTCCTGATGGGAAGTCAGCAACACCCTCGGGGCCGCTTCAGCCCGGCTGGAAATGACCACCTCCTGCCACAACCGTTGCAACCATGCATCCCAGGGCAGAATATCCGGTGCGGGCCATACCCCGTGTCCTTCCTCAGATCTGGCCCGATTGAATTCCTGATGAAGAGTGCGCGCCAGCCGCCGGTTTCCGGTCACAATCGTTGCACAGCCATCCAGTCTTTGGATAAGATCAGTGATATTAGTCTGTTGAGCGTCGAGCGAACAGGTTGTCATGGTCGGATTTTTCATATTTCGCGAACAGCCTGATAATCAATGCGGTACGCAGGCAGAATAATACAATTCGATTTTTGAAACAGTTTTTATCAGGAGAACCAATGAATAGAATAGGAAACGGGCTGCTGGTCGCCATGGCGATCACCTGGTCCGGTATAGTTTTTTCAGCAGTGCAGAATTTGCCTCAACCGATTTTCTCAAGCCAGGATGATGAACGGGCTGTAGCCGATAATGCAGCATCACCTGCTCCCACGGAACAGGCCGCATCGGCTTCAACGGAAGCAGAAACTGCAGCGAAGGCAGAAGAACAAGAGCTGCCCAGCGGCATCGGCTGGAAACTGGTACGCAGCCTCGAAATGGGAGACTCGGGCAAGTTTGTGCACATGGTACTGATCGAAAAAGGACGCCAGGCGGATAAAACCATCTACAGCTCCGCTATTCACAAATTATGTGCCAAGGAAAAAGAATTTTGCCGGATACGTTTCTGGGTGCAGTCATACCTCATACCGGAAAAAGTCTCGCTCACACTAGAACAGCAAAAAACCCAGCAGGCAGATCACCTGTTCAATCGTGCTGCCGGTATCCACAGAACGTTATGGGCCTGCACCGTCGATTCGACAAGTGAATCGTGCATTCAATAAACGTAAACATCATCCTGCTGAACCTGCCGGGCGTATCGAGTCCATGTAGGTCAGCAACATTTCCTCCAGAAACAACCTGGGGTTGAGTGGATGGCGCGCCAGTTGCTGCGAAGTAACCAGGCTGCGCCACAAAAAACCGAAAGCTACCGGATCGATGACAGCCGCCTGCTGCCGGATGGCCGCCACCTGTTTCAGATGGTAACGCACCCGCCCACTGGTACGGCAGCTCATCAGGTCATAACACCATTTCTGCAACCAGCCGGTCACACTGGATAAATCCAGCTTATGCAGTTTTTCTGCCAACTCGATCGGATTAAGTTTATCCGGTACGCACAGGCACTGGATGAAATCAGCATGGGAAGCGGCCAGCCGTTCATCGTACTGCAATGCCAGCAATGGTGAAAAACCTGACATAGCCAGATGAAAATCAGGATCGGTGATTCCCTGGTGGATAAGCCAATCCTTTGCCATTTCATGATCCGGCGCCGGCATTGCGGTCTGCCGGCAACGGCTCAGAACCGTAGACGGAATCAGTGAAGCATTATGTGTCACCAGAATGAACAGCACTTCTGGCGGCGGCTCCTCCAGTTTTTTCAGCAGCGCATTGGCAGCCGCCGTATTCATCGCTTCGGCTGGATGAATCAGCACCACCTTGTCACGCGCCTGATGAGCACTCAGGTAAATGAAATCATCCAGCACACGAATCTGCGCGATACTGATCTGCTGACTTGGCTTCCTGCCTGATTTCGTACTCCCGGCTTCCCGCCGATTTTCTTCATTATCCTTGTCTGTAGCACTCTCCTGCGCTGATAACGCCTCCGGCTCCAGCAGGCGAAAATTCGGATGCGATCCCTGTTCGAACCAGTAACAATCCTGACACTTCCCGCACGCCACACCCGCTGCATTCCCCTGCCCACACAATATGGATTTTGCCAGAATGAGCGCAAAACCCAGCTTGCCGATTCCCCGACGCCCCTTCAGCAACAATGCATGATGCCGCTGCGCCCTACCTGGCTGTCTGGCCTGCTGCCAGATCACCCGCTGCCATGGAAAAACTTCGGCTGGAGTCATTCCTGAAATTGTCCTGTTTTGAAAAATAATATTTTACTGAATCGAGAAAACCTGGTTCGGATAAGGAACAAGTTTATTGTAAATTCTTTTCTCTGTTTACCTTAATGATGAAACTGATAATATTCTAGAAGCAATATCCACATGGAATAATCCTTGTCGTACTTGCCATCAGACTCGACCTGAGCAAGGCCATCAATAAAAAATAACCGGATTAATCAGTATCAGCTGCACAGTAAAACCAACTCGGGCATCCAGCTCATCCGTAATCAGCGTGAACCCTTTTCCCAGAATGTTCAGGATAGGCCCAGATTTGGATGATCTCTCCCCACAAGGCCCTACGCAACACTATAGGCATGAAAACAAGGTAATCAAACGTCGTAATAAGGTATTTTTCAAGACAATGCCCTATAGCGAAGCTCAGATAGATTGATTATAATTTATAGATGACTTATCCTATTTCATTTCGCCGCAAAGTTTTATCTGTTCGAGAGCAGGAAGAGCTCACCATTGTGCAAACGGCAGCCCGTTTTTGTGTAGGAATTGCCAGCGTGACACGCTGGATAAAAAATCCCGTTCCTAAGGAGAGCCGTAATAAACCGGCAATTCTGAATCGCCCCGGGTTTTGAGGAGGCTCCAACTTTTGAGAGAATGGAGTCATGA
>NZ_JBDZWD010000028.1:0-29346 GCF_040256045.1 Nitrosomonas sp.
CCACGATCACGATCCGGTCATGCGGATCAGCAGGCGGGTGAACGGGCGTATAGCGTAGGCGTCGCTCGCGCAGCAATTCGAGCTGGGCAGCTTTTTCGGTTTCGATATATTCAGGAGTGGCACCGCTTTGTGCGGCATGGTGGGCCAGATAAACCTGCCCGTTTTCATCGATGGCACCAATCGCGAATTCCGGATTACCCGGGGTGCGCAGCTTGCGTACCAGCACGACATCCAGTTCACCGCCCAGTTTGTCTGCAATGATGCGGGACATGGGCACCGCACCGCGTGGAATCGCCAGCATCAACGGATTCTGTCCTTTATAGGCCATGAGCTGTTCTGCCAGCTGTAGAGCGGCTGCGGTACGATCTTCGAACATCTTCCCCCTGCTTCGATGTACTTTAATGCTTTTATCCTACACCGGTAAATGCCGATTAGTGATAGTTGATGTTCTGTACGAATGTAGGATACCAATAAAGTATGTGACTTTCAGCGTACAGTGCCCGTTAGACTTGGGATGCCATGACTCAACGAAATAAATAAAGTTGGTAACTTAGCTTCGTATCTTCGGTATTACCCGTAAAACATATAAGAGTGATAATCAAATATCCTTTAATCTGGTTTTAACACAATATGACTGCGTATTGGTAGTTCCTGGAGCTTCCTAGGCGAACGTATCGATGAGATTTGAGCGTCTGGTTACCTGTAAGGCTGGTGTTTGCGGACCGGTGGGGTCGTAGAGGGAGTGATCGCTGGCTGCCGGGCGGCGGAAGGGGCTACCTTGTCCGTTTTCTGCCTGCTGCCCGGGCGTGTCTGCACTGACTGAGGTATCGGCCAGCGTAATTCCGTTTTCTGCCATGATCTCGCGCAATCTTGGCAGATTGGCTTCGATGGTTTCACGGACTGCGGGGTGGTGTGAAACGAATTGTGCCGTAAGCTGCTGATCACCGGATAGCTGTAGTGAAATTTCTATCGGGCCGAGGTGAGCCGGATGCAATTTCAGTTCTGCTGCTTGCATCCGCTGTGTCGCCAGCCAGGTGATTTTACGGCCGAATTCTTCCGGCCAGTCCGGCTGACCAAATTCTGCAGCAATAGCCGGGGTATCCTTCGTCGTGGTATCAGCAGCGGTATCAGTCAAGGATGTGCTGCTGGTGTGTGCAGCCACAGGTGTTACCGAGACAGACGTTATCGAAGGCGGCAAGGATTTGCCGCTATCGGCAAAATTTGCCGTATCGATTGCCTGCTGATTAAGGCTATTCGTAAAGACGGGAAACGAGGTACTTGTATTTATATTTCCGGCTAAAAACTCAGCGGAGAGGGGTGTTGTGTGAGTCTGGCTGGTTGTCTGGAGTGGATCGGCAACTTGTCGACTAGACTCTGGTGGTAGATTTAGCGGCATTGCAGATGCCACCCCGCTTGTGAGGAAGGTAATGGGCTCATCCGCCACCGGCTGGTCGATATTCGGCACCATGGTTTTCGTCAGCATGGACAACAGTTCTTCCGCCGGGGTATCTGATGCGATTTGAGGTAGAGCGGGCTGTGGTGGATTGGATGGCGCAGTCATCATCCCGACTATGAGTGCATCGATTGATACAGGTGCCGGATTTTCGGTGTCATCTTCAACGGTTTGATCGCTTTCCATCATACTGATCAGGATGCTGCCAAATGCCTGTTCGATTGGTTGTCCGGAAATAACGGGGCTGGAAATATCGGATAAAAGGGTTGTTATGAGGTCGCTGGTTAAGGCAGGCAGACTTATATCTGGAATGGCGGGTAGATTCGGCATAGCGATCCTAAAAGAGATTTGTTTTTGTATGACAAATACTAAGCAATTCTTATGCCACTAGTCTGCGTTCTTTTCCTGTTTGCTGAAAGTGTGCGCCGTATGTTCATCCAACTGACGTTGTTCCTGTTTCTGCAGGCGTGCCTGGTGGTGAAGCTCGGCGCGTTGCGACAGGGCGTCATAAGATTTTAGTTTTTGGCGGTGGGCATGATATTGCGTGCTTCCTGCTTCCGTATGCTGCTGCGTCATCGTGACGAGTTTTTGCTGTGCCTGAATAGCAGTATCGAGTTTGCAGATGAATGCCTTGAAATTCCGCCATTCGGCCGGACTGATGCCACTTCCGGCGGATTCCATGAATTGCGACTGGTAATTTTCTCGATATTCGACTAACAGGCGTAGAGTTTTTTCGGCCTCCTGTTGCTTGAGGTTCAGTTTTCCCAGATTGATAGCGGCATCGTCTGTCTGTTTACGGGCATGGTCGAGCAGCAGTCTGAGCGAACGGGAAGTGGCCATCTTTTGCGCTTACAGTTGTAAAGCAGAGAGCTTTTCCATGCTTTCGACATAGCTTTCCTGTTCGAACATGCCTTGCTGCAGAAATGATTCGAGTACCGGATAAAGCTCGATAGCCCGGTCCAGTTGCGGATCACTGCCTCTTGCGTATGCCCCCACGCTGATCAGATCATGACTGCGCTGATAGCGGGAGTACAAAGCCTTGAAGCGCTGCGCCTGGCCCAGCTGCTCACGTGTTACCAGGCTGGCCATCACGCGGCTGATCGAAGATTCGATATCTATTGCCGGGTAGTGGCCTGCCTCGGCCAAGTGTCGCGATAGTACGATATGGCCATCGAGAATGGCGCGTGCATTATCGGCAATAGGGTCGTTGGGATCATCATTCTCGGTCAGCACCGTATAGAAGGCGGTGATCGATCCGCTTCCCCGTCGGCCGTTACCTGCACGTTCCACCAGCTGGGGCAGGCGGGCGAATACGGAGGGAGGGTAACCTTTGGTGGCAGGTGGCTCGCCAATGGCGAGTGAAATCTCCCGCTGTGCCATGGCAACGCGGGTGAGTGAATCCATGATCAGCAGCACATGTTTGCCTTCATCCCGGAAATATTCGGCGATGGCGGTAGCATAAGCGGCGCCGTGCAGGCGCATCAGCGGAGAAGTATCGGCCGGAGCGGCGACCACCACCGAGCGTGCCAGACCTCCTTCGCCCAGAATGGTTTCGATGAATTCCTGAACTTCGCGGCCCCGTTCACCGATCAGTGCCACCACGATGACATCTGCACTGGTGTAACGTGCCATCATGCCCAGCAAGACACTTTTGCCCACGCCGCTACCGGCAAATAGTCCCATGCGCTGGCCACGTCCTACACTCAGCAATGTATTGATCGCACGTACACCGACATCCAATGTTTTTTCAATCGGTGCCCGTTCCAGCGGATTGAACGGGCGGCTGTAAAGTGGCACGCTATTCCCGCAATGAAGCGGACCGTAGCGATCGAGTGGATCACCGGCTCCGTTCAGAACACGCCCCAACAACTCCGGGCCGACACTGATATGTTTTGTCCGGTCAGCTGCACGGCGTCGCGGATGTTGCAAGGTTCCGATGCGAGGTGTTGCGCCGGTATATTCGGTAGGAACGACTTTTGCACCTGGAGTCAGTCCGTAAATATCACCAGACGGCATCAGAAAAAGCCGTTCTCCAGAGAAGCCAACTACTTCTGCCGTGACACTGTTTCCGTTCGGGAGAAAAACGATACAGCTGGTACCTACTGCCAGCTTGAGGCCGATGGCTTCCATCACCAATCCGGCCACACGGGTAAGCGTACCGCTGACGAGAAAAGAATTCGCGGGTTCGATCAGACGCTGGCAGTTCTGGAGAAAATCACGCCAGATTGGGGTATGGGCTGATCCGATGGTGCTCATGTGTTATCCGTCTGGTATCGTCATCCCAGCCAGGGCTGCCCCTGGCCGAGGACAGCCAGAGTACGTTGCCACCGGGTGGCCAGCGTTGCATCCACTTCACAGCCGCCAGATTCGACTCGGCAGCCGCCAGGCTCGATCTGTGTATCTTCGTGTATATGCCAATTGGGATGGGCCGGATGATTTTCCAGATAGCCTCGTATTCGCGTGGCATCATCGGGATGCAGTGTCAGCCGGATCGGCTGCGAGACAGCGGGCAGTTGACGCAGTGCCTCCTCAACGATTGGAAGAATCAGTTCAGGTTTGATCTCCAACGCATGATTGGTGATTTTTCTGGCCAGATCGATGGCTAATGTCAGTAAATCCTGTGCCATGGTCTGATCGATCTGTTTCAATTCCTGTTCCAGAGTGCCGGTAAGCGATTGTAAATGCTTAATTTCTACCAGGGCGGTATGTCTTGCCTGCTGCATGCCTTCCTGATAACCGGCCGTTTTGCCTTCTTCACGGGCCTGCTGGTAGATCTGCTCGATCTGTTCGGCGGTAGGTAAAACGACGGCTTCGTGTCCTGCAACTTCTGTCTCGACCGCTACCTGATTTTCAGGCTGATCTGCTGGTCTGGCAGTATGTGGTGTTTTTTCCGGAGATCCGGTTTTTTGCTTGGATTTAAGCGGATCGAGTGAGCCAAATTCCCATTTCTGCCAGGAAGAGAGTTCTTTTTTTGGAATGACGTAAGCTGCTTCCATATCCGTTATTTCCTTATTCAAGTTGACGAGGTGTCTGACGAAAGATGATTACGGGTTTTGATACGGTTAGGTGGCTCGAACAGTAGCTGTACATAGGCCGATTAGATGAAACCGTCTCCTCCTTTTCCACCTAATGCGATACGACCATCATCGGCAAGTTGTCGCAAAGTCTTGAGGATTTTCTTCTGTTCGGCTTCTACCTCGGAAACGCGAACAGGTCCTTTGCTTTCGAGATCTTCACGCAGCGTTTCGGCAGCACGCTGTGACATGTTCTTGAAAATCTTGGTGCGTAATTCCTCTTTGGCTCCTTTGAGTGCAGTGATGAGGGCATCGGATTGGATTTCTCTCAGCAGAAGCTGGATACCCTGGTTATCAATATTCAACAGATCATCAAAGACAAACATCTCATCCATGATTTTCTGTGCGATTTCCTCGTCATACTGGTTAAAATTCTCAATGATGTCGCTTTCCAATGCAGTCGGCATGAAGTTCAGGATCTCTGCCGTAGTGCGGATACCCCCCATACGCGGCTTCTTGATACTATCAGTGCCTGACAGCAGTTTACTCAGTACCCCGTTCAGTTCGCGCAGTGCCGTTGGCTGAACGCTGTCCAGCGTGGCGATGCGTAGCAGGACATCATTTCTCAAGCGTTCGGTAAACAGAGCCAGAATGGCACTGGACTGATCGCGTTCCAGATGGACCAGAATAGTGGCGATGATCTGCGGATGCTCGTTTTTGATCAGCTCAGCAGCAGAAGCGGCATCCATCCATTTCAGGCTTTCGATACCGCTGGTATCATCTCCCTGGCTGATGCGATCCATCAGTCCCGCTGCTTTTTCTTCCCCCAGCGCCTTGGTCAGCACTTTGCGCAGATAATCCAGAGCATCCTGTCCCAGTGAAGACTTGCCATTCGCAAGATGGCAAAATTCTTCCAATACACTTTCGATAGTTTCCTGTTTGATATCGTTGAGGGCGGCCATGGCTTCACTCAGTTTCTGAACTTCCTTGGGGCCGAGATGACGAAATACCTGGGAAGCTTCTTCTTCCCCCAGCGACATCAACAAAATCGCACTTTTATGAATCCCTTCATCGCTCATTGCCTGACACCCATCCTTTCACGACGTTGGCTACGATAGCCGGTTCAGTAACAGCCAGTAATCTCGCTCTTTCCAGATTTTCCTCCAGCGTCACCACCTTGACGATGCTCACCTCGGCTTCGCTCTGCTCCACTCCATCTTTGACAGCTAATGCCGGAACAGGTGGAGGTGGGGGGGAGGGTAATAAATTTCTGAGAAACGGCCGGAAGATCTTTTGCAGGAAGAACAGTACGATCGCTGCGATCAGCAGTTGCTTGCCGATGTCTTTGGCGAGCAGGATGGTATCCGGATCTTTCCAGGGCGGCAGTTCTTCCAGTGAATCTCCTTTCAAGTTAAACTGACTGTTGGTAACCGTCAGTGTGTCACCGCGTCCTTCATCGAAACCAATGGTCTGTTTCACCAGAGCTGTGATTTTCTCGATCTCTTCGCCGGACAGCGGTTCGTTGACCGGACTGCCCGCAGCATCCAGTTTCGCCCGGTAATTGATGACTACTGCTGCTGAAAGCCGGTTGATGCGACCCGTTGCCTGGCGGGTATGTGAAATGGTTTTATCCACTTCATAGTTGGTGGTTGATTCCTTACGAGTATCGGTGGGTGTCGTCTTGGCGGCTGTTTCCGAACTTTGTTGAGCTTCTATAGGTGCTTCAGCCGGAGCAGGAGGACGATTCGACAGCGCACCCGGCACT
The DNA here is from genome assembly GCF_040256045.1 of Nitrosomonas sp. Classification (GTDB taxonomy): domain Bacteria; phylum Pseudomonadota; class Gammaproteobacteria; order Burkholderiales; family Nitrosomonadaceae; genus Nitrosomonas. Next base: position 6,233 of record NZ_JBDZWD010000028.1, read on the forward strand.
CCTCCCTCTGGCTGGGAAATGGAAACCGACTCGGATTGCTGCTGGCTGCGAACTGCAGCCGCTTCTGCCGGATTGTTGTTGGGTCTGTAGATTTCTTCGGCGCGTTCGATGCGGGAAAAATCGACATCTGCGGTCACTTGTGCATGTACGTTATCTTCACCGGTGATGGGTGTCAGAATGGCCTCGATGCGCCGGACGAAATTCTGCTCCATATCCTGCACGTACTTGAGCTGGCCGGGGTCGAGTCCGGTTCCCGCCTGGTTGTCTTTCTGGCCACTCAACAGATTACCTTGCTGATCGACGACGGTAACGTTTTTGACCGGCATATCGGGAATACTGCTGGAAATCAGATGAACGATTGCACTGACCTGTTCGGTGCTCAGCATCCGTCCGGGATGCAGGTTCAGCAGCACGGAAACCCTTGGCTGCGGACGTTCCCGGGTGAATACACTCGGCTTGGCAATTGCCAGATGCACGCGTGCTCCCTGAACTGCTGACAGAGATTGAATCGAACGGGAGAGTTCGCCTTCCAGTGCGCGCTGATAATTGACCTGTTCCAGAAACTGGCTGGAGCCGAATTTCTGATTTTCCAGAATCTCGAAACCGGACAGATTGCCTTTAGGCAGCCCTTGTCCCGCCAGACGCAGGCGGACTTCATGCACCTGACTGGCCGGAATCAGGATTGAGCCCCCGCTTTCGCTGAACCGGTACGGAACGTTCATCTTCTGCAGCGCATCGATGATTGCTCCCCCTTCCTGATCCGATAAGCTGGCATAAAGAACCCGGTAATCCGGGGATTGACTCCATAACCATGTACCGGCGATCAGCGCAATGACGGCGGCGGCTGCCACCATCAGGCCCAGTTTCTTCTGGGTTGGCAGTTGTTTGATTTTATCCAGTTGACTGAACGTCTTTTTTTCTTCCTGGATTTCTTCCTGGACGGTTGCCATAACAATCACCTCGTGCCTTGTTCTCTGAGATTTACGGAGCCTGACGGATATCCGAGCCCACTCTGATTTGTCATTTGATATGTGTTGCAGTTTGACGAATACCGGCATTATCAGGATATTCTTCAGGCCTGAATCTCTGAAAAGAGAACATTTGCTCGTGTTATTTCATCGATGATCGGAGCAGCGTGTGGTGCTAAGCTGTGCAGCGTCGAAATCGGGAGATTTTCTCCATGAAAACAGAGGTGAGCTTTACACCGGTGGCTAGCCATGAACAGCTCCGGCAGGCCTTTGCCGTATTCAGTCAGGCCTCCAGCCAGCTTTCCGGGATCTATCGGGAATTGCAGCAGCAGGTTTCCCGTCTGACGGAAGAATTGGCGCTGGCCAACGGAGAGCTGCAGCGCGAGCTGGCTGCCAAGGAAGCGTTGTCGCAGCAGCTCGGACAATTGCTGACAGCATTGCCTGGTGGTGTTGTCGTGCTGGATCATCAGAACAATATCAGTCGGGTCAATCCGGCGACGATTCGTTTACTGGGAGAGCCATTGTTGGGGATGGCATGGCAGCAGATCGTACAGGAACGCTTACAGCCGACAGGGGTGTCTTGTGAATGGCATGCGGGAAAAGAAGATCCCGCCCTATTTTGTTCGCGCAGGCTATATATCGAGAGCAGTGTTTCGGAAATGACCGGGGAGTGCATTCTGCTGCTCCACGACATGACAGAAGCTTATGCGCTGCGCGAACAGAATCGTCGTAACCAGCGGCTTGCGGTAATGGGTGAAATGGCTGCCGGCCTGGCACACCAGCTGCGCACGCCGTTATCTACCGCATTGCTGTATGCCGGGCATTTGAGTGGTGAAGCACTCGATTCTCAGGAAAGGAAAAGATTTGCCGTTAAAGCGATTGAGCGGCTCCACCATCTGGAACATCTGATCCGTAACATGCTGCAGTTCGTGAAAGGTGAACCGGTGCCGGCAGGGCGGGTGAAACTGTCTGTACTGATACGCAAAATACAACGGATGATGGTACCCCAGATGCAGCAGCGTAATCTGCGGTTCGCCGTCCAGGATAACAGCATGGACGTCAGCTTAAATGTGGATCGTACGGCGCTGAGTAATGCCGTGGCGAATCTGCTCGATAACGCCATGCAGGTTTCTCCCGCTGGGGGCCTCATCACATTGACTTGTGAAACAACAGAAGATGAAGCCAGGCTGATCGTCAGTGACGAGGGTCTGGGAATCGATCCCACCCTATATGAACGGGTATTTGAGCCGTTTTTCACGACACGGACGGAGGGAACCGGTTTAGGACTGGCGATCGTGCATAACCTGATCCAGTCGATGCGAGGTGAAATCCGGATCGATTCGGCACCGGGTGCCGGTACCCGGTTTACGATCAGTCTGCCGAGAATGGCAAAAGAGTTTGAGAATGTACCTGATTTGCGAAATAAGGCTGAAACAGCCGAAAAATGAGGACAGATAAGAAATGCGGAATTTGCCTGTATTGATAGTGGAAGATGATCCGGATCTGCTGGAGGCATTGTGCGCAACGCTCGAGCTGGACGGATACACCGCCCTTGCAGCCAGCGGTGGCGAGCAGGCGATCGATCTATTGCGGATCCGCCCGGCAGGACTGGTCATCAGTGATGTGCAGATGCGTCCGATGGATGGTTATACATTGCTGCAGGCCATCAAGCGGAGTCATCCGTGGATTCCGGTTGTACTGATGACTGCGTATGGCGAAGTGGATAAGGCCGTAGCTGCGATGCGTTCCGGTGCCTGTGACTACCTGCTCAAGCCGTTTGATCCGCACAATCTGCTGGCGCATGTCAGACATTATCTGCTGACCGTCACTGATGAAGATGAATCAGAAATCGTTGCTGAAGATCCACGCACGCTGACACTGTTATCGCTTGCGAAGAAGGTGGCCGCAACCAGTGCCACGGTGATGCTGACGGGCGAGAGCGGCAGTGGCAAGGAAGTACTGGCCCGGTTTGTTCATCGTCATTCACCGCGCGCATCTCGGCCGTTTGTCGCCATCAATTGTGCTGCTATCCCTGAGAATCTGCTGGAATCGACTTTGTTCGGATACGAAAAAGGGTCATTTACCGGGGCATCTCAGGCGCAGGCAGGAAAATTCGAGCAGGCCAACGGGGGTACTTTGCTGCTGGATGAAATTTCGGAAATGCCACTCGGCCTTCAGGCAAAACTGCTGCGTGTCCTGCAGGAACGTGAAGTGGAGCGGATAGGCGGGAGTAAACCTGTCAAGCTGGACATACGCCTGATTGCGACTTCCAATCGGGATATGCCGGTGTATGTGCAGGAAGGCCGCTTCCGGGAGGATCTGTATTATCGTCTTAACGTTTTTCCACTGGAAATTTTGCCGCTGCGTGAACGTCCGCAGGATATTGTGCCGCTGGCCCAGCGTATTCTGGATCAATCTGCCCAGCCTCGCTGTGTGCTGACGCAATCAGCCATACATAGTCTGGAGCAGTACACTTGGCCGGGAAATATACGGGAGCTGGAAAATGTGATTCAGCGTGCCATGATCCTGGCAGCAGGCTCAATCGAGGCTGTACACCTGAATCTGCCGGAATCCTCTGCCAGAGATATCTGTCGGAGAAAAGCGCAGGGAGAAGGGGATTCATCGTTACGCGATATCAAATCACTCGAACGGGATCATATCCTGCAAACGCTGGCAGCGGTGAATGGCTCACGTAAACTGGCGGTGCAGAAACTTGGCATTTCCGAGCGCACCTTGCGTTACAAACTGCAGCAATACCGGCTTGCCCGGTGTTGATCGATTTTATGAATGAGTATTTCGGCAAGAACCGTTACGATCAACTTGAATCTCCCGAGGCATATCAACATGGCAGGCGAGAGGTGGGTAAGAATGCAGCACAGCAATTCAGTTGCACAGCGGGTTTTCCGAAGTAACCAGATACCGGAGAAAGAAATATGAATGTTACATCAAGCATGGACCAGATTCTGGCACAGCTCAAGGCTGCTTCGGATCTGGCAGCGGACGGCAGTAAACCTTCTGCAACTGTTTCCACGGTTTCACAGGCAGATTTCGGTCAGCTGCTCAAGTCCGCGGTCGATCAGGTCAATACTGTTCAGCAGACTGCCAGTCAGCTAAGTCGGGAATTCGTGGGGGGCAATCAGGATGTCGAACTTCACGATGTCATGATTTCTCTGCAGAAAGCGAATGTCTCCTTTCAATCCATGATTCAGGTACGCAACCGGCTGGTAACGGCGTATCAGGAGATCATGAACATGCAAGTGTAAGGATGCAATCCATAAGAACAGCGAGGCATACGATGGCCAAATTCCAGAGGACACCTGAAATAGGAGGTTCCGCAGCAAACATGAAGAATGTCAGAGAATCGGATTACAGTGTGAATTTCCTGGCAGAAATACTCTTTTTTCTGAATGGGGTCATGCGGGAAAAATCACTGATTTCGCTGCAAATTGCTAAAAATACTCACACTACTATTCTTTCATCCATTCTGGCTGTCGATTTGCAAAAGAAGTTACTGGTACTGGATTACGGGATCAATGAAACACTCAATCAAATGGCACTCAAAACGGGTAGTGTGCAGTGTATTACCAGCCATAATCGGGTCAGGATCGAATTTGATTGCGATAACTTGCAGCATATCCGGTTCGAGGGTCGCAATGCATTCAGTGCGGATATTCCGGCATCGCTGAAACGTCTGCAGCGGCGTAATTTTTATCGGATCGCAACGCCGGTGGCAAACCCTGCAACTTGTGTCATTCCACCACTGAAGCAATGCGAGGAGGTCCCTCTTACGCTCAATCTGCTGGATATCAGTCGCGGCGGTATGGCGCTGATCGATCGTCCATATGCCGATGCGCCCCTGAAAGCCGGTATGACACTGGAAAATTGCCGGATTGAATTGCCGGAATTTGACACGGTTGAAACTACCGTCCGGATCGTGAATATCAGTACGGCTATTCTTTCCAATGGCAACACCTGCTCGCGCATCGGTTGTGAATTTGTAAATTTGTCTGAGAAATCAGGGACGCTGATACAACGTTACATTATTTGGCTTGAACAACAGGCCAGAAAATTCGATACGAAATTACACTTCTGACGTCGTTACAGATCGAGTGAGATGAGTCATCAGGTGGGTGTTGCCAGGTCGTTTTCCAGCCGATAGAGCCAGGCCAGCAATTCCGCTACGGCGATATACAACTCCGGTGGAATGTGATCATCCAGATCGACCTGCATCAGCAGTGCCACCAATTCAGCCGATTCATGCACATACACGCCGGCTTCCTGAGCGCGGCGAATGATTTCTTCGGCAATCAGCCCCCGGCCTTTGGCGACCACCTGGGGAGCGGCCATGCTGCTGTGATAGGTGAGTGCTACTGCTCCAGGAACTGGAGTATGTCCCGGTGTGGCGGGCGAATCGGCCAGTTCGCCCGGATCCTCTTGCCCGGTTGGGTCAGGGTGCTTCATGCCGTTGAATATCCATCGCATGAATCGTCATCCCGGTCGTTTGCATGGCACTTGCCAGTGCAACCTGTTCTTTCCTGAGCTGCCGTGTAATTTCATCGGAATCGGCATCCAGCCGGATTCGCATACCCTGTGGCTCGATCGTGACGGTGGCAGTGATTTTTCCCAGATTTGGCAGTTGCAGATGAATCCGAGTCTGCCAACGGCCCGATTTTCCGGTTTTTTCATCGTCGGCCTGTGCTTTTCCCTGATCATCCGGATATTCGATGATATCCCATTCCATGGCTTGCCCTGGCCAGATTTCTCCCCGCCACTGGATAGTTCCGGTTTCCAGGGTATGCAGTTGCTGTTGTATTAGTGGCCCTGCCTGGGGTGCGCCCGGTGAGGTCGTGGCTGAGCCAGCAAGCGTTGTGGATACGGTTGCAGATGCAGGCAGTCTGCCTTGGGGCTCCTGCCGGAGTTGCTGCAGCGAACGGTTGCCGCTGAGCCATTGCGCCAGATGGGCTTCGTAAAATAAGCCGCTGATTGACAGGGCTTGTTGCAGTTGACCTGGTAACTGAATTCTTTCCCTACCGGTAGCGGGTGGTGCCGACAACAGCGGGGTAGCTTCGTTCGCAGCTTTCATGGCAGGCTGACTCAGCAGCTGTGCAATAAGTCTGCCGGCCGGACTGAGCGTTGTTGGGTTATTGCCATCTTGAATACCGCTGTGCAGCAAAAATTTCAGCCGGGGAGACTGTTCGATCAGTGTCAATTCCAAAATATCTCCAGGGTTTGCTGAAGCGGGCATGCGCATTTGCAGCCATCTGCCGGCGACATTGACGATGGAATGGCCGTTCGTCAGCCGTTCGCCGATCTGTGCCCTGTATTTCTGGCCCAAAGTAAAGGGAGGTGTATCCGATTGTGTGGCATCCGGTACCGGGGTAACCGCGCTGACCGGCCGAGTCTGGGAAATTGCATCGGCTGGGGTGGCAGATATAATAACTGCAGAATTGACCGGATTTGAAATCATGGTATCACCTTGATGTAACTGGTTTGGATATTGGGCTCGACGGATGGTCTATGCCAATCATAACCCGACCTTATCTGGTTACGTATGATTTTACTCAACTTTTTTTGTCATTACGAAATTGCTGTTGCGAATCCTGCGAGAGTTTGTTTTCCTGCAATCCGGTAGAAACAGATATTCATTTTGAATAATCAGATTTTCTTTTCCAGTATCAGGTATTATGGTATTTGTCTGTTTTTTCAATATGATGGTCCATCAATCCGTTCGAGTTACCAAGTGTGTGATAAGACGATTTGCCGGCTGCTGCCGGTGTACGCGCTTTTCCTGCTGATATGTTCCGATGGTGTCAGAGCTGAGGATTGGCTATATACGGTTCGTTCAGGGGATAATCTCTGGAACGTGGCAGAGCGCCATCTGGTCAGCATGAAATATGTGCCGCGTCTGCAGCAGCTCAATCGCATCCAGGATCCACATCATATTCTGCCAGGCAAGGTAATCCGGATTCCGATCGAATGGGCGACCCGCCGGCCGGGAGATGCTGAGATCGTTGAGTGTTACGGAACGGCTATCCTCAGACGTGCTGCCAGTGCCGAAAATTTACCGGTTACGGAAAAATTGCGGGTGGCAATCGGGGATGAAATCAGTACTGGTCCGGATTCCCAGGTTACGCTCGAATTCAGAGACCGGTCCCGTCTTCGGGTGGAAAGTGAAAGTAAAATCCGCCTGAAACAGACCGAGGTGCTGGGGCAGGATGCGGTTGTGGTGACGGATATCGAGCTGGAATCCGGCCGTACGGTAAATATTGTTCCACATGAGTCCGAGCCTGCCACTCGGTTCAGAATACAGACACCTGCTGCCGTGAGTTCAGTACGTGGCACCCGCTTTCGCATAGGAACGGACAAGCAAGACGGAACTACTCGCGGCGAAGTTCTGGAGGGGTTGCTGGAGGTAGGCGCACAAGGAAAGAATGTACAGGTACGAAAGGGCTATGGCACGGTTACGCGGCCGGACCAGTCACCCGCCAGCCCGGTTGAATTATTACCTGAACCGGATTTTTCCGAGACACCGGATGTGTATGAGCGAGTGCCTCTGGTCATTCCTTTGAAGTCTTTGGCGGGTGCGCGTTCGTATCGGGTACAGATTGCTCTGGACCCTGAGTTCAAGGAGATTTCGACTGATCTGGTTGCGATGAATCTACCGCTGCGTGGTCGTGAGCTGGCCGATGGAGACTACTGGTTGAGAGTGCGCGGACAGGATGGATCAGGTCTGGAAGGCAAGGATGGCGTCAAGAAAATCAAAGTACATGCCCATCCGGAGCCACCATTCATCATAGCACCCCAGTCAGATGCAAAGATCGGGGGTAATCAGCTTGTTCTTGAATGGACTACCCGGCCGGATATCAAGCGTTATCTTATCGAAGTAGATCGTACAGCCGATTTCAGGGAATCGAGAAAATACAAATCCGATTCTCCAGAAGGGTACTTTACATTACCGGAGCTGTTGGTACCGGGCAAATACTGGTGGCGGATAGCTGCAGAATCCAAGACCATTGGGATGGGACCTTACAGTGACCCGGTATCTTTCAGAGTACCAGTGCCAGGCCCGAAACTGGATTCGGTTGAGATCGAGAGTGAAGAAATCAGATTCGCCTGGTCTGCAGGGAAAACAGGAGAACAGTTTCAATTCCAGATGGCGCGTGATTCCGAATTCAATAAAATCATCAGCGATATCCTGGTTAGTGAGTCCAAAGTTGTCATTCCCAATCCAGGGGGAGGCAGCTATTATCTACGTATCAAACCGATCTGGGCCGAGGGTGAAGAAGGCGTGTTCGGGCCGGTCCAGTCATTCGAGATCCCGTATCGTTTTCCTTTCTTCCTGCCATTTTTAGGGTTTATATAATGGCGATGTGGGGTATGCGCGGTATTATCAGTACCCCTAAACTTCGTGCTGTACTGTTATTGGTGATCGTCGGGTTGCTGTCAGTATCGGGTTGGCTGCAACGTTTCGACTGGCTGGTTTATGATGAAATCATCAGTCGGCAATCTTTTCAGCCGGATAGCGATATTGTCATCGTGGCAATTGATGAAGAAAGTTTGCGAGCCATCGGTAAATGGCCCTGGTCTCGCGAGCTGTATGCCGAGTTGATAGATCGCCTTAGTCAGGTTGGCTCGAATGTGGTAGCGCTTGATTTGTTATTGTCTGAACCCGATTCTGACCATCCGGAGGCTGATAAGCGTCTCAAGACAGCAATTTTTACGCATAGAAATGTCGTGTTGCCGGTTGCACCGGCACAGAATGCCTCTGGTGACAAATTCTTTCTTATCCAGCCGCTTGCATCGTTACAACGTCGTGCCATACTTGGTCATGTGGATATCGAGTTGGATCGAGATGGGGTAGCACGCAGGACTTTTCTCTATGCCGGTATCGATATTCCTGCATTTCCGGCACTGGGCCTGGTGCTGGCGGATAAAGGCAGTCTGTCGAATCGTATGCACCCGTTGAGCCAAATGCCTGGGGCGGATAAAACGGTGGTGAATACCGGGAATAGCTGGGTTCGTTCACGCGAAATCATGGTTCCTTTTGCCGGGCCACCGGGTACTTATCCTCGGATTTCCTATGCCAGATTACTCAATGATGATGAGCTGCTGGATGATCTACGAGGGAAGATCATTATTGTGGGCATGACGGCCACTGGTTTGCGGCAGGGTTTTCTGACACCCGTTTCACTTACCCGGAATAACTATATGAGTGGTGTCGAGTGGCATGCCAGTGTGGCTGACATGTTGCGTAACGGGCGTTCGATTTATCCTGTTCCGGAAATGGTTACTATCGTAGTAACGGTATTATGGGTGCTAGCGGTATTACTCGTCGTTAATGTTGCACCGGGTTGGTTCAGGAGTCTCGTGCTTCTGGTATCACTCGCAGCAGGTGTTGGGTTGGTGATGGTATTGCTCAGCGTATTTCATATCTGGTTACCGCCCGGGACAGCTCTGACCGGGACGCTGGCTGTGTATCCGTTACAGAGCTGGCAACGTATCAATGAGTTCATACAATCGCAATTCATAACCGGATCCTGTCTTCAAGCAGTATTCGATTCAGTGCAGGAAGGTGTGATTACGGTCGATGCGAGGGGCAACATTCTCTATCTCAATCAGGAAAGTGAACACATTCTGGGCGCAAGATCGGAGTATCTGATCGGGAAGCCGCTGGAGCAGCTGATCGAGATATGTCTGATTCCTGATAAACAGGATAAAGGTGTGAATGTCTCTGAATCTGCTGATACCCACCCAGATTCCCGGATACAGCATTGTGTTCTTACGTTGCCTTCCGGGGACAGGCGTACTATTCGGGTGACACATCGGGCGTTGTATGACAGGTGGCGTACTCCAGCTGGTGCTGTGGTAACGATTTCAGATATTTCCGATGCGTTGGAGATGAAACAGCAAATTGCCCGTCAGGCCAATTATGATGTACTAACGATGCTGCCCAGCCGGAATTTTCTGCTTTCCCGTTTTGGCGAACTGGCTGCTTCTGCTCAGCAGTATGGTGCCGCACTGATTGTCTGCCTGGTATCAGTCGATAATTTCAGTAAGATCAACGATGCTCTCGGTTACCATTCCGGAGATACTTTGTTGAAAATGATTGCCGACCGGTTGCTTAAACTGGTTTGCAATGAAGATCTGATCGCCCGCTGGAGTGGGGATGAGTTTATGCTGGTAGTGGACAGACCAGTGCGGGAAGGCCAGGAGTTGCAGTTTGCCAGGAAAGTTCAGGAAACTATCAATCGCAGGTTTGAAATCAACGGGCAGGAGGTTTTCATTTCGGCGAGCATTGGTATCAGGATATCTTCCCAGGTTGATCAGGTGGATGAAGAGAATGAAGTTTTTCTGGACGAAGCAGTTTCTGCTATGCGGCGTGTCAAACGGCAGGGAGGAAATGGTTTTCAGTTTTATTCTTCTGGGCAGATGAATGCCTGGACACGTGAGCAGCTCGAATTTGAAAGAGACTTCCGGCTGGCCATCGAGAATCAGGACAAGGCGCTACATGTTCTGTTCCAGCCCATCGTTGATGTTCAGCAAAAGCGGGTTGTCCACAATGAAGTATTAGTACGTTGGGCTCATCCCACGCGTGGATTATTATCTCCAGGAGATTTCATTCCGCTTGCCGAACGAGTCGGATTGATCGGACAACTGGGGGATCTGGTGTTATGGATTTCCTGTAGGATAGCTGCTGATCTGGCAAAGGTAGGGCAGGCAGTCGATATTTCCGTCAATGTGGCTTCACGGCAGTTGCTGCACCCGGATTTCCTGCAGAAGGTAGCTGGTGTGCTGGAACGTACCGGTTTGCCGGCTGAGCGATTGATGCTGGAAATTACCGAGAACGCTGTTATCAGTGATTTACCGCGTGCGGCAGAAGCATTGGTACGTTTGAAAGCATTGGGAGTTGCTATTGCTCTGGATGATTTTGGTACGGGTTATTCTTCACTGAGCTTGCTGCGTGAGTTGCCGCTGGATATTCTGAAAATCGATAAATCATTCATTCAAAGTATTGAGCAGGATCACTGTGGTGGCGAGAAGTTTGATTTTGCAATTGCCCGGGCGATTATTGCGCTGGGTGACAATCTCGGGTTAAGGGTGATTGCAGAAGGTGTAGAGACCGAGAGACACATGGAGTTTCTGCGCAGACATCGCTGCTATCTACAACAAGGCTATTATTTCAGCCGCCCGTTGTCGACCACCCAGCTGATGCAGTTTATGGGAAGATCGGATTCGATCCGAGTCTGAAGTGGTGGATCGGTCGATATCGTTCATCTTTTACTGGGTGTCCGACTTGAAAATGCCAAAGACATGCTTATATTATTGCCAGCATTCATGAAATATGAACAATCATCGAAGTAGGTATTTTTAAATGATTGAGAATATTCAGACAGAATGTTTTGGTCAGGTGAGTCACGTTTTGTATTGATGAGTGGCAGCCTGTTTTGTAAATGGTTGTGATTTATATAGAGGTTATTATGGCAATTACGCGATATGAACCATGGGGATTACTGACACAATTACAACGGGAACTGGAGCGGGCTCGGGATGATATGGCGACCGAGGGAGCTTCAGCAATTGCTGAATGGGCACCGGCAGTCGATATCAAGGAAGAAAACGATAAGTTTGTCGTGCATGCTGACTTACCCGGAGTGAAACCTGAAGCAATAGATGTGACGACAGAAAACGGGGTGCTCACGATCAAGGGTGAAAAGCAGACCGAAGCGAGAACCGAAAAAGAAAGGTATAAACGGGTTGAGCGAACTCACGGTTCTTTTTATCGCCGCTTTAGTCTGCCGGATACTGCCGACCTGGGTGCAATCTCAGCTGTTACCAAAGATGGAGTGTTGGTTGTCACCATCCCCAAGCGGGAAGCGGTACAACCCAAGAAAATCAGCGTCACTGTGCAATAAAATAGATGACAAACGGGGCTTTCGGGCCCCGTTTGTACAATGGCTATTGTGATTTACTCCATTCAGCGTGAGTAGATCTGAAACAATCTAAAATTCCAGGAAGTCAGGTAGAATAGCTTTACCAGTGGCCATTGGCCGTGAATGCCTGGCAGTTTCAGGTGGCTGGGATTTCAGTACCTGATTCAGGATCGCAAAGGGTAGACAAACCAGTCTGGCTTTAGCGGATTTTTATAGAGGAAATTTTATGAACTTTAAATACTACATCATTTGTATTCTGGGCCTCAGTACCGCTTTGATCGGTTGCAGCGGACCTCCTGAAGTGAGCGCAGAGAATTGTGCAGGAAGAGGAATGGAAAGAGCATTGGATTTTTACAAGAATAATGAAGTTGAACGGCAGGCATTTATTGATAAGTGCAATGCTTTACCCAAATAAGTACAGGTAATACACTTTTTGCTGAAGATTCAGGCTCGGTTTACAGGGTTTTTCTGTAGTGCCTTCAGGCCTGAATCGTTAAGTTTGAACTAGCAATGATCGCAGGGGCTGGAAAGTACAAGCCCAAGCTTTTTCCAGAGTTTTTTATAATTGAATGGTATATTTCTCCAGATTTGTCTGAAGCTTTATTATTCCACCAGGCGTCTTTTGAGTACTGAGTTAACCTGAGCGGGGTTGGCCTTTCCTTTTGAAGTTTTCATTACCTGCCCAACCAGGGAATTGAATGCTTTTTCTTTTCCGGCACGGTAATCGGCTATTTGTTGCGGGTTCGCGGCAAGTACCTCATCAACCCATTTCTCAATTTCGCTGTCATCTGAAACCTGTCTGAGGTTTTTTGCATCGATGATCGTATCTGCGCTGTCACCGTTACTTTGCCACATGCTGTCAAACACATCCTTGGCTATTTTTCCTGATATGGTGCCGTCGGTGATGCGTAGCAGCAATCCGGCCAGTTGTTCGGGGTTGACCGGGCTTTGGGTAATTTCGAGCCCTTCGTTGTTTAACCTTGCGCTGACTTCACCCATGATCCAATTAGCACAGAGTTTGCTTTGCCCGGGAAGAAGGCTGGCCGTTTGCTCAAAATAATCTGCAATCTCACGCGTTGCAGTCAGTATATTGGCATCATAGGCCGGCAGGCCAAAATCCTGAATGTAGCGATTACGCTTGTCCTTCGGCAACTCCGGCAGTTTCCCTCTAAGCTGATCTATCCATTCCCGGGGAATGATTACCGGCAGTAAATCTGGATCCGGGAAATAGCGGTAATCATGTGCATCTTCTTTACTGCGCATGGTGCGGGTTTCATCTCGATCTGCGTCATACAGGCGGGTTTCCTGAGTGATGCTGCCACCGCTTTCCAGAATATCGATTTGTCTTGCTACTTCATAATCGATGGCTCGTTCGAGAAAGCGGAATGAATTGAGGTTTTTGATTTCACAGCGGGTTCCAAGCGTTTCCGAGCCCGCAGGCCGTACTGAAACATTGGCATCACAGCGGAATGATCCTTCCTGCATGTTGCCGTCGCATATACCGATCCAGCGTACCAATGAGTGTAGCATTCTTGCGTATGCCACGGCTTCGGCACTACTGCGCATATCCGGTTCCGAGACGATTTCGAGCAGCCCTGTTCCGGCACGATTCAGGTCGATTCCCGTCATTCCGTGAAATTCTTCGTGCGTCGATTTTCCGGCATCTTCTTCCAGATGGGCGCGAGTCAGACGTATGGTTTTTTCCTGATTTCTTGTCTGAATGGTAATATGCCCGCCTTCAACGATCGGATGTTCCAGCTGACTGATCTGATAGCCTTTGGGCAAGTCAGGATAAAAGTAGTTTTTTCGTGCAAAAACAGAGGGCGAGTTGATAGTTGCGTCGATTGTCAAGCCAAACCGGATGGCATGTTCTATTGCGCCCCGGTTTAATACGGGCAATACACCGGGAAGGGCGATGTCCACAGCACAGGCTTGTGAATTTGGCTCGGCGCCGTATGCTACCGATGCACCGGAAAAAATTTTGGATCGGGTCGATAACTGTACATGTATCTCAAGGCCAATGACGGTTTCCCATTGCATGATCAGCTAATCCTTTTGCTTTTAATCGTTTTTTGCTGTTAGAAAACAGGGAGCGTATCTCAGTTACAGGTTTTCCGGTGGAGTGAGTTCGTGCCAGTTCGTTACTTGCTGGTAGCAGTGGGCAACATTCAGCATCTGTGCTTCCTGGAAATAGTTTCCAATGATATGTAAACCTACCGGCCTGTTTTTACTGCCGAATCCGGCTGGTATCGACATACCCGGCAACCCTGCCAAACTGGCGGTACTGGTATAGATGTCGGACAGATACATCTGGATAGGATCATCGCATTTCTCACCGATATTGAATGCCACGGTAGGGGTAGTCGGTCCCATGATCAGGTCGCACTGTTCAAAAGCTTTCCTGAAATCCTCGGCAATCAGGCGGCGTAATTTCTGAGCCTGAAGGTAGTAAGCGTCATAATAGCCGTGGGATAATACGTAAGTACCAATGAGAATGCGGCGCTTCACTTCCTCGCCGAATCCTTCTGCCCGTGTTTTGGTATATAAGTCTTCCAGGCTGCTGTATTGTGCGGTGCGATAGCCATATCGCGCGCCATCGAAACGTGACAGATTGCTGGATGCTTCAGCGGGGGCGAGCACATAATAAACCGGGACGGCAAGCTTACTGTTCGGCAGCGAAACCTCAACAAATGTCGCCCCCAGTTTGCGATACTCTGCCAGAGCGGCTTCAATTGCACTGGAAACATCACTGCTCATGCCCTCTGCAAAAAATTCCTTCGGCAGACCGATGCGCAGCCCGTTCACCGGTTTTTCCAGATCTTGCGCATAATTTTCCTTTGCTCGCTGCAAGCTGGTCGAATCATGCTCATCGAATCCGACCATGGTGTTCAGCAACAAGGCCAGGTCTTCAGCAGATTTGGCCATGGGTCCGCCCTGGTCTAGACTGGAGGCAAATGCGATCATGCCATAGCGGGAAACCAGGCCATAGGTGGGTTTGATTCCACTGATTCCGCATAATGCAGCTGGTTGACGAATTGAGCCTCCCGTATCAGAACCAGTTGCCACTGGTGCCAATCTGGCTGCTACTGCGCAGGCTGAACCACCCGAGCTGCCACCCGGTACGGCCAATCTGTCCCAGGGATTTTTTACCGGACCATAGTAGGATGTTTCGTTACTTGATCCCATTGCGAACTCATCCATATTGGTTTTACCCAGATTTACCATACCCGCCTGATCGAATCGTTCTATCACAGTAGCATCATAGGGTGAAACAAAATTTGAAAGCATTTTTGATCCGCAGGTGGTCAGCCATCCTCTGGCGCAGAAAATATCTTTTTGTGCAATGGGTATTCCAGTGAGAGGAGTCGATCGCCCTGCAGCAATCATCTGGTCGGCAGCACTGGCCTGATCCAGACTTTTTTCCTCATCGATAGTGATAAAGGCATTCAGATCAGGATTAAGCGCTTTGATGCGGGATAAAAACTCACTGGTGAGTTCCGTGCTGGATATTTTCTTTTCTGAGAGCAACAAGGAAAGCTGCCTGAGGCTGGCATTTAACATGATCTGTCAGTGCAGTGGAATATATTAGAAATAGATGGGCAAGAATACGGGTTTACAGTCTGCGTTATTCGATTACTTTGGGAACCAGGTAGTATCCATCCTCGACTTGAGGAGCAACTGATTGAAAAAGGACGCGTTGATCAGATTCAGTGACAATATCTTCACGCAGCCTTTGCACCATATCTTGAGAATGGCTCATCGGCTTGATCCCCTGCGTATCGACTGCCCGCATTTGCTCAATCAGATCAAATATTCCGGATAAACGGACCAGATTCTGCTGGGCATCCGTTTCGCTGATTTCAATGCGAGCAAGCTTTGCAACGCGCCTAATATCGTCCAGTGACAAAGTCATATTTTGAAGCTTTCTATTTATACCAAGACAACTAATAGAGTATCATGCACACCTGTTAAACGTATATTTTTATATATTTGTGGCGCTTGTTACAAGGTCGGGACTTACAAAGTTCCTGCCGAGCAATAATATACCGGACCCGTCATGCTTAACTTCCTGAACAACAATTTTCTGGGTAACTATTTCTCGACGGATATGGCGGTTGATCTTGGCACAGCCAATACACTGATCTACGTTCGCGGTCATGGCATCGTGCTGAATGAACCGTCAGTAGTTGCCATACGCCATGAAGGTGGTCCAGGTGGTAAACGTATGATCCAGCAGGTAGGGCAGGCAGCAAAACAAATGCTAGGCCGGACCCCGGGAAACATTACAGCAATTCGACCGATGAAGGATGGTGTCATTGCCGACTTTACCGTGACCGAACAGATGCTCAAGCAATTCATTAGAAAAGCCCACCCTCCTCGCTTGTTTTCTGCAAATCCGCGAATTGTCATTTCAGTGCCTTGTGGTTCGACTCAGGTGGAGCGGCGTGCCATTAGAGAGGCGGCTTACGGAGCAGGTGCGCGCAAGGTTGAGTTAATCGAAGAACCCATGGCTGCTGCGCTGGGGGCTGATTTACCTGTTGAAACCCCAACCGGTTGTATGGTGGTCGATATTGGCGGGGGTACCACCGAAGTTGCAGTGATTTCACTGGGCGGGGTTGTCTACTCTAATTCGGTACGAGTGGGAGGTGACAGGTTCGATGAAGCGATCATTAACTATATCCGTCGTAATTATGGAATCATGATCGGCGAGGTTACAGCAGAAATTATCAAGTCAGAGATCGGCTCTGCCTATCCGGGCTCAGAAGTCCGCGAAATAGAGGTAAAAGGACGTAATCTGGCTGAGGGTATCCCACGCAGTTTCACGATTTCCAGTAATGAAATTTTAGAGGCACTGGCTGAACCACTGAACAGTATTGTCAGTGCGGTTAAAACAGCTTTGGAGCAAACGCCTCCTGAACTTGGTTCCGATATTGCGGAAATGGGGATGGTGATGACGGGGGGCGGTGCATTGTTGCATGATATCGATCGTCTGCTGATGGAGGAGACAGGATTGTCTGTCATTATTGCTGATGACCCACTTACTTGTGTTGTGCGTGGTGCGGGAATCGCTCTGGAGAGTATTGATCATTCAGTCGGAATCTTTGCCAGAGACTATTAATATACTCTTGGGTGAGCGTGTCTGGTTACAGATATGGCTTGCCTTTCTTTGCAAATCCTGATGGCCGACTTGATGAAATGGAGAGTTTGGTGATACAAGCTGACCGTTTCTAGTTCCAGTTTTCCTTTAGCGGCTTTACTGCGTGGTGCCTGTGTCCAGGAGCTTTGATATACTGACAATTTATGTCATTTATTTAAAATTCCTGGATGTTATCAGTCCTGTTCACAGGCATCTGTCCCGATTTATTGGTTTGGGGTACAGGAACTAGAGATACTGAGAGGCTACATGCAAACTCCCCCGCAGTTCTTTAAGGCAGGCCCAAGCCCGCTGACACGGTTGTTTTTCTTTGTGTTGCTATCCATTTTTATAATGATCGCGGATTCCCGATCAGATTTTATTGCTGAAGTAAGGCGTGTGATCGGGATCGTTATTTCTCCGTTGCAGAAACTGGCGTACCTGCCTTTTTCTTTGCAGGAGAAGGTGGATCGGTATATTTCAGACTTTAAGCTAATCAAGGAAATTGATTATCTCAGGCGTGAATACCTGACCAGTCGGCATGATTTCTTCCGGTTACAGACATTGGCCAGTGAGAATGAGCATTTGCGCGCACTACTTGGAGCTGCCAGGCAAACAGAAATTCAGACAGTTCTGGCGGAGATACTTTATATCCCGCGTGATCCTTTCAGTCGCAAGATAACATTGGGCAAGGGAAGTTCGAATGGAGTCAAACCAGGGCAGGTCGTTATCGACGATCTCGGTGTGATCGGGCAGGTGACACGGGTTCTTCCCGGGACATCGGAAGTGACATTGATCACAGATAAGAATCATATGGTTCCTGTGCAGATCGATCGTAATGGTTTGAGAACAGTGATCTCCGGGGCGGGCAAAAACAGCGAGCTGGAGTTGCGTTTTTTATCGATCAATACAGATATCAGGGAAGGTGATTTATTGACTACCTCAGGGATCGGAGGCGTTTACCCACCTGGCTTACCTGTAGGGCGGGTGGCTCATATCGAATATGATCGCTCACATAAGTTTGCGCGTATTATATGTGTTCCTGTAGCGGGTGTGGATCGTCACAGACAGGTGCTCATCCTGATCGATTCTGTGCCAACTCCGGAAATTTCAGATAACCCTGAGTCCTATGCACCCCAGAAAAACCGGCAAACCAAGAATCACGGGGCATGATTACATTGCCCAAGAATTTTCTCTTCCTGCAAAAAAATCGCTGGTTTATCTGAATCTGATAATGGCGGTGTTAGTCAATCTAATGCCGTTTGATAAGGTGATACTAGTTCTACGCCCGGATTTTGTAGCTTTGACACTGCTTTACTGGAATATTCATCAGCCACAACAGGCAGGTATGGGTGTTGCCTTTGTGTGCGGGCTGGTAACGGATGTTATCGATACCAGTATCATGGGGCAACACGCAGTTGCTTATTGTCTAATTACATTTTTTGCTTTGATTCTGCATCGGCGCTTGCGGCTGTTCAGTGCTTTCCGGCAAATTCCCGCTGTTTTATGGATACTTTTACTGGGCCAGGCGATGGTATTTCTGACCGGAATTCTGGCGGGTACTTATATTCCTGAGTGGTATTTTTTTCTTAGTAGTGTGACTGGAGCACTATGCTGGCCCCTGTTCATATTTTTGTTGGGGAGTTTTCGAAAACAGCAAATCGAACCTGATGAGATATGAACGATACCGTAGAACTTCGTAATCATACGCGAGAAATTTTTCTTTTTCGTGTCAGATTGGCTATCTGTGCGGTCATTGTTGTGATCTTGTTCGGCTTGTTGTTTAGCCGTTTTTTCTATCTGCAAGTATCACAGGGCGAGCACTATACGACGCTTGCAGAAGCAAATCGCATTACTATTCAGCCACTGACCCCTAACCGAGGACTTATATTTGATCGCAACGGAGAAATTCTGGCCCAGAATTACACGGCCTATACTCTGGAAATAATTCCCGATCAGGTTAAAAATCTCGAGTCAGCTATTGATGAGCTGGCAACCGTAGTTGAAATTACACCCGAAGATCGCAGGCGCTTCAACAAGTTAAAACGAGAAAGTACTCGATTTAAGAGTCTGCCCATACGTTCCCGGCTGACAGACATCGAAGTGGCCCGTTTTGCGGAAAATCAATATCGTTTTCCAGGGATGGATATCAAGGCATATCCGCTCAGACACTACCCGAAGGGGGAATTGGTTTCTCATGTGATTGGCTATATTGGTCGTATCAATGACAGGGATCTGGAACAGTTTGAAGCTGATAAACGGCTCAAGAATTACCGTGGTTCTACACACACCGGCCGTATTGGTATCGAGAAGAGCTACGAAAGTGCTTTACATGGGCAGACGGGTTTTGAACAGGTTGAGACGGATGCTGTTGGACGTCCTGTACGTACCTTATCCCGAGTTGCGCCGGCTGCCGGGAATGATCTTACACTCTCTCTCGATATTGGTCTGCAGCAGGCAGCCGTACAGGCTTTTGGGGATTACCGCGGTGCTTTGGTTGCTCTGGATCCCTCCAATGGGGAAATCCTTGCCTTTGTCAGCAAACCGGGTTTTGATCCCAATCTATTCGTTGATGGCATCGATCATGCCAACTGGCGTTTGCTCAATGAATCCATTGACAGGCCGTTGAACAATCGCGCATTGCGCGGTGTGTACCCTCCCGGTTCCACTTTTAAACCATTTATGGCACTGGCCGGACTGGAGCTGGGTAAACGTTCTGTTCGTTACGCATTCAATGATCCCGGTTTTTTCAGTTTGCCCGGCAGTTCGCATCGTTTTCGCGACTGGAAACCTGGGGGGCATGGCTGGGTTGATTTGCATAAATCTCTGGTAATCTCCTGTGATACCTATTACTACATGCTTGCCCACGATCTGGGTATTACCAATATCCATAATTTCATCGGACAATTTGGTTTTGGTAGGGAAATCGGTATCGATATCCCCGGAGAAGTCCGTGGACTGCTGCCTTCGCCGGAATGGAAGAAGAAACGATTCAAACAGAACTGGTTGCCGGGCGATACTATTTCGGTGGGTATCGGTCAGGGATTCAATTTATCTACTCCATTTCAGCTGACCTTTGCAATGATGCTGCTGGCCAATGATGGCAAGGCTTACAAGCCTCATTTCGTTAAACAGCAGGTAGATCACTACAAGCAACTTGTTGAGGATAATTTTGTAGAAGAAATGTATAGGCTCAATTTGAAGCAGGAATATCTGGATTATATCAAACAGGCGTTGACAGATGTGACACGCTCTGGCGGTACGGCTTCCCGGGCTGGTGCCAATGCAGCTTACACTTTTGCTGGTAAAACCGGTACTTCTCAAGTGATCAATATTAAGCAAGGGGAGCGTTACAATGCCAGTAAAATTGATGAGCGGCATCGCGATCATGCCTTGTTTACAGCTTTTGCACCTGTTGATGATCCGAAAATCGTTCTAACGGTGTTGGTTGAGAACGGTGGTTCAGGTGGATCAACTGCGGCACCTATTGCACGTAAGGTACTGGATTATTTTTTTCTGGGAAGAATGCCTGAACCTGCAGAGAAGGCAGGATAAAGAATATATGCCGCTCTCGCAGCGGCTCTATTCCGGCAATGAAGGAAATGATTTCATGATTGCCGTAAATTCTGGCGATCAGCTGTGAATTTCAGGATTTTGGTCACAATATGATCACTCTCGATATCAAAAAAATAGGGTACTACTTTACTCGCTATATCGATAATTTCCTGCTTGCCGGGATTTTTCTGCTTATGCTGACCGGATTAATCGTGCTGTACAGCGCTACCGGTGGGAACCTTACCCGGGTAATCAGCCAGCTGATCAACATGGTTGTTGCATTTGTGGTGATGTGGATAGTAGCCAACATTCCGCTCCAGAGGATCATGCGGCTTGCCTTTCCCATTTATGTACTGGGTATAATCCTGCTGGTTGCCGTAGCGTTGTTTGGTGAGGTGCAAAATGGAGCGCGTCGCTGGCTGAATCTTGGGTTTACTAATATCCAGCCCTCGGAACTGCTCAAAATCGCAGCCCCACTCATGATGGCATGGTATTTCGACAAGACCCACATCACGCTGCGCTGGCGTGATTATGTTGTGGCAGTGCTGATTTTACTGCTGCCAGTTTTATTGATTACGCGCCAACCTGATCTGGGTACTGCTTTACTTATTCTGATCAGTGGTTTTTATGTGATTTTTTTGGCGGGTTTATCGTGGCAGATCATAGTCGGCCTGGCGGTTGCAGTAGCGGTGAGCCTGCCTTTACTCTGGATTTTCGGTATGCATGATTATCAGCGCAAGCGGGTCATGACCATGCTTGACCCTTCACAAGATGCTTTGGGTGCCGGCTATCATACGATACAATCCAGTATTGCTATTGGGTCAGGAGGAATCTCAGGTAAAGGGTGGTTGAAAGGCACCCAATCCCAGCTTGACTTTCTACCCGAACCCAGTACAGATTTCATCTTTTCGGTATTTTCGGAAGAATTCGGGCTGATTGGTAACAGTTTGTTGCTGTCGCTTTACTTGATAGTAATCGGACGTTGCCTGGTGATCACGGCAAGAGCGCCAACACGGTTTACAAGGTTGGTTGCCGGATCGATTACCTTGACTTTTTTCACTTACGTGTTTGTCAATATGGGTATGGTAAGCGGTATTTTGCCCGTTGTGGGGATACCACTGCCGCTCATCAGTTACGGCGGAACTTCCATGGTTACTATATTGCTGGGGTTTGGAATTCTGATGAGCATTCATACCCATCCAAAGCTTGTTAAAACATAAAAATATGAAAATAAATTTTGATTTCTGTTTTACAGTCACGGATAAAAATACGCTGTTTGCTCTTCTTGTTATCATGGTGGCGCTCATGGTTTCTGCCTGCAGCAATACTCCACGATTGGGGCAATCATCACATTCACCTGTCAAAACGGGAGGAGGATATTATCTTGATGATGGCCCGGAGCGGGATCCTCCTTCAAACCTTGATTCCATTTCTGATGCAGTTCCTCGTATCGAACCTCTGAAAACTACTACGATGCGCCCCTATGTTGCGTTGGGCAAAACCTACACCCCCATGACTTCGCTCAAGCCTTATAAGGCTCATGGTCATGCTTCATGGTACGGTAAGCGCTATCACGGTAAACGTACAGCCTCCGGAGAAGTTTATGATATGTATTCCATGACCGCGGCTCATCCGACCTTGCCTATACCAAGTTATGTGCGTGTTACAAATTTGCAGAATGGAAGCTCTGTAGTCGTTCGTATCAATGATAGAGGCCCATTTCTGGAAAATCGTCTCATTGATCTGTCTTATGTGGCGGCTTATAAACTTGGTGTCTTGGCGGATGGGAGTGCTCGAGTAGAGGTTGAAAGTATCATTCCCGGCCGTTTCGGCAGTGCTGATCCTCCTGTTATGACGCGGAAACAAACGAGTGGAGAGTCAAAAGTAGCTTCCAGCAAGGATAATGGAAAATTTTATTTGCAGCTTGCCGCATTCGAATCAGCACATAATGCGCAATCTTACCTGACGCAACTGAGGTCAGAATTTCCTTCGATTACCCAGCAAACTCGTATCAATCAGACAAGTGGATTGCATAAGATACTCGTAGGGCCGTTTCCTAATTTAGAGGCTGCTAACCGAACAGCAAATATCATTACTACAGCCGGATCTCCAGAACCGATATTAGTGCAGCATACTTACTGATTATTGGCAATCTGTCAGGCTTGGGGTCTAGATCGAGAAAAGGCAATGCAAGTAGGTTTGATCACAGATTCCTGTCTTTTACCGCATTATTTCTGTTGAAAACTTGAAAAAACCCAACACGGGTTCGGTAGCTTGCTCGTGCAAACCGTAAAATGCGGGATTGGCTCGGGTTCTCAGTCTGTAGTCTTTGATTCTGGCCGATATTACTCCTTTAACCTGAGTTCGGGATAAGAAAAGAGGAAGTGAGCGCCCGCCTTTTTGCGTAAGATTATGTTTCTACAAACAAATCAATCGCATTCAGGAGACGCTCATGGATAGTTTAACCGAACTTTTTTGTCTCATAGATGATTTTTGCCACCAGTTCGAGCCTGCTTTAGAGCACCA
>NZ_JBDZWD010000076.1:0-6601 GCF_040256045.1 Nitrosomonas sp.
GCCGGACCCGGTTTGTTGAGCCGGTTGAGAATGGCGAGATATTTTTCGCGATGAATGCTGCGTTCGACATCGATATAACGTTCGAATGCTTTCATCGCATTGGCACGGAATTGGGTGAGGATCGGCCCCGGTTCGATCAGGCTGACGAAAATTCTGCTTCCTCTCAGCTCCAGCCGCAAAGTATCGCTCCAGCCTTCAACCGCATATTTGGAAGCATTGTATGCGCCACGAAACGGCATGGCGGCGAAGCCTAATACCGAGCTGTTCTGAATGATACGTCCGTATCCCTGCTTGCGCATGGCGGGCAGGATCAGATTGGTCAGCTCTACCCAGCCGAAGAGATTGGTTTCGAACTGCGCGCGTAATGCTTCCCGGCGGAGATCTTCAACTGCACCGGGCAGGCCATAGCCGCCGTTGTTGAACAGAGCGTACAATTCACCGTTGCTGCGCCGCAGGGTTTCTTCGACAGCATGCTGAATCGAACTGGAATCATTCAGGTCGAGTTGAAAACTTTCCAGTCCTTCCGCAAGCAGCATTTCCACGCTTTCCTGTCGGCGGGCGGTGGCAAAGACACGATAGCCACGTGCATGCAGACCATGGGCAGCGTAGTAGCCAATACCGCTGGAACAGCCGGTAATCAATATGGATTTTTTCATTTTTCTGCTTTATGTGAGGGATTGGGTTCAATTTTATCCGTGCGGCCCAGGCAGTTGGATCAGATCTCGTGGGCCAGCCTGTTTGCCAGCGGCCGGAATTGCAGATGATAGAACATGTTGAGATAGCGATCCGTTTCTTCCCGCTCGAGCCCGCTGACGAATTTCCAGAAACCATAGATACGCGATAGCGTCATCATGCGTTCAGCATACAATTTCCAGGTGTAGCGGCTGGCGACACGGTCGAGTGCCCCTTGCGAAATACGTTCCCATTCCAGCGGGTTTTCCCGGTTCTCTTCGAAAAAATCCGCGATCAGATCAGCCGTGGCGGCACCCTGATTGGGATCGATATGAAAGCCGGAACGGTTGTGCTGGATGATTTCCAGCGGGCCGCCGTAGCGGGTGGCGAAGGTAGGCAGACCGGATGCCATGGCCTCGATGATGGTCAGGCCGAATGCTTCGAACAGTGCCGGTTGTACGAATACACCGCGTTTGTCGGCAATATAGCGGTAGAGTTCCCCCGCCAGGTTTTTGTCGAGGCGCATGCCCAGCCAGCGCATCTGTTGATCGAGTTTATGTTCATCCATCAGCTGGTGCATCCGATAAATCTGTTCCTGTTCTTCGTGGTCGCTGGAATGCTGCGGATCGATCTTGCCGCCAACAATGATCAGATTGGCAAGCGAACGCAAACGTTGCGAAGTGGCGTACAGTTCTACCAGTCCGGTAATGTTCTTGATCCGATCCAGGCGTGCCATGGTGAAAATCAGGGGTTTGTCCGGATCCTGAAGATGTCCGCGGGCCGGGAGACTGCTTGCATCATCGAAGATCAGAGATTCAATTTCCGGTATCAGGCCGTGCAGACGCCGGTGCGGATCGGTATAAGGGAAATAGATATCCGCATTCGCGCCCGGAGAAACGATATTGAATTTCGGATCGAACAGATCAATACCATGGACTACCCGGTAGAGATCGGGCATGGAAAAAGCCTGGTAGCTCTCGTACTGGCCTTCTGCTTCCCGTGTTCCGGCAATTTCCTGATACGTGCTGGTAACGATGAAATCGGCTGAATTCATTGCCAGCAGATCTGCTGTGTACTGGCAGGAGAAATGATATTTATCTTCGTTTTCCTGCCAGTAGATATCCGAATGCAGGTATTTTGTTTTTTCGAGTGCATGTGCAATATTGCACTGGGTGACGCCTAATCTCCTGCTGAGCAGGGTGGCTACCAGATTACCGTCTGAATAATTGCCGATGATCAGGTCAGGATGTCCACCCAGTTCTGCTAGTGCTTCCCGTTCGACATCACCGGCAAAAATTTCGAGATGAGGCCATATTTCGAAACGCGAGATCCAGTGAGGAATGATTTCCCCGTTGTGCTTGCGGAACGGAACACGCAGAATCCAGGTGTTGGTGCAGCCGCTGACTTTTTCCAGTCGCTGGTTACAGGTGGTATCGCCGGCATCGGGTATCAGGCGAGTGACGATCAGTATTTTCGGTTCAACCTGAACTCCCTGTAATTGCAGCCGGTCGTGCATTTCCTTTTCCAGTGCACGCACCTGGTCGAGAATATAAACGACCTGGCCGCCGGTATCGGGCAGCCCGAGCACATTATCCTGACCGAAATAGCCGTGAGGAGAAAGAATCAGCAGGCGGGAAATCATGGGAATGCGTGCCAGGAATTCTTCCAGCGCGGAAGGAGAAGGCGCTTCGAGGATATCCATCAGCATATTCATGGTTTCAGCTACTCGGTCGGCGTTATGTCCCCAGCCGGGCGCGAAACCGAGCTGGCCCATTTTCTGGGCCAGCTCACTCCATGGTGTTGTCCCGTCCAGTGCCTCCAGCATTTCCAGTGCTTGTCGCAACTGGTTACGCACGAGGTGGATGTCGTGAGAATTGCTGCTGAACATCAGTTGCTGACCCTCGATGGCGTGTACGCCCAGAAAATGCAGCAGCCCGGTATGGCCTGCCTCAATACGAGAAAACATTTCACTGGATAGCTTGCGATTGAGGAAAATGACGCCCTGACCGATCGAGCGGGATTCCTTCAATCTTGGAAATCCCCGGTTGAATGGTCCGAAATCGACTTCGAGCATCGATTCGGTTGCTTCACCTTTGACTACGGTTTCCTTGAATTTCAGAAATTCACCGATGGTCACTTTTTCCGGAATGAGATGTTCCTGATGAATACGTATGAGTTCCCATTTGGCAATTTCGGGCCGCAGTGCCAGATAAGCCCAGGGAGAACTAAAGACGCCCTCCTGCAGACGGAATACGAATGCCCGGAGCAGGTCGGAATAGCCGCAATCCTGCTCTGTCTGCAGCAGACCGTCCCGCAGATCGGATTGGAGGAGCAGGGTGCGATTTGCTGCGAAATAACGTCGTAACAGAGTATAGACGGCATCTCTGTTTTGCAGGGTACAGGTGGCGAGCGTATCAATCGTGGTCATGAATACCTCCGGTATAACGGTTGCGATATTGTTTTAAGGGATCTCTGATCTAGTCCCACATGGTCGCATACAGTGTTTTGCGGATGGAATGCAAGGCGAGCGAGGCAGGAAAGGTTGGTCCGCTCAATGTTGCAGTCCGCCCGCAAAGTCAGTACCCCAAAGGGTTGCGGCTCATGGAGAACTTAATCAGAGGTTCTTCAGGATAAGTAGGCGCAATGTGTGATCATTGGTCAAAGTGGTAGTGTTTCATACCTTCGAGTATGCCTAGTGCATAGGCGTTTTCTGCAAAATAGATCTGTTCCCGGTCACGCAGTGATTCCAGTTCGGGGCTGTGATTTCCTACTACCACTCCCAGTGTGTCGCCTACCAGCATTTCTTCATCATTACCCGAATCCCCGGCAATCAGAAAACTTTGCAGTGGCAACCCCCATTTATAGGCGAGGTAACGTACTGCCAGCCCTTTGGAAGCCCGCACCGGCAGTACATCCAGAAATGCTTCATGAGAGTAGATCAGCTTTGCATGCAGATTTTGTTTGTGCAGATGCTGATAAAGTTGTTTGAGTGGGGGCATCTGCTCAGGTGTGACCAGATAACTCAACTTGAATTCACGTTGATTCTCCGGAGCCTGGAGCACCAGTCCGGGTATTTCTTTCAGTGCTTCAGCCAGTGCTTCCCGCCGCCACCGGTGGCGGATATGATTACTCCAGCCCTTATCCGGTCGCAGTGATGGCCAGTAGTTGATTTCACTGCCGACCGAGGTGATCAGGATATCGGGCATCGGTACGCGCCATTTTTTAAGGACTTTGACTGCACTTTCGACGGTCCTTCCGGTAGCAACACCGAATGAGATATTCCTGGCATGCATACGTAACCATTGCAGAAATTCTGCCAGTCCCTGTTCATCTCCGAGCAGGGTATTATCGATGTCGCTGATGATCACTTTACGTGCCAGCGGCATGGGTGATCGGCCTGCATGCAGGGTTGCCGCAAGTTGGCGGCGCAGACGTTTGCGCTCCCGATAGAGCAGTTTGTCGGCTTCCTTGAGATATTTGCTGACGTGTGCATCCCAAGTGTAATGGCGCCTGACGTTGGTAATCCCGTTTCTGGACCAGTTTCGCCAGAGTTTTCTGTCGGATAGTGCATCCTTCAGTGCGCTGGCGATATCGAAATGGTTCAGCGTATTGACAAGCAGTCCATTGCGGCAATTGGTGATGATGTCGCGTGGACCGCCATCTTCCGGTGCAATGATGGGCAGGCCACTGGCAGCAGCCTCGATCAGGGTGAGTCCGAAGGGCTCTGTCAGGGCCGAATTGACGAATATGCCGCGCCTGCGTACCGCCAGGCGATACACTTCCGGTATATCTTCCACCATGAAATGTTTGGGAATCGCTATTTTCCCCCACAGATCATAGCGATCGATGTCGAGCAGTACATCATTCATGACCTTGCGCTGTGACTCTTCCATCGCGCGGATATCTTCGCGTGAGCCGGCTACGATCA
The DNA here is from genome assembly GCF_040256045.1 of Nitrosomonas sp. Classification (GTDB taxonomy): domain Bacteria; phylum Pseudomonadota; class Gammaproteobacteria; order Burkholderiales; family Nitrosomonadaceae; genus Nitrosomonas. The sequence goes on from NZ_JBDZWD010000076.1 coordinate 4,601, forward strand.
CCAGGTTGGCCATGTCCTGTAGTAACGGATCCGACCCGTATGCCTGAATCAGTCCGTGAAGATTTTTGCGTGTGTCGGGTCGGCAGATGGCAAGAATCACTGGTTTATCCGGCACATTCAGGAACCGGTCGATACCGGCCTGTATCGCCGGATCGAGAGATTTGCGTCCAGGGGGCGAGAACCGTGAGGTATCGGTCCCTGGAGGAATGACCCGGCAACGGCGTGGATCAGTATTTTTATACATACCATACTGATCTTCAATTTCCTGTGAGGTACTGGTGATGATCAGCGAGGCATGCACCAGTACCTCTTCTTCTACAGCGATCCGCCGGGACAGATTGAATTGTCGTTCGATGGCCTGTTCTTTGCGGCCGGAAGCAAGCAGACGCGCCCATTTGGGGCGGCCGAGCGAGTGGCCCGTATGTATTTGCGGGATACCGAGCAGATTGGACAGATGCTGGCCGACGTAGCCGGCATCAGCGTAGTGTGTATGAATCAGATCGGGCAGACGTCCCTGCTGGCGCAGGTAGTGTAAACAGCGGTCCACCATCTGATCCAGGTGCGGCCACAGCAGCTCCTTGCGCAGATATTTGCGAGGGCCGCAGGGTAATCGAACGATACGGGCATTCGGCCCGAGTTCTTCGATTTCAGTTGCATAATCGGGTGAGATGTTAGGATCCTCGATCTGGCGGGTCAGCAGGTCGATCTGGGCAATATGCTCGTTGCGGCCCAGGGCACGTGCCAATTCAACGACATAGGTGATCTGTCCGCCTGTATCTGCGTCACGCCCCAGCTCCATGTCATGTCCACGGACCAGACCGTGTACGCTTATCATTAAAATATAAAGTTTCTGATCTGTCATCGTTCGGCAATCAGTTGATCATTCCCCATTCTTTGAGAAAGGGAGAATAAAATTCAGAGGATTGGGGAATAGCGCCACGAATACCGCACAGGGCTGCAGCAAACCGGTTGGCGCGCTCCAGTGTCAATGTCTCCGGCCAGCTCAGCAGCATGCCGAGAATGAATACGGCAGAAAATCCATCTCCCGCGCCGACAGTATCGATAACGGTGATATTGGTGATGCCGGGTGTTTCAGCTTCATTACCGGACTGGTCGCGTAACCATGCGCCATCGGCGCCACAGGTCACCAGCAGGGTGTTCAGATGAAATTCTTCTATCAGGCGCGATGCGGTATCCCGAGGATCCCGGGTGTGTAAATTCAGTAAACCGGGTAATTCGATCAACTCATCTTCATTGACTTTCACGTGATCAGCCCGGGTGAGTGAATAGTGGACGGTGTCTCGTGTGTACCAGGGTTTTCTCAGATTAATGTCCAGCAGGCGCGGAACCTGTGGTGTGTATCGGAATACCGTTTCCAGTGCGCTGCCGGATAGACGGCTGCGTTGTGCCAATGTTCCGAAATACACCAGATCAGGTTCTATGGATGAAGCAGCGGTAGCGGCCGTCACCGGGTCGATGAAGTCGTAAGCCTGGTTTGCGAGAATTTCAAACTGGTGTCCGTGGCCGTTTTCACCGGGTTTGATCAATACCTGGCCGGTTGGATAGTGTGGATCGCTTTGAACACCGGTGACAGTCATACCGGCATCATCCATCAGTCTGATCAGTTTCCGGTGGAGTTCATCGGTACCGGTACGTGTAATCAGCATGGGGTGCAGGCCAAAAGCCTGAAGATGGAAGCTTACATTCAGGGGGGCACCCCCCATTCTCGGGCCATCAGGGAAAATATCGGCCAGTGCTTCGCCGAACAGAATTACATTTCGTCTTGTAAGTGCTTTGTAAGAATCGGTTGACATGGTTACAGAGATTCCTGCCGATCACTGCTATTCATTTCCTGAAATATCATGGTGGCCATCCGTCTGAAGAAGGGACTGGGTGGCTGCAGAAAACGGGCAGAAAACAAGCGCCGGAAATCATATTTCCGGCCGGATATTTTTATTCTGGCATGGATAGCGGATATGTGCAAAGAACTGTCAGAAAAAA
>NZ_JBDZWD010000029.1:0-28739 GCF_040256045.1 Nitrosomonas sp.
CGGCGTATGAGGTTCGGGCATTTGCCGGTAGCGGTTCCGCTGCTGAAGGCCATAGTCGTCAAGGTTGCGCTCAGCTCCATAGAAGAGGATTTCTATGTGGATTTTTCGCATCAAACTAGTCACCTTACTCTTAACGGTTCTGCTGGTTGCATGCAGCATCCAGCCCACCAGCCTAAATTACGCTATTCCGGCTCAACCGGAAGGTTCGTCCGGCTATACCGAAAAGCCAGGCTGGCAGACTTCTACGTTTGCCGTAGCGGCTGCCAATCCGCTGGCGGCTGATGCGGGTTATCAGATCCTCAAGGCGGGAGGCAGTGCCCTGGATGCCGCTATCGCTGTGCAAATGGTGCTCACGCTGGTTGAGCCACAGTCCAGTGGCATTGGCGGTGGCGCGTTTCTGATGCACTTCGATGGCAAAACGGTCGAGGCTTACGATGGCCGTGAGATTGCTCCCGTTGCAGCTGATGAGGATCTGTTTCTCAAGTCTGACGGCAAACCCATGCTATTCATGGAAGGTGCTGTAGGCGGGCGCTCGGTCGGTGTGCCGGGTGTCGTTCGCATGCTGGAACAGGCACACCATCAGCACGGTCAACTGCCTTGGGCTACCCTGTTCGAGCCTGCTATCCGCCTGGCCGAGCAGGGATTCAAGATCAGTGCCCGCCTGAATACGATGCTGGCTGCGGATCGATACCTAAAACAAGACCCGGAGGCTGCAGCTTACTTCTACGACAGCAACGGCCAGCCGTGGCCGGTCGGGCACGTTCTCAAAAATCCCGAGCTGGCCCAGGTGCTGCGGAATATTGCGGCGCATGGCTCCAAGGCATTGCTGGAAGGCCCGGTGGCCCAGTCCATCGTCGATAAGGTACGTTCACACGCCACCAATCCAGGGCAGATCACCCTGGCTGATCTGTCCGGGTACCAGCCACGCAAGCGTGAGCCGCTCTGTCACGATCATGCCGTACCGCCGAAAGTGTACCGGCTGTGTGGTTTCCCGCCACCCAGCTCCGGCGCCATTGCTATCGGCCAGATATTCGGTATCCTGCGGAACACGCCCGGTGATATGCTGCCTTTGGGCAGCGACGGCCTACCAACGGCTGACTGGCTGCATTTCTACACTGAGGCTGCGCGCCTGGCATTTGCCGATCGTGCAAAGTATGTGGGTGATCCCGACTTCGTGGCGCCTCCCGCAGGCTCCTGGATGAGCCTGTTGTCTCCGGACTATCTGGCCGGGCGGGCGCGATTGATCGGTGATCGGTCGATGAAGGTAGTTCAACCCGGGCAGCCAGAAGGGATGCAGACCAGTTTCTCCCCTATGCCCAATCAGCCGGAATACGGTACCAGTCATATCAGTGTCATCGATGCCCAGGGGCATGCGGTGGCAATGACCACCACCATTGAAAATGCTTTCGGCTCGCGGCAGATGGTCAGGGGTTTTCTGCTCAACAATGAACTGACCGATTTCAGCTTCATACCGCGTGACGCGCAGGGGAACCTTGTCGCCAACCGTGTGCAACCGGGCAAGCGTCCGCGTTCATCCATGTCACCCACCCTGGTGTTCGACAAAGCTACCGGCCAGCTAGTCATGATCGGCGGTAGCCCTGGCGGTACTTTCATCATCCATTACATCGCAAAGATATTGTGGGGAACCTTGCATTGGGGCTTGAATATGCAGAAGGCCATCGATCTTCCCAACTTTGGCTCGGCAAACAGCTTCATATTACTGGAGGAAAAAGGTTTTCCCGCTGCTACCGTCAAAGCGCTCGAAGCCAAAGGGCACAATGTTCAGGAAATGGATATGACCAGCGGCCTGCAAGCCATTCAACGTGTCCCTGGTGGATATTTCGGCGGAGCCGATCCGCGTCGTGAAGGTGTGGTCATGGGTGATTGACGGTTTCCCTAAAAATTCTCGTACCGGTTGATATCGAATATCCCCGCTTGTAAAGGTTGCTGTTGCTTTTGCCAGGCGGTAATGTCATGCAGGATTTCCCAGAATTGCGGGTGGGTGCGTCGTATTCCCCAGGTTTCCACGATTTGTTCAAAATCTTTTGTTTTTCCTGCGCTGCTCAGTTCTGATACAAATGCGGCGACTTGTGCAAGGGGAACATCAAACATGAAATTGGGATAGCTGCCGGTAATCCCGGGATAAACGGTGATACGGTCTTTTTCAGGCTGATAGCGCAGTTCTTCGCCCAGCATGAAGGCGACATTAGTGTGAGCTCGATCTCTCAGCAGGGTATAAACGGTGCGTTCACTTTGTCCATACCGAATACGTACAAACGTCACTTCCGGAAGCCGGCTGATTCCGGGCAGACTGGCAGCAGGCTGCGCGGCAATACCTGATAATGCCCGATCCGCCTGTTGAATCCAGTGTGGCTGGTCGGTACGACTGCAGTTTTCTTTTTCGCAGCGATTTAGCGGGTCATGTGACATGGTGTTGATGGATTGGAAATGTTCAAGTATGTGTGATGCCATTTCCAGTTTCGGATTTTCCGTAACGAAGCGCTCCGCTGAGGGAGATTTGTCGTCAATATCCTCGTAAACGATGCCGAACTTTAGTTTGCCCAGATCCTGATACCAGTCGTTCAATACCGTTTTACGCTGCCCGGCTGGAAGCAGACGCACAAAATTCTGTTCCGAGCCATTGCGGATCAGATCGAAGTAAAGTCGGGTCAGTACTTGATGTGCAACGTTGCCGAATACATTGAAATTGACGACCAGCTGATAATAGGTCTGCTCCAGTAATGGATAATCCATCAGCCAGATGGTCTGCGGAACGGCGCCAGCCAGCCCCCTTACGACGGAAGCACTGTTGTGATGGCGAAAAATGGTCAGCAGAGCATTTTCGTTACGGCCGTCACCATTCCAGATATGAGCCAGTGATGCTCCCTGTGGCTGTTGCGCGACATAACGCTGCTGGCGCAATGCCAGATAATCATTATGGCGTTTGAGATAGCGTAACCAGTTTTCGTTGGCATCGAGCAGATCGTCATCCTGCCCGGGGATACCCAGCAAAGGTATGACCTGACTTTGATAGGCACCCTCCGTAACGAAGAGATCGGATTCCGGGGATTGAAACAGTGTCCAGAAATGATCGCGTATGACATCGGTTGCAATCTGACCACGACAGACTGGACCGTGAATGAAAGTGCGTACAAAATATTCTGCTTCATCCAGCATGAACTGGTAGCGTGCGCGAGCCGGTATGGCGGCAAAAGTAACAAATGGATTGGAACGTTCTGTATAGTCGTAGCCCGGCAAATCACCCACGGGCCAGTCTTCACTGAAAAACAGCTCACTGATGCGCCGCAGTTTCGTCTGATCGAGTGGATAGCTGATCCGCCGCTTGTGCACAATCGTGCCCGAGATTGGACGCAGGCGGTAAAAGAATGGCCTGCCCGGATCATCATTCGGGCTGACCGTGGCAACGGGAATGATGTTTTCGCCAGGTGGCGTGGATGAACGCAATAGTTCAAAGAAACGGAGCTCATCGCCTGATTCCGGGAAATACAGATAAGCCAGAAACAGGTGTTCGTACAGCCAGCGCGCTACCAGCCGGCCACGCTTGTCGTCCCGATTGAACAATGTTTCCCATGTCCGGATTGCCTGTTCCTCATCCCGTGTCAGCGTAACGGGTTCCTCTGTCACCACTGCTCCCTGATTCAGCCATCCGGCCAGGAGCGCATATTCCTGATCGGTCAGCCCGCTGGTGCCGAACGGCATGCCTTCAAATGGGTGATCCTGTGCATAGTCGGGAAATTTTTCTTCTGAGACGCACTGGTTTTCGCGTGCGAAGCCTGTTTTGATCAAGTCAGGCAGCTTGCTGTTCGGCGGAAACGGGTACTGCTTTCCCAGGGTGATCATACTTTTCAGTAGAGATTGAGCGTGTTCCTTGTCTGATTGCAATACGGAATAGAAGCCCCGCTTGCGCCAGCCATCGATGGTGAGTTCGTCCATGCCCAGACGTGTGGGTTTCATCTCTGTAGTGCGCGTACTACTGTATACCGGTTCCTGAAAAGCCCCGCGCAGCAGGCTTTCGACACTCTCCAGTTTGAGCTGGCAGGGTGCATCAAAGCAGCTGTGGCAGGAAAGGCACTTGGCTTCGATGATGGGCTGGACTTCTTGTGTGAAAGAGACCTGATGCCCGGCAGGTGCTGGCAAATCAGCAGGAGTCGGGGTGGGGTGATTGTCGAATAATAGACGCTTGCTGTCCTGGCAGGCAGACAACATAAAGATAAAGCTCAGCAAACACAGGAATGGGTAACATACGCGCACTGATAAACTCCGGGGGTGAAACAAGCCGGAGGGATTCTATCTCATCGCCTGTATTACCGGAAGCCGGGAACTCGGAACTTGTTCAAAATTTCATTGAAAGGCATATTACGGCGTTAGAATTGAACTCAGAATGTTCACATACTTTGAGTATATTCTGTTTTACTCTGCACGAGCGCCTCGCCCTGGGGGACAGCCTCACGGCTATTCGCTGCGCTTTGCTTGCGCCGTTCAATTTTGCCTTGCACTCTTTCCCCTGATTGTATCTTGAACATGTTTTCAGAGGGGGGTAATACCGTTGGCGCTGGCTTCTGTTTCTCCGATATCTTCCTCATGTTCCGAAAATATCTTCCCACAGTTGAAACACTGCCTGTCTGGCATCGCTTAAATGGTTGTTTGCTACTCGTGCAAATTTCTGAGATATGTCCCTGGATAGGGCTGTGCCGGCAGGTTCAGGTGTGCCGCTCAACCTGAGCTGATGTTGAGTTCGCCGGAGCTCACGATAGGCGGTGAGGGCTGCGTTTGCTTTCCCGGTGGATGTCAATCCAAGTTCTCCGGCCAGTTTCAGCAAGGCGATATTGCCGATATTGCCGGTCAGTTGCGGGTAACGGTGCGCATATCCCAGCACCAGATATTGCACAATGAATTCGACATCGATGATACCGCCGCGGTCGTGTTTGATATCGAACAGCGAAGTAGGGTTCGGATGTGCTTCCAGCATTTTGCTGCGCATCATCAGAATCTCCCGTTTCAATTTCACCAGATCGCGTGGCTGGCACAACATGTCTTTGCGCATCTGCTCGAACATTTCGCCTGCTGAACGATCACCGACGACGAAGCGTGCACGTGTCAGTGCCTGATGTTCCCATACCCAGGCCTGCTCATACTGATACTGGGTGAAAGCCTCGAGGGAATTGACCAGCAATCCGCTGGTACCGTTCGGCCGCAGCCGCAGATCAGTCTCGTACAATATGCCGGCGGAGGTCTGGCTGGTGAGCCACAAATTGATGTTTTGCGCCAGTTTGGTATAGATCTCTGCAGCATCGGGATGATCGTCTTGGTAGAGAAATACGATGTCCAGATCAGAGACATAGCCCAGCTCTTTTCCTCCCAGCTTGCCGTAGCCGATGATGGCAAAAGCAGGCAATTCCCGGTGTTTCTTTTTCAATCCCCGCCAGGCGAGTTGCAGCACATTGTCCAGGATGAGATCGGCCAGCTCGGTCAGGTGGTCACTGAGTTTTTCCAGCAACAGATCTCCTTCGAGATCGGCGACGAGCAGGCGAAATACCTGTGCATGCTGGAAGTGGCGTAATACGTCCATCTGCCACTCGATCATCTGCGTTTTGGGGATGTTGACATGATGCAACTGGTGCGTGAGCTCGGTTTTGAGTGCAGCCCAGTCCGGCAGAGTGTGCAGGCCGGATGACGTGAGCAGTTCATCCAGCAGGATCGGGTGTCTGCCAAGATAATCACTCGCCCACTGGCTGACGCTGACCAGTTTTGCGACACGTGGCAGCGTTTGCGGATGCTCTTGCAGCAGGGCGAGATAAGCTGGATATTGTCCGATTTTTTCGAGTAATTGCAGCATGCGCTCCAGTGTGATATCAACAGGTGTGAAGCGGGCAGTCACTTCAATCAGTGTGGGCATCAGTTCGAATATGCGTTCCTGATTAGACTGAGTCAGTCGCCGGAAAAATGTGCTGTCGTAAAACTGCCGGATGCGCGCGGTAGTTTTGCCGGGATCGAGGTATCCCAGTGTTTGCAGCTGTTTGCCGAAAGCTTCGACTGTTTCACGATCACCGGACTGTTCCGGTCTGATCCGGGCAAATGTGTCGTGTCGGGCAGATTTGCGGCGTGCTGCGAAGATTCGCTCGAAATGACGGGTAACGTTCTGGCGGTGCAGATCGAGGTGATCGAGAAAGTTGCCATAGCCACTAAATCCCATGCTTTTTGCAATCAGTGCCTGTTCATCGGTGTGCTGTGGCAGATTCTGAGTTTGCTGGTCATCGAGATATTGCAGGCGATGTTCGAGTTTACGCAGGAAACAGTAAGCCTCGATCAGTTCTTCGATCGTCTGTCCGGGAAGGGGCTGTTTTTGCCGCAATCGCTGCAGCACACCCAGCGTGGGGCGAATACACAAGTCGGCATCACGTCCACCTCGGATCAGCTGAAACACTTGGGTGATGAATTCAATTTCCCGGATACCACCGGGACCCAGTTTTATATTGTCGTGCAGCTCGCGCCGATCGACCTCTTTGCGTAACTGCGCGTGCAGGCTGCGCATCGCCTCATAGGCTTCGAAATCCAGATATTTGCGGAACACGAAAGGGCGTACGATCAACTCCATCAGCGTAGCCTCGGCCACTGATGAACCGGTGATAATGCGGCTTTTGATCCAGGCGTGTCGTTCCCATTCACGGCCCTGCGTGATGAAATAGTCTTCGAGCATGGGCAGGCTGATGGTAAGCGGACTGTTTTCGCCGTGCGGACGTAATCGCATGTCGACACGAAATACATAGCCGTCCACGGTATAATCACTCAGGCTGGCAATCAGCTTCCGCCCCAGCCTGACGAAAAATTCATGATTGGTAATGGATTTTCTGCCGTCTGTTTCACCATCTTCGGGATAGATAAAAATCAGATCCACGTCAGAGGATACATTGAGTTCGCCACCTCCCAGTTTTCCCATGGCCACGATCAGCAACTGCTGTTCCGTGCCGGTTTTTTCTCCAGTCGGTTTGCCAAAATGGCCGGGTTGCGTCATGGTTGTGTGGAGAAATTCCAGTGCAAACCGAATCGTCGTATCCGCCAGCGCAGTCATGGTCGTCATGACCTCGTTCAGATCAGCCAGTCCGGCCAGATCACGCGTGGCCAGCCGGAGGATGACGCGTTTGCGCAACTGGCGCAATAACCGGTGCAGATCTGCCTCATCTGCGAGAGGGGTTGCAGGATGCTGCAGGAAGTTGAGCATTTCCTCCCATGTGAAGGGATTCGGTAATTGATCCAGCAATTCTTGCTGCAGGCCGGGTTCGCTCGCCAGCGTTCGTTTGAGATACCGGCTGTAAGGCAGAATGCTGCTAACAATGGATACAGCCCGGGACGGGTCGATAGGTGTGGACATACGAAATGAACGGCTGTGTGTCTGGTTATGTCACGAAACGGTGAAGCACCATGGATGAAACAGGGATTCGTAGCATTTTTACGATGATAAATGAGTATTGCGCCAATAATATCCTGTCGGAGAGCGTAAAGACTGCCATTTCTCAAAGGGAAGGCAAGCTTCAGGAACGGACGAAATACCGAGTGATGGTTTTGTATTGAGCTTATGCCGCATTCTTTATTACGTCATTGTACGATTTGTCTGGGATGGGCGGGCCGAGGTTTTCTGCTGGCGGTGATACTCGCCTGTCTGCTACTGCTTGCGTTGCGCTACTGGATTCTGCCTGATATCGAGAAATACCGTTCTGATATTGTCGCGGCCATGACTCGTGTTGCGGGGCAGCCAGTACAGATTGATTCCATTCGGGCCAACTGGGATGGCCTGCGTCCGCATTTGTCGATGCAGGGGGTCAGTGTGTCCGATCAGCAGGGTGATCCGGTGCTGGTGTTTCCGGGAATAGAAGGAACGATTTCATGGCGGTCGTTATTGCGGGGTGAACTCAACTTTCATGAAATCATCATTGACCGGCCTGCACTAGTGACACGCCGGGATATGGAAGGTGTTTTGCATATCGCTGGCGTGACACTGGGTGAGAATCAGCAGGAAAACGGATTTTTTGACTGGCTGTTGCGCCAGCGGCGTTTGATCGTCAGGCACGCCGTCATTTACTGGCAGGATGAATTACGCCGCAGCCCGGTACATTATTTTGAATCGGTCAATTTGCATTTGCAGAACAAACGGGGAGGCAGGCGCCATCAATTCGGGTTGCAGGCACATTCATCCGATCCGCTGTTTTCCCGAGTGGATCTTCGTGGAGATTTTACCGGTGATTCTGTCCAGACTTTGTCAGCATGGCAAGGACGTCTGTTCGTCCAGTTACAGGATTTTAATCTGGGAAGCTGGCAAGAATGGATGACATTGCCGGCTGATTGGGAACTCAAAAAAGGAAAAGGCAGCATGCGTGCCTGGGTGGATATCCATGCTGGCAGCCTGACAAGGTGGGTGTCGGATATCCGCCTGCAAGATACGGCGATTCAGGTTGCCCAGCAGCTGCCCGTACTGGAGATCGATCGGCTGCATGGTCGCTGGGGATGGCACGAGACGGAAGATGAAAAGGCGATAAACCAACAATGGTTTGCCCATGGTGTGAGCATCGAGCTCAAAGGTTTGCCATTGACCGGGCCGGTCGAAGCATCATGGCGCGTGCTGAACCCGAAAGATGGCGGGTTGTCCGTATACAGCCTGCAGGCCGGGGGGTTGAGGATGGATGTGCTGACCAAACTTGCTGTCAGTCTGCCAGCAGAAGAAACTTTACATGAGTCTTTGTCCGAACTGTTTCCGCGCGGAATGGTAAAGCACGTTAATCTCGAATGGCGCGGTGACTGGACAAAAAAACCATCTTTCCGGGTAAATGCCGGTTTCAGTGATCTCGCTGTGCAATCGTTCGACGACTATCCTGCTTTCAGTGGTGTCAGTGGAATCGTTGATGCTACTGAAGCGGGAGGCTCCTTGTTTCTGTCTTCAAAGAATGTGGAAATCAACAAGTCGCAGTCGCCTGGCGAGAAATTTCGCTTCGATTCGCTGGTCGGTCGAGTGAATTGGAAAACTGCTGCCGACCATGCTGTGGCCCGGATTGAATTCAACGATATCGCTTTCAAGAGTGATGCAGGAAGCGGCGCCCTGCAAGGGAGCTGTACCTTTGACAAAGATACATCCGTACAGGTTGATCTGAGAGGGGGGTTGTCGCACGCCGACATGCATCTTCTCGGTGAGTATGTCACTTGGATGGGGAATGAAAGCTGGAAGGAGAAACTTGATAAGGTGACTCTCTCGGGGAAGCTGAGCGATGCAAAGTTCCAGGTCATGGGGTTATTGAACGGCCGGTCTGTTGATAAAAAGGACGCATTCTCCATTCATGCAGAAACTGCCATCAGTAATGCCAGTGTTAAGATTTCCGATGACTGGCCAGAGGTTTCCGGTATGACGGGGCGTGTTTCGATACAGGAAAGCAAGCTCGACTTATCGCTTTCTTCTGCCAGTATTGCAGGTGTTCGACTGCAGAAATTCATGCTGCAATCGGATGATATATATGCAGATCGCCCTGAAATCAGGGTAAAAGGCATGGCGGAAGGAGAGAGTGGAGAGATGGTCGCCCTGTTACGCCAAGCAGATGATGTGGGTCCGCATGTTGGAGAATTATTGGGGCAGGCTGAATTCTCCGGCAAGGGGAGGCTGCAGGCAGAGGTAGCATTGTCGGTTGCTCAGGAAAAACTTTCCATTGTTAAAATGCAGGGGCGTTACCAATTCATTGACAATCGGATCGACTTTGACCGCTATATTCCTGATTTTTACCAGGTCAACGGATCCCTGGTTTTTACTGAATCCGGTGTAGTGCTGGAAGGGATTCATGCCCGGGTACTGGGGGGAGCAGTCGAGTTTTCCTCCGCTTTCCTGCCCGAGGGAGGGGTACGTATCACTGCTCGAGGTCGGGCTGATCTCGACCATTCCCACTCGGATATGAATCTCGTTAAACCAGTCAATTTATCTCAGTTATGGACGCAGTTCATGCGTGGCAGTTCAGACTGGCAAGCTGCAGTGGAGGTTGAATCGGGCAAAGTCGGTATCGTGGTCGAATCCTCGCTGGAAGGTGTGGAGCTGATGTTTCCAGCACCTTTTTCCAAGACTGCTGCGGAAGTAATTCCTGTACGTCTGGAAAAAATTTTTACCCTGCCGCATGATGATCACGTGCATTTTCATTATGGCGACATCCTGACAGCGGAATTCCAGCGTATGCGTGAAAAGGCACATTACTATCATCCAGTACGCGGGATAATCAGTTTTGGCGGGCGTGGTACATTGCCGCAGGATCAGGTGACCCGGGTGGAAGGTTCGGTATCCAGGCTGGAATGGGATCAGTTGCGCGAACTGTTCAAGAGATATGCCGGGATGGATGCTTCGCTCGACCATAGTGCACGCGGGCTGGATAATATTCTGACCAGGTCGGTGCAGTTCGATTTACATATCGGTCAGTTTGAATTTCTGTCCAGTTATTTCAATGATACTCATTTTGCTATCGACAGGCAGGGTGAAAGCTGGCGAGTGGATGTTTCCAGTCAGGAGGTCGATGGCAGAATAGACTGGCAGGCAGGGGATCGACAAAAAGTAGTGGCACGTTTGAGCCGATTGAAAATACCGGAAGATGCGCCAGAGAATATTTTAACATCACATAAACAGGATCCTCCCGGAGACTGGCCGGCTGTGGATATCGAAGCCGATGAGCTGTTCATAAAGGGGGGGCTGCTGGGCCAGATGAAATTCAGTGCCATGCAAAGCCAGGATGGCTGGCTGATTGAGAATCTGGACATCAGACACCCGAACAGCAGGCTGCAGGCCAATGGATTATGGGAAAATCATAAGCCACCTTATCGGATGTACAGTCACATCCGGCTGCAATCCGGCAATATTGGAAAACTGTTTAAGCGTCACGGCTATCCGGGGCGTATTGCTCGTGGTGAAGGGGTACTGGAGGGCAATCTGGATTGGGCAGATAAACCGTTTTCAGTAGATTTTTCAACACTGTCCGGCAGTCTGCAGCTTGATGTGCGGCATGGTCAATTCACAGAACTGAAACCTGGGATTGGTAGATTACTGGGGATTTTTGACCTGAAATCCTTGCCTCGCAGATTGACACTGGACTTTTATGATGTATTCGGTAAAGGGTTCGGGTTCGATGAACTGAACGGTCACATCAACATTAAGAGTGGTATTGCTTCGGTCGATGATCTGTATATAGCGGGCAGTGCAGCAGAGCTTGTCCTGAGCGGGGAATGGGATCTGATGAGCGAAACACAAACCTTGAATCTGAAAGTGTTTCCTTCGTTCGGACTGGCAACTCCCCTCGCTGGAATTGCGGCCATGATTGCCACGGGGACTCTGCAGGATCCTTTTGATCGGGTGCTGCTCAATGAATATGCTATAACCGGAAGCTGGAGTGATCCGGTTGTCGTCAGACTGGATGAAGAACGAGACAAGGTTGAGCAACCTTAGGGAATCTTTGCTCAAGCTCCAGAGGGTCGCACATTGTGGTTTGCGGAGGGAATGCAAGGCGAAATGAGGCAGTGAAGGGTTTGTTTCTTCACAACGAGCTCAACGTTGCGGGCTGCCTGCAAAACCAGTGCTTCAAGGGTTACAGCAAAATCATGCGTTTGCTATGTCGCGTTTCTTGCGATTACCACGATTTTCCCCATGATGCGGCTCATGAAGGACTTGATCAGCGGTTTCTTAGATCTTGCTGCAACCGCCGGCTGTGCAGTAAGGTTTGATAAGCCCGTGTTTCAACACAGGTGCCGGCATGAAACAGAGCATATACAATAAATAATGATAGCGGAGAGATCGGAGAGCACCTTCGCATTAAAATTAATCAAGAGGAAGGGAGATTGAATATGAACGGCTTGATGTCGTCACGGGCAGGAATCGGATATAGAGAGGGAGGGAATCATGTCTACTGATGGGGGTGCTGATCAGGCTGTCCGCCCCAACACAGGTGATCATACCAAGATAAGGGTGGCAGCCGTCCAGATGGCTTCCGGTCCCAGCGTGGCAGCCAATCTTGAAGAAGCTTTCCGTCTGATTGAAGAGGCGGCTGCAAAACAGGCCAAGCTGGTCGTGTTGCCGGAATATTTCTGTATTATGGGAATGAAGGATACGGATAAGCTCGCAGTGCGTGAAAATCCTGGTAACGGGGAAATTCAGAATTTTCTGAGCGAAACTGCGAAGCGGTTTGGTATCTGGCTGGCAGGAGGATCGGTACCGCTAGTTTCGCCGGTATCGGACAAGGTGTACAACAGCTGCCTGGTGTACGATGAACATGGCCAGCAGGTGGCGCGCTACGATAAGATTCACCTGTTCGGATTGTCGCTGGGTAACGAGAATTTCGCTGAAGAAAGAACGATCGACGCAGGTAACCGGGTGGTTGCACTCGATTCTCCATTCGGGCGGATGGGGTTGTCCATCTGTTATGATCTGCGTTTTCCCGAGCTTTACCGTATGATGGGAAAAGTGGATGTCATTCTGGCACCGGCGGCGTTTACCGCCATTACCGGCAAGGCCCACTGGGAAACACTCATTCGTGCCCGTGCAATCGAGAATCAGGCTTATCTGATCGCTCCGGCGCAGGGAGGATTCCATGTGAACGGGCGTGAAACCAATGGCGACAGCATGATTGTCGATCCATGGGGTGTGATTATCGACCGTCTTCCGCGCGGACCGGGGGTAGTGATTGCGGAAATCGATCGTGCATATCAGTCAAGTGTGCGGGCAAGTCTGCCTGCGTTGGAGCACCGTTGCCTGCTTGCCTGTTGAGAAAACTTGATTTGGTTTTTATGTTATTTCGATTTTTTGCAGACGAGCTGCCGCGGGATACAGCAGCAGCTCAGCCGTTATGATTTTTTTATGAACTTATTTCTGGAATGATGGATTCATTTACGATTGCTGATCAATACCTGTTAGCTCCTTATGAGCTGAATACAGGCAGGTTGCAGGATGTGTTCGGGCACATTCTTACCCATCAAATTGATTATGCGGATATTTATTTTCAGTACAATCGGTCGGAAGGCTGGGTGCTGGAAGAGGGTATCGTCAAATCGGGCAGCTTCAATATTGATCAGGGGGTCGGAGTACGTGCAATCAGCGGCGAAAAAACTGCTTTTGCCTACTCGGATGATATCAGTAGTCAGGCACTAATATCTGCTGCCCGGGCAACACGCGCAATTGCTGCCCAGGGTGATGGAGCACATGCGTATATAACGGGATTATCAGGAAACGATGCCCGGCAGGCACTGTATTACTCTTCTCTGGACCCTATCGCGCTTTGTAAAGATGCAGACAAGATCGGTATGCTAGAACGGCTGGAGGGATTTGCACGCGCACTGGATAAACGAGTCATTCAGGTCATGGCCTCGCTGGCTGGAGAATATGAGGTGGTCATGGTTGCGCGCAGTGATGGATTGCTTGCCACCGATGTGCGGCCGTTGGTACGTATATCATTGCAAGTCCTTGTCGAGGAAAACGGTCGGCGGGAGCAGGGCATTGCCGGAGGAGGCGGGCGTTTTGATTATGCTTATTTCACCGATGCAGTATTGGAGGATTATGCCCGTAAAGCAGTCCATCAGGCATTGACGAATCTTGCATCGAAACCGGCTCCGGCAGGAAGTATGACTGTCGTGCTGGGTAGCGGGTGGCCGGGTATTTTATTGCACGAAGCAATCGGTCATGGTCTTGAAGCAGATTTTAACCGGAAAGGGAGTTCGGCCTTTTCTGGCAGGGTTGGTGAGCGGGTGGCGGCACCGGGGGTGACGGTGGTCGATGATGGTACGATACACGATCGTCGCGGATCGTTGAACATCGATGATGAGGGCAATCCGACACAATGTACTACATTGATCGAAGATGGCATTCTCAAGGGTTATCTGCAGGATAATCTGAATGCCCGGCTGATGAATCAGCGTGTTACTGGTAACGGCCGGCGTGAATCGTTTGCTCATATCCCCATGCCGCGCATGACCAATACCTGTATGTTGAATGGTGATAAAGAACCCGAAGAAATCATCGCTTCTGTCAAGCAGGGTTTGTATGCTGTCAATTTTGGCGGAGGGCAGGTTGATATCACTAGCGGTAAATTTGTGTTTTCGGCTGCAGAAGCCTATATGATTGAAAATGGTAAAATTACCTATCCGGTGAAAGGGGCTACTTTGATTGGTAATGGTCCCGATGTACTTACCCGCGTTTCCATGATTGGGAACGATCTGGCGCTGGATCCGGGTGTTGGTACCTGTGGCAAGGAGGGGCAGAGTGTGCCGGTGGGTGTCGGACAGCCGACTTTGCGGATAGACGGGTTGACGGTCGGGGGAACGAACGGGTAGTGCCGCATGCTGAAACAATTGATATAGTTGTGGTGTTACCGAGATATTTGCAGGAAGTCAATATATAATCCTAGTAACATAGAGATAGAGCAAGGGTTACTTATTCTGCATCCTGCCTCTTTTACTGCCGGTCAGGAAAATGTGGGAGATACACTGCCTCCGATTACTGGGGCAGAGGTCTCGCATTTTTTTATTTGTGCGCAATCTGGAATTCTGGATGCAAGGTGCTCCAAGCGTTTTTATGGTTTTGTAATCACTAATCGATACAAAGCAAATATTGGTTTTAATGATGAGATGAAGAAAAATTATTTTGAATCTGGGGATTCCCTGGTATGAGTACTGAACTGACAGGTGCCGAGATTACGATACGTTGTCTGCAGGAGGAGGGGGTAAGTCATATTTTTGGCTATCCCGGCGGTGCCGTATTGTTCCTGTACGATGAATTGTTCAAGCAGGATAAAGTCAAGCATATTCTGGTTCGTCATGAACAGGCTGCCCTCCATGCAGCGGATGGTTATGCACGTTCCAGTAACAAGGTGGGTGTGGCGCTGGTAACTTCTGGCCCGGGGGTGACTAATGCCGTAACAGGTATTGCTACCGCCTACATGGATTCCATTCCAATGGTAATCATCAGTGGACAGGTACCTACAGCTGCCATTGGTCAGGATGCATTCCAGGAAGTGGATACCGTGGGAATTACACGACCCTGCGTCAAGCACAACTTTCTGGTAAAGGATATATCGGAGCTGGCGGTAACAATCAAAAAAGCTTTTTATATTGCTTCAACCGGCCGTCCGGGGCCGGTACTGGTGGATATTCCCAAGGACGTCACCCAGCAGAAGGCGGAATTTCATTATCCCGCCAGTATTTCATTGCGCTCCTATTCACCGGTAATCAGCGGGGATGCTCAACAGCTCCGGAAAGCTGTCCAGATGATCCTGGAAGCCAAGCGTCCGATGGTCTATACCGGTGGTGGGGTGATCTTGGATGATGCTGCGGCAGAATTGACAGAACTCGTGCAGATGCTGAATTTTCCCTGCACCAGTACCCTCATGGGGTTGGGAGGATATCCGGCGACTGACCGGCAGTTTGTCGGGATGCTGGGCATGCATGGTACCTATGAAGCCAATATGGCCATGCAATATTGCGATGTGCTGATTGCAGTGGGAGCTCGTTTTGATGATCGTGTCATCGGAAATCCAAAGCATTTCTATAGCGAAGAACGGAAAATTATCCATATCGATATTGATCCGTCATCAATTTCCAAGCGAGTCAAAGTGGATGTTCCCATCGTTGGCAGTGTATCCGCAGTACTGAAAGAGTTGATCATGTTGCTGAAAGCTGGCAGGGAGACGTCCGATGCTCATGCTTTGCATAAATGGTGGGAACAGATCGAGTTGTGGCGGGCACGTGATTGCCTGAAATATGACCGATCGGCCAGCGTTATCAAGCCGCAACTGGTGGTGGAAAAATTGTATGAAATAACCGGTGGAGACGCCTTCGTTACTTCTGATGTCGGACAGCATCAGATGTGGGCGGCCCAGTTTTACAAATTTGATAAACCACGTCGCTGGGTCAATTCTGGTGGCTTGGGTACGATGGGATTTGGCCTGCCTTCTGCGATGGGCGTACAGATGGCCAACCCGGGCAGTACAGTAGCCTGTATTACCGGAGAGGCAAGTATCCAGATGTGCATTCAGGAGTTATCCACCTGTAAACAGTATCGTCTGCCCATCAAGATCATTAATTTGAATAACCGCTACATGGGGATGGTGCGTCAATGGCAGGAGTTTTTCCATGGCAATCGTTACGCTGAATCCTATATGGATGCATTGCCCGATTTTGTCAAACTGGCCGAAAGTTATGGACATGTCGGTATGCGAATCGATAAACCGGAGGATATCGATGGTGCGTTGAGAGAAGCCTTCAAACTGGAAGAACAACTGGTATTTATGGATTTTATTACGGATCAAACCGAGAATGTTTTTCCTATGGTGCCTGGTGGTAAAGGTCTGTCCGAAATGATCCTGGTATAACAGCATGCGACATATTATTTCTTTGTTAATGGAAAACGAGGCCGGTGCTCTGTCGCGGGTGGCAGGCCTGTTTTCTGCTCGTGGTTACAATATTGAATCTCTGTCTGTCGCTCCTACCGAAGATCCGACATTGTCCCGTATGACGCTGGTCACCAATGGGCCGGATGAAATCGTCGAACAGATTACCAAACAGCTCAACAAACTGATTGAAGTCGTCAAACTGGTTGATTTGAGCAGTGAAGGTTATGTTGAGCGGGAACTCATGCTGGTAAAAGTAAGAGCAGTGGGTAAGGATCGTGAGGAGATGATGCGGCTTGCTGATATATTTCGAGGCAATATCATCGACGTTACCAACGAGCTCTACACAATCGAGCTTACGGGAACCCGGTCGAAGCTGGATGGTTTTTTGCAGGCAATAGATCGCAATTTGATTCTGGAAATAGCCAGAACAGGTGTTTCAGGTCTCAGCCGTGGAGAACGGATTTTAAAGCTGTAAATTTTTTAGCGGAATCTGACGGCAGATTCTGATTTCACCGATAGGCTGCATCTGCTGATGTGGCTGCACCCCACTCAATATTCTGGAAGGAAAATAATGAAAGTCTATTACGATAAGGATGCGGATCTGTCCCTCATCAAGAAAAAGAAAGTAGCCATCATCGGCTACGGTTCACAGGGACATGCGCACGCCAATAATCTGAATGATTCGGGAGTCAAGGTTACCATCGGTCTGCGTAAGGATGGTGCATCCTGGGATAAAGCAAAGAAAGCTGGTCTGACAGTGAAAGAAGTAGGCGCTGCAGTCAAGGATGCCGATGTAATCATGCTGCTGCTGCCGGATGAACAGATGGCATCGGTTTATCAGACTGAAATCGAACCGGCCCTGAAGAAGAATGCCACGCTGGCTTTTGCGCATGGTTTCAACATTCATTACGGGCAGATCATTCCGCGCGAGGATCTGGATGTGATCATGATCGCTCCCAAGGGACCGGGTCATCTGGTACGTTCCACTTATACCCAGGGAGGCGGTGTTCCATCCCTGATTGCTGTTCATCAGGATAAATCTGGCAGAGCACTTGATCTGGCACTCTCCTACGCGGCTGCGAATGGCGGTACACGTGGTGGTGTGATTGAAACCACATTCAAGGAAGAAACAGAGACCGATCTGTTTGGCGAACAGGTGGTGTTATGCGGTGGTTTGACATCACTGATTCAGGCCGGGTTTGAAACGCTGGTGGAAGCCGGCTATGCACCGGAAATGGCCTATTTTGAATGTTTGCATGAAGTCAAGCTGATTGTGGATCTGATTTATGAAGGGGGTATCGCCAACATGCGCTATTCCGTATCCAACAATGCAGAATACGGTGATGTATCGAGAGGGCCGCGTATCATTACTGATGCAACTCGTGATGAAATGCGTAAAATCCTGCGTGAGATTCAGACGGGCGAATATGCACGCGAATTTATCCTGGAAAATCGTGCTGGTGCACCCGTGCTCAAATCGAGCCGCCGTCTCGCCTCGGAGCACCCGATTGAAAGAGTGGGTAGCAGATTGCGTGACATGATGCCGTGGATCAGCAAGAATAAACTGGTTGATCAGGCGAAGAACTGAGCGTATGTCGACTTCTTACTATCCTCATCCGATCATTGCACGCGAAGGATGGCCCTTCATCGCTGGTGCATTTGCTATAGCGTTACTGGTGCAGTTTATGGCAGGCTGGCTATGGGCACTACCCGTCTGGTTGATTGCGCTGTTCGTTCTGCAGTTTTTTCGTGATCCTCCACGTATCATACCGGCCCTTGCCGGGGCAGTGCTTGCCCCGGCAGATGGGCGTATCGTTGCGGTAGATAAGGTTCAGGATCCTTATCTACCGCGTGAGGCGCTGAAAGTCAGTGTTTTCATGAATGTTTTCAATGTACACTCGAATCGCAGCCCAGTGGATGGTGAAATACAAAATCGATGGTATTTCCCCGGAAACTTCCTGAACGCAAGTCTGCCCAAAGCTTCACTGGAGAATGAACGCAATGCCTTGTGGATCAGAACCGATGGAGGCCAGGACGTAACCTGTGTGCAGATAGCCGGCCTCATCGCAAAGCGGATCGTATGTCATGTGCATTCGGGAGAGCATCTTGCCCGCGGACAGCGTTTCGGTTTCATCCGCTTCGGTTCACGTGTTGATGTCTATCTTCCGTTGGGAACGAAAATTAATGTTGCAATCGGTGATAAGGTTTATGCCACTCAAACAATCCTGGCCGAGTTTCGCTGAGTATGCAGGAATCTGATTCAGAACAACTGCCTGTCACAAACCCGCGGTGGAGGAGACGGGGTATCTACCTGCTGCCCAATCTCTTTACGACCGCGGCGCTGTTTGCCGGTTTCTATGCGATTGTCCAGGCGATGAACGGCCATTTTGAGCATTCTGCCATTGCCATCTTCGTAGCCATGGTATTTGATGGTCTGGATGGTCGGGTTGCACGCCTGACGCATACACAAAGTGAATTCGGTGCAGAGTACGACAGCCTGTCCGATATGGTTTCGTTCGGTGTGGCTCCTGCATTGATTGTGTACGAGTGGGCGCTGAGAGATCTGGGGAAACTGGGCTGGATCGCCGCATTCATCTATTGTGCCTGCGCAGCGTTGCGCCTTGCCCGTTTCAATGTAACGATCGAAGTCATCGACAAGAGATTTTTTCAGGGTCTGCCCAGCCCGGCTGCAGCTGCTCTGATTGCCGGAATGATCTGGGTGATGCTGGGTTTACAGGTGGATGTTGCCGATATCACATGGTTGGCGTGGATCATGACACTGTTTGCCGGGTTGACCATGGTAACCAATATTCCTTACTACAGCGGCAAAGACTTCAATCTGCACAAGAAAGTTTCGTTTTTTGTAGTCTCGCTGCTGCTTTTGTTCTTTTTTGTTCTGATTCCAAGTCACCCACCGTTGGTATTGTTCGGTGTATTTCTGACTTACGCTTTATCCGGGTACGGTATGAAGATCTGGCGGCTGTACAAGAATAGAAAACGTAACGAAATCCGTAAAGAAACCTGAATATCTGCTGTTGCGAAATAAAGGTAAACGTTTTATATTTACCGGCATGATGCAATTTACTGAAATTACTCCCGCCTTTCATCCTTTCCATCTGACAGCTTGGCTGTATCTGACCGGCCGACTGCTGCGCCTTGCGCGCTAATTATTTTAATCATTTCTTAATCTGTTTTGAAGTATGCAGGCTGGTACACCACCAGCCGGTAGTCCGTTTTAGCCAGAATAATAGTGGAGTGGGACAATGAGAGAGCATTTGGTTATTTTTGATACAACTTTGCGTGACGGGGAACAGAGCCCCGGTGCGTCCATGACCATGGAAGAAAAGGTACGCATCGCAAGGCAGTTGGAGCGTATGGGTGTGGATGTGATAGAAGCAGGTTTCCCGGCCGCTTCGAGAGGTGATTTTGAAGCAGTCCGGGCAGTAGCAGAGGCAGTAAGCAACAGTACGGTATGTGGTCTTGCCCGTGCGATAGAGGCTGACATCGATCGTACCGGGGAAGCCTTGCAGATCAATCAGAATGTGCGTATTCATACCTTCATCGCGACATCTCCGATTCATATGAAGAACAAGCTGCGCATGTCGCCCGATCAGGTTATCGATCAGGCGATCAAGGCAGTGAAATGGGCACGTCAGTACACTGATAACGTTGAATTTTCCCCTGAAGATGCCGGGCGATCCGAGATCGATTTTCTTTGCCGGGTGCTGGAAGCAGTGATCGATGCGGGCGCACGGACGCTGAATATTCCGGATACGGTGGGATATACCATGCCGGATCAGTTTGGTGGCCTGATCCGTACACTGCGAGAGCGCATTCCAAATTCTGATAAGGCTGTTTTCTCGGTTCACTGCCATAATGATCTCGGTCTGGCAGTTGCCAACTCGCTGTTTGCAGTTATGAATGGGGCACGCCAGGTGGAATGTACCATCAATGGCCTGGGCGAGCGGGCCGGTAACGCCGCACTGGAAGAAGTGGTGATGGCGGTGCGTACACGGCAGGATTATTTCCCCTGTGATACACGTATCGATACAACGCAGATCGTACCTGCCAGCAAGCTGGTTTCGGGAATTACCGGATTTCCGGTGCAGCCCAACAAGGCGATTGTCGGTGCCAATGCCTTTGCCCATGAATCAGGTATTCATCAGGATGGAGTGCTTAAGCATCGTGAAACCTATGAAATCATGCGTGCCGAAGATGTGGGCTGGGGAGCAAACAAATTGCTGCTGGGCAAGCATTCCGGCCGGAACGCATTTCGCAGTCGCCTGAAAGAGCTGGGGATAAAGCTGGAATCGGAAGAGAAACTGAATGCTATATTCATGCGCTTCAAGGATCTTGCAGATAAGAAGCATGAAATCTTCGATGAAGATCTGCATGCGCTTGTCTCGGATGAGGCACAGATTCCCGAGGAGCACTATCGTTTGCTTTCGCTGCATGCAGTCAGTGAAACTGGGGAAATACCCTTTGCTCAGGTTGTCATTGCCGTGGGAGGCAGTGAAAAACAGGCTGAATCCGAAGGAAGTGGTCCGGTGGATGCAACATTCCGCGCTATTGAGAAAATACTGGATAGCAGGGCAGAACTGCAACTGTTTTCGGTGAACAATATCACTAGCGGGACGGATGCACAGGGTGAAGTGACTGTCCGCTTGCAGAAAGCCGGGCGGATCGCCAATGGTCATGGAGCAGATACCGATATCATTGCGGCTTCTGCCAAAGCCTATTTGAGTGCCTGTAATAAACTGCACTCCAGTCTGGAACGGACCCATCCCCAGATCTAGTCGAGATAGAGGTTGCAAAATTGTTGACTGCCAAAATTGATTATATGAGGATAGCTATAGCAGGTAGTGATTGTGATACAGATGCAGTTCTTGTATCGCGATTTTCCGGAAAAGATCATAACCGATCTTTCATGATGAACTGTTCTGGTCAATTCTGCCGGAATATATGATGAAACGGTGGTTTACGATTCTTCTGCTTGTGCTGGTCGGGTATCTGCCTGTCTTCGAGGCGAGAGCTTATGGTTTCCACTTCGAAGACAGCTCAGGCAAAACACATACTTTGTCGGGCTATAAGGGAAAATGGGTACTGGTCAATTTCTGGGCAACGTGGTGCCCGCCCTGCCTGAGAGAAATTCCTGATCTGTCCGAATTGTCCCGTGAAAGAAACGACATCGTCATCATTGGAATTGCAATGGAGTATGACGATGCTCGGGATGTCATGAAATTTGTGGAGAAGATGACGATTCCCTACCCAATCGTGCTGGGTGACAGAGCTGCAGCAGCGCAACTCGGAGATGAGCTTTCGATGTTGCCAAGTACGTATCTGTTCGATCCTGATGGAAGGCCTGCAGCGCGGAAAATCGGGCTGATTACTCGCGCCGAGATTGAGGCTTTCATCAACACTCACTGAAATGATCCTAGAAACCCCTACACATCCGATTACACGCTTGGGGTATAGTTGGCTGCTTTGCTCCTCCCCGTGTCTTGCTAGGTAGCGCATCAGACACACACTCGAGCGCATCCAACTGCGCATCTTCCAGAATAAATATGAATCTGGTTATTGTGATGCCGTGGAGTAAGTCCAGTGGCGGTGCCAGGCGTTGAATACTAGATTGGGGTAGCCGGCCTTGCCTAGGCTGCCGTTATATCTTCCCAGTGCCCTGAAATAATCCCCCTGTTCCAGATCGAGATAGTGGCGAAGGATCGTGCAACCGTAGCGCAAGTTGACGCGCAGATGAAACAGATTGTGTTCCGGGTTGCCTATCGTATCCACCCAGAACGGCATGACCTGCATATACCCGCGTGCCCCGACGGAAGAGACTGCGTATTTTCTGAAATTACTTTCGACCTGGATAATGCTGAGCACCAGTTCAGGATCGAGCCCGGCGCGGGTGGCTTCATAATGAACGGTAATCAGGAATGCCTTGCGTTCCTCGATGTCAGGTATTCGTTTCTCCAGGCGTTTTGTCATACTGTCCAACCAGTCCTTTGCTTCAGGGCCGGGGAGAGTAATGAGCATGGGCACGGCCTGATCGCTGATAGTACGATGCAATACGGTGCGAGTACTGGCCGATAAGGGCTCATATATCTGTGCTCCGGCCATTACTGCACCGGGTATCAGGAATAACAGAGAATGTATCAGTCGCCACATATTTTGCTGATGATGGAAGCTGCCTCCGACAGCGAGAGCATTTGGGATGTTTTGTCCAGTCGTCCCTGATATTCCACCATACCCTCCCGCAGATTCCGCTCACCGATCACGATACGATGCGGGATTCCGATCAATTCCTGATCTGCAAACATGACTCCGGGTCTCTCCTCGCGGTCATCCAGTAATACCTCGATACCTGCTGCACGGCAGGCCCGATAAAGTTTTTCGGCTTCAGTCCGGATCTGCTGGTTTTTATGATAACTGACCGGAATGATCGACAGCTGGAACGGAGCGATCGCCTGTGGGAATATAATGCCCCGCTCGTCGTAGTTTTGCTCAATGGCTGCAGCAACGATACGTGAAACACCAATGCCATAGCAGCCCATTTCCATAATTCGGGTTTGTCCGGATTCATCCAGATAGGTAGCCTTCATTTTTTCCGAATATTTGGTGCGCAACTGAAAAACATGGCCGACTTCGATACCTCGGCAGATTTCAAGCACACCCTTGCCATCGGGTGAAGGATCGCCTGCCACCGCATTGCGGATATCGAATACCTGATCCGGTAAGGGCAAATCACGCTCGAAATTGGCATGGCTCAGATGGAAGCCTTCCTCGTTTGCGCCGCAGGTGAAATCGCTCATTTCCAGAACGGCCCGATCAGCGATGATTTCTGCTTTTACGCCAACCGGTCCGAGATACCCCGGCGGGCAACCCATCTCGGTAATGATCCTGCTTTCTTCAGCGAACTCGAAATCACCCAGAAACGGAATTTTTCTGACTTTGGTTTCGTTGAGCAGATGATCACCCCGCAGCAACAGCAGGTAAAACTTGTCGCCCGCGGTTATAGCCAGTGTTTTGAGAGTCTGCTCAACTGGAATACCCAGAAAATCAGCTACATCCTGGCAGGATTTGCAATCAGGGGTGGCAATCTTCTCCATGATTTCCGCCGGCTTCTTGCGTGGAATACCATGTGGCATGGCTTCGGCAAGTTCGATATTGGCGGCATAGTCGGAATCAGGGCAGAAGGCGATGGCATCTTCACCGGAATCGGCCAGAACGTGAAATTCATGTGATCCACTACCTCCTATTGCGCCGGTATCAGCAGCGACCGCACGGAACTTCAGACCAAGCCGGGTAAAAATCCTGGTGTATGTTTCCTGCATGAGACGATAGGTCCGTTCCAGACTGTCCACATCAGTATGAAAGGAATAAGCATCCTTCATGATGAATTCCCGTGCGCGCATTACGCCAAATCTCGGACGGATTTCATCGCGAAACTTGGTCTGAATCTGGTAGAAATTAATGGGCAACTGCCGGTAGCTTTTGATTTCACGGCGTGCAATATCAACGATGACTTCTTCATGCGTCGGGCCAAAGCAGAAATCGTGTTTGTGTCGATCCTGAATTTTCAGCATTTGCGGGCCAAATACATCCCACCGGCCAGTCTCCTGCCAGAGTTCGGCCGGATGAACGGCAGGCATCAGAAGCTCCAGTGCACCGCTGTTATTCATTTCCTCGCGGATGATATGTTCGATCTTGTGTAGAATTCTCAGACCCAGTGGCATCCAGGTATACAATCCGCTGCCCAGACGTCTGATCAACCCGGCTCGCAACATGAGCCGGTGACTGATCAGCTCGGCTTCAGCGGGAGCCTCTTTTAAGGTTGCGAGGAAGAATTGAGAAACGCGCATGATGGGATTCCATTATCATTATAGGTAATGGGGTAATTTTACCTTGAAATCGTCGTAATCCGGCGTGCTTCGGAGTACTTCTGCGGGAATTGGCCGCTGTTCCGGGAGTCAGAACAAGGTAAGTGTGAAAATTGCAGTGATTTAGGGTGCTGCCACGCGCTGCGCTACAAATCGTTACCGAAATATGGAAGAATTATCGGTAGTTCAATACAGATTAAGTTAAATTGATGGGTGAATCGGATGATAGACCGTAATGGATATAGAGCAAATGTCGGTATTATTCTCCTGAATTCACAAAATCAGGTTTTCTGGGGAAAGCGTGCCCGGCAAGACTCATGGCAGTTTCCGCAGGGCGGGATAAAGTCGGGAGAAACGCCCACCGAGGCAATGTACCGGGAGCTGGCGGAAGAAACCGGCCTGCAACCCGTACACGTGGAAATTCTGGGGCGGACGAGGGAATGGCTGCGTTATGACGTACCTGCCTGCTGGACTCGTCGGGACTGGCGTAAGAACTACCGGGGACAGAAACAGATATGGTTTCTGCTGCGCCTGCTGGGAAGAGACAGTGACGTATCGCTCGAAACCTGTGCACATCCCGAATTCGATGCCTGGCGCTGGAATCAGTATTGGGTCGAGCTGGAATCCGTGGTTGAATTCAAGCGGCAGGTTTATCGCCAGGCACTGATAGAGCTTTCGCAACTGCTGAGCCATGAAGCTGGCCTGGGTAATGATCGACCCTACCGGGAACCACTGGAGGCGGTTGAAAAAAACAGAAAGAAATCTTCTGATACCAGACGGAACTGATTCCGATTCCTGCCTGAAGTTCTGCTGTAGGGAGAAAAATTCAAGGCGTAAGCGGCTGCGCCATGTTAGCCGTTACAATTATTCAAATCACGAGGAGAGTGCAATGATCAAGCATACACTGACTGTTTCGCTGCTGTCATTAAGTCTGGGGGCGATGTTTGCGTCTGCCGGAGTAATGGCTGCCAACGAGCCGATACAACCCATTAAAGCGGTGACCCCGGAGAATCCCGATATGGTAGAACTGGGGAAAATGCTGTTTTTTGATCCAAGACTTTCCAAATCTGGTTTCATTTCCTGCAATTCCTGCCATAACCTGAGCATGGGCGGGACCGATAATATTACTACCTCGATCGGACATAAATGGCAGGAAGGCCCGATCAATTCTCCGACTGTACTGAATTCCAGTATGAGTCTGGCACAGTTCTGGGACGGCAGAGCCAAGGACCTGAAAGAACAGGCTGCCGGTCCGATTGCCAATCCGAAGGAAATGGCCTCTGCTCATGATTTGACAGCGAAAGTGATTGCTTCCATACCGCAATATCGTGAGCGATTCAAAAAAGTCTTCGGTTCCGAGGAAGTGACGATCGACCGTATTACAACTGCAATTGCTCAATTTGAAGAAATACTGGTTACACCGGGTTCAAGATTCGATAAGTGGCTGGAAGGCGATAAAAATGCACTCAATCAGGAAGAGCTGGAAGGTTACAATCTGTTCAAGAGCAGCGGCTGCGTGCAATGTCATAACGGACCGGCCGTGGGCGGAAGTTCTTACCAGAAAATAGGGGTTTTTAAACCTTATGAGACCAAAAACCCGGCTACGGGACGAATGGACGTGACCGGCAATGAAGCTGATCGCCATGTATTCAAAGTGCCAACTTTGAGAAACATCGAGCTGACTTATCCCTATTTTCATGATGGCGGAGCTGCAACGCTGGAACAGGCAGTTGAAACTATGGGAAGGCTCCAGTTGAACCGTGAATTCAACAAGGATGAAGTTTCCAAGATTGTTGCTTTCCTGAAAACGCTGACCGGCGACCAGCCCGATATCAAGTTGCCGATTCTGCCGCCTTCCAATAATGATACACCGCGTCCTCAGCCGTATGAGTGAGTGATGCCAGAGGAATTCCTGTCTCTGGCAGGTTTTCCTGAAATACCCTGCCGTTCTGTCATGGCGGAACGGCAGGGTGATTCCGGTCTGGTATTAGCGCTGATACTCATGTTCTGTGGGTGCGGGAAGATTTTCTCTTTATGAGGCGTCGGATTACCTGCTTGCATGATGTAAAAAAACGATGTATCAAGGGTATTCCGGGTCGTATCTGGTTTTCGTAACGGGGACAGAACGGACGAATGGAGTGAAAGAACGGATCGATGGGCATTCTTAATATCCTGAATCAATCTCCCTCCGGTAAGAATCTGCAGCGTCTGTTCCTGCTCAGGATTATTGCTATCGTTTCCCAGATCATCATTTTCTGGGTAGTTTACAGTATCATTGAGCTCGAACTGCCATGGGCAGCGATTATCCTGACAATCTCCCTGCTCGCAGCTCTGAACTTTCTCACCTGGATTCGCCTGCGCTATTCCTGGCCGGTGACCCACCCCGAATTCTTTACCCAGTTGCTGATCGATGTGGCCGGATTGACTACATTACTGTATTTCAGTGGCGGTTCAACCAATCCCTTCATCTCGCTTTATCTGCTTCCGCTTACCATTGCTGCGACTGTGTTGCCCTGGTATTACACCTGGATCATGGCAGCAATCACCATTTCCTGCTACACCTTCCTATTGTTCAAGTTCATCCCGCTTCCGCACGATCATCTCGATGACCACAGTCGCCACATGTTTGAATTCAACCTGCATATCTCGGGGATGTGGCTGACATTTGTGCTGAGCACCTTACTCATCACTTCGTTCGTCGTCAAAATGAATGCCTCGATCCGGGATCGTGACAAGGAATTGTCCAGATCGCGTGAGCAGGCGCTGCAGAATGAACAAATCATCGCATTGGGTACGTTGGCTGCCGGTGCAGCACATGAACTGGGCACGCCGCTCTCGACCATGGCCATTATCGCTGGCGAGCTGCAGCAGGAATCACCCGAGAATACTGAGTTCCAGAACAATATTCGTATCCTGCGCAACCAGATTTACCTGTGCAAACAGACGTTGACCCATCTGCTGGCTGATGCCGGTCAGGCCAGAGTAGAAGAAGGAAACAGCCAGCCTGTCGATATTTTCCTGCAGCAGGTGATCGACAAATGGCAACTGATCCGCCCATCGATCCGCTTCACCAGTCGATGTGAAGGGGAACAACCAGCGCCGATCATCATGAACACTCGTTTGCTGAGTCAGTCTATCCTGAACCTGTTGAACAATGCGGCTGATGCTTCGACTCGGCAGGTGATCATTACCAGCCGCTGGGATGAAAAACAGTTGCATCTCGAAATACTCGATGACGGACCGGGATTGGATGCAGAAGCTGTTGAACATGCGGGAGAGCCATTTTTTACCAGCAAAGGGCTGGGACAGGGCTTTGGTATCGGATTATTCCTTGCCAATACCAATATCGAGCGTTTCGGTGGGAATGTGCGTTTATTCAATCGTCCTGAAGGCGGAGCCTGCACCCATGTCACCCTGCCGGTTTTGCACGGAACGACCAGTACTTCACTACTAAAAGGAGAATGCCTGTGAATGATTCCATGGATCGCCCCAGTCTGCTGATCGTAGATGATGATGAAACTTTTTGTGAAGTATTGGCAAGAGCAATGGTAAAGCGCGGGTTTGACACCACCTGCATGCATGACATCAAAACTGCGATCGAGCAGGCCGAAGTATTGATGCCTGAATATGCCATCATCGACCTAAAACTGGGAAATGAGTCCGGCTTATCATTGGTCGAGAAAATAAGGGAATTGGATCCTGGAACCCGTATCATCGTGCTGACCGGTTATGCCAGCATCGCAACGGCAGTTGAAGCCATCAAACTGGGGGCCACCCATTACCTGGCAAAGCCGGTGGATGCGGATGACATCATGGCGGCATTCGAGCGTACGAGCGGAGATACCGAAACCCCTATCAGCCCTCATCCACTTTCGGTAGAACGGCTGGAGTGGGAATACATTCACCGTATCCTCATGGAAAATGACAATAACATCTCTGTTACGGCCAAGGTATTGAATATGCATCGCAGGACGTTACAGCGCAAACTCTCGAAGAAGCCGGTACAGTTATAATCGATTTCGGAGGCTTTGTATTCGATGCAGCCAAATCAGTGCTTTTCAGAAGGCCGGCTGGTCTCGGATAAACTGCCGGATTCTTGACAAAAACACGTGAATGTAACATCATGCACAGCTCCCCGGACACACCGGGCGTCATTTCCTGAAATGGTTGTGAAACAGAATAATAAACAGAGAGATGGACAGTCTCCTGCATAAAGAAGATGATATGCGCCCGTAGCTCAGTTGGATAGAGTACTTGGCTACGAACCAAGGGGTCGTGGGTTCGAATCCTGCCGGGCGCGCCAGAAAACGGGTGTTGTGATGAGTGTTGTTTATCTGCGCTTCAGAGCAATATCAATCTGACAAATCATTGCTTACTTAAAGGCCAAGTAGCTCAGTCGGTAGAGCAGAGGACTGAAAATCCTTGTGTCGGTGGTTCGATTCCGCCCTTGGCC
>NZ_JBDZWD010000030.1:0-27760 GCF_040256045.1 Nitrosomonas sp.
ACGAGTTTTCTTTTCTAGTGCAAGAACTTAGAGCGAAATGTCAACAGACCCTAGTAAGAAATATTTTTACAAGAATAAGTTGTCTGGAACAATTCCCGGACTCCGGGCGGGAGCCGCCCGAACTGCCGGAGTCCGTGTACCGTGAGGTTATCTGCAACCCATGTCGGGTTTTTTACAGGCATGAGGGAGATGTCGTTCTGATACTCCATGTTATGAGAGAGGAAATGCAGTTACGGAAATATCTGCTGGGTGAAAATAATGACAGCGAGCCAGATATCTCAGATAGATAAAATTTCCACTCCATAGCTGTGATGCCAAACCAGTTCTGACTTAGCGGGCTGCTGAAAGATTATCTGTGAACTGCACAGCCTCCATGAGTTGATAATGTAGTGAAAAACCTGGATTGCTTTGCTACGTGCGCAATGCCGGAATCGGGTTTGTGCAGGAGTTTCTTGGATTCAATACAGGAAATCTGATTGACCTCCAGAAATCTTATTGCTTCGAGATGACTGCTTACCGGGATATGAATGAGACTGCCAGGTAGTACTTGAGCGACTTTGTTCGCGGAGCCAGCCAATCAATCCATGGTCCAGTCGCTTACCCGTATCATATCGACATCGTCGGCATGATCGGTCAGCATCTTGCACACGCGCTCCTGCCACAGCTCGCCAAAGCGCTGCAGTTCAGCCGTACTGGCCTGCCCGCTTACTGCCTTGGGGAGAAGTACGCGCATTTCATCCGGCCAGGGCACGACCGAGGCGTCGAGTTCTACTTGCACCGCCGCACCTGTGTCTTTACGGCGCAGACCTATCGACCCTTGCATCGGCTGATCGAAATGCAGCAAGTCGTTGCGCCCGAAGCGTCCTCCGATACCTTGAAAGCCTGTTTCCGGCGCTGCACCGGTGACGAGCTGCGCTACGGTCGCCATGACGCCCGTGGTGCTGGCATCACGCGCATCGGCCATGTAAACCTCGATCTCGCCGCGTATCGGTAAGGCATCACCGTACAGCGCCCGCAGGCCATGTACCGTCATCAGCCAGGTGCCCGCTACGGTGGGACAGGAGTGTCCCGCCAATCGTACAGCATCGGCATACCGATATTCCATGACCCCGTCGTGCGCTGCCCCGAGAAACCGGGCCAGTGGATCTTGCAACGTTACGGTAGGCGCATCGTTAAAAAAATCTGGGAAATACTGATCAATTGTTGGCATATTTATTCCGAAAATTTTCTGCATTCAAGACATAAATCGATTCTGTGCTTTTCTTCTTTCTTCATTCAGGTTGCGAGCGAAGCGCAGTTGATGACGAAGCGGTACTTTACATCACCCTTGAGCATACGTTCGTAAGCATCGTTGATTTCATCGGCACGGATCATCTCGATATCTGCCACAATGCCATGTTCGGCGCAGAAATCCAGCATCTCCTGTGTTTCAGGAATACCACCGATCAATGAACCTGCCAGGTTGCGGCGCTTCATGATCAGGCTGAACACGTTAGGTGAGGGGTGTGGTGTGGCAGGAGCACCTACCAGTGTCATCGTGCCGTCACGTTTGAGCAGTGCAAAAAATGCATCGAGATCGTGTGGTGCAGCTACGGTGTCGAGGATGAAATTGAGGCTCTCGGCGTGTGCAGTCATTTCATCGGTGTTGCGTGAGATCACTACTTCATTTGCGCCCAATGTTCTTGCTGCCTCGCGTTTGGATTCGGATGTAGTGAACGCGACTACATGCGCACCCATCGCGTGTGCCAGCTTGATGCCCATATGACCCAGCCCGCCGATACCGATTACGCCCACTTTATGGCCTGGTCCCACTTTCCAATGGCGCAATGGTGACCATGTGGTGATGCCTGCGCATAGCAAAGGCGCCACGGCAGCCAGCTGCGTTTCAGAATGGCGAATGCGCAATACGTAGCGCTCGTGTACCACGATCTGTTGAGAGTAACCGCCCAGTGTATGACCAGGCGTGTCAGATGACGGGCCGTTGTAGGTAAGGATCATGTGGTTACAGTAGTTTTCCAATCCGTCATTGCACTCGGCACAGTGCCGGCAGCTGTCGACGATGCAGCCGACACCGGCCAGGTCACCCGGCTTGAAGTCGGTGACGTGTGCACCGACGGCCGATACACGGCCGACAATCTCGTGCCCCGGCACGCAAGGATATAAGGTACCTGCCCATTCGGATCGAACCTGGTGCAAATCGGAATGACACACACCGCAATAGTTGATGTCGATCTGCACATCGTGTACACCTAGTGTGCGCCGGGTGATGTTCATCGGTTCAAGGGGAAGGTCGCCCGCGCGGGCACCATAGGCTTTGATTGTCATATCGTCGCTCCTGTAAAGGGATGTGAAATTCCGTTTTGTGGGTGAATCAGATATATCCCATTGACAGTCTCATTGTCTGAATAGAAAGGAGAGGGTCAATCAAAAATCGCTACATCCAGGGTGATCCATGCTGTCCCCGGATACTTTTCCACTCTGATCTGATCACCTTCGAGCCGATAGGTCAGCTGGCAGTTATGCCTCGGATTGGATAACACGTCTGGATTGAATACGGCCATATTTTCACCTGATGATCTGCGAACAGATTGAATCAACAGTCCCGGGTGTCCTTCTCGATGAATTCGTGCTCCTGCTGACTGGGTCAGTGTGTAATCAGAAGGGTGTAACAAATCGGTGTATTCTGCGGTGACCTTTCGGAAATCCAGTAAGGCTGCACTGCAGGCGACCGAGTAAACTTTCCGCTCAGCGATAACGGCTTCATGTTCATATCCCGCATCGCTCAACAAGCCACGATACCAGTGATACGCCGACTCGTAGACGGTGGTTTCAACCGATTCCGAACCGTACCATACCCCGTGTGTTCCATCTGAAAACCGGCTGGATTGCCAATACTTGAATGGCCAGATTATGGCATTGAACCACTCAGCTTCTTCGAACGGTCGATCGATGATGGGGTGGTACGACTGATATGGCGGGGGTTTGATCTCGGCTTCTATTTTCTGTGCCAGTAGCCATTCGGCCGGATCGTCGGTCAGATCATCGAACAAGTCTTGTGACTGACGCAGTGACACAATGTTTCTGGCGACATCCTGATGAACATCGATCAAAGTGAGTTGAGCGAATAGAGAACTCATGCAGTTTCCGATTCAAATACCACGAGCGCGATCCAGGCAGCCTCGCACCATCAGCAATCCGGCAAAGCCCCATTCCTTGATCACCTCGACCGGGGTCAGGTTGCCGAATGCCTTGTTGCGGGTAGTCATCCAGCGGTATACCAGATCTCGGTTCTGCGGAAATAACAAACGCAGATTCTTATGGATGCCTAACAGGTGGCCTACGCGTTCGTACTGATCCCGGCTGGTGCCGATGGCTTCTCCCTTACGATAGCGTGCCAGTGCAGCTCGGTTACTGGCTGCGATACCTAACAGGGCTGCCTGGTCTTCTGTGCTCAATTGCCAGTGATCGAGCAATGTCATGACCATTTTGGCGAGTGCACCACGATCTCGGGATGTACTTTCCTCTCGTCTGCTAATGGTTGTCATGGCCTGTTCCTCATTTTAAATTGATACTAAAAATTACACAGGATATTGTTACTTTTAACACAAATAATGTGTGAAATAAAACATTTCCAAGTATTTCAGCTTGGTTATTGGATCAATTGACAAAATAAGACAACCGGTCGTATTATTTTTCCATGCTTAAATCAGAAAAAAAGGAAGCAAGTCGGGAAAGCCTGTTAAATAAAGGGGTTGATGTGCTTATGCAGCAAGGCTATCACGGTACTGGGCTCAAGGAGATTTTGGATGCGGTCAATATTCCCAAGGGCTCTTTTTATAATTATTTCGATAGCAAGGAAGATTTTGCCGCCAAGGTCATCCAGCATTATGTCGATTCCTTTGTCCTCCGGTTGGTCGCCCATTTACAGCAATCCGAGACCGATGCGTTGGCCGCGATACAACATTATTTTGATGAGCTTATCGCTCAAGTAGAGAAGAACGATTTCAAGGGAGGGTGCCTGCTTGGCAATTTAATGGGTGAAGTAGCTGATACCAGCCCCCTTTGTCAGCAATCTCTTAAAGTAGCTGTCAACCGTTTCCGGGAGCTGCTGCAATCCGGTTTAGCCAAAGCTCAACAGCAAGGTACAGTCAGAGCAGACAAATCAGCGGAAGATATGGCAGATTTATTGATAAATACCTGGCAAGGGGCCTTGCTGAGAGCAAAAATCGAAGAATCATCCAGGCCTGTCAGGCAATGCTGTGAGGATCTGCTCGGCAATTTTTTCAGATCCTCTTGAATTTTGCTTTTTTCTCTTCCTTTAAGACGACCAGTCATATTTTTATATAAAACAGGAGGTATAAATACCCAAATTCATCATTGAATGCGAAATCTCTGAAACCAACTCAATTATTACTTGGGATTTGCAGGATACTTCAGAGAAATCATGCAGCATTCTGTCTGTGGTCGGCTACATCACGCGGAAAGCTGCCGGAAGATGGAATACGAGCAATAAGAGAAAGATACCTGCTTAACTGTAATAAATATTTTTAAGGAGATGCACATGGAATCCCGTACTTTTAATTCTCTTGTGGTGGGGCTGCTATCGGCGGTTGTCAGTATTTCCTGTTCAACTGTCCAGCCTGACGAAAATGTGAGCGAGCATCACGAGAAACATGCAGTATCTGCCGTGGGAAATCAATTTCACGAGCTGTCAGATTCTGCGGGTCTTCTGTTATCTGGCGATCAATCTGCTTCCAGATTGCATAATCTCGGAACGCACACATTTCCGGTCAGTACACAAAACGAACAGGCGCAACTACTCATCAATCAGGGACTTAACCTTGCCTATGGCTTCAACCACGGCGAAGCTGGCTACTCTTTTCAGGAGGCTGCACGGCTGGATCCCAGTCTCGCGATGGCTTATTGGGGACAGGCCCTGGTACTGGGTCCCAATATAAATGCCCCAATGGATCCCGCCGATGAGCCCCGTGCTCTGGAACTGGTTAAACGGGCAGAATCACGTATGGCATCTGCAACTCCCAGGGAGCAGGCTCTGATCCGGGCGTTGAAGAAACGTTATTCAGGGACAGATGAAAATCGCAAGGCAAATGACAAAGCCTACGCTGATGCGATGCGTGAGGTACATCGCAGTTTTCCGGATGATGCGGATATCGCTATGCTTTATGTGGAATCGATGATGGATATCCGTCCCTGGGATTACTGGATGCGGGATGGTCATCCCCACGAGGGAACAGATGAAATCGTCGCAGTGACCGAAGAAGTGTTGCGTCGCTATCCTGCGCATCCTGCTGTACTTCATATGTATATCCATCTGATGGAGCCGACGAACATACCCGAGCGTGCGGAGAAAGCGGCAGACAAGCTATTGTCGCTGATGCCGGATGCCGGACATATGGTTCACATGTCTTCCCATATTTTTCAGCGGGTCGGACGCTATGCGGATTCTGCGAAGAGTAATCAGCTGGCGATTGCAGCGGATGAACATTACATAGGGCATCCTCATGTCCCGGGGTTGTATCCGATGGCCTATTATCCGCACAACATTCATTTCCTCTGGTTTGCTGCGACTGCCAGTGGCCAGCGTGCACTGGCACTTGAAAGCGCACGGAAAGCCGCCAGCAAAGTAGATGATGCACTGTTGCGTGAAATGCCGTTCACAGCCATCTTTCGTGTAGTGCCTTACTGGACGCTTGCACGTTTTGGGCAATGGGAGGCAATACTTGCCGAGCCTGCTCCTCCCGCATTCAACGCATTTCTTAATGGCAGCTGGCATTATGTGCGCGGACTGGCCTATGTAGCGACGAAGCAGTTGCAACGGGCCGAAAAAGAGCTGACACAGTTGCGCAGCATTGTAAAAGATCGTGCTCCTCTTGATAGTCCGTTACTTTCAAGAAATACGGCCTATGATATTTTGAAGGTAGGTCCTGAAGTGCTGGCCGGTGAAATTGCTGCTGCTCGCGGAAATTATGCAACTGCGGTTGCACATCTTGAACGGGCTGTTCGCTATGAAGATGCGCTGGTTTATACGGAACCGGCTGAATGGCATTATCCGCCTCGGCTCGCATTGGGCGCCGTTCTGCTGGAAGCGGGGCATCCGGATGAAGCAGAGACAGTCTACTGGGAAGATCTGAAACGCAATCGGGATAATGGCTGGGCGCTTTTCGGTCTGTTACAGGCACTGCGTGCTCAAAAAAAGGAGGATGACGCAAAAGTTATTGAAGCACGCTTCAAGAAGGCCTGGGAGCATGCTGATATAACACTGACAGCATCACGTCTGAGTCGATAATTACTTTCTGCATGACTGGTTAGAAAAGACGGTGAAAGAATAATAGAACCGCTCTGGTCGATTCCCGCCAGAATTTATCAGGCAGGGATTATTTCGCAGGAAGTTCGTATCGATGAGCCAGGAGACTATGTACTTCAGCTTTCCGGTACGGATGAGTATCAGTATGAATTTCATCTGGAGATACCTGCCATAGTCGGTACGAAATGGTATGAGCTTTTTGCCCCGTATTGGCCGATGCTTGTGCTGGGCGCAGTTGCGGCTTTCTTTTATAACCTCAAACGAATAGTTGATTAGAATGTCATGCAATTTGAATATAAATGCCTGAACTCGGATGGGCAATCAAATTGAATTAACGTTTACTGGAGAATTTTATGGCGGGGTATGTGGGTGATGTTGCTGTTGCTTATGATCGTGATCTGGGGCACGTGCTTTTCGAGCAATATGCTGCGGATATCGCCAGGCGTGCAGCAGGGAAACCGGTTCGTGATGTACTTGAAGTTGCATCAGGTACAGGGATCGTGACAAGACAACTGCGGAATGTGCTGCCCGGAGATGCACAATTGACTGCTGTCGATATCAGTGATGCCATGACAGATGTCGCACGTACGAAATTCCTCCCGCACGAACAGATTACTTTCCAGATTGCAAATGCTGTGACCCTGCCTTTTGATGATCGGACTTTCGATGCGGTAGTTTGTCAGTTTGGCGTAATGTTTTTCGACAAGGACAAGGCTTTTCGTGAAGTCCATCGGGTATTGAGGCAGGGCGGGCGATATCTGTTCAGTGTATGGGATTCACGTGACTATAATCCTTATGCCAGCCTGACTTTCGAAGTCATGAAACAGTTTTTTCCATCGGATCCTCCCCGGTTTCTTGAGAGTACTGTTTCATCTTTTGAAATTGATCCCGTCAAGGAGATGCTGATTCGTGCCGGATTTGAGCAAATAAGTATTTCGGTTCAGCGACGGGTTTACGATATACCGGATGTCCGAGCTTTTGCACGCGGGCTGATATTCAGTCCGATCATCAATGAAATCAGAGAGCGTGGTGAAGTTGATCCTGATGATATTGTCGAAGCGCTGACAAATGCGTTTATCGAGGAATATGGCTCGAACCCTACATGTTTTCCGATGCAGGCCATCCTGTTCGAAACGGAAAAACCAGGGGAATACAAACCCTGACTACAAATGGTCAAACAATACATTTATCTTATCAGAGTGGTAAGGTGAATGTATTCAGTTCAAAGTATTAATTGATTTATAAAAGATTAATCACATTTCTGTAAACAGGATGTACCTGTTTTTCCAGAATCGATCGAGCTGAATATTTGCTGCACTCGCGTCACCACAAGGTACCTGTCATATCCTCACTATTTTGGAGAGCCGGATGATCGAGTGGTGATTGAGAAATGTGCTTGACCTTCCCATTATGGCAAGGCTTAGGCTGTTTGGATGTTGAACAAAAACTGAGGAGCCCGGCATGAGTCTATCGAGTACCAATAACTCTCATGATGTTATAGATACGATCAGCCTGCCCATCGAGGGCATGACCTGCGCGAGCTGCGTCGGCCGGGTCGAGGCCGCCCTGGCCAAGGTCGAGGGCGTGGAGAGTGTGTCCGTCAATCTTGCCACCGAGCGGGCTGATGTCCACTTAACCGGTCCTGTCGATCGCACGGCACTGATCCGGGCGGTGGAAAAGGTGGGTTACGATGTGCCGGCCGGCACTACTGAGCTGGCGGTCGATAACATGACCTGTGCATCGTGCGTGAGCCGCGTCGAGAAGGCGCTGAAGGCTGTACCTGGCGTGACGGAGGCCACGGTGAACCTGGCGACCGAACGCGCCACCGTGCGCGGCGTGGCCGCCGTGCAGGATCTGATCGCCGCCATCGAGAAGGTCGGCTACGAGGCGAGTCCGGTCGATACCGGCGTGCAGGCCGACAACGAGGCCGCGGAGAAGAAAGATGCCGAGCGCGCCGGACTCAGGCGCGACCTGACGCTGGCGGTGGTGCTTGCCTTGCCGGTGTTTGTGCTCGAGATGGGTTCGCACCTGATTCCCACCATGCACGAATGGGTCATGACCACCATCGGCATGCAGCAGAGCTGGTACCTGCAGTTCGTGCTGACGACGCTGGTGCTGGCCATCCCGGGCCGGCGCTTCTACCAGCAGGGAATTCCCGCGCTGCTGCGCCTGGCGCCGGACATGAACTCGCTCGTCGCGGTCGGTACCGCCGCCGCGTTCGGCTATTCGGTGGTCGCCACCTTCGCGCCCGGCCTGCTGCCGGCCGGCACGGTAAACGTCTACTTTGAGGCGGCCGCCGTCATCGTGGCGCTGATCCTGCTGGGACGCTTTCTCGAAGCGCGCGCCAAGGGGCGCACTTCCGAGGCCATCAGGCGCCTGGTCGGTCTGCAGGCCAAGGTCGCGCACGTCTCGCGCGATGGCCGCATCGTCGATATTCCGATCGATGACGTAGCCCTGGACGACATCGTGGAAATCCGCCCCGGCGAGCGCGTGCCGGTCGACGGCGAAGTGACCGAGGGCCGCAGCTTCGTCGACGAGTCGATGATCACCGGCGAGCCGATTCCCGTCGAGAAGACGGCCGGCAGCGCCGTGGTCGGCGGCACCGTCAACCAGAAGGGTGCGCTGACCCTGCGCGCCACCGCTGTCGGCGGACAGACCATGCTTGCGCAGATCATCCGGCTGGTCGAACAGGCCCAGGGCTCCAAGCTGCCGATCCAGGCCGTGGTCGACAAGGTGACGCTGTGGTTCGTGCCCGCCGTCATGCTGGCCGCGGCGCTGACTTTCCTGGTCTGGCTGATCTTCGGGCCGTCACCGGCGCTGACCTTCGCGCTGGTTAACGCGGTGGCCGTGCTGATCATCGCCTGCCCCTGCGCGATGGGCCTGGCCACACCGACGTCCATCATGGTCGGCACCGGCCGCGGCGCCGAGCTGGGTGTGCTGTTCCGCAAGGGTGAAGCGCTGCAGTTGCTTAAGGACGCCCGGGCGGTGGCCGTGGACAAGACCGGTACGCTGACCGAAGGCCGCCCGATCCTGACCGACCTGGAGATCGCCGAAGGTTTCGATCGCAGCCAGGTGCTGGCGAAGGTCGCGGCCGTGGAATCGCGCTCGGAACATCCGATTGCCCGCGCCATCGTCGAGTCGGCCGTGGAGCAAGGCATCGAGTTGCCGGCGATGACCGATTTCGAATCGGTCACCGGCATGGGGGTACGTGCCACGGTCGATGGCGCCCGGGTGGAAGTCGGCGCGGATCGCTACATGCGTGAACTGGGCCTGAACGTGAGCGGCTTTGCCGGTACGGCCGAGCGCCTCGGCAACGAAGGCAAGTCGCCGATGTATGCCGCCATCGACGGCCGGCTGGCCGCCATCATTGCCGTGGCCGATCCGATCAAGCCCAGCACGCCCGCCGCCATCGCGGCCTTGCATCAACTGGGCCTGAAGGTCGCGATGATCACCGGCGACAACGCACGCACGGCCCAGGCCATCGCCAGGCAACTGGACATCGACGAAGTGATCGCGGAGGTGCTGCCCGAGGGCAAGGTGGAGGCCGTGCGCCGGCTGAAGGCCGCCCACGGCCGGATCGCCTTCGTGGGCGATGGCATCAACGACGCGCCGGCGCTGGCCGAGGCCGACGTGGGACTGGCGATCGGCAGCGGCACTGACGTGGCGGTGGAGTCCGCCGACGTCGTGCTGGTGTCCGGTAATCTGCAGGGCGTGCCCAACGCCATCGCACTGTCCAAGGCCACCATCGGCAACATCCGCCAGAACCTGTTCTGGGCCTTCGGCTACAACACGGCGCTGATTCCGGTGGCCGCCGGCGTGCTGTACCCCGCCTACGGCGTGTTGCTGTCGCCGATCTTCGCGGCCGGCGCGATGGCGCTGTCGAGCGTGTTCGTGCTCGGCAATGCGTTGCGCCTGCGCCGCTTCCAGCCGCCGCTGGCGGTGGCATCGGACACCGCTCATTGATGAAAGAGGATGACCGCCAGCAGATACTTACCGAGCAGTATGCTTCCGTATTCCCCAAGGAGAGTTGCAAGTTACGACGATGCTGTATCAGGAACTGGCTTCAATGCCAACATAGGAAAGGCAGTCATGGTTAATACAACATCACCCACAGACTCCAGAGATTCCAAAAACATATCTCGCCACCATAGTGATGAAACCCGTGATCACGGGTCAGGTCACGTCCATAGATACAATTACTGTATCCATGTTGGCCAGGGGTACGACGACCGTAATGAGCATGATGGCCACGAGCATAATCATGTCGTTACAGCGAACAACGAATGCCGTATCCGTTTCGTCTTCATTTTCACCGCAGGTTACGCGCTGATTCAGGCTATCGGCGGCTGGTTGTCAGGCTCGCTGGCATTGATCGCTGATTCCGGTCATATGATTTCAGATGCTGCAGCGTTGTTCCTGGCGCTGGTGGCTTACCGTATTGCATGGCGGCCTGCTGATGAAACGCGGACATATGGGTTTCACCGCGTCCGCGTGCTGGCCGCGTTGGCCAACGGCGCAACGCTGCTATTGCTGGTGGTCTGGATTACCTGGGAAGCCGTACAGCGCCTCAACTCGCCGACCGGGATCCTGGCCGGGCCCATGCTGGTCGTTGCAATCATCGGTTTGCTGGTGAATGTCGCGGGTGCCTGGATCCTGTGGTCGGGAAATAAGGGCGACGGCAACTTGCGTGGAGCCTTGCTGCATGTAATGGGTGATCTGCTCGGATCGGTGGGAGCGATTAGCGCTGCGATCGGCATCATGTTCACCGGTTGGACCATTCTGGACCCACTGCTGTCGATGCTCGTTGCTGCGTTGGTGGTTCGCTCGGCCTGGAAGCTGGTAGCTGATTCGATTCACGTATTGTTGCAGGCGGTGCCCCAGGGTGTTGATGCGGTGGCGGCTGAGCGCGGCCTGGCAGAGTTGCCTGAAATCGATGATGCCGGGCACTTCCACGCCTGGACTCTGACTGATGAGAGTGCAGTGGCAACGGTACACGTCAGTCCGGCCGAGGGGATCGATCCTCTGACATTGCCGCCTGTTGTCTCGGCCTGGTTGAAGGCACGCTATGCTATTGATCACGTTACCGTACAGGTTGATCCGCGAGGCCAGCTCGATCGCGAACATCGATGAGATGGTGACTCGCTGAAAGCGAAGATCGAAAAATTGTCCGGGTCTTGGTATTTGTCGTTACTGCTCTTTTCCCCGGGCTGAGCAGCAATTTGGGGATCTTGCGCAGGACGAATGATCCGAGCTTGAATAGCACTACTGCATGAGCGTGGTTCGGCTGGCTCTACAGGTATCGATCAATCCCAGAGAGCATCTATCACGAGCAGGATACGGGGATTATCCGAAGGCGTAGTGGCAGGGGAGCGGTGTATTGCTCCCTGTGCAGTATTGCCCTGCCACAATGTACCTTTGAGCAGCACTACATCGAAGCAGGAGGCGGCTTCTATCGAGGTTTCATCCGTGGTGAACAGTCCTGATTGGGTGTCGGGCAGTCCATTGGCTCCGGAGCCGAGTCTGGTGCGATCGACCTGTACGTCGTCGATCCACTCTGTACCTGGACCCAGATAGGTGCAGGTCATACGTATTCCGGTGCGATCCACATGAAAGCGCGGGCACATGGCATTGTGCAATACCTCCAGGCGCAGGCCTATCATAGGGCATCCCAGCAGATCGTGATAGAGGACTGAAAGTTGACGAATATCATCGGCGAGAGCACTGCGGCCCGGTCCATCCGGGAGGTGGATCGGGTCGAGCTGCTGATTTGCTTTGAGGCAGGTGCGGAAACCGCTGCTCAACAGGCCCTTGGTCGTGACTTGCCGCAGGTAGGTGGTAATAGCAAGGTTTGTACGTCGTTGCCAGCGAACGACGTGGGTGCCGGTATCAAAGATCCGCAGCAGTTCTGCGGGGTGTTGCGTTACCCGGCTGTATGGCTGAAGGGTGGAAGTAACGGGAAATAACGACATTTTCAAACGATTGTCGGAGAGAGAGTTCTTTGATGGAAAGGGGGTTCAGGAGCGATGGTTGCGTTCTATCAGCTCGTGGCGCTCCTGTGCTTCGATGCAGAGGGTAGCAACGGGCCTTGCCAGCAGGCGGGGAATACCGATGGGTTCACCCGTTTCTACACACCAGCCATAGCTACCGTTCTCGATACGCTGTAATGCTTCTTCGATCTTCCCGAGCAGTTTGCGCTCACGGTTTCTCACACGGAACTCGAGGGAAAATTTCTCTTCCATGCTTGCCCGATCACTGGGGTCCGGTTCAGTATCGACGCTGCGTATTTCTTCCAGTGTGTTGCGGGTATTTTCCAGCAGAGCGCTCCGTTCCTGTTCGAGCCGCTGCCGGAAAAATGCCAGTTGCGCGGGTGACATGTACTCGCCGGGTGGCACGAGATCTTCAGGTATCTTCTCGGATTGGTTTTTCATGATATGGATAGAGTTGTGCGGGCAGACTGCGTATCGTTCAGCGCATGCTCGAACCAGTGGATGATCCGTTGCCGGTGCGCTTCACCGTAGTATCGTACGAATCGCTGTGTTTCCTCGTGCTGTGGTTTGCGCAGTATCGTCAGCCGGGTTGATATGAATTCAGGGGTCAGGACAATGCCGCAGTCGTGCTCGATGCAGTACCGCCATTCTTCGAACGTTTCCGGGATGATCGCACTCATGATAAATCCAGCTCTTCCGTCAGGGAGGTCACGGACCACTCGGGAAAATCATCAGGCAAAGTGCGCCAGTAGGCCGGGCCGCGAGAAATTTCGACGGGAGTCAGTTTGCAGGCGGAAAAAGCTGTTTCGATTGCTGGCCGATTCCATTCCCGATGGCGTCCGATGAAAACCACCTCATTGATACGATCTCCATAGGGTTTGCGCCAGTTCTGTTCGATCAGGGTGCGTTCCTGACTGCCTTGAGCAGGCCATTGAATCCTGGGTACGGCCGCCCACCATTGTCCTACCGGTTCTACTGAAACAGTAGGGCCGGAACGGGAATAAGAAATTGCCCATTCGGGGCGACTGGCCAGCCACAGGTAACCTTTGGCTCGCAGAATACCCGTCAGCGGCATATCGAGGAAAGCTGCGAGGCGCTGCGGGTGGAGAGGTTCATGTGTGCGCAGAATGAAACTGTCGATGCCATATTCTTCGGTTTCAGGGGTGTGCTCGCCCGCCAGCTCTCGAGCCCAACCCGCCATTGTGCTGGCACGTTCCAGATCGAAACGGCCGGTATTCAATATCTTTTCGAGCGGGACTCGTCCATGCTCGGCGTGAACAATGTTTGCTACAGGGTTCAGTGCCTTGACAGTGCCGATGACGGTATCGAGTTTGGTCTGACTGACGCGATCGATCTTGCTGATGATGATTACATCTGCGAACTCGATCTGCTCGATCAGCAGGCTGGCGAGCGTACGATCATCTCCATCACCTGCCACTTCACCGTGCTGTGCCAGCAGATCTTCGCTTGATAAATGATCCAGTAGATTGACGGCGTCTACGACCGTGACCATAGTATCGATGCGGGAAATATCGTTAAGCGAATCACCGTGTTCATCACGGAAATCGAATGTGGCTGCAACCGGCATGGGTTCACCGATACCGGTCGATTCGATCACGAGGTAGTCGAAACGATCTTCCGATGCGAGCTCGTGCACTGCCGTAAGAAGATCACCGCGCAGAGTGCAGCAGATGCAGCCATTACTCATCTGTACCAGTTTTTCCTCGGTGCGCGACAGGGCTGTGCCTGTATTCCTGGCATTGCGTTCAATCAGTGAGGCATCGATGTTGACTTCACTCATGTCATTGACAATGACCGCGATACGCAACCCTGCACGGTTTGCCAGGATATGGTTGAGCAGGGTGGTTTTGCCTGCACCCAG
Source organism: Nitrosomonas sp. (assembly GCF_040256045.1). GTDB lineage: Bacteria > Pseudomonadota > Gammaproteobacteria > Burkholderiales > Nitrosomonadaceae > Nitrosomonas. The sequence continues at coordinate 14,195 of NZ_JBDZWD010000030.1, forward strand.
AAAGCCGGAGAGTACCGTTACCGGCAGGCGTTGATCCGCTGTCGTCATAATGTATTGTGGAAATATGGGAGTCGAAGGTACTGTTTGTGATGGATTTCATTGATCAGTGACGGGTGCGCTTGCGTCTGGTCCAGGCCAGCAGAAACAACCCGGTGGTGAGCATCGTATATGTTTCCGGTTCAGGAACAGATGCTACAGAAAAATCAAAGCTGAACAGACCGGAACTCTGAAGGAATGAATCCGGGCTGTTATTCAACAGTTCGAACGTAGCAGAATAGAGACCTGCCGCGGCATTTGCATCAACTCGGTATACCGGATTGAACTCAAGACTGTTGCCGGCTCCCAGTGCGATGATGTCACTACCTTCGTAGAGATCGAGGATCGTTTCGGTTCCGATATACAAGCCAGGCGAACTGCTTACCAGCCGGAGGCCGATCTGTGCGCCATCGAGGGTACCTGACCAGCGATCGCTGCTGCTGTGGAAAAGTATATCCTCAGTACTGCCGGGCGCATGGCCTGCCAGGGATTGAATGGATGCAATACCGAGGTAACTGTATTCGGAACTGCCCACGCTGGAGCGCAGCATTCCCGTGTACAAATCATTACCTGCGGTGAGGAGCAGAGGCGATTCACCAGAGCTGATTTCAGGAATGCGGTTATTGGTACTGGTAGGCAGTATCTCCGGTGCGTCGGGGAGACCGGTATAGCTGTAAGTGCCGATTCCATGAAAATGATTGCCGTGGTCGAGCAGAAGGGTGAGACGGTCTGCATTGGGGTTGGGAAGTCCGGTATAGGTACCGGAGTTGATCGTGGTGAGTGCATCGTAACCAATGTAGAAGCCGATGCCTTCATCATGCCGCGATGAGGCCGACACATCCAGAGAGACCGCGATCATCAGGCCCGCCAGGCTGAGGGTGGCTGCTCTGGCGGTGTGGAGTAGCTTGAGGTGCATATACATTCTCCTTCTGCAATTATAAAATGGGCTTGCGCTGAGGCCTCCGCGCTTGCTCGAATGATCAGGTGCCGTTGCCGTGAATTAGGACAGATCATTATTGATAATAAGTTATCAATAGCATGTAGTCAAGATTTGGGTGTAGGTGAGCTATGCAGATTGGAAGAACGGACTGGGCTGATCCCTGCCAAGGCAGGTGGAGGTATTTGCGGCATCAATGCCACTGAGGTGAATATGGAACGTAATACCCGACAACGTAACACGATATTGAACGTCATTTCGGAAGCGGGCCGGCCCTTGTCTACACAGGAGATACACGAGATGGGCCGGGTCGATGTGCCGTCACTGAGCGTTGCAACGGTCTACCGGACATTGAAGGATCTGGTAGCGGCAGAATGGATACTGCCGGTCAGGCTGCCAGGAGAAGCAGATCGCTATGAAATGGCGAAGCTGGATGATCACTACCATTTTAAGTGCAGCTCTTGCAATCGGGTGTTTGATGTTCATGAACGTATCAAGAAAAACCATCTCCTTGCTCCCGATGATTTCGTGGTCGAGAAGTATGATCTGATCCTGTATGGGCAGTGCAGTGAGTGCAGGCAGTAAGAAAAATCAAGCCGGTAAGAACAAACAATTTCTGCCAGGAGTCTTGTTGTCTGAAATCAGAACACAGGTTTCATGATTTAAACGGTAGTGTCTATAATGTCAGCAGAATTTGTACATTTTTTCCGTGCAGATTCTGTTTTTTTACTCGAAAAATAAAACAATCCATGTTTACTGGCAGCTTATTTGCCGGGTGATTTTCAAAAGGAGAGAGAAAATGAAATCAAGCTTCGGATTATCTGCATTGGTCGGTTTGACACTGTCGTTTCATGCGTATGCGGGTGGAAATCCGGAATTCGTCAAATTTCCGGAAAAATATGAACATATTTTTACACATTACGATACAGCCAACCGCGCCAATCAGACACAACTGGCAAAATTCTATGCAAACGAGATTGCAGTGGAGAGCTACAAGAAAGATGAGGAAGCTGCTCCCGGTTCGATCGTAGTCATGGAAATCTATGTGCCGAAAAAAGATGCCGAGGATAAAATCCAGTCCGGTGAGGATGGATTATTTGTCATCGATAAACTGGCGGCTGTTGCCGTCATGGAAAAAAGAAATGACTGGGACAGCGCCTTTAAAGCAGAGGACCGTTCCGGTAACTGGGGGTTTGCGCTATATGATCCGGAAGGCAAAGCCAAGGACAACGATCTGACTTGTGCGCAATGTCATGACCCACTGCAGAAACAGGACAATCTGTTTACCTTCCAGAAGCTGTTGGATTACGTAAAAGCGCACTGAGAACAGTCGGATCAACCGTTGTTATTCTGCACGTAAAGCATCTACCGGGTTGAGTCGGGCGGCACGCATGGCGGGAACCACACCGGCTCCCAGCCCGATCACACCTGACAGAATCAGCGCTGCCAGAACATAGCGCCATGGGATATTGACAGGTAAATCGCTGAAAAACACGCTCAGCAACCCCGCAATTCCGGAGCCTGTCATCAATCCGATCATACCGCCCAGTGTCGAGAGGGCCGTCGATTCCAGCAGGAACAGAATACGGATGCGTGTGGGGGTTGCGCCCAGCGCATTGAGCAGGCCGATCTCGGCCATCCGTTCGTTGACTGCGATATGCATCAGCGTAATCATTCCTACTGCCCCGACCAGCAGTGAAATACCGCCGAGCACTGCGACGGCGAAAGTCAGCACATCGAGCACGGTGGACAAAGTGCTGAGCATCTGCTGCTGCGGTGTGATCGTGAAATCTTCGCGCCCGTGCCGTTCGACCATGATGCGTTTGATGTCTTCGATGACTTCATCCAGTAGTGCAGCGGGTGGATAAACTACCTGCACTTCCATCACGCCTTCCCGATTGAAAATCTCCAGCGCCCGGGCAGTGGGAATATAAACGGTATCATCCAGATCGAAACCCAGCACCTGTCCTTTCGAGGCCATGACACCGATGATGCGGAAACGCGAACCGCCTACCTGTAGCACCGAACCGAGCGGATTGGCATCGCCAAACAGTTCCTTGTGTACTTTAGCCCCGAGCACGGCAAATGCGCGTGGATTGCGCGGATCATCCGCTGGCAGGAACTGTCCGATGGCGGTATGCATGTTGAATGCCCGGTCGAAATCCGGCCCCTGGCCATACACGGTGACACGCCGGCTGCGGCCACCACCGCGTACTTCGGCGTTACCCGTTACGGTTGCATTGGTGTAGACCGCATGACGGGATGATTTAAGAGCGAGTGAATCTTCGATCGTCAACAGGCGCACACTGCCGATCGAACCTGTCGAGGCACCACGTGTGCGAATTTTACCGGGGGTGATGTTCAGAATGTTGGTTCCGAATTGGGTAAATTCGGATAAAACGAAATGCTGGATGCCTGAACCGATCGAAGTGAGCAGAATCACGGCGGCAATCCCGATGGCGATACCGGACGCGGACAGAAATGTACGCATCCGATGGGCGATCAGCGCTCGCAGTGCAAATTGCAGTGCATCGAGGAAGCTCATCGCAACATCTACCGTTTACTGAGTGCCATGACCGGATCCAGTTTTGCGGCACGGATCGCAGGCAACAAGCCGGCGAGAATACCGGCCAGTACAGCAACGGCAATCCCGGCAAAATTGGCCCAGAGTGGCGGCCAGGCGGGCAACAGCGGGTAGGCCAGGCGCAACAGCCAGCTTCCTGTCTGCCCCAGAATGAATCCAGCTAACGCACCCGTGACCGACAACCAGATTGCCTCGGCCAGAAAAATATAGCGAATGACTTCTGCCGGAGTACCGATCGCCTTGAGCAGGCCGATTTCCGCTGTACGCTGACTGACTGAAACCAGCATGACATTCATGACCAGAATACCGGCAACGGCGAGACTGATGACGGCAATTCCGGCAACACCCAGTGTCAATGCGCGCAGGATGCGATCAAACGTGGCCAGCACGGCATCATGGGCAATGACGGTTACGTCATCTTCACCGTCATGGCGCTGGATGAGAGCTTGATGAATGGCCTCCTTGGCACTTTCGATCTCGTTGTGGTGACGGGTTTCGATCAGCAATCGGAACAGCGAAGTGGTATTGAGCAGTGTCTGGGCATGCTGGATCGGGATAATGACCAGTTCATCTGAATTGAACCCCATGGATTCACCTTGAACAGCCATGATTCCGGTGACCAGAAAACGCCGATCACCCAGGCGGACACGCTGCCCCACCGCATTGCCATCCGGGAAAAATTCCTGTGCGATTTTTGCACCCAGCACCATTTGTGCACTGTTTTCACCCGAGTGTGAAAGAAATCTTCCCTGTGCGAGTTTCATGTGGCGAATCGGAAAAATTTCAGCTGTAGTTCCCATCAGGCTGACCTCACGCAATTTGCCGGTGGCGGAAAGTTCGGCCACCCCGACATTCAGAGGAGCATAACGTCTGACTTGCGCCAATCTTCCCACCCAGTGGGCATCGTCCAGCGTCAGATCTCTCGGGGTCTGCCCCATGACCGCACCGGGAAAGCTGCCTGCCGTTTCGGCACGACCGGGCAGGACGATGATCAGATTGGTGCCGATCGAGGAAAATTCATTGACGACATACTGACGTGCGCCATCACCCAATGCGGTCAGCATGATGACTGCAGCTACACCCAGCGCCATGGCCAGCATGATCAGGAACGAACGGGCAGGATAGCTGGTGATGGTTCTGAGGGAAAAATGCAGGAGATCCCGTAATTTCATCGTTCGTCGGCGTCGATTCGGCCATCCCGCATAGCAATACGGCGCTGAGCACGTGACCCCAGCTCCCGGTCATGCGTTACCACGATGAGAGTGGTTCCCGTCTGATTCAACGCTTCTAATAATGCGGCGACTTCCGAGCCGATACGATGATCCAGGTTACCGGTTGGTTCATCCGCCAGCAGTGCAGTGGGGCGCAGAATGGTTGCCCGTGCGATGGCGACGCGCTGGCGTTGGCCGCCAGAGAGCTCGGCCGGACGATGGTGTGCGCGGTCACTCAGGTTGAATGCTTGCATGGTTTCCATGATACGTGTCTTGCGATCTGCAGGCGGCATGCCGGTCAGTATCAGGGGGAGTTCGATGTTTTCTGCTGCGGTCAGGCGGGGAATCAGATGGAAAGACTGAAAAATGAAACCGATTTTCTCCCTGCGCACCTGTGCTTGTTCGGTTTCCGACAGATCGGTGACATTCCTGCCGTCGAGCAGGTAGTGACCGCTGTCGGGCCGATCCAGCAGTCCAATGACATTCAGTAAGGTGGATTTACCCGATCCGGAAGGCCCCATGATGGAAACGTATTCGCCGGATTCGATCGTCAGATCGATGTGATCGAGCGCATGGATAGCCTGATCACCCATGTGGAAAATACGGGTGATCCCGGAGAGCTGTATCATGGCTGCGGTGGTTTTGGGGTGACGCGGATCCCGGCCGTGATTTCTCCATTATCACTGGACAGCAGTACCTGATCTCCTTCTGACAGTCCTTCGAGCACTTCGGAATAGGCCCAGTTGGCCAGCCCTGTTTTCAGGGTGCGTTCCTCGAGTGTGTCATCCTGGCTCAGTACCCATACTTTGTTATCCTGGCGGATGACCTGGGTAGGAATACGCAGCACATTCTCGCGCTGATCGATAATGGCTTCGATATCGGCGCTATAGCCTACCAGCAGAACAGCTTGAGTGGGATTGGCAAATTCTGCTTCCACATCCACCGTGCGCGCCTGTTTCTCGATTTCAGTCACATAGGGCGCAATCCGGCGTATTTTTCCCTCAAAAACCTGGCTGGGGAGGGCATCCAAAGTAATACGCGCAATTTGCCCTATACGAATTTTAGGGGCATCGACTTCGTCCATTGGTGCACTTACATATAGACAGGAATCGTCGATCAGATCGACTGCCGGAGGGGTAGGAATTCCAGGAGGAGAAGGGGTGACATATTCACCCAGTTCCCCGGTAATCTGCGCAACGATGCCGGAAAAGGGTGCAATGAGCCGGGTGCGTTCGAGATTGGCCTGACTGACGGCGATCTGTGCATGAGCCCGTTTGACTTCGGCTGCAGCAGCAGTGCAGGCGGCCTGCTGGGCTCTGGCCGTGGCATCAGCCTCATCGGCGCGTTGTGAACTGACGAATCCTTTTTCAACCAGTTGCTGAGTGCGAACGGATTCACGCTGTGCATTTCCAGCCAGAATACAGGTTTCACGCTGCCGGCTTTCAGCAGTGGCAAGCTGTTGCCGGGAGAGATCGTACTGCGCCTGCAAATCGGCGTTCCATAACTCGAGCAGAATCTGACCTTCTTTGACCCGATCGCCTTCCTTGATTTGCAGGTGGATAACCTGGCCACCAGCTGCCGGCGATAATTTGGCACGCCGGCATGCTTTGACCGTACCGGCACGAGTATTGACCACAGTAGCTTCGACGATACCGCGACTGACAGTGACCAGCTCGACTTCCTGAGGGGTGCTTCGCGTCAGATACCAGACGGTAGAGCCTGTTGCAGCGAATACCAGTGCAATGCCTGCTATGCGAATTAGCCGTCGTGATCTGGACATGAGGATGAAAAAACAGAAAATTATTTATCAGAATGGTGGCGTTTGGCCCGTTTGTGCCATGCATGTACGACGTAATAGCGCCAGAGAATTCGTACCGTGAAATAACCGGTGATGGATAGCAGAGAGGCGAGCAGAAACAATCCGGCCATCAGTGGTTTCCCGAATGTAACTAGATAATCGGTCAGGACGGGAACCCATTCCGAAAGATTTTTATCCAGCAGGCCCAGTTCCAGCGGGGGCAGGCTCGAATTTTTTACCCCACCTGTCACCCAGCCACCCAGTGTATAGGCCGCAAGGTAAAGGGGCACGATGGTAAAAGGGTTGGAATAGAGCGTCACGAAAGCAGCAATGGGCAGATTGACTTTGAATATCACGGAGAACAGAGCGGCAAAAAAGAATTGTACCGGGTTGCTGCCCGGAATCAGGCCGGCGAACAGACCTGCCGCCACACCTCCGGCAACAGAGCGGCGATGCAAATGCCAAAGGTTGTGATGATACAGCAGCGTGCCGAAAAAATTTATAAAACGGTTTTGCCGGATACTTTCATGGGAGGGCAGGTATTTTTTAAAAAATTTGCGCATCGCAGTCAAACTTCAGTCTGAAAGATCTGTTACGTGTATTGGATTAAGAAACCTCTGATCAAGCTCTTCATGAGTCGCATTGCAGGCAAAATCATGATGATCACAAGAAGCGCGATACAGTGTGCGGCCATATGGGATTTAATCAGAGATTCCCAAAAGCCTGGTCATGGTTTCTATTGTCATCAATCCAGCATAAAGTGGCAAAATCGGCTAAAGTTGGAAGCACTGAATTTAATTGCAAGCCATTACAATCCGAACCATGAATGATACAACACAAGATACCGCGGCTTCTGTCTGGCGCGAAAGTTTCATTTTGTCATCCGGCAAGAATCTTTCCGGAATACGGGATACCAGGCCGACCGCAGATAATTACGGCGTACTGGATGCCAAGACTTTTGCTGCTGTGGAAGTCGATGCGCTGTTCGATGAGATCAACCAGGCACAGACCCTGACAGGCCAATCCATACTCTACCGCTCGCTCGCCCGCCCTGTGGCGGATGCCGTGTTGCTGCAAAGTAAACAGGAAGCGCTGCGCGAGCTGGAATCCAACCCGGATCTGTTGAAAGCGCTCGAACAATACATCAAACAGATAGCGACAGACGAGGCATCGCTGCATCACCTGTTGTACGGTGAATTTGCAGGGGGGCTGACGACGGATGATCCTCGAGATAAAACCGGTAAAGACAGGCTGGAATTCGGCGGCTATGGATATCGTCAGTTCGTCGATGGCACCGGTTTCGTCGTCGATCTGGTCGAAGAGGCAGAAGCATTACCCATGCCGGAGAGTGATTACCTGCGGACACTTGTACAGGCTCTGCGGGACTTTGCCCGGTCACGTACTTATGCCCTGATGCATGGGCCTATCTATGTATCGCAAGGAAAATTCATGACCCGGGAGGAAAAGCCACGGTATTTGCCTGTTCAGCGTTTTCGCCCTTCCATGTTCAAGTGGCCGTTTATCGCCTTTTTTCTGGTTTTCGTGGCTGGCCTGCTGCTTTTCTTTCAGAACACGCTGAATGAACTGGTAGCCAGCTACGTCGGTTACGGGCTGCTGATTTTGGTCATACCGATCATTCCCATCATTCTGCAGGCCATCAGCGCTTCGGATCGAGATTCAGTGATATACCCGCTGCAGAGGTTGTTCCGACAAAGTCCGGAGCTGGCCAAAGCAATCGAAGCCATGGGTATGCTCGATGAGCTGCTGGCATTACATCGCCATGCACATTCGATTTCCGGAGGATCCGTTCTGCCAGAAATTTACATGGATGAGCGGCATACACTGGTCGTATCCGGTGCCAGAAATCCCCTGCTGGCGAGGGTTCGCCCGAATTATGTGCCCAACGATATCGTATTGGATAGTGACAAACGACTGCTGATCGTGACAGGGCCGAACAGTGGCGGAAAGACAGCCTACTGCAAGACGATCGTCCAGATCCAGCTACTGGCACAGGCTGGGGCCTATGTGCCCGCTGCCCAGGCACGGGCCGTGCCTGCCGAGCATATCTTTTATCAGATACCCGATCCTGGCCAGCTGGAAGAAGGGATGGGACGTTTCGCACACGAATTGAAACAAACACGTGAAATTTTCTTCAATTCCACTCCTCGTTCTCTGGTGGTACTTGATGAACTGGCAGAAGGCACCACATTCGAAGAGAAAATGACGTTATCGGAATATGTACTGAAAGGATTTCATCAGCTGGGTGCAACCACTATCCTGGTAACCCATAACCATGAATTGTGTGAACGTTTACAGCAGGAAAATATAGGTAACTACCTGCAGGTCGAGTTCGTTTCCGAGAAACCGTCTCACCGGCTGATTCCCGGAATTTCCCGTGTCAGCCATGCCGATCGTATTGCAAGCGCCATTGGTTTCAGCAAGGAAGATGTGGCCAGCCATCTGGCTTCATTGCAAGAATGATGGCAGCTGCCGGAACATCGCAGTAAAATGCTGCCGCTAAAAACAGAACCGGGTCACACAACATGAAGTCGGGCAGTCCGTATTGCCAGTGTGACAAGGAAGTGCAAAAAGGAATAATCATCAAGGAATTATCAGTGGAACATAAAACTGACGACCGGCGCATTATCAGAGGAGATGAGCTGATTACGCCGGTGAAACTGCTTCATGATCATCCTCTGACTGAACAGGCGACTGAAACCGTGGTTACTGCCAGACAGGAGTGCCACGATATTTTGCGGGGAGAGGATGACCGGTTACTTGTCGTCTGTGGCCCATGCTCGATTCATGATGTGGATGCGGCAGTGGAATATGCTTCCCGACTGAGTCATCTGCGTCAGGAGCTGAAAGATCAGTTACATATCATTATGCGGGTTTATTTCGAGAAACCTCGCACAACAGTTGGCTGGAAAGGGCTGATCAACGATCCGGACCTGGATAACAGTTTCAACATCGACAAGGGATTGCGGCTTGCTCGCGATCTGTTGCTGAAACTGGGTAATATAAATATGCCGGCTGCAACTGAATTTCTTGATCTGATCAGCCCGCAATATGTGGCTGACCTCATCAGTTGGGCGGCCATCGGAGCGCGGACGACTGAAAGCCAGGGACATCGTGAACTGGCCTCCGGTGTTTCGTGTCCAGTGGGATTCAAGAATGGCACCTACGGCAATCTGAATATCGCAATCGATGCGATTGGTGCTGCATCCCACCCGCATAATTTCCTGTCAGTCACCAAAGAAGGCCGGGTTGCTACTTTCACCACCAGAGGGAATGAAGATTGTCATATCATCCTGCGCGGCGGAAGATCCCCTAATTACGATGCAGAGAGTGTTGCTTCTGCGGTCGAAGCGCTGCAGAAAGCCAAGCTGCCTCCTTATCTGATGATCGATTGCAGTCACGCCAACAGCCACAAGGATTACCGGCGTCAGCCGGAAGTGGCTGCCGATGTGGCTCAGCAAATTGCGGAAGGAAACTGCTCAATCAGCGGGATCATGCTTGAAAGTCACCTGGTGGCCGGCAGACAGAATGTTGAAGGTAAGCGACGGGAAGAACTGGTTTACGGGCAAAGCATCACGGATGGTTGCATCGATTTCGATATGACACAACATGTGCTGTTTGAACTGGCGGAAGCGGTGGAAAAACGAAGAAATTTGCAGAATACCCCGGTACTGGTTCCGGATCATTCCACTGCGCTTTCCTGAGCATATGTCAAGTACGCGGAGACCAATATGAACCCCAATCAAGCAACCTGGTTTAAAAACTATACTCTCGATTATCTGGAAGGGCTGCGCAATGCCAATATGGGTGTATATATCGGTATTCGCTTTCTGGAAGTCGGCCCTGATTTTCTCAAGGCAAGCATGCCGGTCGATCATCGTACCACCCAGCCTTTTGGCATCCTGCACGGAGGAGCCAGTTGCGTGCTGTCTGAAACACTGGGCAGCGTCTCCGCCTGGATGACGATCGATCCCGAGCAGTATCGGGCTGTTGGTATCGAAATCAATGCCAACCATATCCGGGCAGTAACGCAAGGCAATGTCATCGGCGTATGTACACCGTTGCATGTCGGCAGACGCACCCAGGTCTGGCAGACGGATATTACCGAAGAAGAAACCGGCAAGCGTGTTGCCGTTTCCAGGCTGACAGTCGCCATCATCGAACAGGGCACGCTCAGCACCCAGAAAGAAAAGGTCGTCGTAAGCAAGTAATATTTATTGATACCTCTCTCCGAACCCACTTTCTGCATCACCTATCCGGAAGATCTGCCGGTTGTCGCACGACGTGAAGAAATCGCACGTGCAATCAGAGAGCACCAGACTGTCATCGTCTGTGGCGAGACGGGATCCGGGAAAACGACACAGTTACCAAAAATTTGCCTGGAGCTGGGACAGGGTGTCGGGAAACAGGGTACCAAAAAGCTCATTGGTCATACCCAGCCCCGGCGTATTGCAGCCAGAACCGTTGCTGCACGTATTGCCACGGAACTGAACAGCCCGCTTGGAAAACTGGTTGGCTACAAAGTACGGTTTTCTGATCAGACTCACCCCGATACGCGCATCAAGCTGATGACCGATGGCATCCTGCTGGCGGAAACGCAGCAGGATCCATTGTTGCGCGCCTATCAGACCATCATCATCGACGAGGCGCACGAGCGCAGTCTGAATATCGATTTCCTGCTCGGGTATCTCAAGCAGTTGTTGCCGCGCCGCCCGGATATGAAGCTGATCATCACATCCGCTACCATCGATGCCGGGCGATTTTCCTCTCATTTCAATGAGGCACCCGTCATCGAGGTATCCGGCAGGCTGTTTCCGGTAGAGATTCATTACCGGCCCAATGATCCGATTGACAGAGAAGATCGCGATCTGCCGCGGGCCATTCTTGGCGCGATCAATGAAGCGATGAGGATGGGGGAGGGCGATACCCTGATATTCCTGCCTGGGGAACGGGAAATACGCGAAACCGCCGAGACATTGCGCAAACACACTTTTTCCGGCCCGGGTGGCAAGGCCGGTTTGGAGATTCTGCCGCTGTTTGCCCGGTTATCTCATACAGAACAGGCGCGTATTTTTGCTCCCGGTCAGCAGCGGCGAATCGTGCTGGCAACCAACGTTGCCGAAACCTCACTTACGGTTCCCGGTATCCGTTATGTGATCGATACAGGGCTGGCGCGAATCAACCGCTACAGCTACCGCAACAAGGTGGAGCAGCTTCTGGTCGAGAAGATTTCCCGGGCATCGGCCAACCAGCGCGCAGGTCGTTGCGGACGGGTAATGAATGGCGTGTGTTTCAGGCTGTATTCAGAAGAAGATTTCAATGTCCGCCCGGAATATACCGATCCCGAGATTCTGCGTTCCTCGCTGGCCGCTGTCATCCTGCGTATGAAATCGCTCAAGATTGGGGATGTCGAGCAATTCCCATTCATTCAGCCGCCTGCGCCGCGCATGATCGCAGATGGTTATCAGCTTTTGTCAGAGCTTGGCGCACTGGATGAGCGTAAGGGACTGACGCAAATCGGCCATCAACTGGCAAGATTCCCGACTGATCCACGAATCGCCCGCATGATCATGGCCGCCAAGCAGGAAAATTGTTTGAGCGAAGTGCTGATCATCGCTTCTGCTCTCAGCTTGCAGGATCCGCGCGACCGGCCGTTCGAACATCAGCAGGCGGCCGATCAGGCGCACCAGCCATTCCGCGATGATCGCTCCGACTTCATCGGCTATCTCAAATTATGGGATTTTTATAATGAGCTGCTCAAACACAAAAAATCCAATAAAAAACTGATCGAACAATGCCAGAAAAATTTCATTTCCCATCGCAGGATGCGGGAATGGCGCGAGATCCACGGCCAGTTGCATACACTGATCAGCGAGATGGGGTTGCGCCCCAATCAGACACCGGCCAGCTATGATGAAATCCATCGGGCATTATTGTCCGGACTGCTGGGCAATATCGGTTTCAAGTCGGATGAAAAAGGGATTTACGAGGGTGCACGTGCAATCAAATTTTCGATTTTTCCTGGTTCATCTCTGAGAAAAAAGCAACCGAAATGGGTGGTGGCAGCTGAATTAGCAGAAACTACCAAACTTTATGCGCGTTGTGCAGCGGCAATCGATCCGGCCTGGCTAGAGAGAATTGCGGGCCGGCTGTGTAAAAAACACTATTTTGATCCGCACTGGGAAAAACAGCGCGCTCAGGCCATGGTATTTGAGCGAGTCACCTTGTATGGCCTGACTATCATTCCTAAACGGCGCGTCGCCTATGGCCCGATCGACCCGGCACATGCACGCGAAATTTTCATACGCCAGGCGCTGATGGCAGGGGAGTATGAAAGCACCGCACCTTTTCTGCAGTATAACCAGCAACTGATCGATGAAATCCGCGAGCTGGAAAGCAAGGTGCGGCGGCAGGATATTCTGGTCGATGAGCAGCAGATATTCGAATTCTACGCTGCACGTATTCCAGCGAATATCTATAGCGGCAATGCATTTGAAAAATGGCGTAAGCAGGCGGAACAGACGGAACCCGAGCTTCTCTACCTGACACGGGAAGGATTGATACGTCAGGCGGTAGACGGAACGGCTGCCGAACAATTTCCCGAGACCCTGACAGCAGCCGGTCATGTATTGCCCCTGAGTTACCGTTTCGACCCTGGTCATCCTCTGGATGGGGTGACTGTTACAGTACCATTGCCTCTGCTCAATCAGATCATGCCACTTCACTTTGACCGGCTGGTGCCGGGGCTCATTCGGGAAAAGATCGGCTGGTACGTAAAAATGCTGCCCAAGCCGGTGCGTCGCTATGCTATTCCAGTGCCGCAATTCGTTACCCGGTTTCTGGAATGGCTGGATAGCTACCCGGATCAGACCATGTTGCTTACTGAGTCTCTCGCGGTATTCATCCGCAACGAAACCGGAATCAAAGTACCTGTGGATACCTGGGACAGCAGGCGGCTGCCGGCCCATTTGCAGATGAATGT
>NZ_JBDZWD010000031.1:0-26405 GCF_040256045.1 Nitrosomonas sp.
GAAGCTGATTTACTTACTATCCGGCGGAAACGCCTGATAGCGAAAAATACAATGATCACAATGACCGGTATCGCGATACCGGTCATCAGTTCAATATCGATATTCAGCCCTGCCGCCTTGGCAGCCTTCAGCCCGTAACCGGTAATACCGAGCAGGTAGTAACTCAGTACAACCACCGACAGGCCCTCCACCGTCTCCTGCAGACGCAGTTGCAGATACGCCCGGGTATCCATCGACCTGAGCAGATCCCGGATTTGCGATTCCATCGAGATATCCACCCGGGTGCGCAGCATAGAAGTCGCCCGTTCTACACGCAGTGATAGTGTTTCAAGTTTAGACCAAACCAGATCAAAGGTACTCATAGCTGAGGTAACCCGTTGTTTTCTGAATTCATACAACATCTGCAACCCCTCGATGCGTTCCTCACGCAATTCTGTGATTCGCTGTTGCATGATTGTGTGATACGTCTGCGATGCACTGAAACGATGACTGGACTGAGCAGAGATTCTTTCGATTTCCGTGGCCAGTGCGGTCAGCTTTACCAGCAACCGCTGTTCATCCTCGATAGAGTTGGGCGCGATATTGGTTGATATCAGCTCTGTCAGTTGTTCGCCATATCTTTCCAGCTGGGGAATGATTTCGCGCGTCATGGTCATCGGCAAAATCGCCAGCATACGATAAGTCTCGATCTCAAGCAGACGCTGTACCAGCCTGCCGACCTGCCGGCTGCGCAAGTTATCATCGTGAATCAGAAAACGGGTAAATCCATCCAGATGGATCTGGTTATCACTCCAGACACTGGCACTTCCCGCCGAAACCTTGGAGCCGATCACAGTATTCGAGGAAAACAGGGAGGATAGTTCACTCATGCTGCGGCTGGGGCGCCTGCGATCTTCCAGTGCAATATGCGTAGCGACCAGCACTTCTCCCGGCAATTTTTCCAGCCATTCCGGAGGGACATGCGCGATGGCAGGCTGAGCAAAAGGAACCTCGAACGGGCCTTCACTATAGAAAGTATAAGTGGAATATTCCGTATGGCGTTCCCAGCGCAATTGAAAACCGCCCAGCTCGACGCTCAACTGATCGAAGGCGCCATTGAGAATCCGGATACCGAAATGTTCACAAATCTGGACGATCAGCTCACGCTCCCTATTCACCCATTGTCGGTCTGAAAGCAAAACCAGATGAGAAAGCTGCAACGGGATATTGACCAGTTCATAGACATCCGCATTCAGCTCGGTATGCAGCAACCGTCGCTCGGAATACTCCGGCAGACCCAGCGGTCCGTATTTCAACAAATTGTCGGTCATGATCTGAAAAATTTTTCTGGTGATTGAAAATCCGGTACTAATTCCATAAATCCAGCAATAACTTGGTTCCCAGCAAATAAAGCAGGCCTGCAAAAATTTTTCTGAGTAACACTGCAGGCAAAACATGCGCCGCTCTGGCTCCCAGCGGTGCTGTCACCGTACTTGCCAACCCCACCGTGATCAGAGCAGGCAGATAAATATAGCCCAGTGCATAATCCGGCAATGGCTGTGCCAGCAACAAACCATTAATGGCATAGCCCGCCGCACTGGCCAGCGCAACCGGAAACCCGACGGCAGCTGCCGTACCGATGGCATGGTGCAACCGGACCTGACAAGCGGAGAGAAACGGTACTGTCAGTAATCCCCCGCCAATTGCTACCAGACTGGATAACGCACCGATCACACTGCCGGCAGCAAACATGCCAGTTTTTCCTGGCAGAACATGGCCCGTACCCGGCTTGAGATTGAGCCACATTTGCGTGGCCGCGAAATAGATGAATAAAACGAAAATGATACCCAATAGCCGACTCGACAACTGGCCGGCCAGAGTAGAACCAGCCAGCGCACCCGCAATGATTCCGGGCGTAATATAGCGCACAATCCACCAGTTCACGGCACCATGGGCATGGTGAGCACGCAGGCTGGAAATCGCGGTCAGGGTAATGATCGCCGTAGTCGTTCCCAGTGCAATATGCAGAATATGGTCAGCCGGAAAACCCAGAGACATGAAAACGGAGGCCAGTATCGGCACCATCAGCAGCCCACCACCGATACCCAGCAATCCCGCAAAGAAACCGACTGCACTCCCCGTCAGCAGGTAAACCGGCCACGCTTCCATATTTGGAATATCTCACTGGTAATTTCAAATATCCTGATGCACAAGCATGAAAATATCAGGGACAGGCAAATGCATGGCATCACTACTGCAGCTTTGCCTCGATGAATTTCCATTCCGATGGATCAATGGGGGTAATGGACAGCCGGTTGCCTTTCTGCAGGATACGCATACCGGCCAGTTCGGGATAACTGCGCAGCTCTCTGAGGGAAAGCAAGCGGGTCTTACGAAGAAACCGGATTTCGACATTGAACCAGCGCGGATTCTCACGCGTCGATTTTGGGTCGAAATATTTGCTGGTCGAGTCGAACTGTGTTTCATCCGGATAAGCAAGCCTTGAAACTTCGACGATGCCGGCAATACCTAGTTCGGGGCAGCTCGAATGATAGAAAAAAGCCAGATCTCCAAGCTGCATTTGGTTACGCATGAAATTACGCGCCTGATAGTTGCGTACACCATCCCAGGGCACTGTCTGCCCCGGCCGGGCAACAAGGTCATCGATACTTACTTCCGACGGCTCTGATTTCATCAGCCAGTAACGCATATTTTCACGAATAGGATATGGGAAAAAACTGAAACCACTAAAAGGAAAGGGGTCCCCGCGAATGCCGTCAGGTTGTTATCTTGAACCACAGGTTCAAGAGTGGCCGCCTGTCGGCCGCATCAGGCATGCTCCACGAGAGAGTACGCACAACAGCAACCATCGACTAGCAGCCAAATACAAAGAATTGGTTCAAAGAATACAAACCTTGACAAACACCGCAGGGGTTAAATCTGTCGCAATTGCTCTGGCACACAACGCACGACGCGCTAAATTATTCGATTTTATTCTTAAGGATGGTCCTGATACCGGCAAGCGCATCACTTACCTTGGACTCCAGCAGTTCGATTCTACGCTTAAATTCATTCATGTCAAAACCACCCTGCGAACGAATACTGAGCAATTCACGGGTAATGCTAATGGCGGCGGCAATGGCAATCTGCTCCGTTCCGGCAATCTTGCCTGCTGATTTTATCTCCTCCATTTTTTTATTGAGACAGGAAATCGCAAGCAATAAATCTTCACGTTCTTCTTCCGAACAGTGAATACGAAATTCCTGCTCCATTACGATTACATTCAAAACAGTATCTTTATTCACTTCAGCCCTCGGGCAGATTGTTCAGTAAAACCTTGAGGCGTTCAGCTGCGGTTTGCATCCGCTCGGCAAGCTGGCGATTTACCGCCTCTGCATTTTCAAGCAAACGATACAATCTGGCATTTTCCTCACGCGTCTCCTGATACAACCCGATCAGCAGGTCGATCTTATCTTCCAGCGACTTCAATTCATCATCCATCAGCGATTCCATTCCCACCGACATGGGATAAAGCACTTAGTATCCGCTGATCAGATCCATTCCATGACGACACCGTCGCGGGGAGTACATACAAACCTTGCCAATTTTTTATCATTCTCGTGACAGGATCGTGTCAACGGCTTGCGGCAGTATTTCAGGGTAATCCCGGCTGAAGTGCAGCCCGCGACTCTCATGCCGCAGCATTGCGCTTCGCACGATCAGGTCAGAAGTACACACGAGATTGCGCAGCTCAAGCAAATCACTGGTTACCCGGAAATTGGAATAGTACTCACCAATTTCCTCACTCAGCAGCCTGATGCGGTGTTGTGCCCGCTGTAAACGTTTGCTGGTACGCACGATGCCTACATAATTCCACATAAAACGGCGTAACTCATCCCAGTTATGGGAAATTACGACTTCCTCGTCGGCATCGGTCACACGGCTTTCATCCCAGTCCGGTAACGGCAGATCCTGTGCTGGAGAGCGAACCAGAATATCCTCGACTGCTGAAAGACCAGTGACCAGACATTCCAGCAAAGAATTACTGGCCAGACGATTAGCACCATGCAAGCCGGTATGTGCGGTTTCACCCATGGCGTACAGATTGTCGAGATCAGTTCGTCCGCGTCGATCAGTCATGATCCCGCCACAAGTATAGTGGGCTGCCGGAACTACAGGAATGGGCTCACGGGTAATGTCGATACCCAGTTCCAGACAGCGCTTGTAAATAGTTGGAAAATGCTGCACCAGAAAATCGGCTGGCTGGTGGGAAATATCCAGAAATACACAATCCAGCCCGCGTTTCTTCATTTCGAAGTCGATTGCACGCGCCACGATATCACGCGGAGCAAGTTCGGCCCGCTCATCATGCCGGAGCATGAAACGCTCACCATCAGGCAGCTTCAGTATGCCTCCCTCTCCTCTCACTGCTTCACTGATCAGAAAGGATTTGGCATGCGGGTGATACAGGCAAGTGGGATGAAACTGAACAAACTCCATATTGGCAACACGACACCCCGCACGCCACCCCATGGCAATACCATCTCCAGTGGATACATCGGGATTGGTCGTATAGAGATAGACCTTACCCGCACCGCCGGTGGCCAGAATCGTATTACACGCCGCGATCGTGCGCACTTTCCCGGCGCGGATATCGAGCACATAAGCCCCGTAGCAGCGGTTATTCTCTCCACCATGAGACAGCTTCTCACTAGTGATCAGATCCACTGCGATATGGTGCTCCAGCACGGTGATATTTGGATGTTGTGCTGCCTGTCTAGTCAGTGTAAGTTGCACCACTTTACCGGTGGCATCGCCAGAATGAATGATGCGACGCACACTATGACCGCCCTCTCGGGTCAGGTGATAACCGGTTTCATTGTGATCATCCCGGGTGAAATCGACCCCTCGGGCAATCAGCCATTTGACAGCCCGTGGACCGTTTTCCACAATATGACGGGTCATGGCTTCATTACACAAACCTGCACCGGCAATCAGCGTATCGCGGATATGCGCCTCCGGTGAATCTTCGATCGACAGCACGGCGGCAATCCCCCCTTGCGCCCACGCACTGGAGCTGTCGTGTAACGTTCGCTTGGTCACCAGTACGACCTTTTGGGTTTCTGCAAGATTCAGAGCAAGTGTCAGTCCGGCCAGACCGCTACCAATGATCAGTGCATCGAAACGAAGTGGTTGCATGAATAACGATGATCGCTCAGAAATGATAGAAGAATGAATTCGCTTTCGGGAATTATCACATTTTTTGTCACGGTTTCGAATTCATCACGTGCTGCCGGCATTGTCGCTGGCAAAAATACGCTAGAATACAGCAAGGTTTCTGGGGAAATGCCGGATGATCCGGCTGACGAATACTTCCCGTTATTCAGTTTACAAATCTAACACAGGAGAGTTTCAGCATGTCGATGGCGGACCGTGACGGGGTTATCTGGTATGACGGAGAGCTGGTTCCATGGCGCGATGCCACGACCCATGTACTTACCCATACCCTGCATTATGGAATGGGTGTATTCGAAGGGTTGCGCGCCTATCAGACACTCGGAGGACCAGCCATTTTCCGTTTGCCCGAGCATACGGAACGTCTGTTTCACTCGGCACATGTCTTCAGAATGAAAATTCCCTTTGATCAGCCCACACTGATACAGGCACAGCGTGATGTCGTCCGGCAGAATGGGTTAACCTCCGGCTATATCCGTCCAATTGTCTTCTACGGCTCGGAAGCCATGGGATTATCCGCCAAAAATCTGTCAGTCCACGTCGCCATCGCTGCCTGGCCATGGGGAACCTATCTGGGTGCAGATGCACTGAAAAACGGGATTCGTGTCAAAACCTCCTCCTTCACCCGCCACCACGTCAATATCAACATGTGTCGCGCCAAATCGGTAGCTACCTATACCAATTCGATCCTGGCACATCAGGAAGTTGCACAGGACGGCTACCAGGAAGCCCTGCTACTGGATGTGGATGGTTATGTCGCGGAAGGTTCCGGTGAAAACATTTTCATCATCAAAAAAGGCAAGCTTTACACACCTGATCTGACAGCCTGTCTGGAAGGCATCACGCGTGCATCGGTCATTCAACTGGCACAGGAAGCTGGTATCGAGGTCATTCAAAAACGAATTACCCGTGATGAAGTCTACTGTGCGGATGAGGCCTTCTTTACCGGTACGGCAGCAGAAGTCACGCCGATCCGTGAACTGGATTGCCGCATGATTGGTAACGGTAAACGCGGTCCTGTCACCGAACAACTGCAAACTTTATTTTTTGACTGCGTCAACGGCAAATCAGACAAACATGCAGATTGGCTGCATTACGCCGATTGGACGCATTATGATTAATTGCTAAACCAGACTGTGAATCGCCCATGAATACACTTTCTACCTGTACCTATCCATATCCACAAGAAATCGAAATCAGCCCGGATGATTTGCCGCTGTATTGCCCCAATCCAGCGATGGATACGAGAAGCTGGCATCCGCGCGTTTTTCTCGAGATCGAAGCAACCGGCAAGGTCATATGCCCTTACTGCAGTACGCAGTATGTCCTGATAGGAACGCCGAATCCGGACCACCATCATTCATGACATGGATAGGTATCCGGCCTTCCTGTCATTCATCATTTATCCGAACCAGGGAGTCGTTACTGCATGAGTAATATTGCACCTGAAATTTTCAAGGCTTATGACATTCGTGGCATCGTAGAAACCGCGCTGACGCCAGCAGCAGTAGAACTCATCGGTCACGCCATTGGTTCTGAGGCACGTGAACGCCGGCTTACCGCCATTGCGATCGGCCGCGATGGCCGCCTGTCCGGGCCAGAGCTGGCACAGGCACTGACGAACGGTATCCGCAAAAGTGGAATCGATGTCATCGATGTGGGTATGGTCCCCACACCAGTACTGTACTACGCTGCACACGAATTGTGCGGCTACTCGGGCGTAATGGTGACTGGCAGTCACAATCCACCCGAATATAACGGTCTTAAAATCGTACTGGGTAGTGAAACATTGGCAGCAGAGGCAATCCAGGCCCTGCGTCTGCGTATCGAGCAGGACAACTTCCAGCACGGACAGGGAAGTTATCGTCAGCATGACATCGTACAAAGTTATCTGCAACGAATCGTCGCGGATGTCAAACTTGCCCGGCCGATCAAGATCGTTGTTGACAGCGGCAATGGCGTCACCGGTGTACTGGCGCCCGAACTGTATCGCCGATTGGGCTGTGAAGTAATCGAACTGTTTTGTGAAGTCGATGGTACCTTCCCGAATCATCATCCTGATCCTTCAGTACCGAAAAACCTGCAGGATGTCATCCGGACACTGGCTACCACCGATGCTGAAATCGGTTTTGCCTTCGACGGCGATGGTGATCGTCTGGGTGTCGTCACCAAAGATGGGAGCATCATTTATCCGGATCGCCAGCTCATGCTGTTGGCCGCCGATGTACTATCCAGAAACCCCGGTGGTCAGATCATCTATGATGTCAAATGCACACGCACACTGGCACCCTGGATCATCCAGCATGGTGGCAAGCCAGTCATGTGGAAAACGGGACACTCCTTCATCAAGGCCAAGCTAAAGGAAACCGGTGCATTACTGGCCGGTGAAATGAGCGGCCATATCTTCTTCAAGGAACGCTGGTACGGATTCGATGATGGCCTGTATGCCGGTGCACGTCTGCTGGAACTGCTCAGCAAACAGGCTGACCCGGCTGCGGTGCTGCACGCTCTGCCCGACACGATCAATACCCCCGAACTGCAGATCAGACTCAAGGAAGGAGAAAATCACGCTCTGATCGCTCAGCTTCAGCGCGATGCAGACTTTCCTGAAGCCGACCAGGTCATTACGATCGATGGCCTGCGAGTGGAATACAAAGATGGATTCGGTCTGATCCGGGCATCCAACACCACGCCGGTCGCGGTGCTGCGCTTCGAGGCGGATAATCAGGCCGCGCTGGAACGTATCCAGCAGGATTTCCGCCGAGTCATCCTGCAAGCCAGGCCGGATGCAGCCCTGCCTTTCTGACCGGGCGTCAACCGCTTACCGGCATCTCTTCTTACATTTCTTTTTGCCGTGAAGATCGCGCTTGCACAAATCAACTGCACGGCAGGTGATCTGAACGGGAATCAACTCAAAATACTACGTGCCTGCCAGCAAGCCAGGAAAGCTGGTGCTGATCTGGTTGTCACACCGGAAATGTCGCTGTGCGGCTATCTCACGGAAGACTGGCTGCTGCGCAGGGAGTTTTTACAAGCCTGCCATCAGGCGCTTATGGAACTTGTCGCCCAAGTGCATGACATTACGCTGATCGTCGGGCATCCTCACAATATGGACGGCAATCTGTTCAATGCTGTTTCCATCGTTCGGGATGACCGCCTGCTGGCGACACATTGCAAACAGCATTTATTCTCTGACCGGTTACAGGATGAACGTCGTTATTTCAGCACCGGCAACCCGCTCTGCACGTTCGAATGCAGCGGTACACTTTTTGGATTGACAACCTGTTCCGATTATCGGCATGCGGCTCATCTGCAATCACTGCAGGTTGCCGGTGCCCAGATTCTGCTGACCGTAGATGCTTCTCCCTACTCCATCGACAGCCAGACTGACCATTACCGGACACTGCGCGAGGGAATCACACAAACCGGGCTGCCAGCTGTTTATATCAATCCGGTCGGCGGGCAGGATGAACTGGTATTCGATGGTGCTTCATTCGCGATGGATCACAGCGGTAAACTCGTTTGTCAGCTGCCTGCTTTTCGGGAAGCGCTCGCTGTGATCGAAATTCACGATCATCAGTCGATCTCTGGAAAATGTTCCACATTGCCGGATCAGGTCGGAAGTATTTACACCGCATTGTGCCTGGGCCTGCATGATTTCATCACCAAAAACAGATTTCCTGGTGTGCTGATCGGTCTGTCCGGTGGTGTTGATTCTGCACTGGTACTGGCAATCGCAGTGGATGCCCTCGGTGCTGAACGGATCAGAACCGTGATGATGCCTTCCCTTTACACCGCCGACATCAGTATCCAGGATGCCCAGATCATGGCAGACAACCTGGGGGTGCACCATGCCGAGATACCGATTACCGGGTTGTTCGATCAGTTCCAGCAAGCGTTGCAGGCCGAGTTGCATGCCTGCTCTGGGTCCGGGACTTCGGCCACTGCAGAAAATCTGCAGGCTCGTATCCGCGGAACATTGCTGATGGCGCTGGCCAACCAGTCCGGCATGCTGGTGCTGCCAACGAGTAACAAATCTGAAACCGCCGTGGGTTACAGCACGTTATACGGAGATATGGCCGGCGGATTTTCGATACTCAAGGATATCAGCAAGACACTGGTTTACCGGCTTTGCCATTATCGCAACCAGATTTCACCGATCATTCCACATCGTATTCTGCAGCGCCCGCCTTCGGCTGAGTTGCGCCCGGGCCAGACCGATCAGGACAGCCTCCCGCCATACGATGTACTGGATGCAATCATCGAAGCGTATGTGGAAAACGATCTGTCAGCAACAGAAATCATCGCCATGAACTATCCCGAAGAAATCGTCCGACGTGTGCTGCGCATGATCCATTCCAGTGAATACAAACGCCGGCAGGCAGCACTTGGTATCCGGATCACGCGGCGTGATTTCGGCCGATCATGGCGATTTCCGCTGACTTCCGGGTTTCCAGATTGAGCTGCCCGGATGACACCACTGTATTCATCGAGCCAGCTGTAAGAAGATCACAAATCAGAGTCGGTTCACCGGTATGATGGAACTCGATCTGTCGGCAACCATCAAACGCGATATGAAATTTCGCTACCTTTTCATCATTGTGCCCTTGTTATTTCCTGCCCATATATTTGGACAGGAACTGCCCGATCTGGGTGATGTTTCCCAGGCCAGTGTCACTCCCCGCCAGGAGCGGCAGATCGGCGTACAGATCATGCGCGAGATCCGCGCGGATTCCAGCTATCTGGACGATCCTGAAATTGCCGATTATCTGACCCGGCTGGGCAATCGGCTGATTACTGCCGCAGGCCAGACCAATCCGGATAATCCGTTCGAATTTTTTGCCATCAATGATTCCTCAATCAACGCCTTTGCTCTACCGGGCGCATTCGTGGGATTTCATAGCGGCCTCATCACCGCTGCACAAAACGAATCGGAACTGGCCGGTGTCATGGCGCATGAAATTGCGCACGTCACTCAAAAGCATCTTGCCCGAATGATCTCCGGAACCTCGTATTTAGGCCTACTCGGATCAATCGCTGCACTGGCAATTGCCATTCTTGCCTCCCGTTCCAATCCCAATGCCGGTCAGGCAGTCCTGGCCACCGCTCAAGCCAGCGCCATACAATCCCAGCTGAATTTCACTCGCAAGCATGAAAAAGAAGCTGATCGTGTCGGATTCAACATGCTCGTCAAGGCGGGGTTTGATCCGCACGGCATGTCCTCCTTCTTTGAGCGCATGCAACATGCCAGCCGCTATTACGAAAATGGAATGCCCTCTTACCTCATGACTCACCCGGTCACGCATGAGCGTATCGCTGACATCCAGAATCGTACCCGGCAGCTGGGTTACCGGCAGATTCAGGACAGCCTGGAATTCCATCTGGTTCGTGCCAAGATCCGTGCCTCTCGCGGTAATCCGGCTTCAGTCATTAATGAATTCAAAGCACGTCTGCAAGATAAACGCTATATCAACGAAATTGCAGAACGATATGGCCTGATCCAAGCCTTGCTGCGTGCGAAACAGTTCAAACTAGCAGATGAGGAATTAAATACGCTTTACCGGGCTATTCAATCTGATTCTTCGGCCCAGTCGCTCAAGAACCATCGTCTGGGAAAATCTATTCAGGTAGAGGGTGATTATCTGCAATCCGCTGCCATGATTGAAACGCTTGCGGCGCGCGTCAAATTTGCCAACGGCCAGACTGATGACGCTTTCCGGCTGTATCAATCTGCATTGCAATCCTTCCCGCATTATCGCGCGCTGGTTTACGATTACGCCGATGCACTGCTGCAACACGAGGATGCCCAGGCTGCGCTGGACTTCATCAATGGCCAATCCCAGTTCATCCATGACGACATCCGGATCTACCGGCTTACAGCCCAGTGTCATGCCGCACTGGGAAATGCCTTGCTGCAACATCAGGCTGAAGCCGAGGCGCTGATCCGTGAGGGCAATCTAAGGGCAGCAATAGAACAGCTCCAGATCGCTTTGCGCCATAAACATGATAATTTCTACCAGTTATCCAGCGTGGAAGCACGTCTGCGACAAATCAAGGAATTCGTAGCAGCCGAAAAAGAAAAAAAATAGATTTTATTCAATCATTTCTGCTGCTAAAAATTCAGCGAGCCAATAGGCCTCATTCGATAAAGGTATTGGTTTTCATGTTCAACTCCCGCAGAAGAATCATTCTTTTCCTGTTCACTGGTGCAATTTACGGCTATTTTTCACTATAAGGAAATCCGGAAGGTATGATATAAAAACCCGGGCTGCCGACCGGGGGATATCGTACGCACAACATCCGCCGACGAGACGCTCGCACCGCTGGAACTGGTTGATATCGGTACACAGATCTACCGGCGGGGTAACCATACCGGTTCCTCCCTCAGCCTGCAGGTATATTTGATGTCAGTTTCCACGATACGACGTAGGGAATTTGTCGCAATCATGGGCCATTCCGGCTCCGGAAAATCCACCTTGTGAACATACTTGGCTGCTTGGACTCACCGTCTGATCCGACTCCAGGACGGACGAATCATCGAAGACGGGCCGATAGACAAACCGGTTATTCCCCTTTCCAAATTATGAATTTACTGACCATCATCGGTGAAACCATGCAGGCGCTGCAAACCAACCGCCCGCGAACTGCGCTCACCACCAGAGTCAGAGGCTGTTCCGGCTGATTGAAGTAATCTTTTTCGCCTGTGCAGCGGCATTTGAGATTTGTTACTATTACTGAATTGACCGGACAAAAATAAAATCAGGCCGGGAAATCATTTTTAATCAGGTGGGTACTGCCTGATTATCGACAGTATAATTTCCAGCAATTTGCAGCTCATCACGGAACCTGTACCCGGATTGGGATCATCGGATTTCCAGGGTATGCCTGATGCTATTCCCGGCGGCTGCGAACTGTTGCCCTGTCGGATATCGGCCCGATGCAATTATCCGGTGTCGATCATCTGATTTAATTCTGCCGGCACCCCCGGCAATACCATTTACATTGTTTTTCTGAGGATGAACAGCGAAGATCTCCTGTATTTTCTGATAGCGTTACCTTTCGTCGGTAGTGCACTGGCTGCAATACTGCCGGCTAATGCCCGTAATACGGAAGCGTGGCTGGCGGGTAGCGTAATGATCGCGGCGCTTATTATCACTATCGGCCTTTATCCATTCATTTCCGGGGGGGAAATCCTTCGTAACGAAATTGAATGGCTGCCTGGATGCGGCCTGAACTTCACACTCAGGATGGATGGTTTTGCATGGATGTTTTCGATGCTGATTACCGGTATCGGGTTTCTCGTGGTACTTTATGCACGTTACTACATGTCTCCCAGGGATCCGGTTCCGCGTTTTTTCTCCTTTCTGCTGGCTTTCGCCGGCGCCATGCAAGGTATGGTCATCGCGGGTAATCTGATTCTGCTGGCCATTTTCTGGGAGCTCACCAGTATCTTTTCATTCCTGCTGATCGGTTACTGGCATCATAATGCAGCGGCACGCGAAGGTGCGCGCATGTCATTGATCATCACGGGAGCCGGTGGCCTTTGCCTACTTGTCGGGTTGATTCTCGTCGGTTACATCGTCGGCAGCTATGACCTCGACAGCGTTTTGGCGGCAGGTGACACAATCCGGGAACATGAGCTGTACGTTCCTACACTGATACTCATCCTGCTGGGAGCACTGACCAAAAGTGCGCAGTTCCCGTTCCATTTCTGGCTGCCTAACGCCATGACTGCACCCACTCCGGTATCCGCCTATCTGCATTCAGCCACGATGGTAAAAGCAGGTGTGTTTCTGCTCACTCGGCTGTGGCCGGTATTGTCCGGTACTGATGAATGGTTTTTCATACTCGGGCTGGCTGGCATGAGTACACTGCTGCTCAGCGCTTACTTCGCCATCTTCCAGCAGGATCTCAAGGGATTACTAGCCTATTCGACCATCAGCCATCTCGGCCTGATTACCACGCTACTGAGCCTTGGCAGTCCATTGGCTGCTGTAGCAGCGATTTTTCACATGATGAACCACGCCACTTTCAAGGCATCCCTGTTCATGGCCGCCGGTATCATCGATCATGAAGCCGGAACACGTGATATGCGCAAACTGAGCGGATTGTTCAGCTACATGCCGATCACGGCCACGCTCGCCATGGTAGCCAGTGCTGCTATGGCAGGTGTACCGCTCCTCAATGGGTTCCTTTCGAAAGAAATGTTTTTTGCCGAAACACTCGGACAACATTCCGGCTCTGTATTGGATGGCATGCTTCCCTATGTCGCAACGATTGCGGGTGCTTTTGCGGTAACCTATTCCGTGCGTTTTATTCATACTGTCTTTTTCGGTGAGAAAGCACTCGAGCTTCCGCGTGAACCTCATGAACCTCCACACTGGATGCGATTGCCAATCGAGTTTCTGGTACTGGCCTGCCTCATTGTCGGCATTATTCCTGGCATGACTGTCGGTCCTTATCTGCATACCGCCGTGATCTCAGTACTGGGTGAACATACACCGCAGTACAGTTTGGCTATATGGCATGACATCAATACTCCACTGATTATGAGTGTGATTGCACTCATCAGCGGGGTATTGCTTTATCTGTTATTGAAAAACTATCTTGCCCGATGTGAAGATGGCCCGCCTGGTCTGAGTCATTTCAAAGGTCAGCATATTTTTGACAGGATGCTGGTTACGCTCTCGTGGCGATGGGCACGCTGGCTGGAAGAGTTTTTCGGCACACATCGTCTTCAACCGCAACTGTTTCTGGTCATGCTGATTGCCTTGCTCGCCGGCAGCTGGCCATTCTTTGAAGCAGGCATCGATTTCGGTTTACCGGTACTGACCGGAATTGATCCCGTTTTTGCAATACTCTGGGGAATCGGCATCGCCTGCGCACTTGGTGCTGCTTATCAGGCCAAATATCACCGTCTGGCTGCACTGATTCTGATGGGAGGAGCAGGTCTCGTCACCTGTATCACCTTTGTCTGGTTTTCCGCACCCGATCTGGCAGTGACCCAGTTACTGGTAGAAATCGTCACTACCGTTCTGATCCTGCTGGGTCTGCGCTGGCTACCAAAAAGGGTAGAACAAATCGACAATGCTTTGACACCGGTTGCCTGGACACGCAGATTCCGGGATTTGACACTGGCTGTCGGCTGTGGAGGGGGAATGGCACTAACAGCCTACAAAGCAATGACCAATACACCATTGTCCGATTCGATCGCCCAATTTTTTCTGGAGCGAGCTCATTCGGAAGGAGGTGGTAACAATGTCGTCAATGTCATCCTGGTCGATTTTCGTGGTTTTGATACCTTCGGTGAAATCACCGTACTGGGCATCGTGGCACTCACCGTTTACGCACTGCTGCGGCGTTTCCGGCCTGCACCGGACAGTATCGATATTCCCGAGCAGCAGCGCAGACAGAATGCTTTTGATGACAATCATCCCGAACGCAGCATCGGAGAAACCATGCATGACTATCTGATGGTACCTTCAATCGTCATGCAGTGGATGTTCCCGTTCATCATTCTGCTGGCGGTTTATTTCTTTCTGCGCGGCCATGATCTGCCAGGTGGCGGGTTTGCTGCCGGTATTACACTGGCTATCGGCCTCTTGTTACAGTACCTCGCCAGTGGAACCCGTTGGGTGGAAGACCGTCTCTATATTCGGCCAGTTCGCTGGATTGGCTCTGGTTTACTGCTAGCGGTGCTGACCGGAACAGGATCATGGCTGTTTGGATTCCCCTTCCTGACTTCACATTTCGATCATCTGGAAATACCACTGATCGGAGAATTACCGGTCGCCACAGCACTGTTCTTCGATCTGGGTGTCCTGTTACTGGTTGTCGGTGCAACCGCACTGATGCTGATTGCAATAGCACATCAATCCCTTCGCAGCTATCGCACGCGCTCCGCAGACACTGAAAAAACCGGGGAGGAAGATTAATGGAACTGGTTCTGTCTCTCGGTATCGGCATACTGGTTGGATCAGGTGTATGGCTGCTGCTGCGTCCTCGCACCTACCAAGTCATCATTGGGCTGGGACTGGTCTCTTATGCTGTCAACCTGTTCATTTTCAGCATGGGACGGCTGGTGACAGACAAACCGCCGGTCACGCAAGCAGGTGCTCAAATTGATCCGACAACGTTTGCCGATCCGATACCTCAGGCCCTGGTACTGACAGCCATCGTCATCGGCTTTGCCACGACGGCACTCTTTCTGGTCGTCCTGCTTGCCTCACGCGGTCTGACGGGCACCGATCATGTTGATGGTAAGGAACCCGACCGATGAATTTATCTCTGGAACACTTTGTCATTGCACCGGTTCTGATTCCATTCATCACCGGAGTGTTGCTGCTTTTTCTCGATGATCGTGCGCGGCACGTGAAAGCCTTCGTATCCGTTCTATCCACCGTTGTATTGTTGGTGATATCGATTCTGCTTCTGTGCATTGTGCATACAAATGACAGTGCGAATGAAGACAGGATTGCGGTCTACCTGCTGGGTAACTGGCCACCCCCATTTGCTATCAATCTGGTGCTGGATCGCCTGTCATCGATGATGCTGGTTCTGACCGCGATGCTCGCTCTACCTTCTCTGATATTTTCACTCGGGCGCTGGCAGAAGGCCGGTGTCCATTTTCATACTCTGTTTCTGTTACTGCTGATGGGGTTGAATGGCGCGTTTCTGACCGGAGATCTGTTCAATCTCTTCGTATTCTTCGAAGTTATGCTGGCAGCATCCTATGGTCTGGTATTACACGGATCAGGGTTATTGCGGGTAAAGGCGGGGTTACACTACATCGCCATCAACCTTGTCGCTTCACTGCTGTTTCTGATCGGAGTAGCTCTGATTTACAGTGTTACTGGCACGCTCAACATGGCCGATCTGGCCATACGTATCCCGCAAATCAATGAGGCAAACCGCACGATGCTGGAATCCGGAGCAGCCATTCTGAGTGTGGCTTTTCTCATTAAAGCAGGTATGTGGCCGTTGAATTTCTGGCTTCCGACGACCTACGCCGCAGCACCAGCGCCATCAGCAGCCATTTTTGCCATCATGAGTAAAGTCGGCATTTATGTACTGCTGCGTCTGTCATTGCTTTTTTTCGGGAATGATCCCGGCTTTTCGGAAAGTCTGGGAGCGCAGATACTGCTTTATGGGGGTCTGGCGACGATCGGCTTTGGTACTGTCGGGGTTCTTGCTTCACAGACACCGGGACGATTTGCCGGTTTCTCGGTACTAATCTCATCCGGCACACTGCTGGCAAGCATCGGTCTGGTACAAACCGAAGTAACCGCTGGTGCCCTGTTTTATCTTGCCAGCTCCACACTCGCAATCAGTGCTCTATTCATGCTCATCGAACTAGTTGAAAGAGGGCAGAATATGGCAGCAAACGTTTTGGCCGTTACCATGGAAGCGTTCGGTTACGATGATGAAGAAATGGAAAGCGAAGAAATTATCGGAGTAGCCATTCCAAGAACGATTGCCGTGTTGGGTACATGCTTTGCCGCTTGCACCATTGTGCTAGCCGGCTTGCCGCCCCTTTCGGGTTTCATTGCCAAATTCGTCATCCTCAACGCCCTGTTCAGTCCTGGTGAATCAGAGCAGATGCACGTCATTCCCGTCGCTCTCTGGTGGTTCCTGGCCCTCCTCATTTTTTCCGGACTGGCTACCCTGATCGCCATGAGCCGTTCCGGTATACGCACTTTCTGGGCGCCTCCAGTAGATACGGCACTGCCACGGGTATTACTAATCGAAATCGTGCCGATTGCTGCCTTGCTGTGCATAACGCTCGTACTGACCATACAGGCAGGGCCGGTAATGCATTTCATGGAAGCCACCGCAAACAACTTGCACGCACCACAACCCTACATTGAAGGTGTCATGAAGACACCGCCACAGTCGCTGGAAACAACAGAATGAACAGATTGTTCCCATACCCGTTGCTAACCATTTTACTGATCATCACATGGCTGATGCTAGCCGGTTTTTCAGTCGGCCAGTTTCTACTTGGTACCTTCACTGCGATTGTGGCTACATGGGGACTGGCTGCGCTGCACCCGGCAAAACCACGAATCCGGCGCTGGGATTTACTACCCAAACTCTTTGCTATCGTATTTTACGATATCGTACGTTCCAACATCGCCGTAGCCGGAATTATTCTACATGGAGGTAGAAAAGCCGGGAAATCCAGTTTCATGACTATTCCGCTTGATCTGCGCGACCCTATGGGATTAGCCATCCTGGCTATCATCATAACAGGTACCCCTGGCACGGCCTGGATCGACTACAACTCTGCACGTAATATCCTGATACTGCATGTTTTTGATCTGGTCGATGAGACCAGCTGGTTAAATCTGATCAAGAATCGCTATGAATACCTGTTACAGGAGATATTTGAATGAGTGCCACTATTTTTTTCTGGGCCGTTACCACGGCACAAATTGCTCTGGGAATTGCCATGATACTGGCACTGACCCGAATGATCAGCGGACCGCGTGCTCAAGATAGAGTGCTGGGGCTGGATACGCTCTACAATAACTCAATGCTGCTGATGCTCGTTTTCGGCATACGCACCGGTAATTCACTCTATTTTGAAATTTCCCTCATCATCGGTGCGCTGGGTTTCGTGGCAACTGTGGCATTAGCTAAATTTCTGATGCGCGGAGAGGTAATCGAATGAACCATGCCGCTGATTTGCCGATATGGGCTACATTGCTCATTGCTCTTTTTCTTTTGATTGGTGCCGGATTGACACTAATCGGTTCATTCGGGCTTTATCGTTTACGCAGTTTCTACGACCGGATTCACGCACCGACACTCGGGACTAGCTGGGGAACAGCCGGTATCGCCACCGCTTCGGTGATTTACTTCAGTGTCGTCGAATCACAACTCGTTCTATATCAACTGCTGATTGGTATATTCGTGATGGCGACTACACCAGTAACACTGATATTACTGAGCCGCGCCGCACTTTACCGCGATCGTACAGAAAACAGTGGCAATGTTCCTTCGCTGCATCCGCTCAGAGATCTACCCCAGACGCCGCAACCAGAACAAGGCTCGGTACTTACGGACAAAAATGCTGATGAAGAACAAAAGTAATTCATGACCTCTGAGCTATCAACAGGCAAGCCAGCAAATGATCACAGAAATCTTGCAGTATGTAACGGAACTCAGCTGCGGGAATAATGCACGGAGAAAAATTTGTTGAGTTGCCCGATTCGCGAGCATCAGGAGAACTGATTGACTACCCCGGATTCCACCTTGCTTCATCCAGATCGGAGAATAATAAACCTCAATCACAAATGAAAAAAGAACCCGGGGTAATCACGAAACAACTGGCTTATTTATGCATTGCACGTTTGAACATGCGATCAATTTTGGTTTCGGTATCAATCGAGCGTGCATTGGCTTCGTTAGCCTTGTCCATTGCCTGATTGGCAGTATTGACTGCATCATTGGCTGCTGCTCTGGCAGCTGCTGCATCTGATTTCACTGCAGAAACATTGGATTCCAGTGCATCAACACGCAATTTGAGAGCTTCGATCTCCCCGGTTGTTGCACAGGCGGACAAACCGGCACAGGCACCTACTAATGCAAGCATCGTTACCACTCTTTTCTTATTCATTTCATCGTCTCCTTATAAAAAATAAACATCACTTCACACCTTTACCCCTTATTCCGAGAAAACGTACATAACCTAACCCGGTTTATAACACATTACAATATAAATCAAATGCAATAAAAGAACCTGAACGCAGCCTATTGATCAGTCAGACAGATACTGGAATCCATAAAGCTCTTCTCATTTTTCAGTGAAACCAGAAGCCCATATACAAATATGACACGTAGTTGTATGTAGTTATATTTTTCTTGTCTTCGGGCAGTTAGTCACCCTCGTCGACTTTCAGCAGAACCCTGCTCAGTTCAGCACTGGGCCGTGCTGCGATATGTTCAAACCAAGGGCCGATATTCGACAGATTGTGGTCAAATGGCTGATTGACCGTTATACCAAAATCCAGCCACACATAAAGCCAGATATCAGCAGCAGTAAAACGTTCGCCACAAAGATACGGCCCTGCTCCAAACATATCATCCAGCCAGTGCAAGCGATCCTGCGCCACACACTTTAATCCGTCAGCCGCTTCGGGTAACACCGGAATACGAGACTCAAACCGAGCCAGCCCTTCCGCATAATGGTATGCATTGTGTATAAATTCGGTAATATTGAGCTCCACCCGTCGCCACCATTGCCGAGTTTGTGCGCGCTGTTCAGGTGTATTGCCGATCAGCGTCGGCAAGGGATACAGCTCTTCCAGATATTCTGCAATAGCAACGGCTTCTGCCACTACACTGTCATCATCCAGGCGCAAAGCCGGGGTTTGCCCTGCCGGATTGACAGTCAAATATACCGGCTGCCGGTTTTCTCCGGTCATGACATCCACGGTCACGGCCGGCAGTTGCAACCGTTTCTCCAGCAGAAACATCCGCAAACAACGTGGTGCAGGGCTGTGTGCATCATAAATCAGCATGAATCAACTCCGTTATCGTACATACAAGCGATTTCGGAAATAAAAACCAAATTGACAAAGTCGCACACGTTCTTACTCACCCGAACAAAACCTCATCAAATCTGAACTTTTGAATTTGTCTCCCTCTCGACATCCCCACTTTTCTCTTCCATTTAGTTCCGGCCAGAATATTCACAATTATGCAACCAGAATACACGACATGGAAGTGCAGCTGCAAAACATAATCAACCACCACAGGGTAATGAATAGTTGCCTTTGCATGTCGTCTCAAGCTACTCTGAAAATCTTCTCGATCAGGGTATTCAGATACATTTCCGAAGCATGCCTACGGCCCCCTCTACCAGTGCGTATGCAGGCATGGGATGGCTGAACAGATAACCCTATGCCTGATCACACCTCGCCTTTCTGAGAAAAGTATATTATTCATGCATCCCGATACCTTCTGCCCAACCCTGTGTTCCAGCAAATGGACCACAGCTGGACAATAACAGTAACAATCGCTTCAGATTCTAAATTTTTACCAATATCATCTACCGGGAATTTATCAACCTCAGGACATTAAATGACAAACGTGAAAGCTGGCACAAACTGGAGTAACCCGTACCCAAAATATTGATTGATATGTGCACCACCCTCTCGTAGTTGTTCCAAACCAATATTTCTAAAGGTAAACGGATAAATACACGAAACCTTTACAGATTAGTGCAATTCGTGAGGTATAGGTGATGATTTCCGAAACACTGCGAAAGCCTTCAATCTGTTATCTCTACAGGTAATATGACGGGAAATACAATCACTCGGTATGATTCGTTCTGATAGCGAGAAACGTCAATTATCTCCTGACATGACATCGCCGAAATGAAATTAGTAGTGTCCGCAATGCTACACTACCGCAGGATATGAATACACGATTTGCAGATACCTTCTGAACCACCTCCAGATTCATTTACTGTTACCGGAAAATTGGCACTACTCCTATGAATGAGAACACCAGCCTGCTGACACTTTTTATCAGCAGTTTTCTTGCTGCAACATTACTCCCAGGAGGATCTGAAGCCGTGCTGGTCGGAGTACTGATCACTTATCCCGATCTGTTCTGGCCAGCATTGAATGTTGCCACATTGGGTAATACGCTGGGGGGAATGAGTTCTTATGTGATTGGTCGTTTGCTGCCCGACGAACAGGCGCTGTCACAAAAGATCGGTCGCCATGTTCACGGGCTGGAGTGGACACGCCGCCGTGGGGCACCCGTATTATTTCTGTCCTGGCTGCCACTGATCGGCGATATATTATGTGTAGCTGCCGGATGGCTGCGGATCAACTGGGCCTCGGCAGCGTTTTTCATTGCTGCAGGTAAATTTGCAAGATACTGGTTAATCGCTGCAGCAATCAATTAGTACTAATTGATAAACAATCAGTTCATTGCTCGATTATTTCTCGAACAGCTTCTGCAGCTCTCCGTTCTGATACATTTCAGACATAATGTCAGATCCACCGATAAATTCTCCATTGACATATAACTGGGGAATCGTAGGCCAGCTGGAATAATCCTTGATACCCTGACGTATTTCCGGATCAGCCAACACATTTACTGCAAAAAAATCCTCAACCCCGCAAGCATTCAATATCCGTATCGCATTAGCGGAAAAACCACACTGCGGCTGCTGCGGCGTGCCTTTCATATATAAAACCACCGGGTACGACGACACTTGTTTTTCAATAGAATCAACGACATCCATATTTAACCTTCTCCTTGAAATTTACAAAGCAGTTATGTATCTCATAAACAACAGGCATCCCAACTAAACTCATCTTATATAAAATCTTCCATCTACTACACATCCTCATTGGAGTTTATGTAGCCGCAACAATTCACAGATCATGTTACAAATTTTCTTCCCGCGGCTCATTCATACTGTCCACCAGTCACCCTGTCTGTGCCGGCAATATCCGGCCGGGTAAACAAGCAAGTGAAACCGGCTGTATCCAGCAATTCACGACAAACGTCAGCCTGGTCATAGCCATGTTCCAACATCAACCATCCGGATGGCTCAAGGTAATCCGGTGCTTGCGTAATGATTGTCCGAATACAATCCAAACCGTTATCCCGAGCTGCCAATGCGATCAACGGTTCAAAACGCAGATCTCCTTGCTTTAAGTGTGGATCTCCTTCAGCGATATAGGGAGGATTGGCTACGATCACATCAAATTTTTCTCTGATAAAACCAGAAAACCAGTCAGCCTCGACGAATACTATATTTTTCACAGCGTGCATTCTGGCATTCCTGCGGGCTACTGCCATTGCCCCCGGGGAAAAATCAACCGCTGTCACACAGGCATCGGAGCGATGTCTGGCGAGGGTGATCGCGATAGCACCACTCCCGGTCCCCAGGTCGAGGATATTACATTTCCGGTCAGAGGGTATTTTCGATAATGCCATTTCTACCAGAAGCTCTGTTTCAGGGCGTGGAATCAATACATCGGGCGTCACTTCAAATACTAGATCGTAAAATCCCCTTTCTCCCGTCAGATATGCAACCGGTTCCCCGGCAATGCGCCTTGCAATCATCTGCCGAAAACAGGCAAGCTGATCTGTACTGAGCAACTGTTCAGAATGCGCGATCAGAAAAGCTGCATCTGTGTTCAATATACTTTGCAATATCCAGCGTGTATCAACGCGATCAATAACATTTGCAGGACTCTGCAAGAGCTCACCGATTGTAACGAGAGTATCTAAATTTTCCTGCACTGGGACAAGCAGACCATCCCCCGTCATTTTTCTGTCATGGCAGTCAGTTGGGCTGCCTGATGCTCAGCAGCCAAGGCAGAACATAACTCATCCAACTCGCCATCGACAATCTGCTCGATTTTATAGAGTGTGAGATTGATCCTGTGATCAGTAATTCTGCCTTGCGGGAAATTATAGGTCCGGATGCGTTCTGAACGCTCGCCACTGCCGACGAGTGATTTTCGAGTAGCTGCCTGCTCAGCCTGCTGTGCACGTACCTGTTTGTCGAGGATACGAGCAATCAGAACACTCATCGCCTGCGCCTTATTCTTGTGCTGAGAGCGCCCCTCCTGGCATTCAGCCACGATTCCCGTCGGCAAATGGGTAATTCGCACAGCCGAATCCGTTTTATTGATGTGCTGTCCTCCGGCTCCGGAAGCACGAAAGGTATCGATCCTCAAATCAGCCGGGTTCAGAGTTATATCGGCAATCTCATCCGCTTCCGGCAAAACCGCAACGGTACAAGTCGAGGTATGTACACGCCCCTGCGTTTCTGTCGCTGGAACACGTTGTACACGATGCCCACCTGATTCGAACTTGAGTCTGGAATAAGCACCATAACCCATGACTCGAGCAATGATTTCTTTGTACCCCCCCACCTCGGAAGGATTCTGTGAAACGACTTCCACCTGCCATCCTTCCCGTTCCGCATAACGGCTGTACATACGAAACAGGTCGCCTGCAAACAAGGCAGATTCATCCCCTCCCGCACCTGCCCGTATTTCCAAAAAAATATTGCGTTCGTCATTCGGATCCTTAGGCAACAACTGCCTGAGTATCTCAGTTTCAATATCTGTGAGCTTTTGCCTGTCTGCTTCGATCTCGGCTTCGGCAAAGTCACGGAACTGAGGATCTGAACTCATTTCCCTGGCTGTTGCTAAATCCTGCTCAATCTGTCGATAGGTGCGATAAAGTTCGGTTACCGGTTCGATTTCCGCCCGTTCACGAGAAAGCTTCCGGTAATTATCCAGATCGGCCGTGATTTTTTCGGTACTCAACAGCTTATCCAGTTCCCCCAGCCGCATGCTCAGCCGGGTGAGCTGATCAATAATTCCCTTGTTCATTTATGAGTGATGCAACTGGTACAGCCGATTGACGAGTTCGATAAGCTGCTCACGTTCATCATCAGATGCACGATTCAGAACAGAAGAGGGAAGATGGAGGAATTTATTGGTCAATCCACTGCTCAGCGATTCCAGTACTTTTTCAGGATCTTCTCCTTTCGCCAGCAATTTGTACGCACGGGTCAGTTCATGCCGGCGATATCGCTCTGCCTGATTACGCAGCGCCAGAATGGTTGGAACACTTTGCCGCGTGGCAACCCAGTGCATGAAATCGACAACATTGGATTCGATGATCGTCTCGGCCTGAGTCACCGCACCCTGGCGATTATCCAGCCCTTCTTTAACAATATCAGCCAGATCATCCACATAATACAGAAACACGTCATCCAATTCGGCCACTTCTGGCTCAACATCCCGCGGTACGGCCAGATCAACGATAAAAACCGGCCGATGTTTGCGCTGCTTGATCGCTCGCTCCAACATCCCTTTTCCAAGTATCGGTAACGGACTTGCCGTAGAAGTAACGACGATATCATGCAACGCCAACTGATCCGGCAGTTCACCCAAGGAGATAGGATGGGCATTGAAACGCCGTGCCAGTGCTTCTGCTCGCTCTACCGTGCGGTTGGCAACGGTCACATGTACAGGGTGTCTGGCCACGAAATGAGCAGCACACAATTCGATCATTTCACCTGCACCGATGAACAGCACCTTCTGCTCACTGATATTGCCGAAAATTCTCTCGGCCAGACGCGCCGATGCGGCTGCCATTGAAACGGAACAGGCACCTATTTCCGTGGAGGTACGTACTTCCTTGGCAACAAAAAATGTGCGCTGAAACATTTTATGCAGCAACAATCCCAGTGTCCCTGCCTGTTCAGCAGATTTTACGGCGCTTTTCATCTGCCCCAGTATTTGGGGTTCGCCCAGAACCATGGAATCCAACCCACTGGCAACACGAAAGGCGTGCTTAACGGCCTTCTCTCGCAATAGTCTGTAGAGATAAGGCTCCAGATCACCGAATCGCAGGTGGTGAAAATCGGCCAGCCAGCTGACCGCCTTATCCGGCGTATCGGTATTACAGTATATTTCAGTGCGGTTACACGTCGAGACAATAGCTGCCTCCTTGACAAGCTGGTGACCTACCAGATCATGCAGCGCATGCTGCATCGACTCTTTCGAAAAAGCCACATGCTCGCGTATATCTAAAGGTGCAGTATGATGGTTAACACCAAAAGCAAAAAGTTGCATGAAAAGTATCCCGATAACGCCAATTCAAAACTGATCAATTATAACGGAAGTTATACTGTCTCAATCAATGGAAGTTCCATGATCACACGCTGTACGACATATGTTTCAACTGCTTCCTCTGCGGGAATCCAGCTTGACACTCAGGCAGCGACATTTCTACCATAGCGGTTTCTTCAGGGAGTCATTGTGTCAATCGAGTCGATCAGAAATGTTATCGCCAAAGATATGGAGGAGGTTGATAATGTTATCCAGCAAAAGCTTCACTCTCAGGTTGTACTTGTCCGGCAGGTAAGTGAATATATCATTCACAGCGGCGGTAAAAGATTGCGACCGGCACTGGTCATCCTGGCCGCAGGATTGTTCGATTACAAAGGCTTGCACCATCACAACCTGGCTGCAGTCATCGAATTCATTCACACCGCGACACTCCTGCACGATGACGTAGTGGATGAGTCCGAATTACGCCGCAATCAGGCCACTGCCAATGCTTTATTTGGTAATGCTGCAAGCGTACTGGTAGGGGATTTTCTCTATTCACGTGCTTTTCAGATGATGGTAGAAGTAGGCAACATGCGGGTTATGGAAGTACTGGCCGATGCGACCAATACCATCGCCGAGGGTGAAGTACTCCAGTTGCTCAACTGTCGTGATCCGGATGTAGAAGAAGAAAATTATCTGCAGGTCATCCGTTTTAAAACTGCTAAACTTTTTGAAGCCGCTGCCCGATTGGGAGCAATACTGGGAGGAGCCACTCCGGCCGAAGAAGAAGCACTGTCATCCTATGGCATGCACTTGGGTACAGCATTCCAACTGGTGGATGATTTGCTGGACTACTCCGGGAATGATCAGGATACAGGCAAAAATCTGGGAGATGATTTGGCGGAAGGAAAACCAACTCTGCCGCTGATATTTGCCATGCGCTCAGGTGTACCTGAACAGGTGGATACCGTGCGCCATGCCATCGAAACCGGCGGAAAGGATGGGTTTGAGCCAATACTCAAAATCATTCAGGAAAGCGGTGCACTCGATTACGCAAAGCGATGTGCCCAGAATGAGGCCGACATGGCTATTTCTGCAATCACTGCAATCCGTGATTCTATCTACAAGCAATGTTTGCTAGAATTGGCAGAATTTGCAATTACAAGGAATTACTAGTGTTTTGCGGGAACTATTGGCTTCGGTTACAGCCGATTCAAAATGTCCGCTACTTGCTATTCCTTGTAAGCCTCAGTTTTTAGTAAATCACTTCATTCGGGGTGTAGCTCAGCCTGGTAGAGTACTGCGTTCGGGACGCAGGAGCCGGAGGTTCAAATCCTCTCACCCCGACCAGATAATCCGACAATCTTACATTTTCCGCTTCAGGTTTTTTATAACTGCTAGAAGCTGTCTGGAAAAAGGAGGCTCCTTCCTGAACCAGAACAATGAAAAAGTAAGACTACGCTCTGACTAGCCATATCAGAGGATTACACCCTCCACTTAAAAATATAACGTTCTCAGTCCCAGATCTGATACCGATATTCGGTTGATTTCGTGTCACAAGTTCCCACTCGATTACTTAGAATA
>NZ_JBDZWD010000077.1:0-6006 GCF_040256045.1 Nitrosomonas sp.
ACAGCAGAACCATTGGCATAGAGATGAATACCATCATACACCGGGCTACTTGTTTGAAATCCTCGTATGGTGACTAAGGGAACACCGGTAAAATTCTGGATATTTGGTTCTTGAGTTAAAGGATTCATTTTGAAAATCTGCCCCATGTTCTGGGCATTGACGTTCTCGATCAAATCAGAAGGGACGACACTCATCGAATAAGGGGTATCGCGTAAACTGCGTTCACCCCAGAGGCCGATACCGCTGATATTACTGACTCGATAACCTTCTTCTGCTGTACCTTGCTTCAGTGAAGCTGTACTGACTGTCATTTGTGGCAATGTCACCGTTCCACTCGCGGCTGCTATCCGGCGCAATGAATAACCACCATTACCTGCCTCTACCAGTTCATAACCACTGCCGGCCAGCAAGCGTGAAAATCCTGCACGGACGGTGTAGCGGCCTTGCAACCCTTTGCTGCTCAACCCCGACAGCATTTGTGGATCAAAAGACAACGGCACGCCGGTGACTGCGGCAAATTGCGCCAGTGCATCACCGAGCCGGCCGGCAGAAATCGCATATTCCCGTTGAGCGGTGTTATCGAGCGCTTCAGCAGCCATAGCAGCATTCGGTATGATCACTGCGCCAGTGAGGCTGGCCAGCATGCAGGTGATCACCAATACGAATGCATTGGTTTTGAAAATCAGGAGAGTGCTACAGAAATCAGTAATGGAAGAGAATGCAAACCTTGTAGTGCAGGCTGATTGCCAGAGATGGAAGCGCCTGAAGACCATAATCTGTGTACCTTTCGTTAGTGTTGATCAAGTAGTGGAAGCGCGTTCAGAACATGCTTTCACCTGATACACCGGATGAACACGAAAAAGGTATCAGTAAAATTGCAGATTTTTTGAAGTTGAAGTGTATGCGGCTTGCATCCCCTTATTTGAGGTACGAGGTACTCCAATACGGTAGGATGTGGTGAGGTACGAACCGCATCCTACTGTGTTCAGGCAGATTCAGCTCGATCCCGCCCAATGGCTCTACACGTGAACGAATTACTTCCACCAGCGAGACAGTCTGCACTGGTTCAGCAGATAACGCTGTACGCAAAATATCCTGTACTTCATCTTCCATGGAATGTCCATGCATAGCAGCACGCACACGCAGCCGGGTCTTGAGTTGCTCATTGATGTTGCGAATAGTCATAGTCGCCATATCAATCTCCTGTTAATCAGTGACTTGACGGTCATTAGCTGGTGTTAAAACAATCAAACATTGTATATGCATCGTACATCAGAAATCCTTGTCTGCCTTCCGGGAAATCAACGAACCCGCACCGTAATCCACCCGGAGATATATGATTACCACATATTGATCTGCTGGTAGTCATGCCTCCCAGGGATTGATCAGCCGCAGGTTCAATCCCGCGAAATCCCGGGTGTTGCGTGTAACCAGCGTCAGGTCGTGCTGGAGAGCCGTGGCTGCCAGCAGGCCGTCGATAGCGGGCAGAGTGCGGCCCGCGGTGGCCTGCACCCGGCCCCAGCGGTTGGCTACCTGAGCATCGATGTCCAGCAACCGACCAACGAAGTAGTTAGGCAGTTCCACTTCCAGCCAGTCCGTCAGTGTTTGGCGGAACGTAGCGTCGGCCACGCCCTCTATGCCTTTGCGGATTTACCCCAAGCTGAGCACCGAGAGGTACAGCGACTGGCGCGGACGAACCTGTATCCACGCTACTACCTGTGCATCAGGCTGCTGGCGGCGCAGTTCCGACAGAACGTTAGTATCGATCAGATAGCTCAAAGTGCGATTTCGCGTGGCAGGCTGCGATCCCGCTCGAATTCGATATCATCCCGATCCCGCAAGGGCGAAGCGCGCATGAAGTCCACCAGGGATTGTTCATTGCCGCTCAGACGGTCGAACAGCTCGCGCGACATTACTACCGCCACGGAACGCCCGTGCAAGGTGATATCCTGCGGCCCTTCCTGTGCCGCGTGCTTGACCAGTTCCGAAAACCGCGCCTTGGCAGTCTGCATTTGCCAGCTTTGCATGGCTAACCTCCAAATATAAAAATCGGACTAGATAGGTCAGAATTCTATCCGGGAGTGGTATTTGTGTCCATACGGGTATGAATGCCAACCACGGATCAACGAGCCTGTACCGTAATCCACCACGAGGTGGTACGGCTGATGCGTACCGGTAGGGTCGTTTCCAGCAGCGCCAGGCTGGCGGGTATGTCATTCACCGGGAAAGCACCGGAGACGGCGAGACTGGCAACAGAGGGGTCGCAACGCAGAACGCCACGGTGATAGCGGTTCAGCTCCGCTACCAGCTCACTGAGATGCATGTCACGGGCCAGCACCATGCCATGTTCCCACAGTGTGGTACTGGTTTCCACTGGCTGCGCGGGCTGCATGTCCAATCCGGTAAAGATCATCTGCTCACCTGCACGCAGAACCGTTGTTTGAATGGATACAGCCGGATGAACTTCGACAGCCCCCTCAAACACGGCTACCCGGGTGCTGTCATCGAAACGACGTACAGTAAAGCGCGTACCCAGTGCGCGCAAGTTGCCATGAGCAGTCTGCACGATAAAGGGGCGCGATACAGGAGACGGATCACGCCCGGTAGTCACAAGGATCTCTCCAGCCAGTAATAGGAGGCGCCGTTCAGCAGTGGTAAAAGCGACATTCACTGCACTGGTGGTATTGAGCACCAGATGGGTGCCATCATCCAGATCAATGAATTTCTGTTCACCGGTAGCGGTGCGCAGATCAGCCACCCATTCCTGCCAGGGGCTGTGTCGCCAAGTGAGCCAGGCAGCAGGCATGGCAAGTGCAAGCAAGCCCAGACGCAGCACCTGCCGGCGGCCAGGATTGCCCAAATGCGAAAAGGTATCACGACCCAGTTTTGGCGGTACCTTATCGAAAGTACCCAGCATATTTTCAGCACGCCGCCAGGCAGCGTCATGAGCAGAGCTGCGCTCACGCCAGTGTGCCAGAGCCACCCGGTCATGCTCCGTGGCTTCGCCGGATTGGAGCAGTACCAGCCAATCGGCTGCTTCCAGCAGGATAGCTGGCTCGATGTCGGGTTCAGGCGAATGAGGCACTGTTATGAATGAATCAGTCCAGCATCAGGCAAGCAACGAAGGCTGCACGCATATGTCGCTTGATCGTAATGAGCGAAAAGCCGGTTTGATCAGCAATCTGCCGGTAGGTCAGCCCGTCGAGCTGGGCCAGCAGGAAAATATCCCGTGTACGTGCCGGCAAACCGCGCAACATAGCTTCAATGCGGTATAGCGCTTCCAGGATCAGTAGCTGCGTTTCAGGTGAAGGGACTTCCGCCTCCGGCAGATGAGCCAGTGCTTCCAGATAGGCGCGCTCTACATCCTGTCGTCGCCAGTGGTCGATAACCAGTCCTTTGGCAATATGCGTGAGTAACGCACGCGGTTCATCACCAGGATGTACCAGTAGCTGCCGTGAGACCATGATACGCAGAAAGGTGTCATGCGCCAGATCCGCTGCTTCGCAGGCATTGCCCA
Source organism: Nitrosomonas sp. (assembly GCF_040256045.1). Lineage (GTDB taxonomy): Bacteria > Pseudomonadota > Gammaproteobacteria > Burkholderiales > Nitrosomonadaceae > Nitrosomonas. The sequence continues at coordinate 3,518 of NZ_JBDZWD010000077.1, forward strand.
GTTTGCAACGCAGCCAGTTATACAGCCAGTTGTGATGGTCGGTATATAAAACGTGAACCCGGTGCGCTGCAAGATCCATGACTGGCACAGCGCTCTCCTCGTCATTGATCAGGCACATGTGCGGACACAAAATAAAATGAGAACGATTCTTATTTTATCGGGTAAGGCCCCTGCTTTGCAAGACTGGTTTTATATATGACCAGACACCCAGTCAGGGCAGCAGACTCGCAAACTTTGCTGATCTGAGGGAACGAATACTGATAGCACAGGCAATCGAGGAAATGTTTGATGCGTGAGCAGTTCGGGAAATGGCAAGATTTTCTGCCGGATTCTGCAGGAAGAAGTCCGCCGGGCTCTACTCTGAGCCCGGAATAGTCAAGCTAAAACGTTAAAACATCATACTAGCAGAAAATGCTACTGTCCTCGGTACACCTAAATAACCGGCGTTTTGCCAGTAGTTTTTACCAGTCAGGTTGATGACATTCAGACGCACGGTCAGCGCTTTATCGAGCACACGAGTAGTATACCGGGCTCCAATATCATACAGGGTATAATTCGGAATTTTGTCGGTATTGGCCGCATCAGCATATCTCTCTCCTGTATAGTAAATACCCCCAGTCAGGCTCAACCCTGTAATCCACGGTAGCGCGTACTCCGCATAAATCTTGCCCATTCTAGAAGCAGCATTGGTCGGTTTTTTGCCTTCCAGCGCAGGGTCATTGGCTTTTTCTACACTGAGATCCATCAGGGTACCGCCTCCCATGATGGTCAGATTATCGGTGATCTTACCGGTTAAAACCAGTTCCACCCCGTTATGGACTTGCAACCCATCCTGAATATAAGTGGGGAGAGGTGTAGCTAAATTTGAAAATTGATTGGCTTTTTCAATCCGGAACAGTGCAGTGCTTAGTAACAGGTTGGAATTGATATCATATTTCGCACCTACCTCATACTGCTTGCTAACGAGTGGTGGGAATACCTGTCCATAATTGGTATAGGTATTACCCACTACCGTTCCCCTTTCAAGGGCTTCCATATAAGAGACATAGGTAGTTACCTCTTCGATCGGCTTATACAGCAGTGAAACAGTAGGCGTCAGTGCGGATTTTTCATATTTACTCCCGTTGCCATAAAAACCAGTCGATCTACTCATGGTAGTAGCATAGTTAAACCCGACCATCGCAGACCATTGCTTATTGAAGGTAATATCATCTCCAATCAGAATATTATTATATCGGCCAAGATAGGTTGACAGCACATTGGAAGGTTCTCCCCAGGCCGGTTTAGGTATGTTCTTAATTTCACTCAGCGAGAGGTTTGTACCAGACCAGTAAGAACCATCAATAGCAACTTGGTCAATAACAGTAGAGGAATAACCCACGGTCAGCTTATGGTCGACAGCAAAAGTTGAAAAGCGAGTATCCAGGTAGATATACCCTCCATAATTTTCATACTTTTGCGAAGGATTACCGCTTGATATTCTGGGGATAAAAGTCCGATCTACCTGTTGGTTTAAAGTAACCAGATTAGTTTTCGCGCGGGTATTCTGATAGAAAAAGGCACTTCTGAGAGTGAAATACTTGCTGGGATCCCAGCGCAGGCTGGTATAGGCTTTATGGCTTTCTATATCATTGGATGCCCATTTGGGAGAGTAGCGTTTGCTGGTATCGATCGCAGTTCGTTCCCCTGTACTATTAAAAAAAGGTTGTGGTGCTTCTTTTCTGTAATCGTTATAGGTATATTTAACATCCGCATAGAGGGCATCGGTAAGATGCCCATCCAATACAATGTTGGCTACTTTCTGGTTGACTGGTTCACCGATGGCGGTATCTCCGCCCTGATAGAGTAGGTTGGCTCGATAACCGAAGCGACCTTGGTCATCAAATTTTCCGCCGATATCGGCATGACCGTAAAACTGGGTGCCGCCGTAATTACCAAATGTCAGCCTTCTAAGCGGGACATCGGTCGGGCTTTTAGTCACATAATTGACGGCTCCGCCCACCCTGCCTCCACCATAAAGGAAACCTGAGGTTCCGCTGAGAATTTCAACCCGATCGATCTCGACCATTGACACAGCAGAACCATTTGCATCAGCCATGGGTATGCCATCGTAAATCGGGTTGTTTGATTGGAATCCACGTATAGTAACAAAAGGTACACCATTGTGACGATTAATATCCTCCCCCTGAGTCAGGGGGTTCATTTTGAAGATTTGTTCCATATTCTGGGCGTTTATATTCTCGATCAGATCAGAGGGTACGACACTCATCGAATAGGGCGTATCGCGCAAACTACGCTCATCCCATAAACCGACTCCGCTGACATTACTGACCCGATAACCTTCTTCCGCTGTGCCTTGTTTCAGGGAAGCAGTGCTGACGGTCATGAGAGGCAGGGTGACATCCGCTGAGGTGCGCCCTGTTGTATCAGCGTAATGTAATACATAACTGCCATCTTCCTGTTTTCTGACTTCCAGACCGGTACCAGCC
>NZ_JBDZWD010000101.1:0-1582 GCF_040256045.1 Nitrosomonas sp.
AACAGGCTCTCGCTGACTATATCTTGCAAATTCAACAACCAGCAATCAGAAAAACTACTAACCAGATCAACAAATTGCAGGTTGTTCAGGGCAGACTAATAAGGTGTATCTTAGATTTCGCTCGTCTTGGCGCTGGCTGTAAGATGATATTCTTATCAGATCTCATACTTTGGAATATTACTGTAGTGGCGAGATAAAATAAAACAGGGTTATCTGGAAAATAAGTCTTGCCGCCATCTCGGTAAGGCAAACCGAGCTGGCCTGTTACAGCGCATACCAATTATCTGATCACTTTGTTTGGCACATGAAAAAGCTCTATACGGCTAACCATCTGCTGGAGGCGCATATTGTCCGGGATCTGCTGGAGAATGCCTATATTCCGACAAGGTTATTTAATGAGTATGCCCAGGGAGGAATGGGAGAGATTCCGTTTACCCATACTTACCCTGAGGTATGGGTGATGCGCGATCTTGATTTTGAACGCGGGCGGAAAATCATCGCGGCTTATGAACAGGCTCCGCAAGTGATGGATATAGTTTTCTGCCTGCAGTGCGGTGAAGAAAATCCCGGCAATTTTCAACTGTGCTGGCAATGTGGCAGCGGATTGGAAGTCGCCCGGGAGAAATCCTGATTATCTAAGTTGAGAACCACTGTCAAATAACGATTTGTCACCAATCTGGTGCTATTTATTCGTTATTCGTGCGCAATAGGTTTGTCGGTAAAGAGATAATCTTTTAGTTCCTTGTCAAATGCCGGGTCACACCGGCGTATCCATTCCAGCAGCATCGACGCATGTTCCTTTTCTTCATCCCGGTTGTGTGCCAGTATCGCTTTTAGTTCGTTGTCCTTGCAGGCGTTTACCCGCTGATTGTAGAGATCGACTGCTTCCAACTCTTCACGCAGAGAAATAATTGCCCGGTGCATGTCTCGGGTCTCATCGCTCAATTCCTGTGTGGGTTCGAAATAACCGTCATTTGCCATCAGTATCTTCCTTGTTGTCAGTGATAACTGCCTGATCCCCGGTTTCAGTCTGTACGGGTTCAGGAACCGAGTGTTTGTCGCGTCGCATAATTTTTCCAATCAACACGAAAAAGAGTGGTACGAAAAATATGGCGAGGAAAGTTGCTGCCAGCATGCCGCCAAGTACAGTAGTACCAATGGCTATACGGCTGGCAGCCCCTGCACCAGATGAAATCGCAAGCGGGAATACCCCCATGATAAAGGCCATGGAAGTCATGATGATCGGGCGGAAACGAACCCGGGCTGCCTCCAGAGCGGCTTCGGTCAGTGATGCACCTTTGGCATACAGATCATTAGCGAACTCTACGATAAGAATGGCGTTTTTGGCGGATAATCCGATCAAAGTGATTAAGCCCACCTGAAAATAAATATCATCAGTCAGCCCGCGCGCCCAGATAGCCAGCAACGCTCCCAATATACCGAAGGGTACAGCGAGAATGACGGCAAACGGAATAGACCAGCTTTCATACAGAGCTGCCAACACCAGGAATACCATCAGCAGGGCAAAGGAAAGTATCCATATTTTTTGTCCACTGGCTGCCATTTTTTCCTGATAGGTAAT
>NZ_JBDZWD010000032.1:0-25114 GCF_040256045.1 Nitrosomonas sp.
GTGATTGCGCATCGCTGCTTTTTTATCGTTCACAGACTTGAAATTCCTTATGATAGTCTCTATTATTAGCACTCGCTGCTATTGAGTGCTAATAATCTGTCTGGATAGCACCTATAAGCGCTGAAACTTACTGAATCAAATAATCAGTTTTTTTATCGTTTTCGTTAATCATTGTAGGAGAAAAGGACTATGAATATCCGCCCTTTGCATGATCGTGTAATTGTCAAGCGATTGGAGGAAGAACGCAAGACAGCATCCGGCATCGTCATTCCTGATACCGCGGCAGAAAAACCGGATCAGGGTGAAATTATTGCCGTTGGCAAAGGAAAAACGGGTGAAGATGGCAATATCCGTGCGTTGGAAGTCAAAGTTGGCGACAAGGTACTTTTCGGAAAATATGCTGGCCAAGCTGTGAAAATCAAAGGCGAAGAGTTTCTAGTGATGCGTGAAGAAGACATCATGGGTGTGATTGAAGGTTAATGGATTGTTGAATAATCAACTGAAATCAGGAGAAAAGATATGGCAGCTAAAGAAGTAAGATTTGGTGATTCAGCGCGCCAGGCTGTGATCAGTGGCGTAAATGTTCTGGCAGATGCAGTTAAAGTAACTTTGGGCCCCAAAGGCCGTAACGTCGTGCTGGAACGTTCATACGGCGCTCCGACTATTACCAAGGATGGTGTATCGGTGGCCAAAGAGATCGAACTGAAAGACAAGTTCGAAAACATGGGTGCGCAAATGGTCAAGGAAGTCGCTAGTAAAACCTCGGATACAGCAGGTGATGGTACAACGACCGCAACGGTATTGGCACAATCCATCGTCAAAGAAGGTATGCGTTACGTTGCTGCAGGAATGAACCCGATGGATCTGAAGCGTGGTATTGAAAAAGCAGTGGCTACTGCGGTAGAAGAATTGAAAAAATTGTCCAAGCCCTGCTCCACCAGCAAAGAAATTGCTCAGGTTGGCAGTATTTCTGCCAATGCTGATACGGAAATCGGCAGAATCATCGCTGAAGCAATGGATAAAGTCGGCAAGGAAGGTGTTATTACCGTTGAAGATGGTTCCGGCCTGGAAAATGAGCTGGATGTGGTAGAGGGGATGCAGTTCGACCGTGGCTATCTTTCCCCTTATTTCGTCAGCAGTGCAGACAAACAGATTGCAGCACTTGAAAATCCTTTTGTGCTGTTGCACGACAAAAAGATCTCCAATATCCGTGACCTTCTGCCGGTACTGGAGCAAGTAGCAAAAGCCGGCAAACCTTTATTGATCATCGCTGAGGATATTGATGGCGAAGCGCTGGCCACACTGGTGGTCAACAACATTCGCGGTATTCTTAAAACCTGTGCAGTCAAGGCTCCTGGCTTCGGTGATCGCCGCAAGGCCATGCTGGAAGATATTGCGATCCTGACCGGTGGTACAGTCATTGCTGAAGAGGTCGGTTTGTCCCTGGAAAAAACTCGACTGGAAGATCTGGGCCAGGCCAAGCGCATTGAAGTCGGTAAGGAAAATACTACCATTATCGATGGTGCGGGTGATGTCAAAACTATTGAAGCGCGCGTTGCACAGATTCGTAAGCAGATTGAAGAAGCAAGCAGTGATTACGATCGTGAGAAGCTCCAGGAGCGCGTAGCCAAGCTGGCAGGCGGTGTGGCTCTGATCAAGGTGGGTGCTGCTACTGAAGTAGAAATGAAAGAGAAAAAAGCGCGCGTTGAAGATGCTTTGCATGCAACACGTGCAGCGGTTGAAGAAGGTATCGTTCCGGGAGGCGGTGTTGCATTGCTGCGTACAATCGATGCTGTCAGCAAGATCAAGGGGGATAACCATGATCAGGATTCCGGTATTAAAATCGTTCTGCGTGCAGTGGAGGAGCCGCTGCGCCAGATCGTAACCAACTGCGGTGACGAAGCTTCTGTGGTCGTCAATAAGGTTAAGGAAGGCCAAGGCACCTTTGGTTACAATGCAGCAACAGGTGAGTATGGTGATCTCGTTGCCATGGGTGTTCTGGATCCAACCAAAGTAACCCGTTCCGCTTTGCAGAATGCTGCATCGGTTGCCGGGCTGATTCTGACGACGGATGCCATGGTTGCCGAGCTTCCGAAAGAAGATTCACCTGGAGCAGGCGCAGGTATGGGCGGTATGGGTGGTATGGGCGGCATGGACATGTAATCGGCCCAAAACCGGTCTATCTGTTTTAGTCATAAGCCACAACGGACCGGTACGTAAAACACCGGACGTTGTGGTTTTTGATTTTTTATCGGTTGCGCTGGAATAACTATATTGAATATTTTGAAAACTTGTCCGGATGACCGGAATATACTGGCAGACCGGGTTATCTTGGTTACAGGCGCAGGGCAGGGCATCGGGCGTGCTGCTGCTCTGGCTTATGCAGAACATGGTGCCACGGTCATTTTACATGGCCGCAAAACCGAGAAACTTGAGCAGGTTTATGATGAAATCGAAGCGCTTGGCAGAGCTTCGGCAATCATTTTGCCATTCGATTACGAGCAGGCTACCGAAGCCGGCGTTACGGAACTGGTTGAAGCAATTGCTTCCCAGCTTGGCAGACTGGATGGTATTTTGCACAATGCCGCCTGGACTTACGGCCCGATGCCACTTGCGTTTCATACATCAGCGCATTGGCAGACTCTCATACAAGTCAATCTTCTGATGCCCGCTATGCTGACTCGGGCTTGTTTTCCACTTCTCAATATTGCTCCCGATGCCAGCGTGATCATGACGGGCGATACACATGGCCAAACTCCGGCAGCTTATTGGGGCGCTTTTGCAGTGGCCAAGGCGGGAGTGGAAGCATTAGTTAAAATTCAGGCTGAAGAATGGGAGATTTATCCGAATTTACGTATCAACTTACTGATTCCTGGTGCCGTAGATACACCACAGCGTACCAAAACTCATCCGGGTAGTAATAATCGTATATTGCCCAAACCGGCGGATCTGATGGAAACGTATCTCTTTTTAATGGGGCCGAACAGTACTGGAATAACCGGCAAAACGTTTAGCTGTCAGAAAGAACAGAACGCATGATGGGCAGGAAATCTGTGACACCTATTGGAAGAGGGTATAATCACAAAGGGTTGTGGTGTGTGGGTCGGATGGCACACAGCTGTAAAAGCAGTAGTTGAGCGACGAGTCGGCCCCTGTTTTGAGGTTCTGGATCCGCTGTCTTTTGAATGGCTCGGCGCGCGAAAGTGGCGGAATTGGTAGACGCACCAGATTTAGGTTCTGGCGCCGATGAGGTGTGGGGGTTCGAGTCCCCCCTTTCGCACCATGAAAATGATCCGGCCAAATGTGTGGTGTGCGGCATGATCATACCGCTTGTTTAATTGATGTTACTTATCAGTTCAGGAAAATAGATGCAGACACAAGGGGAAGCCTCCAATTTACTGGAGCGCAATATTGAACTTTCTGTTCCGCGGGAAAAGGTTGAAGCTGAAGTAGGTGTGCGACTGAAGCGTTTGGCTCCTAAGGTCAAGGTTCAGGGGTTTCGTCCTGGCAAGGTTCCATTGAAAATCGTAGCCCAGCAATATGGTCACCAGGTTGAACATGAGGTTCTGGGAGAACTGCTGCAGCAGCAATTTAACGATGCCATTAACCAGGAAAATTACCGTGTTGCAGGTATTCCAAGTTTTGAATCGAAAAATTCCGGTGCAAACGATGCAATAAGCTATGAGTTTCGTGCAACTTTTGAAATCTACCCTGATATTGAACTGGGCGATTTAAGCTCAATTACAGTAAACAAACCTGTTCTGCAGATCGGAGATGCAGAAATCCAGAAAACACTGGATATTCTGCGCAAACAGCGAGCAACTTATGAGCCGACAGATCGTCCGGCACAAACAGGTGATCGGGTTACAATTGATTATCGGGGGGATCTCGATGGAAAAGGATTTCCCGGCGGTCAGGCAGATGACTATAGTGTTATCCTTGGAAATGGGCATCTTCTGGAGGATTTCGAATCTTCTATCTTGGGTATGGTCGCGGAGCAGGAAAAAACATTTGATATGACTTTTCCTGCGGATTATCCGGGCAAGGACGTCGCCGGGAAAAAGGTAAGCTTTACCATCAGGCTCAATAAGGTTGAAGCCCCAAAGCTACCGGAGATAGACGACGAATTTGCCAAATCTTTGGGTATCGCGGATGGTGATATCGACAAAATGCGATCGGAAATCAAAGCCAATCTTCAGCGTGAAATCAGCCAGCGCATTCGTACAAAACTCAAAGAGCAGGTCATGCAGTCCTTGCTGGATAAGGTTTTGATACAGGTTCCCAAGGTTCTGATCCGGCAGGAAGCCGACCGGTTGGTAGAAGAAATGCAAAATTCACGTGCAGCACGCGGCTTTCGTAAAGACCAGAGTTTATCAGGAGATGTATTTCTGGAAAAAGCTGAGCGACGCGTCAAACTGGGCCTCATTTTATCCAAGCTGATCGATACGCATGAGTTAAGTGTCAAACCCGAGGAGGTCAGAAGTTTTATCGAAGAACATGCTCAGGGTTATGAAAATCCTGAGCAGGTCATCAAATGGCATTACGCATCACCGGAACGGCTCAAGGAAATTGAACCGCTTATACTGGAAGAGAATGCCGTATCATGGTTATTGGATAAAGCCAAAATCATTGATCAAAGTGTTACCTTCGACGAATTGATGGGTTATTCACATGCAACCAATGTTTGATCGAGAGAGAAACGAATTGAATACTACTGGACTAGGCTTGATCCCTATGGTCATTGAGACCAGTGGTCGGGGAGAACGTGCTTATGATATTTATTCAAGACTGCTCAGAGAAAGAATCATTTTTCTGGTGGGGCCGGTTACAGAAACTTCTGCCAATCTGGTAATTGCACAGCTTCTGTTTTTAGAATCTGAAAATTCGGAGAAAGATATTTTCCTGTATATCAATTCTCCCGGTGGCCTTGTTACAGCAGGCTTGGCCGTATATGACACTATGCAATTCATCAAGCCAGATGTCAGTACGCTCTGCGTAGGTCAGGCAGCCAGCATGGGTGCTTTTCTGCTGACTGCGGGCACTAAAGGCAAACGTTATTGCCTACCTAACTCGCGTGTCATGATTCATCAGCCGCTGGGTGGATTTCAGGGGCAGGCGTCAGATATAGAAATACATGCCAAGGAAATTCTGGCACTAAAAAGCCGTTTGAATGAAATTATGGCTAAACATACCGGTCAAACGATCAAAGCGATTGAGAGAGATACTGATCGTGACAATTTTCTCGGTGCAGAGGCTGCAGTAAAGTATGGCTTGGTAGATGCAGTATTGACCAGCAGAGAAGTGAAACAGGAGTAAAACCAAGTTGCCCTTGCTGAAAACAAGGCATATTCGTTCGATGATTGCGGGGTGGAATGATGTCCGAAAAAACAAACGACGAGAAACTTTTGTATTGTTCCTTTTGCGGAAAGAGTCAGCGAGAAGTCAGAAAACTGATTGCGGGGCCTTCCGTGTTCATTTGTGATGAGTGTATCGATCTTTGTAACGATATCATTCGTGAGGAAATTCAAGTTGATGAAACTGCCAAGTTGGCTAAAACCAGTCTGCCAACCCCTCATGAAATCCGCGAAACACTGGATCAATATGTCATTGGGCAGGAATCCGCGAAAAAAATACTTTCTGTTGCGGTCTATAACCATTACAAACGGTTAAAAAATCTATCAAAAGTCAACAACGGTGACGATGTTGAGCTTTCTAAAAGCAACATACTGTTGATCGGTCCGACCGGATCCGGCAAGACTTTGCTGGCACAGACACTGGCAAGGTTGCTGGACGTTCCATTTGTCATCGCGGATGCAACTACACTGACGGAAGCCGGATATGTCGGTGAAGATGTTGAAAATATTATTCAGAAGCTGCTGCAAAAATGTAACCACGATGTAGAAAAAGCTCAGCGTGGAATTGTATATATTGATGAAATAGACAAAATTTCGCGTAAATCGGATAACCCGTCTATAACCCGGGACGTTTCGGGAGAAGGTGTACAGCAAGCGCTGCTCAAACTGATCGAAGGAACGACCGCTTTGGTGCCTCCCCAGGGTGGGCGCAAACACCCCAATCAGGAGTTTATCCAGATCGACACCACTAATATTCTCTTTATTTGTGGTGGCGCATTTGACGGCATCGATAAAATCATACGGGCACGCTCTGAAAAAAGCGGTATCGGTTTTGGCGCAAATGTAGTCAATCAGAATAATCGCAAAGAATTGAACAAAATCCTGAAAGATATCGAGCCCGAGGATCTGATCAAATACGGCCTGATTCCAGAGTTTGTCGGGCGCTTGCCGGTGGTAGCAACATTAAGTGAATTGAATGAAGCTGCTTTGATTCAGATTCTGGTCGAACCTAAGAACGCACTGATCAAACAGTATAACAAGCTGTTCAGCATGGAAGGCGGGGTTGAACTGGAATTTCGCGAACAGGCGCTTGTTGCGATCGCCAAAAAAGCGCTTGCCCGTAAAACCGGAGCGCGAGGATTGCGCTCAATACTTGAGGAAACACTGCTGGATATCATGTATGACCTGCCTTCGATTGAGAATGTCTCTAAAGTGGTCATTGAGAGTGGATCTAATCATGATGAACTTCAGCCTATCGTAATTTACGCAGAAAAACCCAAGCTAGCCAGGAGTTCGAAATAAGTACTAATTCTTTCTTGAGATTCAATTTTTTAACACGTGGTAAATACCCGGTTTTTCAAAATGCCACCTTATCTTCGTCGATCCATGTTTCCTGTAAGGAATGAATGACATGACCTCAGATATTATCGACGCTGGAGAATTAAGCGAGTTGGATCTACCCCTGCTTCCGTTGCGTGATGTAGTCGTTTTTCCTCACATGGTAATCCCCTTGTTTGTGGGGCGCTCGAAATCTATCAAAGCTTTGGAAGTTGCTACTGAAGCGGGGACAAATATTCTGTTGGTTGCACAAAAATCAGCGGCCAAAGATGATCCAGCCCCTCAGGATCTTTATAAGGTTTGCTGTGTTTCAAGCATTCTGCAAATGCTGAAATTACCTGATGGTACAGTCAAAGTACTGGTAGAAGGGAATTATCGGGCAAAAATTGAATCATTCAGTGATTCTGAAGTCTCTTTTTCCGGAAAAACCATTCAGATCATGATCGAGGAAACGGATACCCCGGAAATCGAGGCATTACGGCGCGCTCTTCTTTCTCAATTTGACCAGTATGTCAAATTGAATAAAAAAATTCCTTCGGAAATTCTCGCTTCCTTAACTGGTATTGATGAAGCCGGGCGTTTGGCTGATACGATTGCAGCTTATCTTCCATTAAGGCTGGAGCAAAAACAGGAAATTCTGGAAATTTTTGACGTTCAGCCGCGCTTGGAACGATTGCTTGGGCTATTGGAAGCCGAGTTGGATATTCTTCAGGTGGAAAAACGCATTCGCGGCAGAGTGAAGCGCCAGATGGAAAAAAGTCAGCGCGACTATTATCTGAATGAGCAGGTGAAAGCTATTCAGAAAGAACTGGGAGAAGGTGAAGATGGTGCCGATCTTGAAGAAATCGAAAGAAAAATAAAAACAGCTTTTCTTCCCAAAGAAGCATTTGCCAAGGCTGAATCAGAGCTGAAAAAACTGCGGCTGATGTCTCCTATGTCAGCAGAAGCAACTGTCGTGCGAAATTATATTGATACACTGGTTGCTTTGCCCTGGAAGCAAAAGACTAAAATCAGTAAAGAATTAAAGCAAGCCGAATCAATCCTTGATGAAGATCATTATGGTCTGGAAAGAATCAAGGAAAGGATCGTCGAGTATCTTGCCGTACAACAGCGAGTTGCCAAATCCAAAGCACCTATCCTTTGTCTTGTCGGCCCGCCCGGAGTTGGTAAAACTTCATTGGGCCGATCTATTGCCCACGCCACAAATCGCAAATTTGTCCGTATGTCTCTGGGAGGAATGCGGGATGAAGCTGAAATTCGCGGGCATCGCCGGACTTATATTGGCTCTATGCCTGGAAAAATTCTACAGAGCATGACGAAAGTTGGGGTCAAAAATCCGTTGTTTTTGCTGGACGAAGTCGACAAGATGGGAATGGACTTCCGAGGTGATCCTTCATCAGCTTTGCTGGAGGTGCTTGACCCGGAGCAAAACAGCACGTTTGTAGACCATTACATCGAAGTGGAATACGATCTGTCAGATGTTATGTTCGTTGCAACTGCGAATACACTCAACATTCCTCCTGCACTGCTGGATCGCATGGAAGTCATTCGACTTTCAGGTTATACCGAAGATGAAAAACTGAATATTGCAAAACGTTATCTTCTGCTCAAACAAATGAAGGATCATGGTTTGAACGAAGATGAACTGTCCGTTTCTGAATCTGCGTTGCGTGATATTGTTCGCTATTACACCCGGGAAGCGGGAGTACGTTCGATGGAACGGGAAGTATCCAAGATTTGCCGAAAAGTAGTTAAAACATTGCTGGTTAAGAAGAGCAAAGAAAAGATAGTCATTAATTCGCGCAACCTTAGTAAATATCTGGGTGTACGTCGCTACACCTATGGCATGGCCGACGAAAAGAATCAAGTTGGTCAGGTTACAGGCTTAGCCTGGACAGAAGTAGGTGGAGAGTTGCTGAGAATTGAAGCAGTGGTATTACCCGGTAAAGGGAAAACGATTACAACCGGTAAATTGGGTGAAGTCATGCAGGAATCTATCCAAGCAGCATTGTCTGTGGTTAGAAGCCGTTCAAGGATTTTGGGGATATCAGATGATTTTTATCTGAAAAATGACATTCACATTCATCTGCCTGAAGGTGCTACTCCCAAGGATGGACCAAGTGCTGGTATCGGTATCTGTCTGGCAATGGTATCAGCGCTAACTGGTATACCCGTTCGTGCATCTGTTGCGATGACTGGAGAAATTACGCTCAGAGGAGAGGTTCTTCCAATCGGCGGACTCAAGGAAAAACTCCTGGCGGCTCATCGCGGCGGGATAAGTACTGTGTTGATTCCTGAAGATAATGTAAAAGATTTGAGTGAAATTCCTGGAAATATAAAAAGTAAATTGAACATCAAGCCAGTAAAATGGATTGATCAGGTACTGGAGATTGCATTGGAATACAAGCCTGAAATGCCGCCATCGGATATTCCGAACCAGGTCATTTCATCCGCATCTGAAGAGAGAGTGACAAATACTTCTTCAATCAAGCACTGATCATTCAAAAACTGCAGGGTACTTTTGAATTTCCGAAGTACCCTGTTCTTTTCAGTAGTGTCAGTCGGTTCAGGTTGTATATTTGCAGCCAGATAGTAAATTTCACCATCACTTGATAGAATTCCAGCTTCAATCCTTAAAGAATCTTTGAGAAAGTACGATTGGTTCACTCGATAGTTGTAGTGAAACGGTAGTCTTTTGTTTTAAATACTGGTAAATGAGGTCGTATTTTCCTGATGATTCTTTTGCTGGTACAAATCGGTAATAAAAATACAAAGAGGGACACCGGATTCCAGAGGCCCAAAGGATAATATTTTTTCATTCACATTTATTAGGAATCATAATGACCACAGAGAGCTTTCGTCCCGAAAAAAAAATAACCACATTTTATCCACCTCAACGTACCTTAATGGGGCCGGGACCTTCTGATACCCACCCGCGAGTGCTATCTGCCCTGGCACGGCCAACGTTGGGTCATCTTGATCCAGTTTTCACCGACATGATGGAAGAGTTGAAAGGGTTGTTGCGATATGTATTTCAGACGACCAATTTATTGACTTTTCCGGTTTCAGGGCCCGGTTCGGTCGGTATGGAAATGTGTTTCGTCAATATGATCGTGCCGGGAGACAAGGTGGTCGTATGCAGAAATGGTGTCTTTGGCGGAAGGATGATTGAAAATGTTGAGCGTTGTGGCGGGATTCCACTGGTGGTGGAGGATAAATGGGGTGATCCGGTCGATCCGCAAAAAGTGGAAGACATGCTGAAAAAGAATCCGGATGCCAAAATTGTCGCATTCGTACATGCTGAAACCTCCACAGGTGTTCAGTCAGACGCACGCACAATTGCTCAGATTGCGAGAAAGCATGATTGTCTCACGATCATGGACACGGTCACGTCACTGGGTGGAACGCCTGTGTATATGGATGCATGGGATATTGATGCTATTTATTCCGGCAGTCAGAAGTGTTTATCCTGTCCACCTGGATTGTCTCCGGTCAGTTTCTCGGAAAGAGTGGTGGATCTGGTCAGAAATCGCACTGAAAAAGTACACAGCTGGTTCATGGATATCAGTTTGCTGCTTGGTTATTGGGGAGCTTCCCGTACGTATCATCATACGGCACCTACCAACTCTCTATATGGGTTGCATGAATCGTTGGTGATATTGTACGAAGAAGGGCTGGAACGCTCCTGGGCAAGACATCGTCGCAATCACGAAGCGCTGAAAGCCGGGCTGAAAACGCTTGGAATTGAATATGTCGTGGCTGAGCTGTACCGCTTGCCGCAACTGAATTCTGTATATGTTCCGGCGGGCGTGGATGAAAAAGAAGTACGCCGCAGGCTCTTGGATAGCTATAATCTTGAAATTGGTGCCGGATTGGGTGATTTTGCAGGAAAAATCTGGCGTTTCGGGTTGATGGGTAATTCCAGCAGACTTGAAAACGTCATATTTTGCCTGGATGCACTGGAACATGTGCTGATCGATATGGGCGTGAAAGTTGATAGAGGTACGGCATCATCTGCTGCACATCAGTACTACGCTGCCAACCCTGTTTTAGTATAGTTCACCTGTATCCAAACCTGACTTGAGCAGTGAATTTCCTTTTCTTGGATTTGGAGGAAATTTGCTGCTCCAGAAACAGGGAGTTTTTCCAATCCCGGTTAGAAAGCATCGTAAGTATTGTTTCCCACTACAAACATTTTTTGACAGTTTTGAGTCATTTCTGATATCTGCACGCTGTTCTCTATTTTGGTTTTGTTAGCTTTCAACAGCTGCTATCCATATTTCTGGCCGTCTTGCCGGCAACACGAACAATTCTATTCACTGTCCGATCCACCTGATTTTCCAAATTTCTTTCAATACCAGTAATTCAAAACATGCCTATAACCAGACTGGAGCCATATGCGCTCGGTTTAACGATCGACCCTGATTCTCTGGCGTTCCCAGATACATCTGCTCTAATCGATCAGCCACTTGACTGGATAGGCCAGGAACGTGCCAGGCAGGCAACTTATTTTGGTCTGGAAATGGAACACCCGGACTATAACCTGTTTGTACTGGGTGAAACCGGCAGTGGCAGATCTTCCCTGCTGCGGCAAACAATGGCAGAAGTGGCTGCCCACAAGCCAGTACCTTGCGATTTATGCTACGTGTATAATTTTGATGTTCCGGAGCGGCCTCTGGCATTACGTTTACCGGCAGGTAAGGGCAGTTGGTTGCGGCAGCAGCTTGCCCAATCCGTAAGCCATTTACTGCAAGAAATACCGGAGCGCCTGAGTGGGGATGATTTCAAGGTAGAAACAAGTCATATCGAAAAGCATTTTAAACTGAAAGAAACTCGCCATTTTGAAGAGCTCAATACTTTTGCAGAATCATTGTGTTTCGCACTGCGGCGTGAGTCAGGGCGCTTGGTGTTTACACTTTTGGATGAATCCGGAAAACTGCTGACCGAAGAAGAAATCCTGGCACTACCGAAAGATCGGAGAGCTTCTCTCGATCAGGATGAGCAAGCGCTGCGCAGTGAAATTGCATCTTATCTTCAAAAGATTCGTGTTCTGGAGCAAAATCGGGATAAGGAGCTTGCCACGTTGTGCCGCGGCTGGATCGAGCCGCTGTTGGGTCAGATATTGAATGTCATACTGGAAGGATTGGATCAATCCTTTTCTGATCATGCCCGACTGAAAAACCATCTGGATAACATTAAACACGACATTCTCGAAAATCTGGATCTATTTCAGTTGGCTGATTTCAGTGAAGAAAAGAGTCCGGAAGATCTGAAACAATTGTTTGAGCGCTATCGGATCAATGTGGTAGTGGATAACCGGGATTTTCTTTGCGCACCGGTCGTAATCGACGAAAACCCCTCATTTAAATCACTGATTGGCAGCATCGGGTATCAGTCTGTTGAAGGTGTGCTGGTTACAGATTTCACTCGTATCCGTGCAGGCAGTTTGTTGAGAGCACATGGTGGTTTCCTGATGTTACATCTGGATGATTTGCTGGTAGATGCTTTCTTGTGGGAAAAATTTTGTCGTTTGCTGCGTAATCATCTGTTGCAAATCGAAGAACCCTGGGCTGTCAATGTATCAGCACCCGTCGTGTCGATCGAACCGGAAGCTGTAAAAGTCGATGTCAGGATCGTTCTGATCGGTTCACGCGAGCAGTATTATGCGATACAGGAAGAAAACCCCGAGCTGGCACGGCGATTCCGGGTGAAAGTCGATTTTGCGGCTGTGTTTACAGCCAGTATACAAGCCTATCGTGCCCTATCTGTTTTCATCGCTCATATTTGCCAGCAGTCGTGCCTGCCGCATTTTTCGCGGGAAGCGGTGGCTTCTGTACTGAGAACCTGTCACAGAGCGGCTGAAGATCAGAAGCGATTAAGTGCAAACTTCAGCCATACAGAAATGCTGATTGTGGAAAGTGCGCGGGAGTGCAAAACGCGCGGGAATCTCGTTGTTGAAGCCAGGGATGTTACAACGGCCCGGCAGGCGCGAACACTGCGACACAATTATCCGGATCAATGTGCACAGGAAGCCATTTCCGACGGGGATGTGGTGATCACTGTGCATGATGAAAGAATCGGACAGATCAATGGCTTGAGTCTGATCGAAATGGGCGATCACAGTTTTGGCATTCCGAGTCGTATCACGGCACATACCTTTGCGGGAGAAGATGGTTTGCTCAATATTGAGCGTGAGGTTGGTATGTCCGGCCCGATCCACGATAAGGGTGTGTTCATTCTGCAGAATTTTCTGTCTGCTCTGTTTCATCATAATGCACCCCTCGCATTCAACGCTTCCATTGTGTTTGAGCAGGAATATTGCGGGGTAGAGGGTGATTCTGCTTCCTGTGCAGAATTGTATGCATTGCTGTCAGCGTTGTCGGGGCTACCGTTTCGGCAGGGTATCGCCGTTACTGGTGCAATCAATCAGTATGGTGAAATGCTTCCGATAGGGGGCATTAACGAAAAAATTGAAGGTTTTTTCAGAGTTTGTACAACGGCTGGACTCGATGGCACACAAGGTGTGCTGATTCCGGATAGGAATTGCCGTCACCTCATGCTGGATGATGAGGTGGTTGATGCTGTATCCAAAGGCGTATTTCATATTTACGCGATTAGTTATATGCACGAAGGTCTGGAATTGTTATCGGGTTTACCTGCCGGTATCGCCGCAGATACCAGCCTGCAGGAAATTATCAATTACCCGCAGGATACGGTTTTAGGATATGCACAAAAAATACTGCGTACTTACCGCATGGCTTGTCAGCAACCGTCACAGCGGACAAAAACACTGCATAAACGGTCAGCAAGTGAGACACCTTGACAAGGTAATAATCAGAGCAATGTATTGACTTCTAGAAGATCATCCTCATCCAGATCACCTACTTCAGCTTTTAATCGCAGCCGGGCCATCAGGTAATCATAATAAGCCTGGGCAAGATCTCTGCGTGCTGAAAAATACTGCTGTTGCGCATTGAGCACATCTATTTCCATACGTACACCTACTTCCTGGCCCAGCATGGTTGAATCCAGCTGGCTGCGACTGGATGTCAAAGCCTGTTTCAAAGCCTTGATCTGAGCGATACCGTTGGTTACATTAAGGTAATTCTGGCGAACTTGTAATGCGATTGTACGCTGTACGTTTTCCAGATCTTTGCGCGCTTTATCCCGGTTGGCCAGAGATTCCCTGACATGAGACTGCACCGACAATCCCTGAAAAATGGGAACCGTCAATTGCAATCCTACCGATTTACTGACGAGATCGATTCCTCGCCCGGTAAAAGTACCGCCAACACCACTCTGGTCGTTATATTGGGCAACCAGATCAAGTGTTGGATAGTGACCTGCTTTGGCGCGATCAATAGCCTGTTCGGAAATCTCGTAAACGATACGCTGTACTTTTAACTGGAAATTTCTTTCTTCCGCCAGCTGGACCCATTCATCCATTTCGTCATGGGGTAAAGTAAGCGGATCGGCAATGATCCTGTCCAGACTGGCATCCTGCAGATCATCAGGCAGCCGGTTAATAAGAACTTGCAGCGCACGCTGACTGATTTCCAGTTTGTTTTTGGCAGCAATTTCCTGGGACAAGGTCAAATCGTAACGCGCTTCGGCTTCGTGGGTATCGACGATGGTTGAAATACCCACCTCAAAGTTCCGTCTGGCCTGTTCCAGTTGTTCATGGATTGCTTTTTTCTGGGATTCAACGACTTCCAGATCGACTTTTGCCTTGAGTACATCGAAATAAGCTTGTGCAACCCGTAAAATCAAATCTTGAGCAGCAATGACAAATTGTGCATCAGCCTGAGCCACTTCGTTTTTTGATTGCTGGTAAATGATGAAATTCTCGAAACGAATGATTGGCTGAGTGAGTGCCACAGTAAATCCTCGGTTTTTGATTTCCCGGGTGGGTGCCCCACCGGTATCAATATACTGATTCTGGGCAGTACCCGTCAGACGGACATCGGGCAGCAGGCCTGCTCTTCCCTGAGGTAACCGTTCTTGTGCGGCTATATAAGCTGCACGAGCCGAACCGTATTGCGCATCCTCTTCCAGCGCCTCACGGTAAATTTGTATCAGATCGGCTGCCTGTAACTGTTCACAAAAATACAGGCACAAGCACAGCAGAAAAGTAAAACCTTGCAAACTTTTCATCATCTTCGTATTTTTGTGGCTTGATAATCGCCACCGAGGCTATCAAGCAGTTAACAGATGGGGTTTCAAAAGTGAAAACTCTCACGTTGAAGCGCATTTCTGAAGGGTGCGGTACAGGTTTCGAACAGGCATGTCGAATGGTAATTACCGGCTGAGGTACAGGTTATCAGTGTCGCTTCCATAACGGGTTCTTCACCGATAATGGCAAATAACCGGCCTCCCGGTGCCAGGTTTTGCTGAAATGCTTCTGGTAAAACGGGAGTAGAGGCAGTCAGAACAATAACATCATAGGCCCCGTGACCGGGCCATCCACGGGCGGCGTCCCCCAGCTCAAGGGTGACATTAGTAATGTCGTGTGCCTGGAGATTGATACGCGCCATAGCATGAAGCTCTGGCACAATTTCCACACTAAAAACATGCGTTCCAAGTTTGGACAGCAATGCAGTCATGTAACCTGTTCCTGTGCCAATTTCAAGAACTTTGTCAGTTTTTCTGATATGCAATTCCTGCAGAATCCGCGCCTCCATTTTGGGTGTTAACATAACGGCGCCATGCTCCAGCGGGATTTCCATATCCATGAATGCCATGAAACGGTAAGCAGCAGGTACGAATTCCTCACGTTTGACCTGATATAGCAAATCGAGAACATCCTGATCCAGCACATTCCATGTTCTGATCTGTTGTTCTACCATGTTGAAGCGGGTTTGTTCGAGGTTCACCATAAGTCTTATAGCTCTGTTATCGATGAAAGAATCGGGCTTGCAATTATTCCATATTTACTTTAGCTTGGCAGCTTTGGCTAGGGGTCCGTATTTACAGGAATTGTAAATAGCGGTGAGAGAGTCCCTTAATACCTGATGCGGATAACGCCGCCGGAGGGAAGTCAGGAGGCATTCTCCTGCTCCTCACGGCTCTTGGAGGAGCATAGCATGAAAACGCCTGTTTCTAAGCTGGAAAAGTTTACCAATGACAACGCGCGGGTAGATACGGCAGCAATACAGCCGCTACCTAATTCGCGCAAGATATATATTCAGGGTCCGCGTGCCGATATCCGGGTGCCGATGCGCGAAATCACCCAATCTGACACTGCGACTGCACGAGGAACAGAAAAAAACCCGCCAATTTGTGTCTATGATACTTCCGGCCCCTACACTGATCCTGACGCTCGCATAGATATTCGTTGTGGTCTGTCTTCTCTGCGCGAAAAATGGATTGATGAACGCGGAGATACCGAGATTCTTACTGGACTGTCCTCGAGTTACAGTCTGGCAAGACTGCAGGATCCTGCTTTGGCAAAGATGCGCTTCAATCTGACACGTCCCGTCCGGCGTGCCAGAAGTGGTACGAATGTTACTCAGATGCACTACGCCAGACGCGGTATCATTACACCGGAAATGGAATTTATCGCGCTTCGGGAAAATCAGCGCAGAGAGTGTGTTTCTGATCAGGCAAGTAATGAGTTGCTGAATCGGCAACATTCCGGACAGAGTTTCGGTGCTGTGATTCAGGAATGGATCACGCCAGAATTCGTTCGTGACGAAGTGGCGCGCGGGCGTGCCATCATTCCCGCCAATATCAATCACCCGGAAACGGAACCAATGATCATTGGCCGCAATTTTCTGGTTAAGATCAATGCCAATATCGGTAATTCCGCGCTTGGTTCCAGTATTCAGGACGAAGTAGAGAAAATGACCTGGGCGATTCGCTGGGGGGGAGATACGGTCATGGATCTATCCACTGGAAAAAATATCCATGAGACACGGGAGTGGATTATTCGAAACAGTCCGGTTCCGATTGGAACCGTGCCTATTTATCAGGCGTTGGAAAAAGTGGATGGCAAAGCGGAAGAACTGACCTGGGAAATTTTTCGCGATACGTTGATCGAGCAGGCAGAACAAGGAGTAGATTATTTTACGATCCATGCCGGAGTACGTCTGCCTTTCATTCCGATGACGGCCAAGCGGATGACCGGTATTGTTTCGCGTGGAGGCTCTATCATGGCTAAGTGGTGCCTGGCGCACCATCAGGAAAGCTTCCTGTATACACATTTTGAAGATATCTGCGAAATCATGAAGGCTTATGATGTCAGTTTTTCTCTGGGGGACGGGTTACGTCCAGGCTCAATCTATGATGCTAACGACGAAGCGCAGTTTTCAGAACTGAAAACTTTGGGCGAATTGACCGAAATTGCCTGGAAACATGATGTGCAGGTAATGATTGAAGGGCCTGGCCATGTGCCCATGCACCTGATCCGGGAAAATATGGATCTGCAGCTCAAATATTGTCACGAGGCACCTTTTTATACTCTGGGACCACTCACGACTGATATTGCTCCCGGTTATGACCATATTACCTCGGCAATCGGTGCTGCCATGATTGGTTGGTATGGCACGGCCATGCTGTGTTATGTCACTCCTAAAGAGCATCTTGGTTTGCCGGACAAGGATGATGTCAAGGATGGAATCATTACCTATAAAATCGCCGCCCATGCCGCCGATCTAGCCAAAGGCCATCCCGGTGCGCAAGTTCGAGATAACGCACTCTCCAAGGCGCGTTTTGAGTTTCGCTGGAATGATCAGTTCAATCTGAGTCTTGATCCAGACAAAGCCAGGGAATTTCACGATGAAACATTACCGCAGGAAGGAGCTAAACTTGCTCATTTTTGCTCGATGTGTGGTCCTAATTTCTGTTCGATGAAAATTACCCAGGATGTGCGTGACTATGCTGCACAACAGGGAATCTCCGAAACCGAAGTGTTACAGGAAGGTATGGCCAGGAAAGCAAATGAATTCATTGAAAAGGGCGGGGAGCTTTACAGCAAACAATGATCATTTTCACGATTTCATTTGCTTGAATCCCGTTCACTAGACAACAATGGATTGGCTGATTCTCCTCAAAGCACTGCTGCTCGGTATTGTCGAAGGATTGACCGAATTTTTGCCGATTTCATCTACCGGTCACTTGATACTGGCCGGAGATTTACTCGATTTCAATGATGACAAGGCCAAGGTTTTTACTGTGGCCATACAGCTAGGTGCGATTCTTGCCGTTTGCTGGGAATATCGGGAGCGCCTGGTAAACGTCATCCGAAATCTGGGTACCCGGCAGGCGAACCGTTTTGTAATAAACCTGTTTATTGCTTTTTTACCGGCAGCAATATTGGGTTTGCTGTTTATCAAAACGATAAAATATTATTTGTTTCATCCAATGCCGGTTGCCATTGCATTGGTCACGGGTGGAATTCTGATCTTGTGGGCAGAACGACGGGAACACAGGATAGAGGCTGAAACAGTAGATGATATGAACTGGAAACAGGCATTGCAGGTGGGTTGTGCGCAATGCCTGGCGCTGATCCCTGGTACTTCCCGGTCAGGTGCAACAATTATCAGTGGACTGCTC
The DNA here is from genome assembly GCF_040256045.1 of Nitrosomonas sp. Classification (GTDB taxonomy): domain Bacteria; phylum Pseudomonadota; class Gammaproteobacteria; order Burkholderiales; family Nitrosomonadaceae; genus Nitrosomonas. The sequence goes on from NZ_JBDZWD010000032.1 coordinate 18,246, forward strand.
TTCGGCCTGTCACGCAAAGCAGCAGCAGAGTTTTCTTTCTTTCTGGCAATTCCGGTCATGTTTGCTGCAACTTTTTACGATGTCTACAAACACCGGGAATTTTTGTATATCGATGATCTGGGAATGTTTGCAACGGGGTCTGTCGCTGCTTTTGTCAGTGCACTGATAGCGATACGCGGGTTCATACGCTATATCAGCCATCACGATTTCACCTTGTTTGCCTGGTACCGGATCGGTTTTGGTCTGATCGTATTGCTTACCGCTTATTCCGGTCTGGTTGACTGGTCTGTCGACTGATCAGCTCTGAATCCATGGCAATCCGGCGGCTTTCCAGCCGGACTGCTGTCCGCGATGGCCGCTTTCATCCTTATCGCCTTCAAAACCTTCCAGAATGTTGTAGCAGTCAGTAAAACTATTCTGACTCATAAGGGCCGCTGCCTGGCTGGATCGACCACCACTACGGCAGATGAACAGCAGCACAGCATGCTCTGCAATCTGGCTGTTGAGCTGATCCAGAAAGCCGGGGTTGGGCTGCATTCCAGGGTAAGTCAGCAACTCCACTTCGATTGCTCCGGGAACACGTCCTACCCAATCCAGTTCGGCACGACACCGCACATCCACGATTCTGGCTTCCGGTATGGCTTGCAGCACGGCATGTGCTTCAGACGGTAGCAATGCACCTTTGTAGGGTACTCTCATATCCTCTGCCCGTTCGCGGGCAGTTTCCAGAATTTGATTGATATCTTTCATATTTCAACGAAATCCTTATCTATAAAAACCAGACTACCGTTTTTCACATCAGACAAGATATTTATTAGAGCTCTGACTTAAACTCTTTCTACTTTCTGAATGATGACGTCTTTCAGCGGAACATCCTGATGTCCGGCATAACGACCGGTTTTCACTTTTTTGATTGCGTCGATCACTTCCTTGCCTTCGACAACTCTGCCGAACACACAATAACCAAAACCCTGTGGCGTCATGTTGGTGTGATTCAGAAAGTGGTTGTTGGCAACATTGATGAAAAATTGTGCCGTGGCCGAATGTACATCGGAAGTACGTGCCATGGCGATAGTGTAGGCTTCGTTACTGGAACCCAGTGCGGCTTCATTTTGAATAGGTGCCAGAGTCGATTTTTCTTTCATTCCGGACGAATAGCCGCCGCCTTGGATCATAAAACCGTCGATTACGCGATGAAACAGGGTATTTTCGTAATGTCCACTATCAACATAACGCAAAAAATTTTCGACAGTGATTGGTGTTTTGTCATTGTCAAGTTCCAAAGTGATGACGCCGTGATTAGTATGTATTTTGACCATTCTGGTTTTTTCCTGGGTTTATGGATTTTTGGGGCTGACTGCAGCTGGAAGCAGTTTGATACTTTCGATAATGATCATTTTCCGAGGGACATCACTGTTGAAAGGCCCGTTTGCGCCGGTTGGTGAACTGGCAATATTATTGACTACATCCATGCCGCTGGTGACTTTGCCGAAGACAGTGTAGCCATATCCTTGCAGGGTGGGGGCGGTATAGTCAAGAAAATGATTGTTTGCGACATTGATAAAAAATTGTGATGAAGCAGAATGTGGGTCTTGGGTGCGTGCCATCGCAATGGTACCAATGGTGTTCTTAAGCCCGTTGGCGGCTTCATTTTCAACCGGCTGCCGGGTCGGTTTCTGGGTGTAATTCTGATCGAATCCTCCTCCCTGAATCATGAAACCGGCAATGACGCGATGAAAAATCGTGCCGGTATAGTAATTATCCTTGACGTAACTCAGAAAATTTTTGACTGTTTTAGGCGATTGATCGGGGTACAGTTCCACTTGTATTGCACCGAGATTGGTTTTGATTTCGACTCTTGGATTGACCGCAAAAGCTGAGGTTGCTGATATCATCAGGCACAGAACAAAGAAAAAACCGGTGGAGATGATTGATTTCACCAAGTGGGCAGTCTGTCGCTCAAAGAAGAAGGTTTTCATTATGTTATACTCATACGGTTTTGCCCCTGTTTTTCTCGGGGCGGGCGGTTGTTGTTGAAGACAAGCTCCTGATTTTACCAACAAAATAAACACCTCTACAATCCAACCTTCTTTTTCGTACATCCTTCCGATGCTTAAAATTTACGATACGCTAACCCGGTCCAGGCGTGAATTTATCCCTCTTACGTCCGGTGAAGTCAGAATGTATGTATGTGGCATGACTGTTTACGATTATTGTCACCTGGGGCATGCTCGTGTACTCGTCGTGTTTGACAGCGTTGTTCGCTGGCTGCAGACACTCGGCTACAAGGTGATTTATGTACGTAATATCACCGATGTCGATGACAAAATCATCCGGCGGGCACTGGAAAATCATGAACCTTTCAGCGCGCTGACCGCCCGTTACATTCAGGCAATGGAAGAAGATGCAATGGCTCTTGGCGTAATCAGCCCTTCTTTCGAGCCGCGTGCAACCGAGTATGTCGACAGTATGATTGCAATGATCGAATCCCTATTGAACAAGGAGCTGGCCTACGTAGCCAGTAACGGAGATGTATTTTACGATGTACGGCGCTTTTCTGATTACGGCAAACTTTCCGGGAAATCACTTGATGACCTGCGTGCTGGTGAGCGTGTGGAAATCGATACCAACAAACGAGATCCACTGGATTTTGTGTTATGGAAAGCGGCCAAGCCTGATGAGCCCAGTTGGGATTCACCATGGGGTAAGGGGCGTCCAGGCTGGCATATCGAATGTTCAGCCATGAGCGAGCATTATCTGGGCGAGCAGTTTGACATCCATGGAGGTGGGCAGGATCTGCAATTTCCGCATCACGAAAATGAAATCGCCCAGAGTGAGGGTGTACATGGTCATTCCCATGTGAATTACTGGATGCACAATGGTTTTGTGCGGGTAGACAATGAAAAAATGTCCAAATCACTGGGTAATTTTTTCACTGTGCGGGAAGTGCTGGCTCGTTACCAACCTGAAGTGGTTCGTTTTTTCATTGTACGTGCGCACTATCGCAGCCCGCTCAACTATTCGGATGCCCATCTCAATGATGCCAGAAGTGCACTGGAACGTCTTTACACCGTGTTGAAGAATCATGCAGCTCCCCAGGATTCTGCAGCAGCTACTGCTGTGATCGACTGGGAAAATAATGTTTATGCTCGACGTTTCATGTCGGCAATGAATGATGATTTCAACACCCCGGAAGCGGTTGCCGTGCTGTTTGATCTGGCAAGCGAAGCAAACCGGACGGGTGACTCGCATTATGCCGGCTTGCTCAAGGCTTTGGGTGGAGTATTGGGCCTGTTACAGCAATCGCCGCAGCAATATCTGCAATACCCTGCTCATCTGCAGGATGGTCAGTATTCCATGGAAGAGATTGAAAATATGATCCAGCAGCGTTTGCAGGCACGCAAAGAAAAGAATTTTGCGCAGGCAGACATACTGCGTCAGCAGCTGGCGGAAGCCGGCATCATTCTGGAAGACAGTTCGCAAGGAACGACCTGGCGACGAGAGTAATGCTATGTTGCATCAGGCCATTCGCCAGATATAAAGCACAGCACTACTGAAATCATCCAGCCTGATACACCGGTCAGGTTCGATACTTGGAACTGTAAAAGTATTACTGATAAAAAGACTGCCAGGGCGCATTTCCCGGCGTGCTTTCTCCCATAACCGGGGCATTGGTACAGGAGAAAGATAAGCATACACCACATCGTATCCGGACAGATCATGTTGCCAGATACTTTCCCATTCAAACTGGCAATCCTGTCTGGATAACAGGGCTCTCAACTTACTAATCCAGCAGGGCAATAGGGCGGTTTCAATCCCGTGGTAACTGCCATGGGGTAACATCTGTGCCAGTTTGCATGCTAGCCCGCCACAACCCGAACCCAGATCGATCAGTTTGAACTGGTGATCCTGCGGCAACAACCCGGCCAGTGCATCAACTGCTTCCTGGCTGGACAGAAAAAGCGGTACCCGGGTGCGATGTATTCTGCCGAAAATCAGCAGCAGCGTGATAAAACCAGCCAGATACCAGTAAGCAGGTAAATTGAGTATCAGGCTCGCCGATAATAACGCCGGGAAAAAAAGCAAATGGATGGCTGCCCACCAGATCGGCATGTGAAGCAGGTAGTAACTTGCCAGCGCGGCAATCAACCCCTGCAACCAGACTGCATGTAGCAGTGTGATCGGCCATGGCAGAATTATTCCCAGCAGGTACGTGGCCAGAATGCTGCCTGGCAGTACCACAAGTGTTTTTTTCAGCAGCAATTCCGGAGCGCGATTCTGGCAAGTTTCAGTTGGATACAGCATTGTGTTTACTGGATGATCTGGGAATCGACTTCTTCTTTACTATGGATATCTACTTCACCCAGACTTTCGCGGGTAATGGCATCCTCGGCTTTCTTGTTCATGACGATGATGCTGATCCGCCGATTAAAAGGGCTGAATGGATCCTCTTTATCGAACATCACTGCAGAAGACAGTCCGACCACGCGCAACATTTTTTCCGGACTCATTCCACCGGCAATCAGTTCACGCCGGGAAGCATTGGCACGATCTGCCGACAGCTCCCAGTTACTGTAACTTTTTTCACCAGTAGGATAAGGAGTGGCATCAGTATGCCCGGAAAGGCTGATTTTATTGCCGACATCATTCAGCATCTTACCGATTTCATGCAGAATCATTTTGGTATAGGACTGTAATTCTGCCCTGCCCATGGCAAACATGGGGCGATTTTTTTCATCGACGATCTGGATGCGTAGGCCTTCCGAAGTAATGTCGAGTAGTAACTGGCTCTTGAATTTGTTGAGTGCCGGATTGTTGTTGATTGTGTCTTCAATCCTGGCTTTGAGTTTTTCCAGTTGCTCGAGTTCGAAGCGATCCTGAAGTGCCTGCAGTGCATCTATGTCGATAGATCGCTTCAGATCATCGAAATCCGATCGCTTCATCTGGCCGATTTTTTTGGTGATATCATCTCCACCACCTTTTACTACGCTGGTACTGTCGCCACTGCCATCTCCTCCAAGCAAGGCGACCTTCAGTGGTGTCTTGAAATATTCAGAAATGCCTTCTTTGTCACCCTGTGTAGTAGAGCCCAGTAACCACATCAATAGAAAGAAGGCCATCATGGCTGTCACGAAGTCAGCATAGGCAATTTTCCAGGTACCACCATGGTGTTGCCCTGCCATCTTCTTGATACGTTTGATGATGATCGGTTTTTGTGAAACATCATCAACCATTCGCGACCTCGTACAAAAAAATATCAGAAATAAGGAAAATCATTTAGCTTTGCTTTGTTTAACGTGTTTTTCGAGTTCGATGAAAGAAGGCCGCTCGGTAGAAAACAATACTTTTCTTCCAAATTCGACTGCCAAAGCAGGCGCATAACCGTTAAGGTTGGCTAGCAGTGTAACTTTGATACATTCCAATAATTTGCTTGATTCATGCAATCTTTGCTCCAGGCGACTTGCCAAGGGGCCAATAAAACCATAGGCAAGCAAAATACCCAGAAATGTTCCAACCAGTGCAGCGGCAATTAATTTACCCAGTTCAGCTGGTGGAATACCTACTGATTCCATGGTGTGTACAACACCCATTACCGCGGCCACGATCCCAAAAGCCGGAAGTGCGTCCCCCATTTTGCTGATGACATGCACAGGTATCTCGCCTTCCTGATGATGAGTTTCAATTTCGCTATCCATCAGATTCTCTATTTCCAGAGGATTGAGGTTGCCTCCTACCATTAACCGCAAATAATCGGTAACGAATTCAGTGGCATGATGATCTGATAAAATTTTTGGATATTTTCCGAATAACGGGCTTTTAGAAGGATCATCCACGTCTGCTTCTATCGACATCAGTCCTTCCTTACGGATTTTGCTGAGGAGTTCATAAAGCAGCGTCATCAGTTCCATATAAATGGCTTTGGTATAGTTCGCATCTCTGAAAATATAAGGAAATGCTTTGAAAGTGGCCTTGATTGCTTTACCGGAATTGCCGACAAAAAAAGCACCCACTGCAGCGCCTGCAATCATAAGAAGTTCAACCGGCTGGAAAAGTGAGCCCAGATGGCCACCTGCTAAAGCAAATCCACCAAATACAGAAACAATTACAACAAAATATCCAATAGTTACCAGCATGACTGAAAAATTCCTTATAGATTTTCAGATTTTATCGGCTGCTGCCAGGCTGACTTTAGTCCGACCTACCGTGTTTGTTGATTGCAAAGCTCGCGTTGAACACTGGAAATAAAATGATTTTGTCTCAGGTGAAAACCAAGTGATCAAACAGATCAGTCATTACCCGCTCAGGTCGACAGTAGTGTAGAGTTTTACCCTATGAATGACGCATTGCACATCGGATTGCCTCCCTTCCTTGTACAGGCGAATAACGAGTTGCGTGTATTGGCTGCACCGGAAGCGCGCATGGGTTATGTACTTGAACTGGTGCGTGCTAACATTGCAGCGGGTGGCGGGCCTTTTGCCGCTGCAGTGTTTGAACGCAGCAGCGGTTTGCTAATCGCAGCCGGAGCCAATCGGGTGGTACCAAGCCGTTGGTCCGCTGCCCATGCAGAGATCCTTGCGTTATCGCTGGCGCAGGCAAAACTGGATACTCATGATTTAAGTATCGACGGCCTGCCTGCCTATGAACTGGTAACCAGTGCTGAGCCTTGTGTAATGTGCTTTGGTGCGGTGATCTGGTCCGGGATACGCAGTCTGGTTTGTGCCGCATGGAGTGATGACGTCGAGGCAATAGGCTTTGATGAAGGTCCTCGACCGGAAAATTGGATGGATGAACTGGAAGCACGTGGTATTACGGTTACAACCGGTTTACTGCGAGATAATGCCCGCGCACTGCTGCGTGAATACAATGCC
>NZ_JBDZWD010000033.1:0-25093 GCF_040256045.1 Nitrosomonas sp.
TGAAGCTGAAGAACCAACGCTTCGTTTAGCTGTACTCATTGACGCTGACAATGCACAAGCGGCCGTCATTGAAGGATTACTTGCCGAGATTGCGCGATTCGGAGAAGCAACCGTGAAACGCATCTATGGTGACTTTACCGCTCCCACAAGCGTTTCCTGGAAAAAAGTACTTCAAAAATATGCCATCAAACCCGTTCAGCAGTTTGCATATACAACAGGGAAAAATGCCACGGACAGCACGCTCATCATCGATGCGATGGATTTGCTCTACACCCGAAAGTTTGATGGGTTTTGCCTGATTACAAGCGACAGCGATTTCACCGGCCTTGCAATGCGTTTACGTGAGGAGGGGCTCACTGTTCTCGGCTTCGGAGAGAAGAAAACCCCCGAAGCTTTCCGTAATGCCTGTCATAAGTTTGTGTTTACCGAGGTTCTTCGCCCGAATACAGCAACCGAACCAGCTGCACAACAAGCCAAAAAGACAGAAAATAATCAGAAATCATCCTCGCCACAGCCTGCTGCTCAGATTCCTGAAACGAAACAGGTATTCCCCAGGAAATTTGTTCTAGCCGCACTCGAACAATCAAGCGATGATGCCGGGTGGGCAAATTTAGGCAATTTCGGTAACTACCTCAACAAATTACAACCTGATTTCGATTCCCGGCTTTACGGTTACAAGAAACTTTCTGATCTTGTCAAAGCCAGGACAGATCTCTTCGTAACCGAAGAACGGCAGGTACCAGGATCAACACAAAAAGCCTTGTATCTTCGCGCCAAATAGTTTTTTGACATAAGCACTCAATCTCTCGTCACCGGATGCTGTACGATATGAGCATGGTGAAGCAATCTAACCCAGTATTTCTGTACATTTCAAATACCGCTGATAAAGCCAATAGTCCGGATAGCAAGCCCATCAAAGGCATTTATAAAAACTAGCTATATTCTAAAATCGAAAGGTTATTTTCAATAATGATCTGGAGGAAGCAGGTACAGGTTTTCAACGATCATAGCCCCAGGCGTTGCCAGATCCGGGTGGTCAGTGTAGCTGAATTGAGTGTGTAAAAATGCAGACCGGGTGCGCCGGTTTCCAGCAGACGCGCGCATAGCGTCGTGACGACATCCAGTCCGAATGCCTGGATAGAAGGAATATCATCACCGAAGCTTTCCAGTTTTCTGCGAATCCAGCGTGGAATTTCCGTTCCGCAGCCATCGGCAAATCTCGCCAATTGGGAAAATTTGCTGATCGGCATGATGCCGGGAACGATCGGGACATTCAGATTCGCGGTTTCACACATCTCCACGAAATGCAGATAGGCATCGACGTTATAGAAAAACTGGGTAATTGCCGCATTCGCACCTGCTTCGACTTTCCGTCTGAAATTGGTGAAATCCTCTAGTGCGGAACGTGCCTGCGGATGATATTCCGGATAAGCCGCCACTTCGATCCAGAAAGTATCGCCGAACTCCTTGCGGATAAATGCCACCAGCTCATTAGCGTAACGGAATTCCCCTGCTTGTGCCATGCCGGAGGGCAAATCGCCGCGCAGCGCCACAATGCGACTGATGCCATGGCTATGGTACTTTTCCAGGATGGAACGGATATTTTCACGGGTGGACCCGATACAGGAAAGATGAGGCGCTACCGGGTAACCTTCTGCCTGGATTTCCAGCACAGTTTCGAGCGTACGTTCACGGGTGGATCCGCCGGCACCAAATGTCACCGAAAAAAACTTCGGATCGAACTGGGCAAGCTGTATGCGCGTTGCCCGCAGCTTTTCCATCCCTTCCGATGTCTGCGGCGGAAAAAATTCAAAACTGAATGTAGGCGTAAAATTTTTCTGTGATTGCATCGGGATTCACTTCCATGAGTTACGTCCCTGTAAAAAGGGCAACGGTGAAAATCAATGAAGCAAAGCCGGGAAACAGCGATAGAGTTTCCCGGCTTTAACAGATTGCTGAAAAACTGCCGTGGTAGTTCCGGAAATGAACGGATGATGATCAAATTGCCGGATCAACCTTCAGCACGTTTTAATAACGATACATTTCCGGCTTATAGGGTCCGTTCTTGTCAAGATTGAGGTAATGTGCCTGTTCATCGGTCAGTTCGGTCAACTTCACACCCAGTTTACCCAGATGCAGCCGCGCGACCATTTCATCGAGGTGTTTAGGCAGTACATATACCTTCTTCTGGTAGTCTTTACCGTTTTGCCAAAGCTCCATCTGCGCCAACACCTGATTGGTAAACGAACTGGACATGACAAAAGATGGATGACCGGTAGCACATCCCAGGTTGACCAGACGCCCTTGTGCCAGCACGATAATACGGCGGCCAGTCGGGAAGATCACGTGATCGACTTGTGGTTTGATGTTTTCCCACTGATATTTCTGAATCGACGCGATGTCGATCTCGGAATCGAAGTGGCCGATATTGCATATGATCGACTGATCTTTCATTTTCAGCATGTGGTCGTGAGTAATCACTCGAAGATTGCCGGTAGCGGTGACGAAAATATCCGCTTTATCGCAGGCATCGTCCATGGTCACCACACGGTATCCCTCCATCGCCGCTTGCAATGCGCAGATCGGATCGATTTCGGTAATCCAGACAGTTGCTCCCAGACCGCGCAATGACTGTGCACACCCCTTGCCGACATCACCATAACCGCACACTACAGCGATTTTTCCGGCGATCATCACATCAGTCGCGCGTTTGATGCCATCCACCAGTGATTCACGGCATCCATAAAGATTGTCAAATTTGGATTTGGTGACCGAGTCATTGACATTGATTGCCGGAAACGGGAGTTCGCCTTTCTTTTCCATTTCGTACAAGCGATGAACACCGGTCGTTGTTTCTTCAGTCACACCGCGAATTGCGGCAAGATTACGCGAATACCAGCCCGGGTAGCTGGCAAGACGGCTGCGGATGGAAGCAAACAGGACTTGTTCTTCTTCATTGGTTGGGTTAGCGATCACGGAAGGATCGCGCTCGGCCTTGCTGCCCAGGATAAGTAGCAGGGTTGCATCCCCACCATCATCCAGAATCATGTTGGCAGTATGCGAACCATCACTGGCCCATTCAAATATCTGGTGAGCATAATCCCAGTATTCTTCCAGCGACTCTCCCTTGTAGGCGAATACCGGAATATGACGAGCGGCAATTGCTGCGGCGGCATGATCCTGGGTAGAGAAAATGTTGCAGGAAGCCCAGCGGACTTCCGCACCCAGCGCCACCAGTGTCTCGATCAGTACGGCAGTCTGGATGGTCATGTGCAGGGAACCTGCAATCCGCGCACCTGCCAGCGGCTTCTTGCCGGCGTATTGTTCACGCAATGCCATCAGGCCGGGCATTTCGGTCTCGGCAATAGCGATTTCCTTTCTGCCCCAGTCTGCCAGTGACAAATCGGCCACCTTGCAGTCGGTAAAAACAGAATTATCCACAACGGGGTTGATTGTTGCACTCATAACACATCTCCGCAAAAGTGAAAGAGCGCCGTTGTTGGGTTGTCCATTGGTACGAGCCTCACGGAATTGACCGCTGCAGCGCTCCTCGGTACCAGTGGAACTTCATTCAGCCTGAATGACCGTAAAAATAATCAGATACCCGCATCCGCTTTGAGCTGTTCCACCATGTCGGTTTTTTCCCAGGTGAAGCTGGGTTCTTCGCGGCCGAAATGACCGTAGGCGGCCGTTTTACCATAAATCGGACGCAGCAGATCCAGTTCGTGAATGATGGCCCGAGGCCGTAAGTCAAAATTTCTGGCAATCAGTTCAGCAAGCTTTCCATCCGGGATTTTTCCGGTACCAAAGGTTTCCACCATCAGCGAAACCGGCTTTGCTACACCAATCGCATAGGCCACCTGGACTTCACATTTACGTGCCAGACCAGCCGCAACGATATTCTTAGCCACATAGCGAGCAGCATAAGCGGCTGAACGATCTACTTTAGAAGGATCCTTACCGGAAAAAGCCCCCCCCCCATGGTGTGCCGTACCGCCGTAGGTATCTACAATAATCTTGCGTCCGGTAAGCCCACAATCCCCCATCGGCCCGCCCACCACGAAACGGCCGGTAGGGTTGATCAGGTATTGGATATGATCGCTCAGCATTTCAACCGGTAAAACGGGCTTGATGACCTCCTCGATGACTCCTTCAACCAGTTCGTCACGAGGAACATCGGGAGAATGCTGGGTTGAGATAACGATCGTTTCGATATTTTTTGGAAATCCATCCTCATAACGAACGGAAACCTGGGATTTGGCATCCGGGCGCAGCCATGACAGCCTACCGCTTTTTCGCAATTTTGCCTGCTGTTCGACCAGACGATGCGCATAGTAAATCGGCAGTGGCATCAGTTGAGGTGTTTCATCACAGGCATAACCGAACATCAACCCCTGATCTCCGGCTCCCTGATCCATTTCTTCATCTTTACTGCGATTCACGCCCTGGGCGATATCGGGAGATTGCTTGTTGAAGGCGGTCAATACAGCGCAGGTGCTTGCATCAAAGCCAATCTCGGAACTGGTGTAACCGATTTCGCGTACGATACCCCGGGGAATGGTATTGTAATCGATCGTGGCATCGGTCGTAATCTCACCGGACAAGACGATCAACCCCGTACTGCACATAGTCTCGCAAGCTACACGTGCATGAGGATCCTGCTGCAGGATGGCATCGAGGATGGCATCCGATATCTGATCGGCAACCTTGTCGGGATGGCCTTCAGATACTGATTCAGAAGTGAAAAGATAGTTACTCATATTAGTTTTATTGATTGGATTTGGGTTGTGAATGAGATAATTCTTGCTCGCGCAAGAGCAAAGCCTGTTCCAGGATCCAGAGTCAGGGATAATAGCGGGTTATAACGACATGTTGCAGGAATTGCCTTAGTATGCTGTTACATGAGCATTTGGATTATTCCAGAAATTCATATAAAAATCATTGCTCCTTTTACTGGATATACTCCGATTCAGGAAATGCAGATGCAATAATCCGTTATTTTTTAATTTGGTTCTTTGAAGAAAGAACATGATTTCGACTATTGACGGAGGTTTCTAATGAATACTGTTTTGATTACGGGGGCCAATCGCGGGATAGGTCTGGAGTTTGCCAGACAATATGCAGTGGATGGCTGGCAGGTGGTGGCCTGCTGCCGGCAACCGCAGCAAGCTGAAGCGCTGAACCAGTTAGCTGATCAGTATAAAGATCGATTTTCCATTCACCAGCTCGATGTTCGGGAACTCGCAGAAATCGATCAGTTGTCACATAAGCTGCAAAATCTACCCATCGATATTCTGATCAACAATGCCGGCGTTTACCCGCATGCACAAAACGGGGAATTCAGCCATATCAACTATGATGACTGGATGGAAGCTTTCAGGATAAATACATTCGCTCCCCTCAGAATGGTCGAAGCACTGGTTGAACAGATTGCCCGTAGCCAATTGAAAATTGTTGCCACTATTACCAGTAAGATGGGTAGTATCACTGATAATCAGCGCGGTGGCAGTTACATTTATAGATCCAGCAAAGCTGCCGTTAACATGGTAGTCAAGAGCCTTGCCGTCGATTTGCAACCACGCGGTATTATCGCGGTGCTGCTGCATCCGGGTTGGGTACAAACCGATATGGGTGGACGGGGGGCACTGATTTCGACAAAGCAGAGTGTTACCGGCATGAAAAGTATTCTGAACAGAATGACTCATTCGGATACGGGTAAATTCATTGCCTATGACGGACAGCATATACCCTGGTAATTTCTGCCAGCCCGATCGAGCGAAATTTTTATCAGGCTCTGGATGCATTCATCTCACGTTGTAAAACTGGATAGTGAAGCAGCGACTCTGGCATTTGGAGAACAACTTGCAACCGTACTTCATCCGGGCCTGACCATATTCCTATATGGTGACTTGGGAGCAGGTAAAACCACTCTCGCGCGTGGAATATTGAAAGAGCTGGGTCATCATGGTAAAGTCAGAAGCCCCACCTATAACCTGGTTGAAATCTATAAACTTTCTAGGTTATACTTGTATCACTTTGATTTTTATAGATTCAATGACCCATTAGAGTGGGAAGAAGCAGGCTTCCGGGAATATTTCAACCAGGATTCGATCTGCTTGGTGGAATGGCCTGAAAAAGCAGAAGAATTTCTACACGCAGCTGACCTGGAAATACGGATCAGCTATTCTGGAACAGGAAGAATCGCTGAATTCAGCGCGGCAACGGAGGCGGGAAAACAATGCTTATCACACTGGCGAAAACAGGTATCCGGTTAAATCGATTCAGCGCCAGATTACTCATCTTCTTTTCACTCCTCGTTGCAACCCTTTTTCTACCATTGCTTTCATACGGCAACGGTGCGGCTGCCGGAACGCAGATTACTGCAGCCCGGTACTGGGCTGGTTCTGAATATACCCGCCTAGCGATGGAAGTGAGCAAACCTGTTAAATACAAGGTCAGCACACTTGATGCCCCTAAAAGAATTGTCATGGATATTGAGGATGCACTCCCCGGTGCATTGGACAACTTACCGTCCAGACTCAAATCGCAGGATCCACTAGTCAAAGCGCTGAGAATCAGCCGCTTCACCTCAAAAATCACCAGACTGGTCGTCGAACTGAAAACAGATGCCATTCCCAAGGCTTTTGTACTGGCTCCCCTCGAACAATATGGACATCGACTGGTACTGGATATTCACGCCTCCAAATCAGCTGATAGAGCCCCGAAAGCTGAGCATACCGATCCGCTAATGGCACTATTGCAAAAAGATACCAGACCAGCAGTAACCCCTCCCACTCGGCCTGTTGCTCAGAAAGCTTCTCCTAACCTCGTCATGGCTGCAATTAACCCCCAACCTGCGGGTAAACAAACCTTTGTCGTTGCAATCGATGCCGGACATGGTGGTAAAGATCCGGGAGCAATCGGCCCGCAAGGTACCATGGAAAAAAATATAACACTGTCGCTTGCCAAGAAACTCAAGGCCAGAATCGACCGCGAACCCGGTATGCGTGCCGTACTGGTTCGTGATGGAGATTATTTCATTTCACTGGCAGGACGCCGTATCAAGGCCAGACAAGCTAATGCGGATCTATTCGTATCCATCCACGCTGATGCCGCGCCACGCCGAGAGGCACATGGTGCTTCCGTATATGCCTTGTCAGAAAATGGTGCAACCTCTACTACAGCAAGCTGGCTGGCGAAAAAGGAAAATGAAGTTGATCTGCTCGGTGGAGTCAAGCTGGATGATAAGGATCGTTATCTGAAGCAAACACTCATCGATCTGTCCATGAATGCCACGATCGATGACAGCGTCCGGCTGGCGAGCCATGTGCTGAATGAAATTGGATCAATCAATCATCTGCACAAAAGAAATGTCGAACAGGCCGGGTTTGCGGTACTCAAATCACCTGATATTCCGTCCATTCTGGTTGAAACCGCTTTCATCAGTAATCACACCGAAGAAGCAAAACTCAATTCCGAGGCTTATCAGAACAAGCTGGTCGATGCAATATCTACCGGACTCAAGCGTTATTACGGCGGCAAAGCCTGGAAAACACGCGTAGATGTGGCAGATACCCGATAATGGGTCACTGTAAAGATCCGCTACGGATAGATCAGCTCCAGCTTATACCCCACAGCATCAAGTCTGCCCGTATTCAGAAAGCACTGGACCTGCATCTCACTATCCCCGTCTAATGCTGACTGATCTGTTACAGAATCGAGATAATCCTCGGCAGTAAAAATCCGGCTGGCAAGCGGTTTTTCATCGGAATCAGTCAATGTCAAAAACAGGACCGGTAACGCTTGTGGAAATGGGGCATGGTTGCGGATGATGGCAGACAACGCCACAACATCAGGCTCTGCGGAAGAACTTACACGCAAATCTGAAGATTCCAGACTCAACAAATGGAGATGGCGCGGTAAGTCGATCTCACATTGCATCAAATCACAATAGCCATTCAGTACCGGCTGGAATGCAGGAAAAGCAACAAAGATCTCAGTACGATAAGCATGCACAAACTGGCCCAGCAGCAATAGCAGCAACAATGCATTAGGTATCAGCCACCAGCGGGAAGTTTTCCATGCAGACGGTTGAGCACCGAAATGATCTGCAGAGGAAGATAATTCTGCAACCGGCATTACAGCAACATTACCAGATTCAGGCCGATCCAAGGCTGATTCAGCGGATATCGCAACAGGCTGGATACACGCCTCCGGGACTGCGACTAGCGCCACGAACCCGTTGAATACCTGCCTGCACTGTCCACAGCGAACATTGCCATTGCACAAATGCAACTGCATCCCGGTAAGGCGAAAAATCGCATAGCAGTCTGGACACCGTGTAACCAGCGTCATGCAAAATTACCTCCTGATTTTCGACCTGCAAGCAGCACCCACCCCTGCTCTTTTGCTGCAATACGCATATCGAACCATTCGCTGTAAACCTGCAACACCTCGTCAGCCTGCGTTTCCAATATTCCTGAAAGTACGATACGCCCATCGGGTTGTAAAGCTTTCATCAGAACGGGGGCTAGCATAATCAATGGGTTGGCCAGTATATTGGCCACCACTACGGTAACCGGGATCCATTCGGCATGGGTATGGTCATCCTTCACGAGTGAAGGCAATGCTACAGTAAATAACAATCTGTCCGGATCACAGAAATTATTTCGAGCATTATCCAGACTGGCAGTGATGGCATTGGGATCGATATCCATCCCCGCAACCCGATCTGCACCGAGTTTCAGTGCAGCTATCGCCAGGATACCCGAGCCGCAACCATAATCAAGCACACTGTCACCGGGTTGAAGAAATTGATCCAGCCAGGTAAGACATAACCGGGTAGTCGGGTGGCTGCCTGTACCAAAAGCCAGGCCAGGGTCCAATCTTAGACTGATTGCTGCAGGATCTGGCGGTTCATGCCAGGACGGAACTATCCACAGCCGTGAGGAAATTCTAATCGGTTCGAATTGTGCCTGCGTTAGCCTCACCCAATCCTGCTCCATGACCTGTGCCAGCTGATACTCCGGCAATACAGGCGATCCGATTACCTCAGCAACCCCCTGTATGATCTCATCGACATTGGCATTTTCTTCCAGCAGCACCGTCACTTCCGCCTGCTGCCAGAATTGATCCGGAGGTGCGCCGGGCTCACCGAACAGAGGTTGTTCCTGACTCGTTCCCTCTCCCGCATCATGCACATCGACTGACAATGCACCTTGTTCCAGCAGCTGATCACTTACCAGATCGACGTAATCGGATTCGATTCTAAAAGTCAGAGATATCCAGGACATCGCCAAAGCGGGCAACAGAATTTTTCATTCTCACATCAGGTCGATTTTTTGTTATACAACGCGAGTTTGCCTTCGAGATGATGAATGGAAACAGGATCGGACAGAAAATTGCAATCTGCCAGAAGGTCGAGATGCAGCGGTATATTGGTTTTGATTCCTTCAACAATCATTTCCGTCAGCGCTATACGCATACGGGCAATGGCCAGGTCGCGATCATCACCATAGGCAATCACTTTGGCAATCATGGAATCGTAGTAAGGCGGTACACGATAGTTGTGATAGATATGTGAATCAACCCTGATTCCCGGGCCACCCGGAGCGTGGTATTGAGCAATACGCCCGGCCGATGGAGTAAGTTTATAGGGATCTTCCGCATTGATACGACATTCTATGGCATGCCCCTTGAATACAATATCTTTCTGCTGCAAAGAGAGTTTTTCTCCTGCTGCCACACGAATTTGCGCCTGAACCAGATCGATTCCGGTAATCGCCTCTGTTACCGGATGTTCAACCTGCAGCCGGGTATTCATCTCAATGAAATAAAACTCATTGTTCTCGTAAAGAAATTCAAAAGTCCCGACACCGCGATAATTGATACGCTTGCAAGCCTCGACACACAGCTCTCCGATTTTGTCACGCAACTGAACAGAAATACCCCGAGCAGGCGCTTCTTCGATGATCTTCTGATGGCGACGTTGCATGGAGCAATCCCGTTCACCCAGATGAACGACGTCGCCGTATTCGTCGGCCAGTATCTGAAATTCGATATGACGGGGGTTTTCCAGGTATTTTTCTGCATAAACAACCGGATTGCCGAATGCAGCCTGAGCCTCGTTACGCGTCGTAATCACTGCGTTTGAAAGTGCTGCTTCGGTATGCACGACACGCATACCGCGCCCCCCGCCCCCTCCGGCAGCTTTGATGATAACCGGATAGCCGATCTCTTTGGCAATCTTCTTTATCTCATCGAGAGATTCTGGTAACGCACCACCAGAACCCGGTACACAAGGTACCCCTGCCTGCCGCATAGCATTTTTGGCACTGACTTTATCTCCCATCAGCCGGATCGTATCGGGCCGGGGGCCAATAAAGAAAAAGCCACTTTTTTCCACTCTCTCGGCAAAATCCGCATTCTCGGATAGAAAACCATAGCCCGGGTGAATGGCTTCAGCATCGGTAACTTCAGCCGCACTTATAATGGCGGGAATGTTCAGATAACTCTGTGCAGAAGCTGCCGGGCCGATACATACCGACTCATCAGCCAGTTTGACGTACTTGGCCTCAGCATCCGCTTCGGAATGAACGGCTACTGTTTTAATACCCATGGTGCGACATGCCCGCTGGATGCGCAGCGCGATCTCACCACGATTGGCGATCAATATTTTTTCAAACATAGGAATTAGGTATCGGTAACCTGATCTGGATAGATGCTTGAGAATTCAGGAAATCATTTTGGGAAATTATCATTCGATGACAAACAATGGCTCTCCATATTCAACCGGCTGACCATTCTCCGGCAAAATAGTCTTGATTTTACCGTCACGATCAGCTTCGATTTCGTTGAGCAGTTTCATGGCTTCGATAATACACAGCGTTTCCCCGGCTTTCACATATTGCCCGATTTCGACAAATGGCTTCGCTCCAGGAGCTGAGGCACGGTAGAACGTCCCTACCATGGGAGATTTAACAATATGCCCCTCCGGCAGACCAGATTTATCCTGTGTATCAGCCTCGCTCATCGTGGCAGTTACCGATCCTCCAGGAGCAGGAGCATGATATTGCGGTACTATTGTGGCAGTCGATTGCGTCAAGGTTATGGATTTGCTGATACGTACTTTTTCTTCACCTTCAGTTACTTCCAGCTCGGTAATGCTGTATTCTTCAACTAATTCAATTAATTTTTTGAGTTTTCTCAAATCCATATTTTCCTCCGGGACGGACTCCGTCCATAAACACTCTGATTTATCTTCAGGTTTGAAATTTTTTGTTTGCTGATAACGATCGTTGACCCCTCTGAAACTGAATCAGTTCATCTGGTCTGTATTACCATTTATTTCGATTATCAGAATCGGTCTGATTGTGAATAAATCTTCTTAGCGATGCCCTCTATTCACACTTTTTATCTGATCAAAGCAAATTGAAGCGCCAGTTCATACCCCACCGCACCCAAACCGCTGATGACCCCGACTGCGATATCCGAGAAATAAGAGGTACGACGAAATGATTCACGAGCGTAAACATTAGAAAGGTGGATTTCCACAAACGGCAGGCTGGTGGCAGCCAAAGCATCACGCAGGGCAATACTGGTATGTGTCAGTGCGGCCGGGTTGATGATAATGAAATCGGTACCATCACTCATAGCTCCCTGCACACGATCGATCAGCTCATGCTCGGCATTGCTCTGAAAAGTACTCAACACCACAGATGCTGCCTGCGCTTTGGCCACCAGATTCCTGTTAATATCTTCCAGTGTCGTTTGCCCGTAGACAACGGGCTCTCTTCTACCCAGAAGATTCAGATTGGGACCATGGATTACCAGGATATTTGCAGCCATATCGACCATTCATTCACGATGGCCAATTATGTCCTTTTCTCCTGATATTGTACAGTTTTTTATGTATTTTCCCCGAAGTTACAGCAAAATACCTGATTCTGGCAAATTACAGAATTGCTGATTCAGAGGCTACTCCATTTACCTCTTGCGAACAGATACTGTCGAACGGAAATGGTAAGTGATTTTATAGTGATTGGCGCAGGAATCATCGGCCTTTCCACTGCGCTTCGATTACTTGAAGAAGGTGCATCAGTCACCCTGCTCGATCGCCGAGAAGCAGGATGTGAAGCCTCATGGGCGGGCGGAGGTATTTTATTTCCCTTATATCCATGGAATTATTCGGATTCCGTGACTCGCCTGGCGTCGTTCAGCATGTCATGCTACCCGGAGTGGACAGCAGCACTGCATACAGCTACTGGCATCGATCCCGAATATCAGATCTGCGGGCTGGTCATTCTTCCACCTTACGAGCCGGAGGCAGCCGTCAACTGGTGCTCTGCCCATGCAGCACCGCTGACATACCTCTCATCCTCACACCATGGCGGATTATCCTGGACCCACATCAACGACAAACAGGAAAATGCTCAGGCGTTGTTTCTCCCTGAAGTCGCTCAGGTTCGCAATCCACATCTGCTACAGGCGTTATACAAACGTATCAGACAACTGGGTGGAAAAATTATCGAACATTGCGACGTTCAGGAACTAGAGATATCCGGCCGGAAAGTTCATGCCATCCGGGCACTATCCGAAAAATGCTCTGCCGGCCAGTACATTCTTTCAGCCGGCGCCTGGAGCAGAAAAATTCTCGGAAAACATGCGCTGAATATCGCAATAAAACCCATTCGCGGGCAAATGCTTTTATACAAGCTGCCGAGAAATCCGCTTTGCTCCATCGTGTTGCAACGCGATCTCTATCTCATCCCGCGACGTGACGGACATTTACTGGTGGGTAGCACGATTGAGGACACGGGATTTGACAAGCAGACCACTCTTGATGCAAAAAACAGGCTATCCAGCTGGGCGGAAGAAATCCTGCCACAACTGAAAAATACACCACTCCTGAAACACTGGTCGGGCCTGCGCCCCGCCACACCCGGCAATATCCCGATAATCGGGCCACATCCATTTCTTGAAAATCTTTATATCAATAGCGGACACTTTCGCTATGGTGTAACGATGGCGCCCGGCAGCGCGGAAATACTGGTGAACGAAATTCTGAAGCGTACCCAGCCTTTTGATGTCACCCCGTATCAGAGAGGATGGCATTCGTCCGGATAATGTCAGATATATTTATTGAAACTCACAGGTTCAGCTTTCGGTAGTGGGAAGGTTATCGATTCAAGAACCCCGGATAATTCTTCCACTATTACCCCCTGGTTTGATTGTTTTGCTGCAATCTGTTCAAGGCGTTCGAGCACTTGCTGAACCAGTATTTCCGGAGCAGACGCACCAGCAGTAATCCCGATACACCGTTTATTGGTCAACCAACTCTCCTGCAACTGTTCCGCCTGATCAACCATGTAAGCTTCCACATTCTCATTTCTTGCCACCTCACAGAGGCGATTGGAATTCGAACTGTTCGGTGACCCTACCACAACTACCAGATCACAGAGCTTGACCAGTTTCTTGACCGCATCCTGACGGTTTTGTGTGGCATAGCAGATATCATCTTTCTTGGGACCGACGATCTTCGGAAAACGCTGTTTCAGCGCTTCGATCACACGTGCCGCATCATCGACCGACAAAGTCGTCTGGGTGACGTAGGCCAGATTATTGTCGCTCTTGACTTGAAGTCTGGCCACATCCTCCGCGGTTTCCACGAGATACATCGTGCCCTTGCTTCTTTCAATCTGCCCCATGGTTCCTTCGACCTCAGGATGACCTTGATGACCGATCATGACGATTTCCTTACCTTCCTTATCCATTTTTGCCACTTCGACATGCACCTTGGTCACGAGTGGGCAGGTCGCATCGAATATCTGCAGTTTACGAGCAGCTGCCTCCCTTCTCACCTCATGAGAAACACCATGCGCACTGAAAATGAGCATACTGCCCTCCGGTACTTCCTCAAGATTTTCCACGAATACCGCTCCTTTTTTCTCCAGGTCTTCAACTACGAAGCGGTTATGGACAACCTCATGCCTTACGTAGATAGGTGCGCCATACATCGCCAGCGCGCGCTCGACGATTTCAATAGCCCGGTCAACTCCCGCGCAGAATCCTCTCGGGTTCGCAAGCAATACTCTGATCATCAGCCTGTTTCTCCATGGTTTGTGTACAAGTCCGATTATAAAATAATCCTGAAAAGATTTTGAATTTTCATCTCAGAAGCGATATCTTGCTTAATTTGTATAAAGCAGTATTTCAGCGGTCTGTGTATCCAGTTTGACATGTCAAGCTCACAATAAAATAATTTTATTGTTTCATCCTATACAAACCCCTTAAAATTTCGCTGTATACTCTTGCAATATTTACGTTACGTTGCATAAACAACTTAACCGGCTTCGGAACTTGACAGTTTTATTGGGAATTTCCTGATGGGTGCGCTGGCTTTTTATACTTTCATTTACTTTGTTGGGCATTTTGCTGCACTCGGCCTGAATATCATTACAAACAAGAAACTGCTCAAACAACGCTGGGTTGGTCTGGTGAGTGTAATCATCGTAGCAATCATGCACGGCTATAAAATCATTAGCACCACCCCCCCGTCGGGTCATGATGACGATACGCTGTATGCGCTCAGTTATTTCATTATCTTTCCAGTGGCAGTTATCAGCGCAGTTCTCTTTTATCTGAATGAAAAAGATAAAAAAGACGACGGTTCAAGATAATCACCGCTTCACTCAATAATTCCGCCTCTCTCTATCTATACATGACTTCCCCGTCACCCGACCAGGTCATTCGCCAAGAGGTTCTGGCACTGTCAGCTTATCATGTTCCTCCTGCAAAGAATATGGTCAAGCTGGATGCAATGGAAAATCCCTACCGGTTGCCCCCTTTTTTATGTGAAGAAATCTCCCGGATAGCGGCAGACACATGCATTAATCGTTATCCTGACCCACACGCCACCGCGCTCAAGGAAGTGCTCGGCGTCACATTATCCATTCCGGCCGAAATGGAAATCATGCTGGGCAATGGGTCAGACGAGATCATTCAGATCATCATGCTGGCAGCAGCAAAACCGGGAGCAAAGCTGCTGACGGTAGAACCGGGGTTTGCCATGTTCAAAATGATTGCCACATTTACGAGCATGCAGTATATCGGAATCCCGCTAAAATCTGATTTCTCGCTGGATCTCGACAGGATGCTCGAGGCAATCAAGCATCATCAGCCTGCTGTCGTATTCCTGGCTTACCCCAATAATCCGAGCGGCAATCTGTTCGAGACCAGCGCTGTGGAAAAAATCATCGAAATATCCCCGGGACTGGTCGTAATCGATGAAGCCTATCATCCTTTTGCCGGAAAAAGTTTCATTGGGAGGCTGGCCGATTATCCCAACCTGCTGGTCATGCGTACACTTTCGAAACTGGGATTGGCCGGACTCCGCCTGGGGCTACTAGCTGGTAGATCGGAGTGGTTATCTCATTTGGAGAAACTGCGCCTGCCCTACAATGTCAATGTGATTACTCAATTTGTCGCGACAAAAATTATGCAGCACTATGGTGTATTGCAGCAACAGGCAGAGGCGATCAGACAAACGCGTACCAGACTACACACTTTTCTGGGAAATTTGAATGGGGTCGAGGTATATCCTTCTGACGCCAACTTCATTCTGTTCCGCCTCGATGAGGCCAACCAGATTTTCAGATTGCTTCAGCAACATGGCATTCTGGTAAAGAATCTTGACAACAGTCATCCCTTATTAAAAAATTGCCTCCGTGTAACGGTAGGCACACCCGAAGAGAATGATTATTTCTGCAACACATTGCAGGATCTGATCGCAGGAAGCTAACCGGAAAACTGCACACGACATCCGTTCAAATTTAAATGCTCATGCGTACAGCACAAGTCACCCGCAATACTCAGGAAACACAAATTACGGTAACGATCAATCTGGATGGCCAGGGAAAAGCGGAATTAGACAGCGGAGTCCCTTTCCTTGACCACATGCTCGATCAGATTGCCCGCCATGGTATGTTTGATCTGGGTGTTATCGCAAAAGGTGATCTCCATATCGATGCCCACCACACGGTGGAAGACATCGGCATTACCCTGGGCCAAGCGCTGAGTCGTGCAGTCGCTGACAAGAAGGGGCTCGTGCGCTACGGGCATGCCTATGTACCTCTTGATGAGGCCCTATCCAGAGTCGTCGTCGATTTATCAGGCAGACCCGGTTTACAGTTCAATACCATATTCACACGCGCAGTCATCGGTAATTTCGATGTCGATCTGATCCAGGAATTCTTTCAGGGCTTCGTCAATCACGCCATGGTGACGCTACACATAGACAATCTGACCGGTAAAAATGCGCATCATCAGGCTGAAACCATTTTCAAAGCATTTGGCCGGGCACTACGTATGGCTGTAACAATTGACCCGCGCTGTGATAATCTTATTCCATCCACCAAAGGCGTACTGTAGACAAAACGCTCTGAATATTCAGATACGAATATGAACTCGATTGCTGTCGTTGATTACGGAATGGGCAACCTGCGGTCAGTATCCAAAGCATTGGAATATGTCGATTCATCTGCTACTGTCACCGTAACCAGTGATCCCGAAGTTATCCGCTCTGCCGCACGCGTCGTTGTTCCCGGCCAAGGCGCGATGCCTCATTGCATGCAAGCACTGGATGATCAGGGTTTACGCGAATCAGTTATTGAGGCTGCTCAGAACAAACCTTTCCTCGGTATCTGCCTTGGACTGCAAATGTTGTTCGCAGAAAGTGAAGAAGGCAATATTCGTGCACTGGATATTCTGCCTGGCAGCGTTAAAAAACTGGAACCTACGGATACAGCTAATAACGATACCCCAAAGATCAAGATCCCTCACATGGGCTGGAACCAGGTTCACCAGACCCTGAAACACCCGTTGTGGCACGGAATCGATACCGACACACGTTTTTATTTCGTCCACAGTTATTACGTGGTGGCAAATGAACCGCAAATAGTGGCAGGCAGCACCAAGTATCCGGTTCCATTCACCTGCGCAGTAGCCAGGGATAATGTTTTTGCCATTCAGTTTCACCCTGAGAAAAGTCATTCTGCGGGACTGGCATTACTGAGCAATTTCCTGAAATGGATACCCTGACGACATTCCAGCATCACTCTATTCCCTGTTTTTTTACCTTATTTTCAACCCTGATCATCAACCCAGATAAACCTGTATGCTGATTATTCCTGCTATCGATCTGAAAGATGGACATTGTGTCCGACTGAAGCAAGGCATCATGGAAGATGCCACAGTATTCTCGGAAAATCCTGAAACAGTAGCACTGCATTGGCTGGATAACGGAGCACGTCAACTGCATCTGGTCGATCTCAATGGTGCATTTGCCGGAAAACCCAAAAACGGCGAAGCAATCCGTGCGATCGTCGAGGCCGTCGATGGCAGAATTCCAATCCAGTTAGGTGGAGGAATCCGCGATCTGGAAACCGTAGAGTATTATCTGGATAATGGCATCAGCTATGTGATCATTGGAACAGCAGCAGTCAAAGTACCTGGTTTCCTGCACGATGCCTGCTATGCATTTCCGGGCCAGATTATGGTCGGACTGGATGCCAAGAGTGGAAAAGTCGCTGTCGACGGCTGGTCCAAGGTAACCGGCCATGATGTCATCGATCTCGCCAAGAAATTCCAGGATTACGGCGTGGAAGCAATTATCCATACCGATATCGGTCGCGATGGTATGCTCAGCGGGCTCAATATCGAGGCCACCGTGGAGCTTGCTCAGGCACTGACGATTCCTGTCATTGCAAGTGGCGGTGTAACCAAT
Organism: Nitrosomonas sp.; assembly: GCF_040256045.1. GTDB lineage: Bacteria > Pseudomonadota > Gammaproteobacteria > Burkholderiales > Nitrosomonadaceae > Nitrosomonas. The sequence continues at coordinate 17,783 of NZ_JBDZWD010000033.1, forward strand.
CTGGATGACATTAGAAAATTGTGCGAAATCCAGTCTGAAGGGATTACGGGTGTCATTACCGGTCGTGCAATTTATCAGGGCTCGCTCGATTTCAAGGAAGCCCAGGCCCTGGCAGATCAACTGGACTCAGCAACTTGATGAGTTATGTACTCACCCCAATATCATCTGCGCACTTGCACACGTTCTTTACCCTGTCTCTTTTCTTATTCAGCCTGCTTCTGACAATTTTTGATCAATGGGATTAGCCAAACGTATCATCCCCTGTCTTGATATCAAAGATGGGCGCGTCGTCAAAGGAGTCAATTTTGTCTCGTTGCGGGATGCGGGAGATCCAGTCGAAATTGCCCGCAGCTATAATGAACAGGGCGCTGACGAGCTCGTTTTCCTCGATATTACCGCCAGCTCGGAAAATCGCGATTTAATCCTGCATATCGTCGAAAAAGTCGCTGCACAGGTGTTCATCCCCCTGACAGTGGGCGGAGGCGTCCGTAAGGCCGAAGATGTACGCAGGCTTTTGAACGCAGGTGCAGATAAAGTCAGCATCAACACCTCGGCAGTACTGAATCCGATGTTGATCAAGGAATCAGCAGATCACTACGGCTCCCAGTGTATCGTAATCGCAATCGATGCCAGACAAGTACCTGATGCAAGCCCTGAATCTCCACGCTGGGAAGTATTTACCCATGGCGGACGCAAACCCACTGGAATCGATGCAATTGAATGGGCTCAAAAAATACAATCCCTGGGAGCCGGAGAAATTCTGTTAACCAGCATGGATCGTGATGGTACGCGTTCCGGATTCGATCTTACGCTGACACGTGCAATCTCCGATTCAGTCGATTTACCAGTCATTGCAAGCGGTGGAGTCGGTCATCTGGATCATCTGGTGGAAGGTATTCTGACAGGCCATGCCGATGCAGTGCTGGCAGCAAGCATCTTTCATTATGGCGAATACAGTATCCGGCAAGCCAAGCAATACCTGTCATCACACGACATAGAAGTTCGCCTGTAACAAATACAAAATATCTTTATTTCTTTATAACTATGCTTCAGCTCGATCAGGAATACCCTTTTACCTGACATTATTACCCCTTGCATTTTAAAAATACCCTTGAAACTGTTAAGATCGCTCAAAGAAACAGAAGAGCACATGGAGCAGTCAATATGACAGAAAAATGGCTTGATACCATAAACTGGTCAGCAGACGGCCTCATTCCGGCTATCGCACAGGATAAGAACAGCGGCAAAATTCTGATGGTAGCCTGGATGAACCGCGAAGCCCTCAAACGTACTGTCGAAAGCGGTGAAGCGGTTTACTGGTCACGTTCCAGAAAAAAACTGTGGCATAAAGGCGAGGAATCCGGGCATACCCAGAAAATCGCTGCCATCCATCTCGATTGCGATGAAGATATCCTTCTCCTCAGTGTGGAACAGAAAGGAGGAATTGCTTGCCATACAGGCAGACAAAGCTGCTTCTTCCGTCAATTGAAAAATGGGGAATGGGTCGTCACAGAACCTGTTATCAAGGATCCGTCACAAATTTATACCAAATGACAGCATCTACCATACTGCAACGGCTGACACAAACGATTGAAGCACGAAAAAGCGCCGACCCCGCTCATTCCTATGTTGCAAAACTGCTGAACAGCAACCAGGACAAGGTGCTGAAAAAAATTGCCGAGGAAGCCGCTGAAACCATCATAGCCTGTAAAGACAATGATAGAGAACAGATCATTTATGAAACGGCAGATTTATGGTTTCATTGTCTGGTCATGCTCACCCGGCATAATATTTCGCCGGAAGATATATTGCGGGAACTGGAACGCCGGGAAGGAACATCCGGCATCGAAGAAAAGTTATCGCGATCTCAACCCAACAAAACTGAGTAATATGGAAGACTGTCTATTCTGCAAAATCATCCGTGGAGAAATCCCGGCCACCAAGATACATGAGGATGAGGAGACACTGGCATTCCTCGATATCCATCCGGCAGCACCCGTACATCTGCTGCTGGTACCAAAACGGCATATCGGATCACTAAGTGAAGTCGATGAGAGCCATCAACAATTACTTGGGAAAATGTTGTGTCTGGCTCCCCGGCTGGCAGCCAGCCAGGGATGTACAGATGGATTCCGAACCATTATCAATACCGGCCGAGTAGGCGGACAGGAAGTGTTTCATCTTCACCTTCACGTTATTGGAGGGAAGGATCGTCTGCCCGCCATGATTCACCACGACTAACCGTTCAAGGAGCAAATGATGGGAAGTTTCAGTATTTGGCACTGGCTGGTTGTTCTGGCAATCGTCGTCCTAGTATTCGGGACCAAGAAGCTGCGCAATCTTGGCAGTGATCTGGGTGGAGCAGTCCGTGGATTCAAAGAAGGAATGAAAGGGGCTGAAGAAGAAAGTACCCCGCCACCCCCGACTCAGCAGGTAACCGGCCATTCGATCAAAAGTGAAATAGAAGAAAAAGATCAGACAAAAGTGTGATCTGACAACATGGCTCTCCGCAATTACCGGGACAAGATTATCGGGGTAATCCCGAAGTGCGGTTCAACAATGTTCGAATCCGAAAATGTTTGATATCAGTTTTGCTGAACTCGTGGTCGTTGGAATCGTAGCGCTGATCGTCATCGGGCCGGAACGGTTACCAGCCGTTGCACGCACGGTAGGTTATTTTCTGGGGCGTGCCCGGCGCTATGTCGATCAGGTCAAGCATGACCTGCATGAAGAAATGGAACTGGATAGCCTCAGAAAACTCAGGGATTCCATGCACGAAACCGTCAATTCATTTGAACATTCAGTACGCAGCGAAATAGACAAAATTCAGGAAACTACAGAAACCCAGTCTGCAGCCATATCGGATAAACAACCTCCATTTGAAAAAGCTGCAGAAAATATCGAACCGGTCAATACCAGTGAAACCAAAACTTCATCGACACCTGCTGAACCCCGACAACCGAACAGCTAGTGTCTGTAAGAATTCAATCACCGCAAGCCAGGATTGCCTTCATTCTTATCACATCAGACAGCCCAATCTAACGACCGGACGAGCCACAGTAACAGATGGATGACAACATTACTTTTATTTCACATCTGGTGGAATTACGCTCCCGGCTGATCCGGGCGCTTCTGGTACTATTTCTGGGTTTTCTGCCCTGCGCGTTCTTTGCGCGAGAGTTATACAGTTTTCTGGCTTTCCCCCTGCTGGAAAAATTACCACAAGGCGGGCAAATGATCGCCACCGAGGTGATCACCCCTTTCTTCATCCCGATGAAAGTAGCGTTGATGGTTGCATTTCTCATCACACTGCCGCATACCCTCTATCAGCTCTGGGCATTCGTTGCACCCGGTCTGTACAGCCACGAGAAACGCCTGTTTCTGCCGCTGGTATTCATCAGCAGCCTTCTCTTCTTCACAGGCATGGCATTCGCCTACTTTGCCGTACTGCCACTGGTATTCGAGTTCATTGTCTATTTTGCACCGGAAGGAGTCGCTGTCATGACTGACATCAGCGAATACCTCGGTTTTGTCCTGTCGATGTTCCTGGCTTTCGGAATCACATTTGAAGTACCGGTCTTTGTGCTGATACTCATCCGGACCGGTCTCGTCTCGATCGAGAAAATGAAATCTGTCCGCCGCTTTGTATTGGTAGGTGCATTCATCATCGGTGCAATTTTCACTCCCCCTGATGTCATGTCGCAGATCTTGCTGGCAGTCCCTTTATACCTGCTCTACGAACTGGGCATCATCCTGGCTGCCTTGTCCATGAAATCATCCTCCCGCAAGTCACCACTACCCGTTACGCAAAATCAGCATAACGATACCGGAGAAAATGAATAGTCAATACTTCAGCCACTACAGGCCACATCTTCTCCCATCAATCCGCGTATTCCCTTACACCACAGGCAGGTAACCTATTTGCCTGGCTTGGATCATCCCGTAATACCAGGCCAAGCGCTGTGCTTGACATGGTCATAGCGCTGTTATAGTCTGCGCCCCTTGTTTGAGGTGTCCCAGATGTATTTGCACGAGGGATGAAACGGGAAGCCGGTGCGCGCTGGAATCAGCCAGCGCAATGCCGGCACTGCCCCCGCAACGGTAAATGAGTCAATGATCTGCATACGCCACTGTGTTGTATGGCACGGGAAGGCGCAGAATCAGGAAAACAATAGCTTCCGCTCATAAGTCCGGAGACCGGGCCTGAAGCAATATCATGTTATTGCGGAGGGCAATACACGGCACCGACTCTCATTCCCGGTATTTAATCGTGCCCGGTTCCCTGCTGTTTCTCCGCAATCTGTTTACAACCCGATCATCGCGCGGGTGTGCGCGGAGGAAACAATGTCCGGAAATCATGCTTCATCTGTATTGGCTCTATGGCTGGGAACCAGTCTTTCTGCCCTTTCATGGGCAGAAGAAATCAGTTATCTCGAAAAACCGGTTGTCGTTACCGCCAGCCGTACCAATCAAACTGCAGAAGATACGCTCGCCTCGGTTACTGTCATCACGCGGACTGATATCGAACGTCAGCAAGCGCGTTCCATGCAGGATCTGCTGCACGGTATCGCAGGTATCAATATCGCCAATACCGGTGGCCCTGGAAAATTGACCACACTTCTCCTGCGAGGGACAGAGTCCGACCATGTACTGGTTCTGGTCGATGGCATCAGAATGGGCTCCGCTACATCCGGATTTTCTGAAATCCAGAACTATCCGGTAGAACTGATCGATCATATCGAGATCGTCCGGGGACCCCGATCCAGCCTGTATGGCCCGGAAGCCGTGGGTGGGGTAATCCAGATATTCACTCGCAAAGGTGGAAAAAAAGGATTGAAACCCACTCTCAGCTTTGGAGGAGGCAGCTATGGAACCATCAATGGCTCAGCCACCCTCTCCGGCAGCAGTGAACGTGCCTGGTTCAATCTCGGTATCAGCGGATCGGACACCAATGGCTTCAATGCCTGCAAAGGATCTTTCAGTGCGGGATGCTTCACCATCGAACCGGACAAGGATGGCTACCGCAACATTTCCGGCTCGGCCCGCGCTGGTTACCGTTTCGATAATGGATTAGATGTCGAAGCCAGTTTTTTACATACTGATGGTCATTACGAGTATGACGGTAGCTTTCAAAACAGAACCCAGCTGGCACAACAAGTATTCGGGGGAACAGCACGCTATTCACCCTTTGAACCCTGGCGTATCACGTTGACAGCGGGGCGCAGTCATGAAGATTCCGATAATTTCAAGGAAAAAATATTCATGACGCGCTACCACGCCCGGCGCGATACAGTCTCCTGGCAAAATGACATAACCGTAACCCCAAATCAGCTTCTGACCATCGGTACGGATTATCTGTACGATCATATCAACAGCTCGGAAAAATTCATTACCAACTCGCGCTATAACTGGGGTGTATTTGCGCAACACCAGATTTCACTTGCAGCACACAAACTGCAGCTTTCTGTACGCCATGATGACAACCAGCAGTTCGGCAGTCAGGTAACCGGCGGTGCTTCCTGGGGTTATTCACTGACCGAACGGGTCAGGCTGACTGCCGGCTTTGGCAGCGCGTTCAAGGCCCCTACTTTCAACGAGCTGTATTTCCCCGGATTTGGCAATCCTGATCTGAAACCGGAAGATGCCCGCACAGTGGAATTGGGTGCAGCCGGCCGGTTTGACTGGGGCAACTGGTCACTCAACCTGTATGAAACCTGGATCGATGACCTGATCTCATACAATGCCGCAACATTCACTCCGGATAATATCGATAAAGCACGCATACAAGGGCTGGAAGCTATCCTCAACACCGAAATCAAAGGGTGGCTGATTCAAACCAATCTCACTTTTCTTGACCCGCAGAATCGTTCCAAGGGAGCCAATAAAGGCAATATCCTGCCACGGCGCAGCAAGCAGGCTTTCCGAATTGATGCCAGTCGTCAGCTCGGTGATTTTATTGTGGGAGCAATGTTTCTCGCAGAAACCAATCGCTATGATGATTTGGCAAACAGCCAGAAACTGGATGATTATGTCAAAGTCGATTTGCGGGCAGAATATCTGATCAACCCGCAGTGGCGCATCCAGGGACGGATCGAAAACCTGTTTGACAAAGACTATGAAACCGCTGCATTCTTCAACCAGCCCGGGCGCAACTTTTTTGTTACCCTGCGTTATCAACCATAGGATAAGAAAATGCTAACATTGCCATCACGACATCAATATCTGATCGGATCGATCCTGATCATTCTGATGATCGCCACACGTGAATATCATTTCACCTCACTGCACAGTCTACCGGGAGCCTCCTGGGCAGTTTTCTTTCTGGCTGGCCTCTATCTCGGCTCAAGCTGGTCATTATTTGGCTTCCTGGCACTTGCCTGGATACTCGATTCTTCAGCCTACTTTACCGTGGCAGAAAGCGAGTTCTGCCTGACCTCCGCCTATGTTTTTCTGCTGCCCGCCTATAGCACACTCTGGGCTGCCGGCCGCTGGTTTGCAACCCGTTATCAATTCTCATGGCAAGCATTGGCGCCCCTGTCCATCAGCCTTCTGATCGGAGCGATATTGTGCGAATTATTCTCCAGTGGCGGATTCTATTTCTTCTCCGGCCAATTTGAAGAAACCACATTTGCAGAATTCTGGCAGCGTGAATTGCACTACTTCCCGCTTTATCTCCAGTCCCTGCTGTTTTATGTCAGTACTGCGGCCACGATACATACCCTGTTCGTGCTGATTCATAAATCACGCCACCCCCAGATTGATGCCACTGGCTGACAGCACAGATATTGATGCGGACAAAGCACAGCGCTATCGCTCGCGGATGCAGCGCCAAAAAGCAATCGTGGATGCAGCAATTACTCGCGCTGATAAAAGCAAAGGGTTGTTGCTGGTACTGACCGGCAACGGCAAGGGTAAATCGAGTTCTGCCTTCGGGATGGCCGCCCGTGCACTGGGACATGGTATGCGCGTGGGTGTTGCGCAATTCATCAAAGGACGCTCCGATACCGGCGAGGAAGCCTTCTTCCGACAGCAGAAAAACATCGTCTGGCATGTGCTGGGGGAAGGATTTACCTGGGATACACAGGATCTTGCACGTGACAGAGAAACCGCCCGACGAGGGTGGGCAATCGTACAAGCCATGCTATGCGATCCATCGATCGATCTGCTGATACTCGACGAATTCACCTACCCAATCAAATTCGGCTGGCTGGAAATCAGCGAGATCTTGAGTGACCTTCAAAACCGGCCAGCCATGCAGCATGTCGTCATCACCGGCCGCGCCGCGCCGGATGCTTTATGTGATGCGGCTGA
>NZ_JBDZWD010000034.1:0-24492 GCF_040256045.1 Nitrosomonas sp.
GGTAAAGTCAAGCCTGTGCGTTTGTGTACGTTCATCTGCAGTGTTCTCCTGAATATTGTAAATAGCACTAGAGATTCTTATATATTAGGACTTACGCAAAAAATATTTTGCAAGCTGCAAAAACAGGTAACCCCAAACGTATTTTAAATTGGTACATTGTCGGGTATGACATCGAAACGCCCGACTCGACTGGATTATTGTCAGTACCTGCTGGTGAGCCAAACCAATTACACGATTACCAATTACGCTGACCATACGCAAAACACCATGAGCCACGACGCGATTAACCGTTACCTGAGAGAAGATCGCCTGACTTCGCGTCTGATCTGGGAAAACGTGCGCTCACAGATTGAGCCTTTCCTGCATGGCTATATCGTGTTTGACGATACGGTTCTGGATAAGAACTACTCTCAGAACATCGAGCTGGTACGGCGGCAATACAGCGGCAATACAGCGGCAATCCGCACGGACTCATCAAAGGCATTGAGCCTGGTCAACTGCATGTACGTCAACCCCGAGACGGGCCGATACTGGGTGATCGATTATCGCATTTATGATCCTGATCACGACGGCAAGACCAAGCTTGACCATATGCGCGACATGCTGAACCAGATTGTCGATCATAAGCAACTGTCGTTTCATGCCGTGCTCATGGATACATGGTACGCCACCAAAGAGTTGATGTTGCACATTGATTCCTTGCGCAAGATTTTTTACTGCCCGCTCAAAGACAACCGCCAGGTCGATGATTCAGGCGGTAAAAGCCTCTATCGCCGGGTCGATTCCCTTACGTGGAGCAATCACGAATGGGCACATGGCAAGCTCATCAAAATCAAAGGTTTTCCCAAAGACTACAAAGTGAAATTATTCCGGGTGTCGGTGTCCACCCACCGCACGGATTGGGTCGTGACCAACGACCTGTCTCACGATTCCCTGGATGCCACACAAGAGGTGTGTGGCATGCGCTGGAAAATCGAGCAGTTTCACCGCGAGATCAAGCAACTCACCGGCATTGAGAAAAACCAGTGTCGCAAGGCGCGCATCCAGCGCAACCACATCGCTTGCGCGATGCTGGTTTGGATTCGTCTGACCGACCTGGCCCGAAAAACCAGGAAAACCATTTATCGCATCAAGCACGGACTTCTGGATGAATACCTGCGCCAGCAACTCAAAAATCCATCCGTCAAAATGCGCTTTGCGTAAGTCCTATATATAAAAGAAGAGAGGAGATTGCGTGTTTAAGAAAATCAGTATTTTTGTTGTGCTCGTCGCACTGAATTTGGCATTTAATCAACCAGCCACAGCTGGCAGAACCGTAGAGGATTTTCAGGTCTGGGGAAATATTACTGCACTTGGTAATTTTGGCTTCGTCAATCCAGACAACCCCGATTTGAAGAAATTCAGATGGTGGATGGAAGGACAGGAACGATTCGGCAACGATGCCTCACAGTTTACGCAGGCTATCATCCGTCCCGGTTTGGGCTATGCGATCACTGATAAAATTATCATCTGGGCGGGCTATGCCTGGATTCCCTCGGATGAACCACTGGTAACGAAATCAGGGCTCCCGTTCGATGAGCATAGAATCTGGCAGCAGGTAACCTGGGCGGATGAATTTTCTCTTGGGAAATTGTCATTGCGCAGTCGCTTTGAACAGCGCTTCTTTGATCACAATGCACCCGTTTCTGGTAGTGACGATGTGGCTTACCGTTTCCGTCAGCTGATAAAACTGGCGATTCCAATAGCCATGATCGACCCCAATCTTACTTTTATCATTCAGAATGAATTGTTCATCGGATTGAACACGGTTAGTAACCCAGGCTTTATTTCTCGTGGTTTCGATCAGAATCGCGCTTTTGTGGGTCTGGGTTACAAAGTTCATCAGAACGCGACCGTTGAACTGGGGTATATGAACCAATTCATTGACAGGCGCCATAATCCTCGTCCTGATCAAATGATGCACAATTTTGCAGTTAACCTGTTTCTGAATTTCTAATATGTAAAGTAACAATCCAGAAATATAACCACTATTATTTGCACGGATGCTTGCTAGCTAGTTCATTGAGCTGCGCATCCCTTCACCGAGCAGAGGGATACTCTCTGCACAGAAATACAGCGACACGATTACTGAAACCAGCTGGTATTTCCCGGATTCTCGTCCGGAGTACGATTATTTGTATCATCCGAAGTACGATTACCCGTATCAGAAGGCCAGGAAGAAAATGGAAACGGGCGCTGTTCGCTGTTGAATGTCAGGAACAGACTGATCTGGTAATCATACATTGCCAGCTGGCGGCCCAGTTTAAGCAGTCGGGTATTGGTCTTCCCGATCAGGATAGTCGACCCGAACTGAAACAGGGCCAACAGCACGATCAGAAATTTCACACCTCCCTGGATAAACATGAACAGCAACATAAAAAGTACACGGATCCAGGTTTCGGTACTCTGCAATCGTTGTTTTACTTCGTCATTCATAAAATGATGCCTCAAACGGGTTGATGAATTCGGCCATGTTTTTATTATTTTCAGTCAGTGCGGGACTTGCTCGTTCTTTTCTGCAGGATCTTGAGGATCTCCTGCAGAAAGTGCATCGACCAGGTCACGCCAAAACCGGTAACTTCCGTACCCACCGCGCCCAGTCCATCCTGATGACGATAAGCAGAAAGATCCATGTGCAGCCAGGGAATATCATTCACAAAATGGCGCAGAAAACAGGCAGCAAGGATATGATCGGCTTCGCTTTCTAAAGTGCACTGTTTAATATCAGCGATTTTGCTGTCGAGATCAGTCTCGTAATCACTGTCCACCGGTAATACGCATACCCGCTCACCACTTGACCGGCCAACAGCCACCGCATTCTGCGCCAGATAATCCCGGTTGGTGAAAACCCCACTGTAACGTGATCCCAACGCAGTAATCAGGCTGCCTGTCAGCGTAGCATAATCGATGATCAGATCCGGTTTTTCCCTGGCAGCGAGTGTCAGCGCATCAGCCAGTACCAGGCGGCCTTCGGCGTCGGTATGAACGATTTCTATGGTCATGCCATTCAGAGCGGTGATCACATCGTTTTGCTTGAATGCCACGGGACTGATGTGATTCTGTGCAATGGCAAGCCAGCAGTCGATATTGATCGGCAGATCGGCCCGCGTGGCTGCCAGAAGCACGCCGAGTGCCACTGCGGAACCATTCATATCCTCATGCATGCCATACATGTAGCGTGCCGGTTTCAGGTTATGGCCGCCGGTATCGAAGCAGATCCCCTTCCCCACCAGCGCAATCGTTTTACCGGTTTCCCCGTGTCCTGCCGTTCTGCGCAAATGAACAATCGCTGCATCATCCGTAAGGCTGCCCTGGGCAACGGCACTGAATGCACCTGCTCCCAATTCGCGCAATCGGGACAGCTCATATTCCTCATATTGCCAGTTTTCACTGGCGGCCAGCTTTCTGATCTGCTCGCGATAAGTTCTGGGAGTCAGTTCATTAGGTGGCAGAATGGTCAATCCTCTGGCGAGAAAATTTCCTTCTGCCTGCGCACGTTGCATGGCAAATCCGGAGGTATCCACCATCCCGTGCAGGCAAATTCGCTCCAGGGGCTTATCGTCCGGCTTGCGCTGCTTGCGTACCGGCAGAATTGCTCCGTTGACCCAGGCTACATACACTGCAAGTTCAGCCAGATGACACTTTTGAGCATCATCCCCATACACGGCAAGGTGGATTTCAGCCGGATGTTCATTCAGCAGCAACTGCATGGCCTTGCGCAGACTGGTCTGCTGCTCGAACAGCGCTTTACTGAGATCCACCATCACCCAGGCATATAACCCCCCATGCTGCAAATTAGCTGACAGGGGTGTTTCCGCCAGCCGGTTTACCGGTATACTCTGACGTTGCAGTAAATCATGCAGAATCTGCTCGGCAGGCAGCTGATATTTCCCGGAAATTTTATCTGCCTTGGGCAGAATAACCAGTAAGTGCGTAGCTTTAATCGATTCATCAAAAGTGTTATCGTTTTGTGTAAGTAGAGCGAGCATTAGTTTTCTATCCAGACGGGGCTCCTAAAAAACCCACAGGCATCATTAAAATAGCTTTGCATTATATCCGCTTGATTCACCCTTTCAGGATTATTCATGTATCAGTACCTCGACCTGATGCGGCATGTGCTGCAACACGGTCATCAAAAGAGTGATCGCACCGGGACCGGCACACTCTCCATTTTTGGCTATCAGATGCGCTTTGATCTGCAGGCAGGCTTCCCGCTGGTGACAACCAAGAAATGTCATATCAAATCGATCATTCATGAACTATTATGGTTTTTGCGAGGCGAAACCAACATCGATTACCTGAAGAGAAACGGTGTATCCATCTGGGATGAATGGGCAGATAAAAACGGTGATCTGGGGCCGATCTACGGTCATCAGTGGCGATCCTGGGCAGTTTCCGACGGCACCGCCATTGATCAGATCTCGCAAGTGATCCAACAAATCAAAGAAACACCGGATTCGCGTCGGATGATCGTCTCCGCATGGAATGTGGGTGATCTCGACAAAATGAAACTCGCTCCCTGTCATGTGCTGTTTCAGTTTTACGTGGCAGACGGCAAACTCTCCTGCCAGCTTTATCAGCGCAGTGCCGATATTTTTCTGGGCGTTCCCTTCAACATTGCCTCATATTCATTACTGACACTGATGATTGCACAGTGCTGCAACCTGAAGCTCGGAGAATTCGTCCACACCTTTGGCGATGCACACCTGTATCTGAACCACCTTGAACAAGCGCGACTGCAACTGGAACGCGAACCCAGAACACTCCCCGTCATGCAACTGAATCCGGCCATCAGAAATATTTTTGACTTCGGATACGAGGATTTTACCTTGCACGATTATGACCCTTACCCGCCTATCAAGGCACCTGTGGCCGTATGACCATCCCACCACTTTCACCTCCCCGGCTGGCGATTCTGGCTGCTGTTTCAGCCAACCGGGTAATCGGGCTGAATAATGCGCTGCCCTGGCATCTGCCGGCTGATCTCAAGCATTTCAAACAACTGACCATCGGCCAGATTGTCGTGATGGGGCGCCGGACATTCGATTCGATTGGCAAACCACTACCTGACCGTACCAATGTCGTGCTCACCCGGCAGCATCATTTTGATTGGCCCGGTATCCGCACAGCAGGTTCGATCCAGGAAGTGCTGGGTCATTTTTCCAGTGATGATCGGCAGATCTTCATCATTGGTGGTGCTGAAATCTACCGACAGACTCTATCGCTCTGCCAGCGTTTATATCTGACCGAGATTCAGCAGGATTTTGCGGGGGATACTTTTTTTCCGGAGTACGATCGTAATGACTGGCGGGAAATCTCTCGTGAAACGCATCATACCTCGGACAGCGGCATGGAATATCATTTCGTGGTGCTGGATCGCAAGCAGCCGATCAATGCAAGTGCCTGTCCGACAAATATATCCAGACGCTGAACGGTATCCGGTCTCACTGATTGGCTATAAACGCTATCACAACATCTTGCCTGCTTTCGAAGAAATCAGCGATTCGGCCTCGATTCGTACATGCCATTTCTCTACCCATTCATCCAGAGCCTCGGCTGGCATAGGTCGCGAGATGAAATTACCCTGTGCCAGATCACAACCGGTCCGACGCAGTAATTCCCAGTCTTCATGATCCTCCACGCCTTCGGCAACGGCTTCCATATTCAACTGCTTTGCCAGTGCCAGACTGGCATCATATATTGCGCGCAGCGTTTCATCACCCGAGGCACGGTGCACGAACCCCTGATCTATCTTGAGTTCATCAAACGGAATATCCCGCAATTGTGTCAGTGAGGAATGGCCGGTACCAAAATCATCGATGGACAAATGGAAACGTTTCAGACGCAAGCGGGTTAAAATCTCCAACGAGACACGCACATCTCCCATCAGCTGGCTTTCAGTGATTTCCAGTACGATTTTGCCGGGAGGAATTTCAGCCTCGGCAGCCAGCCTTACCACGGCATCCTGGAAATCGAGTGATGTCAGATTGTCCATCGATACATTGACAGCCACTTTCAGCTCATAGCCGGTTTGCTGCCATACTCTCGCCTGAACAAAAGCCTGGCTGAGCACGGTATGAGTCAGTCGGCCGATCAGACCATTTTCTTCCGCCACACCGATGAACTGATCAGGATAAACCATTCCATCCACGGGATGATGCCAGCGCACCAGCGCCTCGATACCGGCAACCGCTCCGGTATCGACCCGAACCTTGGGCTGGTAATAATTGACCAGTTCACTGGAATCGATCGCGGTTCTGATTGCATCGGCATCATAAATCTTTCGGGTATTTCCTTCTCCGCCCCGCATGGATGACGACATATCCAGCTTCATCAGCAGCATGCGCAAACTCTCGGGTTGTACTGGTTTTTGCAGATAACCCAGAATAGGGATCCGATGTGCCTGCACCAGTTTCTCCGTCGTTCTGAGCATTCGCTCGTCCTCGCCACTGACAAGAATCAGGCAGCCGGAGAATTTTCGTTCGACCAGATGGCGCACGAATTCGATACCATCCATACCGGGCATGTTGAGATCCAGCAGAATCAGATCGGGCCGGGTTGCGACATCCTCCAGCAGCTTCAAGGCATCTACTCCGTTTTCACAACGAGTGACGGATGAAAATCCCATATTCGCCAGCATTCTCATCAACAGTTTCAGTATGAACGGATCATCATCCAGGATCAGGATTCTGGTTGCGAATATATCAGCCTTCATTCTGAAAACCTCAAGTAAAAGTGCCTGTATGCGCAGGCGGATAACGTCTTACTCTGTCGGGATAATCTGTAATCAGAACAGAAATAACCAGAAAACAGAATCCTGCAATTTATTAGATATGTAGTATGCTCTAAAAAATAATATCGGATGGCTTACACTTTCTGCATGCTGAATTGCCTGAATCAGTTCCGGTAAAAAGCCAGACAGGGTATTTTGCCGGGATAAGGGCGAAAGGGGGAATCATATCAAAACTTACCGTATCAACGATTCTTTCAGTGTGGAATATTCGGGTAATGTGGCCAAGCGCGTTCACCGTACTGTCCGTTTACCCCGAAGGGGAATACCATTACTGAATTACGCATACCTGCCAAATTAAGCCAGCCAAGACTCTTCAACGTCGTCAGCCGGCATCGTCTGTTCACTCTGCTGGATGAGGAACGGGCCAGCCGCCCTGTAGTCTGGATTACCGGCCCGCCGGGAGCAGGGAAAACGACACTGGCGGCAAGTTACGTCAAAGCCCGTGACCTGCCGGTCATATGGTATCAGGTCGACGGCAGCGATACGGATATCGCAACATTTTTTTACTATCTGGCACAGGCCGGGCACAAGGCTGCGGACCATGAACATCTTGTGCTGCCGCTTCTGACACCGGAATATCTGCCAGACCTGACGGGATTCACCCGTCGCTTTTTTCGTACTCTCCTTGCTTCCGTCCCTGCAACCACAGTACTGGTACTGGACAATTACCAGGAAGCCGCACCGGAATCGATCTTTCATACAATCATTCAGGGAGCAGTGGCAGAATTTCCCGCCGGTATCAATCTGCTAGCAATCAGCCGCACCGATCCCCCACCCCAGTTCGCCCGAATGATCGCCAGTAACCTGATCGGGCGGATAGGCTGGGAAGATTTGCGCCTGACACCAGCTGAAACCCAGGCAATCGCCACAACAACCGGTCAAATATTTGACGAAGAAGCCGTGCACTTGCTGCAGGAACAGACTGGCGGCTGGGCCGCCGGACTGGTACTGATGATGGAACGCCTCAAACAAACAGGGACGGTAAGCCCGGCATTCCGGTCCGAAACCATGGAACTGATCTTCGATTATTTTGCCAGTGAAATGTTTGATCAGATGCCCCTGGCAATGCGCCAATTCCTGATACGCACCGCCATACTGCCGTATATGACATTGGAAATGGCCATCGAAATAAGTGGAAACCCGCGTGCAAAAGAGATGCTCGATTATATTTATCGTCATCAACTGTTCATCGACCGACGCACCAGCGAAGAAACCATCTACCAGTATCACGCACTATTTCGTGAATTTCTGCTTGATCGAGTCAGGGATTACCTTTCCACACATGAATCGCATAGTATTCTGCGATTAGGGGCAATCCTCATGGAGCAGAACAGTAATATTGAAACAGCTGCTGAGCTATTTGCCAAAGCGCAGGCATGGGAAGATTTGATGCGACTGATCAATGGTCATGCAGCGACGCTGCTTACACAAGGACGATATTGGACGTTACTGGAGCTGATTGCCATACTACCCGAGGCAGTAGTAGGAAATATGCCGTGGCTGCTTTACTGGCGTGGTGTCAGCAATACTCTGTCCAACCCCCGCATGGCCAGGGCAGATATCGAACAGGCTTACATCGGATTCCAGGTTACAAATGATAACGCAGGATTATTTTTGTCCTGCAGCGCCATGATGGAAATCTATCTATATGCCGAGGATGATATAACACCAGTTGTAAGATGGGGAGATCGACTGCATCAGTTATTAGCCCATCATAGTGATTTTCCTTCACAGGAAGTCGAGATTCGCACATTTGCCAATCTGTTGGGTCTGATATTTGCAGCACCCCACCATCCACTGCTGGAGATACTGGAAGCACGATTTGAGAACGTATTTCAGTCAACGGTTGAGCCATCGTTGAGGATTGCGGTCGCCAGCGCAATCACATTTCTTCTCCTGTGGCGTGGCGAGACAGACAAAATGCACCGGATCATCAATGAAATCGCACTCTTGCTCGATCATCCCTCCATCCCTCCCCTGCTTCGTATTCTCTGGCGGAATATAGAAGGGGGCTATGCCTGGCATATCATGGCATCGCCGCATATTGCCGAGCAGAAATTTCTCGATGCGTTACAAATCGCAGAGAAATCCGGCATTCTGATACTGAGCAACATGTTATGGGCACATAATGCTTACAGCGCGCTATCGGCCGGTAATATTACCGGCGCTCAGGCCTGTCTCGAACGATTTGAATCCAATCTCAACGCACAACGCAAGCATGAACTGACAGAATTTTGCTATCTGCGAGCAGGGATTGAATTTCTAAAGGGAAATTTTTCCCAGGCATTCGACGATGCCATGACTGCCCTTAAATTGCATGAGGAAACGGGCAGACCGTTTTTACGCGAGCTCAGCCGGTTTGGTCTGGCACAGATTCTGATAGAAATGGGTGATCTGGCCACGGCCAGAAACCATCTCGACATAGCTATCGAATATGCCAAAACCATGAAAAACCCGATACTTGAGTATCAGTGCCTGTTAATAGAAGCTTATTCCTGGACGAAAGAAGAGAATGATTCCCGGGCATTCATTCCATTACACAAAGGGTTGCGGATCGGCTGCCAAAACAATTTTCTCCTGCTCAATTACTGGGAACGCCCGCAAGTAACAGCACGCCTGTTCGCCCTGGCCCTTCGATTTGAGATCGAGGTGACTTATGTGCAAAACCTGATCCGCCGATATCGTATCAAAGCCGAATCTCCCGATATCGAAAATTGGCCCTGGCCGGTCAGGATTTACACACTTGGACGGTTTTCAGTTCTGTGTAACGACATACCGCTGCGATTCGAAGGAAAAACCCAGCGCAAACCCCTGGAATTACTCAAATACTTGTGTGCATTCGGTAGTCGGGCAATCAGTCAGAACCGGATAATGGATGCCTTGTGGCCGGAATCCTCGGGAGATGTGGCCGAACAAGCCCTGAGAACCACCCTGCATCGCCTGCGCAAACTACTGCAGCATGAAAAAGCAATTCGACTGGAGAATCGCCAATTATCACTGGATACAGGTTATGTCTGGATAGATTACATAGCATTCTATCGCGTGGTATATCTTCCGGCTGCTACCCAGAATACATTACAGACAGCAATCAACCGGTATCAGGGCCATTTTCTGGCAGGAGAATCTGAATCGTGGATTCTGTCTTTCCGGGAACGCCTGCACCTCCATTATTTAAACATGAGCGAGCGGCTCGGTCTGCTACTCGAACATAATAATGACTGGACGGCAGCAGCGACGCATTATCTCAGGGCCATCGGAATCGAGCCTGTAGCCGAGGTATTCTACCGTCGCCTCATGATCTGCTATACCCGGCTTGGCCGGCCTGCCAGAATACACTCCACCTATCAGTGTTGTTGCCATACTCTCCTCTCCTATCTGGGGACCAGCCCCAGCCAGGAAACCCAACTTCTCTACCAATCACTCATAGCAAGCTTACGTAGTACCGAGTAGCTCTGGAATTCCTGGTATGACGATCTCATACTGCTCGAACCTCAAATAGATATCCCATCAGATAAACCTGAAATCAGGAAATACGTCTTCTACAGACAGCCGATATGGTTTTCTGAGGATGGATTATGCAAATACCATAAGAAACATCCCTCTTTCCTCCTGTCTTTTGATTATTTTCCAATCTGTAACCGATATGTAACGTCTGATTTGCCACAATCCTACCTCTTGTCATATTTCCGGGAATGAAACGGCTATCTTGGATCTGTTACAGGAGATGAAATATGAAATTTACATTCAAGAGCGAATTAAACGCTTGATTCATAATATTCAACAGAGGAGAAGAAAAATGGAACTCGAGTTCGGTGGTGGATTCCCCACACATGATTCTCATCCATTGCACCATCTGAAAAGATCGTGCAAAACATTATCGACTGGCATAGCCTGGTCGATGGCCACCCTCACATTGTGGCTACTGTTTTCTGCAACCACAGCGGTAGCAGGAAATTTACACAACATTGTCATATACGCTGAAAGACTGGCGGATGGTCTGTATGGATACCGCATGGCTGGGCACATAGTCAGGCAGCCTGACGGGACACAGACTGACATCACAAACCATTATGTCACCAGTACCGCCACGATCCCGGGGCCGACTATCATTCTGGATGAAGGAGATGTAGCTGAAATCGAACTCCTGCATCAATTCGATCCGCATACCCCCTTCCAGGAGCATGTCAGCCTGCATGTCCACGGTGTACATTACGATCGGGAAAGTGACGGCACTCTGAAGTACATCAATCTATATAAGGATGAGAGCGCGGTTCCTCACCTCTCCTATACCTATCGCTGGGATGCCGCACCCGGTACAGCCGGCACCTGGCCCTACCATGACCACAACATGGAGAGCCACAACGGGGCAGAGGACAGAGGTTTGTTCGGTGCTCTTATCGTTCGTTCAGCGTCGGAAGCCAGACAGGCCAAGGCCGGCAACAATCGTTCACCGAATATTGCCAAGGACTATGTGTTCTACCTCGGTGACGATGCCTTCTGGGCCATGGAAATCGATAACGCCACCGGCAAACAGACTGCTCTGGGTACGAACCCTCCCCTCACTGCACAGCGCAATACCAATGTCAGATTCCATCTGATTGCCCTGGGCACCAACTTTCATCAGTTCGAGCTGCCGAAGTATCAGTGGACCGATCCAGGCACACGCAACACGATCAACCGGAAAGTCCTGGGGCCGCTCGAAAAACACGTCTTTACAGTCAAGGCGACCCATTCCTCGCGCTACCAGGATACTGCCTTCGCCAGCAGATTACTGGGGATGCAGGGTGATTTCATCGTCACCCGTTGATCATGTGCATATTGATCTGTTTCTCAAATCAAGGAAAAAAAATGAGATCCAACACTTTTATACAATTTGCGGCAACGCTGGTTGCATTTGTTGCTGCCTGCCTGTTTCCCGCCTGGTTGATGGCAGCAACCCACAACGTCGTACTATCGGCTGAAACCTTGCCAAACGGCCAACCCGCCTATAAATTGCTCAGCCACACCAGCAATAACGGTACCGTACCAGGCTATGCAACCGAAGCCACTATTCCCGGACCTACACTGTTCATCAAAACAGGGGATAAAATCAATGTCCAACTCACCAACAATACTCAGTCCCCAGTCAGTTTCACTGCCCCCGGTCTTTCAACGGGTAATAGTACTCCGGCAGCTCCGGGACAAACAAAAAGCTACCGGCTGAATGCCAGAAAGGCCGGTACTTTTGCTTACCATGACGAGAAAGCACCGATGCTGGGCTTATTCGGTGCGATCGTGGTCGATGAATCGAATGGCCACGTTCAAAGCTATGTGGATGGCGATGGCACTATCGTTTCCACCAAACGCTCTCAGCTGAGCAAGGAATTCGTGCTGTTCATGGTAGGCTCCACTTTCTGGGGAACTGAGATCAATCGGAATGGCAATCAGCAGCCTCTGTGGGCCAACCCGGATCTGGGTGCCTACCAGGATGATCTCCTCCGCTTCCACGTACTGGCAGTAGGCCCGGGACATACCTTCCATCTGCATGCACACCGCTGGATCGAACCCGGCAGTACTCAGAAAGCTCCCCATATCATCGATACCCATATCCTGGATGACCTGAATAACAGCCATGTCTTCACCATCAAGGCGGGAACCGGGGTCGGCCCGGGTGTTTGGCAACTTCACTGCCATCTGATATCACATATGCAATCCGGGATGAACAGCCGAATTCATGTGGTTGCCCGTGACTCAGGACAGTCTGCAGACAGTATCGTTGGTGCATCCCCCAGTGGAGCCATTTTTCTCAATGACAGCGACCAGCCCGGACTGGTCACATTTATCGTAAGTGATGAGCCTGCCGGCTGGTTCAGAAGTGCTCGCGGTGACGCACTGAGCCCGGTAACGCATACCAAATCACTGGAAATCATCCCTCCGGGCAGCAGCGTTCACTTCGTCATGTCGGATACTGCGGGTGTACACACCATCACCAGCCTGTTGTGGCCAAGCGAAGCCGGACATAACGACCACGGCGGCGATCATTTCATGATTCCGTTCGACGAAACCAAGGCCTACCGGGGTGGCGCCATCCTCAAACTCAACGTACCTGGTCTGTACGTGTTCACCTGCAAGATCCATCCATTCATGTTTGCCGCTGTGATTGTCGATGATCCGGCAACAGACGGTCTGGATCTGGGCAACACCATCGATCTGGTTTCAGGAATCAAGAATCTGCCGACCAGCAGCGATCTCGCCACACGTTTGCTGCATACCTTCTTTGTAACAACTACGCCAAAAAATTGGCAGGATTTCACTTCTCCCGATCCCTGGAAGATCGCTTATCCGGATGTAGATGTCGCCGTGGATATCGGCAAAGTACGGTTGCCCGATGTATTGAATACACGTTACGGCAACAACATCAGCCTATCACCATTACCTCGTCCGGCAGTATCGGGCGTAGGTGAGGTCTGGGTCGATACCCAGTTCGAGAAAACTGCCGGTAAAACCAAACCAGGCACGATCACAGTGGTTGACACCAGCAATTGGACGCTCAAGCGGAAAATTGCCCTGCCACAAATCAACCTGAACAATCCACACAATATGTGGCCAAATCGCGATCATTCGATTGTCTATACCACTCAGTGGTTCGATAACAAACTGACCGCAATCAAGCAGAAAACGGGCAAACTGATCAGTAACGTTCAGGTGGGTGATTCGCCTTCTCATGTCATGACACTGCCCGATACGGATGACATTACCGTTGCCATCAACGGTGAAAATGACATCGTTATCATTCCAGCCGGCACGACCAAGGTGAACTATGCCTTACTGACACAGAATCATGGACAGGCACCTGGCAACCCTCATGGTCACTGGATTTCAGCAGATGGCAAACGTATCATCACACCCAATATCAATACTCACGATGCGGGTTTTTATGATGTCGAAGATGGCAAAATCGTTGCCAGAACGGCAACGGGTGAAGGACAACCAGGAGCACACCCGATTGCAATCGGCATGCTGCCGGATTCCAGCAAGGTATATGCGGCCAATTTGCTGCATCATAGTGTCAGTGTCATGGATGGAGATGGCAACTTCATCAAGAACATTAATCTGATCGAACATTACAATCCGATTACCGGTGAAATCAACGGACCAATCGGAATATTACCGATCCAGTCACCGGTATCACCCGATGGCAAGGTCATGGTAACAGCTTCTTATGGAGGCCAGATTGTCGTGATCGATACGAGAACGGATAGTATCGTTAAGTCACTACCGTGCGATCCCGGTTGCCACGGAGCCAATTTTGGCGCCAAGAAAGGTGGAGGATACTATGCCTATGTCACCAGCAAATTCTCCAATCGGCTGATCGTAGTCGATCCGGATCCGAATGGTGATGGTGATCTGAGTGACGCTGAGGTTGCCGGTGCCGTTACGCTGGTAGCTGATAACAGTGTGCCCAAGGACGATAAAATCAGCAGCCTGGCAGGTTTTGGCGGTCAGGGAGTTGTGGCATTACCCAACGTCTATAATGGCTGGGTACAAAATCTCAACTCCCAATGGTCAGCCGGACTTACTGATCAGCAACGTAATCCGGTTCAGTAATCATCTGACAAACTGAACGCCAAGGGCTGGAGGCAGGATATGCCTCCAGCCTGTCTGACTATCATATGCTTGCGGCCTGGTAGCCGCTCTATCCCTGACTGCTTAGGCTATACGCTATGATGAAAATTAAAGATGTCCCGGGCAAGAGGATGTATCTACTGATTCCGGAGTCGAATTGAACCAGGCGAGTTTCTGATGAAGTTTGACGACTTCTCCCACAATAATCAGTGTGGGAGGTTTCAGTAGATTCTGCTGAATGATGGCCGGTAAAGTTTCCAGTGTCCCTGTCAATACGCGCTGGTTAGGGGTCGTTCCCTGCTGAACGATCGCAGCCGGTGTAGTTGTCTGCAGGCCGTGCGCAATCAGCTGCCGGCATAATTCGGTGACTCCCAGCAGCCCCATATAGACGACGATAGTCTGATTCGGACGTGCCAATGCCGGCCAGTCAAGCTGTATAGTGTTGTCTTGCAGATGTCCCGTCACAAAAACACAGGACTGTGCATGATCACGATGAGTCAGAGGAATCCCTGCATAACTGGCTACGCCTGATGCCGCTGTAATCCCGGGAACGACCTGGAATGGAATGTGGTGTTGCGACAGGGTTTCGATTTCCTCACCTCCTCGCCCGAAAATAAAGGGATCTCCCCCTTTCAGACGCAGAACCCGTTTACCCTCCCGCGCCAGCTTTACCAGCAGTTCGTTGATCGATGTCTGCGGCAGGGTATGCTGATTACGCGCCTTCCCTACATAGATACGCGCTGCATCTTGTCTGACCATATCCAGAATGGCAGGAGAAACCAGCCGATCATAAATGACCACATCTGCCTGCTGCATCAGGCGCATGGCCCGGAAAGTCAGTAAATCGGGGTCACCCGGGCCTGCGCCCACCAGATAAACTTCTCCGGTAGGAAGCGGATCAGTACTGTTTTCCAGCGCTTCTGACAGATAATCCTGCGCAGCCTGATCCCTACCGGCGAATACCATTTCTGCAAACGGTCCCTGCAACATTTTCTCCCAAAAAGAACGACGATTCTCCGGATGGATAAAACGCTGCCTGACCTTGTCACGAAACCGTGCGGCATGTTCGGCCAGCCGACCATAGGCAGAAGGAATCAGCGCTTCCAATCGCGAACGTAACAGCCTCGCCAGTATCGGAGAAGTACCACCACTTGAAACTGCAACGATGATCGGAGAACGATCAAGAATAGACGGCATGATAAAGGTACATAAATCCGGATTGTCTACGACGTTTACCGGAATACCCACTTTCCTGGCGGCAGCGGAGACTGCCTGATTTACTTCATGATCATTGGTGGCAGCAATGGCCAGCACCTTATCCCGCAAATGATCCGGCTGGAAAAGTTCAGCAGTATGAGTGATCGCAGGTGATTGCAGCAGCAGATTACTCAACTCATCGCTGATGGCAGGAGATACCACATGGATACGGGCATGAGCCCGCAGCAGCAGCCTGATTTTGCGGATGGCAATCTCTCCGCCGCCCACAATCAGGCAATCACGCTGTTTGATATTGAGAAAAACAGGTAAATAATCCATCCAGGCCACGGAACTTAACAAATAATAATTGTTTGATCCGTTGAAAATGTTACCAGAATGATGCGAAGATCTATGATATACAATCAGGCCAGATGAACCTTTACTGGGACAACGTGGACCATTTCGTATCGGTAATCACAATCTTATCGAGATCGCACGCCGGTTATTGAACCCTTTCCCGCTTGTATAGATCCTCGATAGCCATACCCATCCCAGCTTCCCCACCGAATACCGTACCGAGTGTCTTGTTCTGAAGATGCTTGATGTTGAAATCGTAAAACTCTTTTTTCAATGGAAAATATCTCACTTCCTCAACCAACTGTTGCGCGTGTTGCATGTAAAAGGTGACAAATTCCCTGACTTCGGGTTTGCCCGCCGATTTTGCATTCACATAGATGAAAAGGGGACGCGATAACGGCTGGTAACTTCCATTCTGGACCGTAAGCATGGAAGGCAGAATACCACCTGCACCATTATCAATTGCCACGGCTTTCAGTTTCTGATGATTTTCGATGTAGTAGGCAAAGCCAAAGAAACCCAATGCATTCAGATCACTCGCCACACCCTGCACAAGCACATTGTCATCTTCCGAAGCTGTAAAATCTCCACGACTGGATTTTGCCTTACCAACCACGGCCTCGGTGAAATAGTCGAATGTTCCTGAATCCGCTCCGGCACCGAACAGTTTGATTCTGGCATCGGGCCAGGCCGGATTGACCTGGTTCCAGTTGAGTATTTTTTCCTGGGCTGCCGGCTCCCAGATTTTTTTCAATTCAGCCACTGTCATGGATTTGATCCAGTCATTTCCAGGATTGACTACCACTGTCAAAGCATCGAAAGCAATTGGCATTTCGATGTATTGCACACCATTCTGCCGGCATTGCTCCATTTCAGAAGACAGGATCGGGCGAGAAGCATTCACAATATCGACTTCATCCCGGCAGAATTTCTTGAATCCCCCACCCGTGCCGGCGATACCGGCGGTAACCATAATGGCCCCTTTCTTAGCAGCCTGAAAATCTTCCGAAACAGCCTCTGTAATTGGAAAGACTGTACTTGAACCACTGATTTTTACCAGCGGCCTGGCTTGAACCATCGTGGTGGTTCCGCTCAAGAGAGCAAAACCAAGAATTGCGAACAGAAATCCGGTATCGAATCTCAGTAAAAATTGCTGCATGATAGCCCCCTGTTTACAAGAATTTGATAATAATGATTGACTGCAACTCATACCTCATGACCATCATCAGGTATGCATAAGAATAAACAGGGGATATTACAGATTTGTGGTCGTAAT
The DNA here is from genome assembly GCF_040256045.1 of Nitrosomonas sp. GTDB lineage: Bacteria > Pseudomonadota > Gammaproteobacteria > Burkholderiales > Nitrosomonadaceae > Nitrosomonas. The sequence goes on from NZ_JBDZWD010000034.1 coordinate 17,268, forward strand.
TCAGCAGCTCTCGATCATCGTGGAAGCTGCCTGCTGACGAACTGTTTCAGCAATTTTCTCTGCCCAGTATTCGGTTTGTTGCAGTACCTTTCCTTCTACCATGACCCTGATTAGCGGCTCCGTTCCGGAAGCACGCAAGAGAATACGACCATCGTTTCCCAGTGCCTGTTCCGCCTCATTTTTACAGGCCTCAATCGCCAGATTGCTCCGAAAATCAAAATTCCCGGAAACCTTTACATTGATCAAGCACTGAGGAAAGAAGACGACATCATGCATAAAATCAGCCAGCGTCAGGCCGGTATCACGCAATGCGTACAGAACCTGGAGAGCTGAAATAATACCATCCCCCGTAGTGTGTTTATCCCGGCAGATAATATGACCAGAATTCTCGGCACCCAGATACCAGTCGTTTTGCTGCAACAGTTCAGAAACATAGCGGTCCCCGACATTTGCCCGGGCAAATGGAATCCTGAGTCGCTCGAAAGCCTGTTCGACCGCCAGATTGGTCATGAGTGTTCCGGCTACCCCACCCTGCAACACACCACGCTGCTGCCGGTGTTTGCCAATGATATAAGCCAGACTGTCACCATCGTATAATATCCCTTCCCTGCTGACCATCAGTACGCGATCACCGTCACCATCCACGGCAATCCCGATATCAGCCCCATGCTGCAGAACTGAATCCTGAAGTGCCTCGATATGGGTCGCTCCACATTCGTAATTGATGTTGAAACCATCCGGGCTGGCATGAGTCATTATCACATCAGCTCCCAGCTCATGCATGACATGCCCGGCAATATGGTAGTCCGCACCATTGGCACAATCAACCACGATGCGCATCCCTCGCAAATCGAGCTGATTGGGGAAAGTGCTTTTGCAGAATTCGATATACCTGCCTGCAGCATCTCTGAGACGCTGTACCCTGCCTAATTTGATAGAAGGTGTCGTCTTCACAGGCTGATCCAGTTCGGCCTCGATCTGAAGCTCCATACCGTCTGGTAATTTTGAGCCTTCGGACGAAAAAAACTTGATGCCGTTATCATCAAACGGATTGTGGGAAGCAGAAATGACTGCACCTGCCTGGATACGCAAAGCCCGGACAAGATAAGCTACAGCCGGTGTCGGCAATGGACCGGACAGCAGTACATCCACACCTGCTGCTGAGAAACCGGCTTCCAATGCAGATTCCAGCATATAGCCCGATATCCGCGTATCTTTACCTATCAGCACCGTCGGTCGTTTATCCGCAGCCAGCCGTCGATCAGAGGCCAGTAACACTTTACCGACAGCGTACCCCAGACGCAGAAAGAAATCCGGGGTGATCGGAAAATCCCCTACCTTCCCGCGAATACCATCCGTACCAAAATATTTTTTCTTCATTTCACTATCTATCGCTTTCCCAATGAATATATCTAATATGTCCCGACCGGGATTTGCAGAATCAACCCATATCCCGCAAACATCATTCACGGCTGCAAGCAGCCGAATATGGTTTGATCGGTAACTTTGGCACAATCATAACCATCCGGAAGTGATTATCATCACAGCCAGGTACTGAGACAGGATTACGGATGTACCAGAAAACCCGGGTAAATACGATTTACTGCTGCAAAAACCGAGAATGCATCGTATGTGGCTTTAACATCATGTACCCGGACGATCCGGGCTCCCTGACCCACTGCCAGCAGCGCTGCAGCCACACTGGCATGGATACGGTTATTCACTTTATTACCCGTAATCGTTCCCAGCATGGATTTACGTGAAAGACCTGCCAGAACGGGAAAATTCATGGAAGCAAGGCAATTCAGCCGCTGCAGCAACGTGCGATTATGCTCGAACGTCTTGCCAAAACCGAAACCAGGGTCGATGACGATACGCTCTCGCTCTATTCCGGCTGATACTGCTGCTGCAATTCGCCGCTCCAGAAATGATATGACTTCGGCAACCACATCGGAATATTGAGGATTACGTTGCATCGTTTCCGGTTTTCCCTGCATATGCATGAGACAAATCATGACTGTGCTGTCTGTAACGACATCTAATGCGTCCGGAGCCTGTAACGCATTGATGTCATTGACGAGATCCACTCCAGCGTCAATTGCGACACGCATGACTTCAGGTTTGGAAGTATCGACGGATACCGGAATATTCATGCTCAGAACAAACTCTATGACAGGCATTATCCGTAACAACTCTTCCTCTGCCCCCACAGATCGACTCCCTGGACGGGTGGATTCTCCTCCAATATCGAGGATGTCAGCCCCTTCCTGAATCAGGCGCCTTGCCTGTTCAATTGCTTTTTCAGTCGTATCGAAATATCCCCCATCGGAAAAGGAATCGGGCGTGACATTGATTACACCCATGATCAGCGGACGATTTTGCTGGAAAATTCTTTGCAGTCTGTTCACTTGGATAAGAAAAATGGCCTGTGCGTCAAAAAAACGTACAGGCCATTGGAAGGAAAATAATGTAGCTTTTAAATTTCGACTTTCTGGGCAGCAGGTGCCTCGGTCGTTGCAGGTTCACCGGTCGGTTGTTTTATTTCATCGACTGCTGAGCCTGCTGAACCTTTATCCTGCCGTGCAGAAGAAGTCGGTGCCTGTGGCGGACGTGGCGGGCGACCCTCCATAATATCCTTGATCTGGTCGCTGTCTATCGTCTCCCACTCAAGCAATGCCTGAGTCATTGCCTCGATTTTATCCTTGTTCTCTTCGATCAGTTTACGTGCAAGCGCATACTGCTCATCGATGATACGGCGAATTTCGGCATCGACCTTCTGCATGGTTGCTTCACTCAGATTTTTGTGTGTAGTAACTGAGCGGCCAAGGAATACTTCACCCTCATTTTCACCATACACCATAGGTCCTAACGTTTCAGACATACCCCATTGTGTCACCATTTTACGGGCAGTATCCGTTGCCCGTTCAAAGTCATTGGAAGCACCGGTAGTCATCTGTTCCATGAATACTTCTTCTGCAATACGGCCACCAAACATAACCGCTATGGTTTGTAATATCTGATCACGATCCATGCTGTAACGATCTTCCGAAGGCAACTGCATGGTGACACCCAATGCACGCCCGCGCGGAATAATCGAAACCTTATGAACCGGATCGGTCTTAGGCAACAGATAAGCTACCACCGCATGCCCGGATTCATGATAGGCGGTATTACGGCGTTCATTCTCCGGCATGACGACGGAACGACGCTCTGCCCCCATCAGAATCTTGTCTTTCGCACGTTCAAAATCATCCATATCGACCAAGCGTTTACCAGCGCGTGCAGCAAACAGCGCAGCCTCGTTGACCAGATTGGCAAGATCAGCCCCTGACATACCAGGTGTACCTCTGGCAAGGATACCGGCTTTAACGTCAGGAGATACTGGGACCTTGCGCATGTGCACCTGCAAGATCTGCTCCCTGCCGCGTATATCCGGCAATGGAACGACGACCTGTCTGTCGAACCGGCCAGGACGTAACAACGCGGGATCAAGTACATCTGGACGGTTGGTAGCAGCAATGACGATCACACCCATATTGCCTTCGAAACCATCCATCTCAACCAGCAGCTGGTTCAAGGTCTGTTCACGTTCATCGTTTCCACCTCCCAGTCCGGCACCACGCTGACGTCCAACCGCATCGATCTCGTCGATGAAGATGATGCAGGGTGCGTGCTTTTTCGCCTGTTCGAACATATCTCTCACTCTGGAAGCGCCTACACCTACGAACATTTCAACGAAATCTGAACCGGAAATACTGAAAAACGGTACTTTCGCTTCACCAGCAATGGCACGAGCGAGCAATGTTTTACCCGTTCCCGGACTGCCGCACATCAAAACACCACGGGGAATACGCCCGCCCAGTTTCTGAAATCTGGAAGGATCTTTCAGGAATTCCACCAGTTCGGCAACCTCTTCCTTGGCTTCTTCGCAACCGGCCACATCCGCGAAAGTTACATTATTGTTCTTATGATCGAGCATCCTCGCTTTGCTTTTCCCGAACGAGAAAGCACCACCATTTCGGCCTCCTCCCTGCATTTGACGCATAAAAAAGATCCAAACGGCAATCAGGAGCAACATCGGAAACCATGAGACCAGTATGCTCATTAACATGGAGGGTTCTTCTTCCGGTTTTGCTTCTACCGATATACCTGCTTTCAATAGATCACTTACCAGCCAAGGGTCAGAAGGTGAATGAACGATAAACTGGCGACCATCCGTTTTCGATCCTCGTAAAGTCCGGCCGTCAATTACTACCTTGGCAATCCTACCCTGATGCATTTCACTGATAAATTGTGAATATTCCATAGGAGGCTGCGATGGCTGCCGTGTGGAGAATTGGTTGAATACTGTCATCAGTACCAGAGCAATCACCAGCCAAATAGCCATGTTCTTAATCAGATTATTCATATTAGCTCCTCAATTTTGCTCTTCGACGAAACCGGGTTATGACACATATATGCGGTTTTTTACAAGATTGTCACCGCAGTCTATCAGATTATTTTTTCCAGTCCCAGCAAATATAGCTCTTTACTGCGATCTCGCGAAGCCTTTGGTTTCCTGATGACAACTTTTGAAAAATCAGCTTGCATCATCTGTCGGAAAGCTTCAAAGTCACTTCCCTGAAAAGCTTTGACAAGGAAATTTTTGCCGGGGTTCAAATGTTCTCGACAAAATATCAAAGCCAACTCCGCCAGATACATACCTTGAGCCTGATCACTGACACGGATGCCAGTAAGATTGGGTGACATATCGGAAATAACAAGATCTGCACGTTTTCCGCCCAGGGCTGTTTCCAGCGTCGTTAGAATTTCATTTTCACGGAAATCCCCTTGAATGAACGTTAAGCCGGGCAATGGCTGCATATCCAGTATATCGAGTGCAAATATCTTTCCTGTTGGTCTAATAAATTCGAGTGCTACTTGTGACCAGCTGCCTGGCGCCGCACCCAGATCGACAACTGTCATTCCTGGTACAAAAAGAGCATCCTGTTCAGCAATCTCTCGCAACTTGTATGCGGCACGCGAGCGATAGCCTTCGTGGTTGGCTTTGCGGACAAAATTATCATTGATATGGGCCTTTATCCAGGCCCTGCTGGTTCTGGCAGATTTCATCAGATAAAAATCAGGTAAAATTCAACTCTTTTAGGAAAGTTTAATGCTTGCACTTGATATGGAGCAGCGCCGTCAACTTGCAGCCAACGCACATCACCTGGATCCAGTAGTCACGATCGGTAAAGATGGTCTGACTGAGAATGTCATCAGCGAACTGGATCGAAGCCTTCTGAAACATGAGCTTATCAAGGTGAAGGTACTCAACGGCAATCAAGATCGAAGAGCTTCCCTCCTGGAGCAAATCTGTTTCTCATTAAATGCGGCCCCTGTCAAACAAATCGGCAGGATCTTGATTATATACCGGATAAATCCTGACAAAAAAATCGCTGGAGCCACGACTTCAGATACCCCCAAATCCGGCCCCAAACGAAAACTCAAACCCCAATCTGCACAATCCGCAAAGAAAACGTATAGAAATAACAGCAGAAAATAGGACTGTATCTTCACCTGTCCACCGAAGCTATAAAAACGAGTAAAATTCACCATAGATCCGAAATCCAACGCCCAAGCCACGTATGACATCCTCTTTTCCAAAGAGTGTTGGGCCTTCTTCCCGGGCAAGTTTCCTAATACCTCATGATCTGGTATAACTCAGCCCAATTCACGTATATGGAGATGTCTATGAGCACAAAACTTGAATTACCGATCCAGGAATTTACTACCCCCTACCCGGTCACGGCTCGTGAAGACAGCTCGATCGATGAATTACTGGATCTCACCAAAAACCTCAAAGTGCGACATATTCCTATCGTATCGGATAGAAAGGTGGTAGGTATCGTCAGCGACCGGGATCTTAAAATTATCTCGGCCTTGAGTACCCGTGAGAAATTTCTGGTCAGGGCTGCCGATCTGATGACACCTGATCCCATAATTTTTCGGGGCAGTACATCCATCGAAGACGTTATTCTGAAGATGTCCGAAAAAAAGATCGGCAGCGTGCTGGTTAGTGACGAACAGGGAAATCTGCAAGGCATATTCACAGTAACCGATGCGCTGGATATTCTGATAGAAATATTGCGAGGCACGAAATGACGAAAGTACGTGATTTGACGACCCCGATGCCGCAAACGATAGGTTTCGACATTTCAGTGGAAAAAGCTCTGGCCATGATGAAAGAATATGCCTGTCATCATCTGCCTGTACTCGATGGCGGAAAACTGGTGGGTGTTCTGAGTGACAGAGATCTTTCAATGGCCTGGCACGGCTCAGGCAACATCAGGGCCGAACATCTCGTCAAGGATCTAATGACTGATACCCCCGTCGTCATCGATCCCTCCGCCGAAATCAGTACAGCCATCCGAACCATGCTGGACAACAGAATCAACAGTCTTATAGTCCGAGCAGAAGAAAATCAGCCGTGGGGCATTCTTACTTCGACAGATCTTCTTCGTTACATCATGGATAAGGCCTGAAAAGAAAACAGCAAACCTCTGCCCTATTTCCCCTCATCTGGTTCCGGATCTACTGGCAGCATAAATTTAGGAGCATATTCTCTTCCCTCATCTTATTACCTATCGCAAATGATACGGATAAAATTTGATATTTCTACCTGGTAACAACCGAAATATATGGCCATATCCGAATGCACTATGAAAAAAAGCCTGTACGGAAATTCCGTACAGGCTCGAAGGGAGGCCAGTTCTAATTATGGCCATCAGAGGGTTTAACGGTTGCGGAAATCCACGCAAAAACTATTATTTATGACGCAGGATTTTCAGAATCGTTCAATAACCCCGGATCCGGCACTTACTCATAAACATAACAGCGATACTCAGGTTGTTATCGGAAATAGTCACAATTCCATACTACAGTGAACGTAACCCTATTATTTTCTGGAAGAAACACGAATAAATCGGCTATATTGCCCATAGCAGTATTCAACCGCTTGAGAATCTTCTGATTTGTGCTATTTAAATTTAAGATAGGCAACCAATTCAGCAAAAGATGCTTGCTGCAGTATGATGAACACACCAGTGCCTGGCAGCAGATTCTTCCTGATCTGTAGCAATTATAATAACGAAAAAGTAATATGAAATCATAGATAAAGATTTCAATGATTCTAGGGCGTGTTGACGTTTCACATAGGTAGCCAGAGGGTCATGCAGGCCATTGC
>NZ_JBDZWD010000035.1:0-24321 GCF_040256045.1 Nitrosomonas sp.
TCTTTACCCCTGCTTCCAGAAGATGATGCTCTAAAGCAGGCTCGAACTGGTGGCAGAAATCATCTATGAGACAAAAAAGTTCAGTTAAACTGTCCATGAGCGCCTCCTGAATGCGATCGATTTGTTTGTAGAAACATAATCTTACGCAAAAAGGCGGGCGCTCACCCCCCTCTTTTCTTATCCCGAACTCAGGTTATATAAGAACTTTCAGCCCTGCTGCAGCAAGTACGCATGCCAGAGCGATCTGAATCCACCGTCCGGTAATTTTATTAGCCAGCATACTTCCCGCAATGACAGTGGGTATCGAGCCTAACAGCAGACTGACTAACATCTGCCAATCGACCATGCCTGCGAACAGGTAGCCCAGGCCGGCAACAACCGCCAGCGGAATGGCATGTACGATATCAGTGGCTATCAGACGATGCGGAGTCATACGCAACGGGTAAAGATACAGCAGCATTACACTTCCCAGAACCCCCGCCCCTACTGATGTCAAAGCAACACACGTACCCAGGATTGCACCGGCCATGACTGTCAGTATCGATTGCATGGTTTCGAATCGCTCCGGCTGTCCGATCTGTCTTTTTCTGGCCATAGTAACCATTCGAGGTGCAGTCAGCAGGCCGGCCGCCGTAATCAGTACAATGATGCCGATCCCTTGAGTCAGCCAGTCCACTTTTGCAATGTGCGCTCCCATGCTGACCAGCAGCACGACCAGCAGAGCCATGGGAAGACTGCCCGACCACAAACGTCTAACCACCTGCCAATCAACATTGCCATTGGTATGGTGCACTCGTGCACCAGCTATTTTGGTAATGGCGGCAAACCACAAATCGGTCGCTACCGCCGTTACAGGCTGAACACCGAACACCAGCAGCAGAATGGGAGTCATCAAGGCACCTCCCCCCACACCGGTCAATCCGATGACAAAACCGGTCAATGCACCCGCCAGCGTAAAAGACCAGTCGATCATGCAGGCACTCCTGCAAGATTGTACATCGCAATGAATGCAATATTTTGGATACCTGATTCATTGAACTGAGATTGCTGCCTGTCGGAATACGCTACATCTTCATCGGCACTGCGTGGATCAGTCTGCTTTGCCAAAATTGTGAATTCAAGTTGTCGCATAGGGATCTATTTGCCTGTCCGGATTGAGGTTACCCTGCTCCGGCCAATCATTTTTTGCCGAATTGAAAACAACTCGACCTGTAAGAAAGGGTGGCAGTTTATCGTGATTTGATTTTGCTGATTAAATTTTCTTGCGAAACTGTCGGACAAACAGCTTTATAACCAACCGGAGAGGATATTCCCTGCTGGGTACTGACGAATACCCACCAAAATAAGATCAGTTTCATCCGGCAGCAATCAAAGAATATCTTTACCTGCGAACATACCGGTAATACCATGGAGAAACGAATGCTTCAGTAACTTACTACCTGCCCGTGCGCCCTTTCGGACCGCGCAACCTGACCGAAGCCAGTCATTGCATTTTTCCCGACAGACAACCTTATTAAGGTTCAAATATTCGACATTACTGCAGAAGGAGGATAAACCGTATGCAAATACCTCGTTTACTCATGTCTTACCTGAGAAATCTACCTGCTGATCTGTTGCCGCTAGTCGAGCAGATTGCTGATCTGGCAATGGATTTGCGCTGGACCTGGAGCCACGGAGGAGATGCAATGTGGAAAATCATGGATCCGCAGGTGTGGGAACAAAGCGAAAATCCTTTTGTCGTTCTGCAGAATCTGTCACATGAACGACTGCAGGTACTGAACCAGGATCAGGAATTCAGACAGCATCTCGATCGTTTGGTCGAAGCACGCAATCGTTATTGCAGTTGTAATGGCTGGTTTGGAGAGGTACACAGCAATTCCGGCCTGCGGGGAATCGCCTATTTCAGCATGGAATACGGTCTGGGCAAGGCCTTGCCATTGTATGCCGGTGGATTGGGTGTGCTGGCGGGAGACTATCTCAAGGCAGCCAGTGATCTGGCCGTCCCGATGGTCGCAATCGGCTTGCTGTATCAGGAAGGTTATTTTCGGCAGATGCTGGACGCCAGCGGCTGGCAACAGGAAATCTATCCCTACAGCGACTCCAGCAGTCTGCCTTTGCACCCTCTGCGAGCCCACAACGGCACCTGGTTGTCCATCCCGATCAGGCTGCCCGGGCGAACAGTACAACTGCATGTCTGGGAAGCACGTGTGGGACGGATCAGCCTGTATTTACTGGACAGCAATAATCCGCTGAACAGCGCACTGGATCGCGGTATTACCGGCAAACTGTACGGGGGAGGTGAAGAAATCCGTCTGGTACAGGAAATTGTGCTGGGAATCGGCGGTTGGCAGCTCATCGAAGCGCTGGAACTGGAAATAGATGTCTGTCACCTGAATGAAGGTCATGCTGCTTTCGTTACGCTGGAACGTGCCCGCTGTTTCGCGCAGAAAAGGCAGATGGATTTCCGTGAAGCGCTCTGGGCAACCCGTCCGGGCAATCTGTTCACCACGCATACTCCGGTGGCAGCCGGTTTCGACACTTTTCCGCGCGCACTGATGATGAAATACGGTCTGCCCTACGCCAAAAACCTGGGTATGCCGCTTGATGAATTGATGGCATTCGGGCGCAGCAACGGGCAGGATGATGACGAGCCCTTTAATATGGCTTATCTGGCAGCACGCACCTGCGGCATGATGAATGGTGTCAGCCAACTGCACGGTCAGGTCAGCCGCAGCATTTTCCAGAAACTATACCCGCGCTGGCCCGAATGCGAAATCCCCGTCACGCATGTCACCAATGGCGTGCATGTCCCCTCATGGGATTCTCCCTGGGCAGATGAAATCTGGACAGATTCGTGCGGCAAGGGCCGCTGGCTGGGTTCAGAAGAAACGCTCGCCACTAAGATAAACAAGCTCGACGATGCGGTACTTTGGAATCTCTGCGGCCAGGAACGCGCCGATCTGGTATGTCATGCGCGGCAACGGATGCGGATACTGCAGGGACAAAGAGGTGCAGACACGGAAGCAGTCAATCAGGTCGACCGGATACTGGATCCCAACGTGCTGACACTCGGGTTTGCCCGTCGCTTTACCGCTTACAAGCGCCCCAATCTGCTGCTGCACGATCGTGAACGCCTCGCCCGACTGCTTACCCGGACAGACTGGCCGATACAACTGGTCGTCGCGGGCAAGGCACACCCTGCCGATGACGAAGGCAAGTGCTTCATCCAGGAATGGGCCCAGTTTTCCAGCAGGCCGGATGTGCGCAACCATGTCGTGTTTCTTGAAGACTATGACATCGCTCTGGCGCAGGAACTGGTACAGGGAGTGGATGTCTGGATCAACACTCCACGCCGGCCATGGGAGGCCAGTGGCACCAGCGGCATGAAAGTGCTGGCCAATGGTGGACTAAATCTTTCGGAACTCGACGGCTGGTGGGCCGAAGCCTACACACCGGCTGCCGGTTGGGCGCTGGGCGATGGCCGCGAGCACCACGAACCTGAGTGGGATGCTGTGGAAGCAGAACAATTGTATCGCCTGCTGGAAGAAGAAATCATACCGATATTCTACGATCGCGATGTCAGCGGTATTCCCGCAGCCTGGGTAGCCCGGATGCGCACCAGCATGGCCCATCTCGCGCCGCGGTTCAGCAGCAACCGGATGGTGCGTGAATATGTCGAGCAGCTCTATCTTCCTGCAGCCTCAGCCTTCAGACGACGAACAGCTCCTGGGAGCTCGACGGCGCGGGAACTGTGCCAATGGAGCGAACAACTGAAAAAAAGCTGGCACGAAATCCACTGGGAAAACCTGATCGTTTCTCAAGACGAACAGGGATGGCTGGCGGCAGTACCGGTCTATCTGGGAGAAATCTCGCCTGAATCTGTACAGGTGCAACTCTATGCCGATCCGGTCGAAGGTGAAGCCCCTGTTTGTGAAATTATGCAACGCGGGAATGAAATGCCCGGTGCCGTAAACGGTTATTTGTATACAGCTCGGCTGGATACCTTCCGCGCCTATACTGATTTCACACCACGTTGTATTGCCTATCATCCCGATGCCTGTATCCCGATCGAGAATCACCTGATCCACTGGTGGAGCGGGATCGTATCCTTAAAGAACCTCTGAATCGCAAGAAACACGACGAAGACCGCAGCTATGCTTACGATGTCAAGGAGTGTGGTAATCCAGTATCTTTGTCGCCCTCGTTGCTGAACAGCCATCTTCCAGATCATTCGCACCAGATAGCCTGGCAGAAAGGACATCCCTTTCCGTGCCGTGTGCGGAAATAGCCGGAGATTAGGCGATTGTTCGAATAATCGAAATTTCCGCTTATTACTCATAATTCGCCCGTAATCAATATCCATGCAGGAGAAATCATGAGCGAAGCGACTCTACCGGCTGGCACGGGTAATAAAAAGAAGATCATTCTGTTTGTCCTGATCGGAATATTGTCCGTCGGTGCGGGAATCGGTGGTACCTGGTATTTCATGAAACAACAGCAGGAGGATGGATCAGATGTCACGGCTAAGAAAAAGAAAAAACCGACGACCTTCATCAAGCTCGAGAGCTTTACCGTCAATCTGCAATCGGATGACAGGGAGCCACACTACCTGCAGGTAGAACTGTCCCTCAAAGCAAATGAATCGGAAGCGGTCAAGGTCATCGAAAATAAGAAACCTGAAGTCCGTAACCAGATCCTGCTGTTGCTGTCCAGCAAGAAGCCTTCCGAAATCAATACGCTGGAGGGAAAACAGAAACTCAGCCAGGAGATCATTCAGGCGATCAGGTCAAAAGTTGATTCTGAAGATCTGGAAGATGACATTCTGGATGTCTTGTTCACCTCGTTCATCATTCAGTAAACCCTGTGCGCCATGGCCGAGAATTTTCTCACTCAGGATGAAGTGGATGCGCTGCTGAACTTTGAGAATGGCAGCAAGCATCAGCAAACCGCCCAGAAAGAAAACGAGGTCTCCTATCCGGGGGGAGTTCGTCCCTACAACCTGGCCACCCAGGAGCGGATCGTGCGTGGACGCATGCCTGCTCTGGAAATCATCAATGCACGGTTCGCCAATTCACTGCAGATCGGGCTCTACAACTTTCTGCGCCGGGGAGTGGATATTTCCGCCGGCTCGATCAGGACCGTCAAATACAGCGAATTCACCCGTTCACTGGTTGTCCCGGCGAATATCAACCTGGTCAGCATGAAGCCGCTGCGCGGCACTGCGCTGTTCACCATCGATCCCAATCTGATATTCCTGATTGTGGACAACATGTTCGGCGGAGACGGCCGTTTCCATACCAGAGTGGAGGGGCGTGAATTCACTCTGACCGAGCAAGGCATCATCCGGCGCCTGCTGGATGTTCTGTTCGAACACTACGAAAAAGCCTGGCATTCTATCTATCCGGTCAAGTTTGAATATGTCCGCGCGGAAATGAATCCACAATTTGCCAATATCGTCACCCCGACCGACATCGTGGTCGCCAGCGCCTTTGAGCTCAACCTGGGCGGCAATCGCGGAGAATTCTATACCTGCATCCCTTACACCATGCTGGAGCCGATACGCGATCTTCTCAACAACAGTATGCAGGAAGAGCGAGCGGAAGTTGACAAAAACTGGATCAAATCGCTGACCAGGCAGGTACAGGGAGCAGAAATAGAAATCATCGCCAACCTGGGCCAGACCCAGGTGACGTTACACCAGATTCTCAACATGCAGGAAGGTGATGTCATCGCGCTCGATATTCCCGATACCGTAGTGGCAATGGCGAATAGTGTACCGATTATGGATTGCCATTACGGCATTCTCAACGGCCACTATGCACTCAAAGTCAAGACTGTACGATCTCCCAATGAAACCGACTGATACCGGAGCAGAAGATGAATGAATCCACATTGACCGAACCGCAAACCGAACAGGATGACTGGGCCGCCGCCATGGCGGAACAACAGGCTGCTGATGCCCAGTCGACCACCAATGATGACAACGGATCGCCATCCCCTTCATCGGCACAGCTGGCGGGTGACAGCCTGACGAAATCCTCCCCCGTTTTCGAACAGTTTTCCAGAAATGATGTGTTGAACGATACCCGTAATGATATCGACATGATTCTGGATATTCCGGTGCAACTGACTGTCGAGCTAGGCCGTACCCGGATCGCCATCAAAAATCTGCTGCAACTGGCACAAGGCTCCGTGGTGGAACTGGACGGCATGGCCGGAGAGCCGATGGATGTGCTGGTCAATGGCTGCCTGATTGCCCAGGGAGAGGTGGTCGTTGTCAATGAAAAATTCGGTATCCGCCTGACTGACATCATTACCCCCAGCGAGCGCATACGCAAACTCAACCGCTGATTGATACCGGACCGATCACTCAATCCATGCAACACATACGTATCCGGACTGGTGCAGTGCTGTGGCTGTGGCTATGGCTATGGCTGCCGCAGCAGTTGCTTGCCGAACCCGCAGTAAATCAGAACCTTACCCTGCCACCTCCAATCGTTTCCATCGAGAGCATGCTGCAACTGTCAGCCGGCTTGCTCATGGTCCTGGCATTCATCGCGCTGATTGCCTGGCTGTTCAAAAAAATTGGTTTTCATCCCGCCAACCGGACAGATCTGCTGAAAGTCATTTCTTCAGCTAGTGTCGGCCAGAAAGAAAGGATCGTGCTGGCTGAAATCGGTGATATCTGGCTGGTGCTGGGAGTAGCGCCGGGTCAGGTCAACCTGCTGCACCAGATGGACAAAAACACTCTGCCTGCCAGTGAAACCACCGAATCTCCTCCCGCCAGCCGTTTTACGGAGAAGTTGCAAGCCCATCTGGAGCAAGGCCATGAACGATAAACTACCAGCTCACCTCAGAACCGGCTTCCGGCACGATCTGCCTAAACGCTGCATGGGTTGCGGTATCCTGCTGCTGAGCGCGGGAATCGGCCTTGCCGGACCGGTGCTGGCTCAGAAAACGGGATTTCCTGCCATTACCAGCACCCCTGCAGCGGAGGGCGGCGCCACCTACACCCTCAGCCTGCAGACCTTGCTGCTGCTGACTTCACTGACGTTTCTACCCGCTGTCATCCTGATGATGTCCAGCTTCACCCGTATCATCATCGTTCTGTCACTGTTGCGCCAGGCACTGGGCACACAATCCTCCCCGCCCAATCAGGTGCTGATCGGCCTGGCACTGTTCTTGTCTTTCTTCATCATGTCACCGGTCATCGACAAAGTTTATACGGAAGCATACCTGCCGTTTTCGGAAGACAAAATCAGCATCGCCGAAGCGATGGAGAAAGCAGGAGATCCGCTCAAATCCTTTATGCTGCGCCAGACGCGCGAAGCAGATATCGCCCTGTTTGCCCGAATTGCCGAAAACGGAGAAATTGAAAGTCCGGATCAGGTGCCGATGAAAATCCTGGTGCCTGCCTATATCACCAGTGAACTGAAAACCGCCTTCCAGATCGGGTTTATCGTATTCATCCCCTTTCTGATCATCGATATGGTCGTTGCCAGCACGCTGATGGCCATGGGAATGATGATGCTGTCGCCCATGATCATCTCGCTGCCGTTCAAACTGATGCTGTTCGTACTGGTCGATGGCTGGCATCTGCTGATTGGTTCGCTCACCCAAAGCTTCTACGTCTAACGAGGAGATCGCCCCATGAGCCCGGAACAGGCAATGACTATCGGCCGGCAGGCACTGGAGGTCACATTCATGATCGCAGCACCCTTATTGCTGGCGGCGCTGGTAACGGGTCTGATCATCAGTATTTTTCAGGCTGCCACCCAGATCAATGAGATGACGCTGTCGTTCATTCCTAAACTGCTGGCCATATTCGTCACGCTGGCGCTGGCCGGCCCCTGGATATTGCAAGTCATGCTCGATTACATCACCCGGCTCTATACCAGCATTCCCTCGATCATCAGCGGCTGACAGATCGTCAAGGAACCTCTGATTAAATCCTCCATGAACCGCATTGCAGGCAAAATCGTGATGATCGCAAGAAGCACGACGAAGGTCGTAGCTATTCTACGATGCCGAGGAGCGCGACACAGCGAGCGCGTGATTTTGCTGCAACCCTTTGGGGCACCGGTTTTGCAGACGAACTGCGGCGTTGAGCTCGTTGTGAAGGGGCCAACCATTCACTGCCTCACTCGCCTTGCATTTCATCTGCAAAACACAGTGTGCGGCTATGCGGGACTTAATCAGAGGTTCCCTTAGACATGTTCAGCATCACTACCGAACAGCTGAACGGCTGGCTAGCCAGCCTGATCTGGCCGCTGGCCAGAATCCTTGCACTTCTGGCGAGCACACCACTGTTGGGCAGCAGCTCGATTCCGACTCAGACGAAACTGGGACTGGCTGTACTGCTGGCTATTCTGATTGCACCGCTGCTGCCTCCCCTGCCTCAGATCGATCCGGGTTCCGGTGCCGGCCTCATTGTTCTGATGCAGCAGATCATCATCGGACTGGCGATGGGTTTTTCCATGCGCATCGTTTTCACCGCAGTCGAAATGGCGGGTGAAATCACGGGATTGCAGATGGGCCTTGGTTTCGCCACCTTCTTCGATCCCCAGCAATCCGGGCAGGTCCAGCTGGTTGGCCGCTTCTACGGGCTGCTGGCCACTCTTATGTTTCTGGCTATCGACGGGCATCTGCAAATCATTGCCATTCTTGTACATAGTTTCACCACCCTACCCATCGGTGCAGAGGGAATGAGTCCTACTTCATTCACGGCACTCGTCAATTGGGGAATCAAAATTTTCATGCTGGGATTACATCTGGCTTTGCCTGTCCTGACAGCCCTGCTGATCACCAATCTTGCACTAGGCATCCTGACACGCGCCGCTCCCCAGCTGAACATTTTTGCCGTCGGATTTCCACTGACACTGGGAATCGGTCTGCTGGTCATGTCATGGGCATTACCCTATTTCACACCCCTGCTCGAGCAGCTGTTTCAGGAGAGTTTTTCCGTCATGCGTTCGCTCTCCAGTCAACCTGCCAGCGTAGCCGAAATCCCCTGAAAACGTGAAGACACGGCCGTTCTCGATTCGGCTTCATCGGGCGTTCCGGGCATTCTTTGGATTAATCAAATTTTTTACCTCTTTTTCGGCCAATCGCAATTCTTCAGTGATTGATAAGCTAGGCCGCGTTCGCATATTTTTCTTGAGAAAACGGTAACCACCATGCTATTCAAATCTCATCTCAGGTCGATTCTGAACATTACCCCCCAGTCAGAAAACGAAACTGAATCCAATGTAGTCCCCCTTCCTACCAGTAAAACCGCATCCGACGATACACTGCTAACCACGAATGATGCGCTGGCACAGGAAAACTATGATGTGCCTGCCGATGACAGTAATATCTCACGGCTGGAAGCCGAGAATCTCGCGATCCGGGAAGCCAAAAACCGGATCGAAACCGAAGCCAGAGCACGCGTCACAGCAGAAGCACGCGCCAGGGTAGAAGCGAGTGCCAGACTGGCAGCCGAAGCACGCATCAAGGCCGAAACTGCCGCAACGGAAGAAGCCAGGGCACGCGCCCGGGCAGAAGCTCTGGCTGCGCATGAAGCCTATGCACGCCAGGAGCTGGAGGCAAGACTGCGTCAGACCGTCGAGGACGGCCTGAAAGCAGAAAAAGAAACAGTTACTGCACTGCGTGCCAAAGTGCAGGCTGAAGCCGCCACTACCGAAAAAGCACAGAGACGTTTACAGGAAGAAGCATTCACCCTGAAAAAATCCCGGGAAAGAGAACTGGCGGAGCAAAGAGCAATCGAGGCAGCCATCGCCAGACGGAGAACCGGTGAAGAAGCGTTGAAAGTAGCGCTTGCAGCTTCTGCAGCCGAAGCAGAAGCAACTGCACTGGCTCGCGCAAGAATCGAAGAAGATGAGAGAAACATCGCACTGGCCAAAGCCAAAGCTAAGGCCGAGCGTCAGGCAATCGAGGAAATTCGGTTGCGTACCGAAGCTGAGGCCAGTCTCGCATCGAAAGCCCAGGAAAAATTGCAGGCTGAGATCAACGCACGAGAGGCGGAACAAGCTCGGCTCGATGCCGAGAAAAAAATGATCGAAGCAGCACAATCCCGTCGCGAGCTCGATCTGGTCGCAAAATCAGAAGCGGAAGCACGTACTGCGGCCGAACTGGAAACTGCCGCCACCCAACGCGCCCGAATCGAAGCAGAACAGAAAGCCCGAGTCATAGCAGAACAGGTTGCTCTGGCTGAACAAGAAGCAACCAATGCTGCTCTGGAACGTTCCCGGGCAGATACGCTGTTGCTGGAGAAAACGCGTGCACACACTCTTGCGGAAAATGAGGCACGCGCTGCGGTTGAAGCCCGCATACAGGCAAAAGAACAGGAAACAGCCATTTTCAACGAAAAGGCACAAACCGATCAGGCGGTCACCGATACGATCAAGGAACGCATACAGGCCCAGGAAACCGCCATCCGGCGTGCACGGGCACGCGCAGCTGCGGAATCGGTTGCCAGGAAAACGGCCGAAGACAAAATCACAGCCGAAACACGCGCAGCAGAGCTGGCCGAAGAACGTATTGCTCTGGACAGACAGGTCGAGAAAGAAGCGAATGAACTGGCAGAAACCGAAGCACGCCTGATCGAAAATAAGAAAAAGCAGGCTGAGGCCGTACAGCAAGCCAAATCTGCTGCTGCTGCACGCATGGAAATGGAACGGAAACTGACCGAACTTTCGACCCGCATTGCCCAGAACCAGGTCATTGCCATGGCGAAAACGGAAGAAAAACTCAAGGCTGCTGAAATCGCCACGACAACCGTGTTACAAAAAATCAAAATCGAATCCTCAGCGCTGAAAGCAATACAGGAACGCATAGAACAGGATGCACTCGCTGTTGAACGTGCCATCGCCCGGGAAGTCGTGGAAGCGATGGCCGTAGAAGCAGCACGAGCCCGTATCCGCATCGACGAAGCTGCAATTGCACAGGCCTCCCGGAAAATTCAGGAGGAAATCGAAATGACCGGAATGATTCAAGGTTGTTTTGATAAGGAAATCCCGCCTGCTATCACCATGCATGATGAAGAACAGGGTGATACTCATTCCGCTGATGATAAAGCCCTGCTGGCAGATACAGATGAACACATGGCAGCAGAAGCTTCTGATGAATTTGTCGAACCTGGTGAGCTCGATGAATCCGACGAAACTGAAGCATTACCGAATGAATCAAAAACTGCTGAAATAGAATAATCGGTCTCCTCATTTCAACTTGAGATAAAATAAGCAGCATATCTCAAACAACTGGAACGGCAGCAAGATAGGCAATATGCCGATCTGCAGTTTTTCAGAATCAGGCGAATAAAATACTAAAAATAAGAGGGGAACAAGCGTGCTGAGAACCTTGTGTAAGACCTTACTGCCCCTGACACTGGCAACTATCAGTGTCAAAGGGTTTACCATGCACATAGAGGAAAAGACCACCCTGCTTCAGGATCAGCAACAGGTCAGCATCACCATTTACAACGAAAATCTGGCACTGGTCAGGGATTTGCGGCACGTTCCGCTGAAAAAAGGAGTAAACCGACTGGCCTGGTGTGACGTTTCTGCCCGAATACGCCCGGAAACGGCATTGTTGCGCACACCGGAAAAAACTTCCTCGATCCGGATGGTAGAGCAGAACTTTGATTTTGATGCACTCACCCCGGAAAAATTGCTGGAAAAATACCTGGGGCGCAGTATCAATGTCATTTACGTCAATCCCGTCACCGGTGCAGAAACTGTGGAAGCTGCCACAGTACTTTCTGTCAGCGATGGTGTCGTGCTGCAATTCAAGGATCGGGTCGAAACCAGCGTTTCCGGACGAATCGCCTTCCCTGATATCCCCGGCAGTCTACACAATCACCCTACTCTCTCACTGGTACTGGATGGCGCCACTCCAGGCAAACATGAACTCGAATTATCCTATCTGACTTCCGGGCTTTCCTGGCAGGCGGACTATGTTGCCCGGCTCGATGCCAACGACAGCCAGCTCGATCTCAGTGGGCTGGTCACGCTGACCAATCATAGTGGCATTGCCTATCCTGATGCCCATTTGCAACTGGTCGCCGGAGATGTTAATCAGGTTACTCCCGAACCTCCCCAGGCAAGAATGCAGGCAAGAAAAATGATGGCCATGGTGGCTGATGCGGCTGAATATCAGGCAGTCAAAGAGGAATCATTATCCGAGTATCATCTTTACTCTCTGCCTGTCCCCACTACGCTGGCAGAAAATCAGAGCAAGCAGATCACACTGATGTCGGCAACGGATATTCCAGTCAGTCAGGAGTTTTTATTGCGCGGCACAAATGCCTATTATTTCAGCAGATATTCCAACCTCGACGATAAGCTGAAGCCAGTGGTACTTATCCAGTTCAAGAATGAAGGAGAGGGACTGGGCGTACCATTGCCCAAAGGAACCATACGTGTCTACCAGAATGATTCCCGCGATAACCTCCAGTTTTTAGGTGAAGATCACATCGACCATACCGCAAAAAATGAAGAAGTTCGCGTAAAACTGGGCAAGGCTACCGATATTACAGCCATGCGGACTCAAACCGACTTTCAGCAACTGGATACACCTTCTCGCCGTTTTACCGAAACGGCTCACCAGATTGAAATCCATAATGCTCGTCAGGAAGCTGTCACGATTCGTGTACAGGAGCCCATCCCAGGTGACTGGATGATGATTTCAGAATCTCAGCCACACACAAAATCTTCTGCCAATCTGGTCGAATGGCTGGTTAAGGTTCCCACCACCCAGAAAACCATCCTCAGTTACCGGGTTCGAATCAAACACTGAGAAAACCATTTCTGTTCACAGGGATCAGGGCACTAACCACCGGGCAACCCTCATTCTGCCCGGTTTCTGATGTTCAGCAGATAGTTCCTGACCAGATTGATCTGGTCTGTATCCATCAGCATGGGTGCATGCCCGATACCTGCCAGCTCGGTGATCTGTACGTCAGGCCGGTGCAATTGCATTTCTCTGGCTGTCTCAGGTGTCAATACCCCTGATTTCTCTCCCCGCAGTACCAACACCGGAAGATCGATCCTGTTCCAGTAGGCCCACAAATCGATATCTCTGATACGATCCGGCCTGAAACCGGATGAAATGGCCGGATCGTAACGGTAACCAATCGTACCATCCTTATATTCACGCGCACTGTACAGCGCCAAGTGATGCCATTCTGTATTCGTCAACGGGCTGTAAGGCAAGGCAGTATCACGCATGTGAGATTCCAGTTCACTCAGGCTTCGGAAGCGGGGATCCTTGCCAATCGTGGTCGCAAACAGACTCAATATTCCGGAAGAGACATGAGGGCCGATATCACTCATCACTAACGTTCTGAATCGATAAGATACCGAAGGTCGCTGGCGAGCGGCGAGCAGCATACCAATCAAACCGCCCATCGACACCCCTACCCAGTAAATTCGCGGACTGCCATTGTCATGCTGCCAGCAAACATGTTCGAGCACATGCTCCATGTCCGATACATAAGTTGCCGCCGAATTGTAATCCTCAGCATCTTCCAGCCAGTCACTGCGCCCCCGCCCCGCCATATCGATACAAATCACTCTGAAATCACGCTCCAGCGCTGCTGCAAGAAAATCGAAATCCCTGCAGTTGCGTGTCAGACCATGAGCGCACACCACCACATGTTCATTTTCCGGATTTCCCCAATCCGTATACGCAAGCCGACGCCGGCCATGGCCGGATTTTATTTTTCCGGGCTGCACCGGAACAGGCAGAAACTTCCATGCTACAACAGCAGAATTTTTCATAGTATCTTCTTCAAAACGGAATGAAACCTATCCGCAAAGTTTACTGAGCCGTAACTGCACGAAAGCTACCGCAGTTTATACAGACTCAAATCATCGCATACAAATATACCGGTAAAATGCATCTATGAATCACGATGTTATACATATATCTGACACGATTCTCACTTATTCTTCAATCGTTTACTTGCCATTCATGATGCTTTCTGGTATTGATGACAAGTTTATTTTTCCTCAACTTACAAGGTGAACAACCAGAAGGAGTATGTAACGAATGGGTAAACAACTGGAATCACGCACCATTCCCCCTTATGAGCCCAAAACAGGCGAGGAATACATGAGCCCGGGGCAGTTGGCACATTTCCGGAAAATATTGGAATACCAGCGGGCCGAGCTCAGCAAGGAAATCGATCGCGCTGTCCATGTCATGCAGGAAGAGTCCACCATTTTCGCTGACCCGGCTGACCGGGCCACGCAGGAATCCGATATGGCCCTGGAACTGCGCAGCCGTGACCGTGAGCGTAAACTGATCAAGAAAATTGACGAAATCTTCACCAAAATCGACTCAGGAGAATATGGCTATTGCGAAAAATGCGGTATCGAAATCGGCCTGAAACGGCTGGAAGCAAGACCAACCGCATCACTCTGCATCGACTGCAAAACACTGGACGAAATCCGGGAAAGGCAAATGGCCAAATAACCGCTAGTTAATCTGCACGATAAATAGTCATACCCGATTCCGGCAGAGCGCCGGAATCCAGATCAAACATCTCTTATTCCCTTGGTTTTTTTTCCAGCAGCCCGCGAAGGGCTCAATTCACCTATGCCGGTTGCGCACACGACTGACAACCTAGAGCAGTTTCATCGACCCCTCTCCAGACGCCGCCGGCAGGCATCAACCGCCGAATCTATCCGCTGCGCCGTTGATCGACGAATCGGAAAAGCTGCAAGCCGACCGGCAAAACCCGAAGTCTGCTCCAACATCCCCTCGATGATATCCTCAGCAGCTTTCAGTTACACCCCCCTTCCGTGGCCAGACGCACCAAGTGATAGCGCTCTATCACTGCACCTTCTCCGCAAATATCCATATGGTGCTGGCCCATCCCGCCTTCACTGAAGATCAGATCGAAAGCTGGAGCCAGCCGCCAGCGTCGATCATGGCCAAGGCGCCAGGCGAAGTTTTTCGGATGATCGTCACGATTGTGAAAAAGTACGTTGAAGACAGTGCGTTGAACTTGAGCAACCTTCCGCTCAAGGCGGGTTCGAGCATTGAGGTGATTATTTTGGTACAGCCTGCCAGCTCGGCAGATTCAAATCTTTACCCCCTGCGTGGGAAACCGATCACTTTCCTCCAGCCGACTGATCCGGTGGCTCAGGAAGATTGGAGTGCCTCGCAGTGATTTTGTTAGATACCTATATTTGGGTCTGGTGGATACATGACCCAGAGTGACTGCCCAGAACGTATAAAACATGCATTGAAGAAAATGAGTCTGAGGGTCTCGAGGTTAACATTATGTCATGTTGAGAAGTTGCAAAGCTAACAGAGTACGGACGTCTGGTATTGCCCACATCTGTTGCTGAATGGTTTGATCAGGCGTTGTCTTACCCTGGTATCCGGTTGTTAGAGTTAACTCCACGCATCGTCGTAGAGTCAACTAAATTGCCTGGGACGTTTCATCATGATCCTGCGGATCAGCTGATAGTTGCCAGCGCCAGGATCTTCGACTGTCCTCTGATAACAATGGATGAGAAGATTCTATCCTACGCGCACGTTCAATTGGCCCCGAAGCCAGCGGGCTAACTTGGCGGGGGAAATTGGGACAGACCACGGTTTTCAGGTTCATTTGGACTACCTGGCCTTGTTATGCGCAGATTCGCATTGTACAATTACTCGTACAATTGTTTAGAGGCTTATTATGGCTACTATTACCTATTCCGAGGTTCGCAGCAAACTCGCCGAAACGATGGAGAAAGTCTGTGATGACCATACGCCCGTTATTATCACCCGGAAAAATTCACGTTCTGTGGTCATGATATCCCTGGATGATTACGAAGCCATGGAGGAAACCGCCTATCTGTTACGCAACCCTGAAAATGCGCGGCGACTTCTTGAATCCATGGCTGAATTAAGTTCAGGAGGAGGCAAGAAACGAGAGCTGATCGAATGAACCTGATTTTCTCGGAACATGCCTGGGAAGATTATCTCTATTGGCAAAAGAATGATAAAAAAATTCTGACACGTATAAACCAGCTCATAAAAGAAATTCAGCATTCTTCATTTCAGGGAATTGGAAAACCGGAACCCCTTAAACATGGGCTTGCTGGTTATTGGTCCAGACGAATAGATAGTGAGCATCGGATTGTTTATAAAGTCGAGAATAAATCATTATTCATCGCTCAGCTTCGATACCATTATTAATGTACGGTTTAAAAGCGCGCAGACAGCAGAAAATATTCCGGTTGAGGTACAAACCGCATCATTCGAGAAACTGGATTGCCGCGTCGGCTACGCCTCCTCGCAAGGGTAAGGCGGACGAAGTCGGAGTATGGGAACAGTAAAATAAGGCGCTGGAGTGCCATGGTATGCATTCTCACAGGAGCGTGGGAACGACCAGAAAAAACCGTGATCTGTCCTCTATTATTACGCGCAAGCCACAGCCATCTTCAACGCGACAAGTAACGCAGACAGTTCTTCAGTACTTCTATTAAAGCTGGATAATCTGATTCAATCGCTCGCAAACCAGAACAAACGGACTGTCAGGAAGTTTTTTCAGCGGATGGGGACTGGCAGTTCGTACCCGCCAGTCAAATGATTTAGGCTGGTGGCACAGTACATAGCTGGTCTGTTTGCCTTTGCGCCTGGCCGTTATGCCGACAGCCACGGCGAAAGGGTTGTCTGCGTTATAGGTGGCGGTCGTCATCGGCAAGCCAATAACCAGCGAGGTCTTATCGTTAAATATACGTGGTGACAACACCAGGAACGGATGGATGTCACGCATCTCCTGCCCGGCTTGCGGGTTGCGGTCGATCCAGATGATATCCTGACGATCAGGCACCCAAATACCAGTACCGCTGGTTTCTACCATACGGGCATTGCTATTTTTCTGCACCCAGGCGCTGGGCAGATATCATCGTTTCGCCTCCATGTCTGGAAGAATCAAACCGGGCCAGACGTTGTTCCAATGTCAAAAGTTCCTCCTGTATCGGTGTGATAATAATCTGGCCATCAACCACAGCCAGTCGTACCTGTTGATCCGCATGCATATGTGCCGCTTTCGCAATAGCGGCAGGTAGGCGCACTCCCAGACTGTTGCCCCATCGTTTAATATCCTGAACGGCTTCACTCATAACGATACCTCAAAATATATATGTATATACACAAGTATATACATAATCGAGGTAGTCATCAAATGATGATCATAGAGTTTTAAGGCGTAATAAGAAACAGACTACGGTTTTTATTTGATCGTTTCCATACCCCGCCCGCCTTGTCCTTGCGAAGAGGCGTAGCCGACGCGGCAATCCAGCTTCTCAAATGATGCGGTGAGGTACGAACCGCATCTTGCCGCGCAAGCGTTTAGAAATTCATACTGGCAGAAAATGCAATAGTCCTCGGTATGCCTAAGTAATTGGCGTTCTGCCAGTAATCTTTACCGGTCAGATTGATAACATTCAGACGTACGATTAGCGACTTGTCGTATAGTCGAGTGCTATACCGTGCGCCGATATCGTACAGGGTATAGCTGGGGATTTTATCGGTATTAGCAACATTGGCATATTTTTCCCCGGTATAGTAGATACCGCCGGTCAGACTCAATCCTGGAATCCAGGGAAGCGCGTATTCCGCATAAATCTTACCCATTCTGGAAGCGGCATTGGTCGGTTTTTTTCCCTCCAGAGCGGGATTATTAGATTTCTCTACACCAATATCCATCAGAGTGCCGCCCCCCATGATAGTCAGATTGTCGGTGACTTTTCCGGTCAGAACTAACTCCACTCCGTTATGTACCTGCAGACCATCCTGGATAAAACTCGGGATGGGAGTGGCAAGATCCGAATATTGATTGGCTTTTTCAATGCGAAACAGTGCAGTGCTCAGCAACAGGTTGGGATTGATATCATATTTCGCACCGACTTCGTACTGCTTGCTGACGAGTGGTGGGAGTACCTCTCCATAATTGGCATAGGTACTACCCACTATCGTACCTTGTTCAAGTGCTTCCATATAGGAAACATAGGTGGTTACCGCTTCAATTGGTTTATACAACAGTGAGACAGTGGGGGTCAGTGCAGATTTTTCATAGGTATCATTTTCTCTTAATTTAGATATCGTAGTAGCATAATTGAGCCCAACCATCGCAGACCATTGATCATTGAAGACAATGTCATCCCCAATCAGGATATTGTTATATCGTTCAACATAGATGGATGCCAGCGCCCCGCTCCCGAAAGATGCTCCCCAGTCCGGCTCAGACATGTTTTTAAGTTCACTCAGTGGAAGATTTGTACCATCTTGGTAAACCGTATCATTATCACGCAAAAACATATCATGAAAAGTAGAGGAATAACCAAGGGTCAGCTTATGGTCGACAGCAAACGTTGAAAAACGGGTATCCAGGTAGATATACCCTCCATAATTTTCAAACTTGCCCCAAGATGTGTTGGACATACTAGGAATAAAGGTCCTATCCATCTGTTCAATTAATCCTATTTGATTGGCTCTCCTACGGGTATTCTGATAGAAAAAAGCACTTCTGAGGGTGAAATGCTTACTGGGATCCCAGCGCAGACTAGCATAAGCTTTATGGCTTTCTACGTCATTAGATGCCCATTTAGGAGAGTAGCGTTTACTGGTATCGATAGCAGTTCTTTCTGTCAGAAAAAACGCAGGTTGTGTTGCCTCTTTTCTGTAGTCGTTATAAGTATATTTGACATCTGCATAGAGGGTATCGGTAAGATGACCATCCAGCACAATATTGGCGACTTTCTGGCCGACCGGTTCACCAATGACGGTATCTCCGCCCTGATAGAGCAGATTGGCCCGGTAACCGAATCGGCCTCGCTCATCAAATTTCCCACCGATATCAGCATGGCCGTAAAACTGGGTACCACCGTAGTTACCAAATGTCAGCCTTCTAAGCGGAACATCGGTAGAGTTTTTGGTCACATAATTTATGGCTCCCCCTACTCTGCTACCGCCATAGAGAAAACCTGAGGTGCCGCTGAGAATTTCAACTCGATTGATCTCGATGACGGATACAGCAGAGCCATTTCCAGCAGCCATAGGTATACCATCATAAACCGGGTTGACTGATTGAAATCCTCGTATGGTGACAAAGGGAACCCCGGTTTGATTATTAATGGTCGGTTCCTGAGTCAGGGGATTCATTTTAAAGATCTGGCCCATATTTTGAGCATTAATGTTTTCGATCAGATCAGAAGGAACGACACTCATCGAATAGGGGGTATCACGCAAACTTCGCTCATCCCATAAGCCAACCCCGCTGATATTACTGACCCGATAACCTTCATCTGCTGTACCTTGTTTCAGAGAAGCGGTGCTGACTGTCATCGACGGCAATAGAATTGATTGATCACTCCCCTGGCTGGCTATGCGCTCCAGCGTCACTGCGCCATTATCGGAAAATCGGGGCTGCAGTCCCGTGCCGGCCAATAATTGTTTCAACGCCTGCTCAACCGTGTATTCTCCCCGCAATCCAGCGGTTTGTTTGCCCGCTGTCAGATTGGCATCACTGGAAAGCAATAATCCGGATTCGCAGGCAAAGCGGCTCAATGCGGTCCCTAACGGACCGGCAGGAATATGGTAGGCTGCGGTAGCCGAGCGACTGGCTGATTGCTGGACAATGGGTGATTGCGCCCACACAGTCGATGTCTCGTTCACGGTCAAAAACAACAAGGTAAAAACGGCAATGACAGCCCATGTTCCAGCTGTCACGCCGCGAGAGTTAAACTTCATTCGGATGCTCCTGTTTTAGTGTTGGCAAAGAGTTTCTACTCTCTATGCCCCGTCAACAGAAAAAAGGGGAACCGAAATCTATGAAGTTTTTAATGATGCCCTGTCACCCGCACCCACCAAGGTGTCAGGCGAGTAACCGTTACTGGCAGGCTTTCTTCCAATGCATCGAGAATGCGGTCAGTATCATCCAGCGGGTACGCCCCGACCAGCTTCAACCCGGCAGCGCGTTCGTCGTAGCGGATGACGCCATGCCGGTAACGGGCCAGCTGGTCGAGAAAGTCGCCCAGTGGCAGATTATCCGCTACCAGGATACCTTTCCTCCAGGCGTCATCCATCGTTGTGGCAGGATGCGTAACCGATATCTGCTGCTGATCGAATGTCAGCGCCTGGCCCGCTTCGAGCACAGTTCCCTGTCCGTGCTGCCGCGGGGTCACAGCTACCTTTCCGGCTGTTACGGACACATAGGTACCCTCATCCTCCAGACGAACGGTAAAGCGGGTACCCAGCGGCGTAATGTTGCCAAAAGGGGTATCAATGCGTAATGGCCGATTATCCGGCGCAGTGTGGAGATGAATTTCACCCGTGATCAGTACCAGACGCCGATAGGCAGGCTGGTAATCGAGATCGACAGCGCTGTCGGTATTCAGCCAGAGGCGACTGCCATCAGGCAGTTCGATATCACGAATTTCTCCCACCACGGTGCGAATATCCGCCTGCCAGACCTCGGTCGGCAGCATACGCCAGACGATCCAACCCAGGGGGGCAGCAATGGCAACACTGGCCAGCCCCCGTACCAGCCTGCGCCGGTTCTGCCCGGCAACCTGCAGTATCTCGCGCGCTGATTGAGTCGATTGGACCGATACATCTCGGAATTGCCGGTCGATACGTTCAACACGCCCCCAGGCTTCACGGTGGACTTCACTTGCCTGCAACCATTGATGCCAGTGTTCCCGATCGATATCGGTAGCCCTTTCATCCTGCAGAATAGCGAACCATTCGGCTGCCTGCTCCAGTGGATCCGAATGATCGTTGATACCGGAATTCAACTTTCCTTTCACAGCAGAAAATCATCCTCCAGGCGCAGGCAATGCAGCATGGCCTGAGCCATATATTTTTTGACCATACGTTCGGAAACCTTCAGGGTTTTGGCAATGTCCGCATAGCGGACATCTTCCAGCCGGGACAGCAGAAAAGCCTGCCGCACCTTTGCCGGTAGATCCTGCAGCATCGCATCAATACGATAAAGTGTTTCGATGATTGCATGACGGGTTTCCGGCGACGGCTCTGTTCTCTCCGGCTGCTGGCTCAATACTTCCAGATAAGCGCGTTCGATGTCGCAGCGGCGCCAGTGGTTCGCCAGCAGACACCGTGCAATATGACTCAGATAAGCACGAGGCTCATCGATCTGTTTCAGATCCTGATGACGGATCAGCAACCGCAGAAAGGTATCCTGCGCTAATTCTGCAGCTGTTTCAGAGCAGCCCGAATGGCGCCGCAGTAAACCATATAACCACTTGTGATGACTGCGATAAAAAAATTCCAGCGTATATTCGGGAACAGGCTGCATGATTTAACGTTGGTTTGAAAAAAATGATCAGAATGATTGATGTCAGAAAAATACCGCTCAATATTATTGAAAACAAGAATTGTTTTCAATTGATGAATGAATTTTTTCGTAAACAGCACCGGAGATAGAACAGCTTTATCGTGGCAGATCACGGTATAACCCAGGATGATGCCAAAAGCCCTGGCATTTATTCTATGCTCACGACGATAAACTCCCTGCGATAAACCATTCTCCCCCAGACTGCTATATGCCTGCGTTCATATAATGCTAACTCCATTTGTTACTCTCTTGAAATAAACCCGGGAGTCATCATGAACCCAATCGATAATAAAAGTCAGATAGGAGCGCTGGACAGTTACTTTGTTCGAGAATGACTGACTACTGGATTGACGTTGACAATTTTCTTAAGTTAATATGAATCATTCTCAATAATCTGATTGCCTGCAGTACTCCATGCCTCCCCCGATCGCTTCGCCCGAACACACCGTGCACGTCCTCTACCAAGACTATCACCGCTGGCTGCAGCACTGGCTGTACCGCAAGGTCGGCTGTCCCCACCAGGCCGCCGACCTGACGCAGGACACCTTCGTGCGCGTGCTCGGTGCTCGCAACATCGACCAGCTCGACGAACCGCGCGCCTTCCTGATGACGTTGGCCCAGCGCGTGCTGTTCAACTTCTGGCGTCGCCGCAGTCTGGAAACCGCATGGCTCGAAGCGCTTGCCCGGCAGCCGGAAAGCTACGCTCCTTCGGCCGAGGACTACGCACTGGTGCGCGAAGCTATCGAAATCCTGGATCGCTTGCTCGATGGCCTGCCGCTGCGTGTCCGCAAGGTTTTCCTGATGAACCGGCTCGAAGAGATGACCCACGTCGAAATCGCCAGAGCCCTCAGCATCTCCGTCGCCACTGTCGAACGCGACATGAAACGGGCGCTGACCCACTGCTACCTCACCCGCCTCGACGCCATACCGCCAAGTGCCGCCGACGGCCCGCAGCCGTGAACACCCGGGGTCGCCAGATTGACTCCATCACCGAAGCCGCCATCGACTGGCTGGTGCGGCTCGATTCCGGCAGTGCCAGCGCTGACGACCACACCGCCTTTACCGCCTGGCTCAATGCCGACCCGCGCCACCAGCACGCCTGGCAGACGATTTCCGGCTTGCTTGATCAACCCGTGGCCGTGCTCAAGGAAGCCGAGGCACAGCTCCCCGGCCAGCGCCGCGCCGCCCGTCTGGCACTGACCTCACCGGAACGCCGCAAGGTTCTGCGCAACGGCACCGTCGCCCTGCTGCTGATCGGCCTAGGCAGCTACACGCTCAACCGCCAGCTGCCGCTGATCGCGCTGATCGCCGATCTGCACACCGCCACCGGTGAACGCCGCCAGGTGCGGCTGGCCGACGGCAGCACGCTGATTCTCAATGCCCGCAGTGCGGTGGACATCGAATTCAGTGCGAAAAACCGTCTGCTAACCCTGCGCGAAGGCGAGATTCTCGTCCGAACCGCGCCGGACCCCAGCCGTCCGCTGATCGTCCAGACAGAGCACGGCCAGGCCCGTGCCCTCGGCACCCGCTTTGCCGTACGCCGGCAAGACGACCATAGCGAGCTCACCGTGCTCGAACACCGTGTGCAGCTCACCATCGCCAACGGCGTGCCACAGACATTCGACGCGGGCGCCTCGGCTCGCTTTTCCGCCGCCGGCATCCAGCCGCTGACTGAACCCGCTGCTCCCCGTGCTGCCTGGATCGACGGCCAACTTGATGTGCGCGACCGACCGCTGGGCGAAGTGATCGACGCCCTGCGCCCCTACAAACGCGGCTACCTGCGCATCTCGTCGCAAGCTGCCGCGCTGCGCGTGTTCGGCGTCTTCCCCCTGGACGACCCGGAGGCCGCGCTACTGGCGCTCGTCGAAACCCAGCCCATCGCCATCCGCCGCTATGGTGCGCTGGTTACTCTGATCAAGCATCGCAACGAAATCGAATAATTTCGAATTTCCATGAGGGGTTTCCCCGGCCTCGTTGGACATAACTACTGAACCCCTGTGTTCAATCGCAATGTTCAACCCCTACCGAGGAATCCTTATGACCATCAGGCACCACCCCAGCGCCTTCCGGCTCCGTCCGCTGCGCTGCATTATCACCGTATCGCTCACCCTGGCCAGCCTGACGGCTACCGCCCAGATCGCCGCACAAACGCCTGCTGTGGCGGAAGCTGGCGCCGCCCGCGCTTGGAACCTGCCCATCGCCCCGCTGGCCGACACCCTGGCCCACATCGCCCGCGACAGCGGCTATCGCCTTTCCGCCGACCCCACGCTGGTCGCCGGCAAGACTGCCGCTGCCGTGCGTGGCAATCTCAGCGCCATTGATGCCGTGCGTCAGGCACTGGTCGGCACCGGGCTGAAACTGGTCGTGACCGAAGGCGGTACGCTGAGCGTACAGCCGGCGCCGACATCTTCTTCATCGCCAGTGACAACGCTGGCGGAAATGACAGTGACTGGTGCGATGAACAATCTCGGAGTAACCGAAGGTACCGGTTCTTACACGACGAACCAGTCCTCCTACGGAAAAGGACAAACGCTCAAAGAACTGCCGCAGACTGTTACGATCATGACTCATGAGCGCATTCAGGATCAGCAACTAAAGACGCTGGACGATGTGTTGGAGCGCACACCCGGCGTCACAGTCCAGCAAACCAGCACCGCGTATTCAGTTTTTTATTCCCGCGGTTTCCAGATCACTAATTTCCAGATCGATGGCAACAGTCCCCTGTTATCCAGGCCAGAAACACAGGTTTATGCTGGTGGTCTCAGCACGTCACAAATGGATCTCGCCATGTTCGACAGGATCGAGGTCCTGCGTGGCTCCGATGCGCTCTATGGCACTTCAGGTGAGCCGGGGGGTGCCATCAACCTGGTACGCAAGAAACCAACAAGGCAGTTTCAGATGAACGCACTAGCTGTTTAGTCCCACGATGTGCTGGGATGGGTTAACGATAAAACGATCTGGCT
>NZ_JBDZWD010000036.1:0-23643 GCF_040256045.1 Nitrosomonas sp.
AAAACCGTCGAGCAACTCTTTAAAATCGAATCATTTTATATGACGTAGGCTATATCGTTTCACCGGTTGCACTTCTTTCAATGCTTCCGTAAAACAGCAAGGAGGATGATGTTTTAGGAATTGTTATTGGCAGTGCTTGCACCCCGGCCCGACTAATACACTTCTTCCGCCTGATTGAGGGATGACCTGAATGCGAGTGCTGATGCGTTCCTGCAGGGCGGCAACATGGGAAATGATCCCGATCAGTTTACCTTCCTGCTGTAGGTGAGTAAGTGTTTCCAGCGCGGTATCGAGTGCCTCTTCGTCTAGGGTACCGAAACCTTCATCCAGAAACAGGGAATCGACTCGGATATTGCGGCTGACCATGCGGGATAGGCCGAGTGCCAGTGACAGGCTGATGATGAAGCTTTCTCCTCCCGAGAGATTCTTGGTGGAGCGGATTTCGCCGGCTTGGTAGTTGTCGATGATGTTGAGTTCCAGTGGCCGGACCGGATCGCGAATCAGAAGATAACGATCGGATAGTTTTTGTAGTTGTCGGTTGGCATGTCGGATCATGACTTCGAAAGTCAGCCCCTGGGCAAAATTGCGGTATTTTTTGCCATCTGCTGAGCCGATGAGGCTATGCAGCAGATCCCAGCGGGCACATTCCCGTTTCTGTGCCTCGATTGCTTGCAATCGTTCCTGCTGTTTTTGTCTGATGTGTTCGCTGTCTCTGAGTTTTTGTCGTATTCCGCCGATTTCCTGCTGAAGTGCCTGCTGACGGGTGATGGATTGTGCCAGTACCTGCGTGTGGAAATCCGCGGGCTGATCAGTCATGTGTTTCAGTCGTTCGGTTTCCAGCGCGGTGGTTTTATCTTTTTGTTGCGCATCCAGTACGGTTTTTTCGTCAGCGAGTCGTTGAGCCTGTTGCGCCAGGTGTTTGCGTTCCTCTTCCGGCAGGCAGGCGCCCGTGAAAGCAGTTTCATCTGTAAATCCGGACTGGCCGAGCCGGGCGGTAAAGGTTTTCAGCAATGTTTCCAACTGGCTGGCGCGGTTGGCCATGGTTCTGGTCAGATCGGCCATTCTGTTTTTCAATCTGCTGACTTCCTGTGCATCTGCCTCCAGTTGCTGGCGTGCGCTATCCACCTGTTTTTGCGTGGTTGTTACCGCGGCAGCAAGCAGTTGTTCTTCCTGATCGGGGTGCTTATCGGCAAACCGCTGAGAACGTACTGTGTGCAGACGGGTGAGCTCCTGCCGTAACTGACCGAGCTGTTCCTTTCGCAGCCGGAGTGTCTCTTCATGCTCTCGGAGCTGTGTTGTCTGATGGCGTACTTGTACTGTCAGTATGCTTATTTTCTGCTCCAGGGCTACTTTTTCATGCTGCTGTTGCAGCCATTGATCCCGCCGAGCAGTCAGTCGGGCTTCGATCTGATCCAGATTGTCGAATGACAGTTCTCCGGATTGATACACCGCAGTTTCCTGTTGCAGTTTCTGCAGGAGGGATTGCTGTTGTCGGGCGAGTATTTCCGTTTCCTGCCGGAAATGTTCCAGCATCCGGGTATCGGATTCCTGTTTGTGCAGCATGCGCTGCAATTCCTGTTCGGCAAGTGCTGCTGTTTCCCTGGTTTTATCCAGGGATTCACGCAGTGTGCCGATTTCATTTTCCAGTGTTTCCACTGATTGCAGGGTGCGGATTTTTTGAGCCAGTTTATCGGTGATTTCTTGCAATAACCTGGGCAGTTGTAACAGCAGATCCGGCAGCGTAGCGTGCGGAAACAGGGTAGTGCTGCATTGTTGTAACAGTGTTTCGCTCGCCAGAATATGCTGGTGATGTTCCTGTTGTCTGGCAGCAGTCTGTTCAATGTCCTTGTTGATTTCCACCTGTTTGATTTTCAGGTGGGAGACAGCATTAATCTTGGCTTTCAATGCCATTCTTGCCTGACTTAATGCCAGAGAGGTTTCATCCGGCTGTGGGATGTTTCCTGTTGCAAAAGGGTGCTGCAGGGCGCCGCACAGCGGGCAGGGTTCGTCATCTTGCAACTGTTGTCTGGCTGCTTCAAAGTGCCTGATCTTGCTGAGCAGCCGATCCTGGGTTTCGAGCAGGCTGATTTCCCGTTCGAGTGTAGTCAGCATTTCTTCCTGCATTTTGAGCTGTTCGGCAAGCCGTATTTTCTCGGACGGCAGCAGGTGGGTGCGTTTTTCCAGTTCAGCAGAGGCCGATTGTGATACTGCCCGTATTTGTATGGCTTCAACGGCCCGGGTTGCCAGCAATTTGCGTTCGGACAGCACAGCAATTTCCTGCCGCCAGTCTGTCGGCGTGCGGTTTTCCAGCAGTTGCCTGTATTCGGTCTGCTTCTGGTCGAACAGATTCTGGCTATGGGCGAGCGCCTTGTTTAGAGTGTCTCGTTTTTCCGTTTGTACGTATGTTGCGTGGCTGGTTGCCGCAATTTCCTGCTCGCTGGTTTTGATGGCAACCAGTCTGACGTTGTATTGCGCATGAAGTTGCCTGAGTGTACTGAATTGCTCGTGGAGGCCGGCCAGTGATTCAACCAGCGATCCATCCGCCCGAGTGGCATCGAGTTGTAACGACAGTTCTGCCAGAGTTTTTTGCAGCTTGCCAAGCTGAATCTCGCTTTCCTGATGCTGGCTGCGGAGGTGGTTACGACTTTTTTCCTGCTCTGCAATGGCCTTGTTCGCAGCATTGACCGGTAACTCTTTTTCCCGGATCTGAACATCCAGTTCCCGCACACTGCGAATCAACGGGACAGCTTCCTGCTGTTTTATCTGTGCGAGTTCGAGTTGTTCGAGGGCGGATTTCAGAGTTTGTTCGGCCTGTTTGACAGCCTCCTCAAGCCTGGGCAAGGATTCCATACAAATGGTCAGATGATTCTGGTCTGTTTCCTGTTCGTTCCGGATCGAGGTCAGTTTGCTGTATTCGCCTGCCAGTTCGAGTGCGCGGTTGGCCATGTCGAGTTTTTCGCTTTCAGGCGCAAATGCTTCTTTCCGGTGTAGCCACGATTGCTGCTGTTCCGCGATCAATTTTGATTCCGATTCGAGCCGGGCGATATTTTCCAGCCAGGTAAGAGCTTGTCGTTCGCGGGCAATCTGGTCATTCAGTTCACTGTCCTGCTGAATTTTTTGCGCAAGGTCAGTGCGAAATTGCTGTTCGTCAGTTTCAGTCAGCGGCTGTATTCCGCTGAGTTCGGCTGACAGCTGATCCAGCTCCCGGCGCTTGGTCGCTCGGATTTCGTGCACACGTATGGAGATACGGCTGTATATTTCAGTGCCGGTTATCTGTTCCAGAATTGGAGCGCGTTCATCCGGCGCTGCCTGCAGGAATGCGGCAAATTCTCCCTGAGCCAGCAACATGGAGCGGGTAAAGCGGGCAAAATCCATTCCGGTTATTTTTTCGATTTGTCTACTGACTTCTGCAAGCCGGGTTTCCAGTATCTTGCCGGAATCGGCTTCGGCCAGCTCATGCCGGGGATTCTGTAATTCTCCTGCCGGTTTTTTGCGAGCCCGGTGCTGACTCCAATGACACCGGAAACGGCCGGACTGAGCGGAAAAAGTCACTTCGGCAAGACACTCGCCCGTTTGCCGTGACATGATTTCATTTTCACTTTTAGTGATTCTGCTGAGGCGAGGAGTGCGCCCATACAGCGCCAGACAGATTGCATCGAGCACGGTTGTTTTACCCGCACCGGTCGGGCCGATGATCGAGAAAATACCATCTGATACAAAAGTGGGGTCGGTGAAGTCGATTTCCCATTCGCCGATCAATGAATTCAGATTTTTGAGGCGTATCTGCAATATCTGCATGAATTATTTTCGTTCCCTGATCCGGTGGGCGGTAATCACAATAGGTTGCTGTTTTATAAAAATAAAGTTGTCTTGTATTAACAAGATGCTGTCAAGTAAACGGATAAAAAATCTTGACATGAAATATAATATCTGGTATCAAATAAATGTCTTTCTGAAAGGGGGGACAGTAAGTCGAAACTGTTAGAAGAACTATATTGCTAATGTATTTTTTCTTATAGGAGACTAAAAATGAAACTCGCACTTATTATCTCAACATTGCTGTTCGCAGCTACTACATTGACCGCCTGTATGGATCCCAAACCGGGTCAATATCCTCCTAGCATGTCAATGGAACGTGATTCCATGCCTGACAATGTAGATAAAACGGAACAAAGTAGTGAGAATAAAGCAGAACAAAACAATGAGAAATAAAATATGACAAAACAGATATAACCGCCCTTCACGGGCGGTTTTTTATTGGGTGCTTTAAAATAATCTGGACTTTATCTTTGTCTGTTATCACTGTCAGAAGATTTAATCGCTTCTGATCAAATATATATCTGCGGTAAGTGGAATAGCCGAATGGAGTAGTAAAAAAATTGTTTGATCTGTGCTGCAAAAGGCAAAAATGATATTGAGGAGTCAGGGCTCGCTCCAGGAAAATAGATTTTCACCAGGAGCGAGTATGCGATAGGTCTAACGTCTCAGCTTAGAGCGTCTTGAGATACTCAAGCAAAGCTTTTTTATCGTCAGAGGAAAGTGTAGTGCCGAATTCGTGGCCACACCGGCTGTTCCCGGAATTTCGGTCACTGCAATCCGTAGTCTGCAATGTATAATAGTCAAACTGAGTTTGCTCAGCTGCAATTCCGATATTGACGATATCATAAGCCGGGCCAACTTTGAACGAACTGGCCCGTTCAGCTGCTGGTTTCAACAACTCCGCCAGCGTTGGTACGGATCCATTGTGCAGGTAAGGTGCAGCTGCCCAAATACCTTCAAGAACTCTTGATTCATACGCATAGATTGGTTTTTCAGATATTGCCGGTGCAATGAACGCCTGTCGGAGTGCTTCTGTTTCCGGTGGAAACGGTGACTTCAGACTATCTGCCTGTGCCTTATCCTCAGTCTTCATCAGGATAGGAACATAATGCTGGAGAATGGTACCAATGACAGCGGTTCCCAGAACATTGAAGGCGGTATCAACGGACTTGAGTGGAGCAGCGAGAAATGGAATTTTTGCGCCTTCAAGCACGCCTGTCTTTACAGTACGGCCGAGAATTTCATATTCCTTTGAATCCGTGCCAACATCCAGAATCGGAGTTTTCCAGGTTTTTTGCTTGAAAAACCTGGTTTCCCCGGGTGCAATACCATGGCAATCGGCGCAGCCACCTTCTTCGGTCTTGCGTTCGTAAATTGTTTTACCTTTGCTGGCAAGGATTTGGTCTACCTTCCATGGCCATTTGGGAGGACCGATTTTCTTTACCAGATCTTCCAATGCGGTCAATCCCTGGAAATTAGCCGAGTTACTGGCCAGGTAGTCGATACCCAGCAAATGTCCTGCATCTTTTTTAGGATGAAAAACACCAAATACACCGAAAACTTCTCCGAGATTTCGGGAGAGTCCCAGTATGCTGTTACCGTTACTGGAGAATCCAGGCCACTGGGTTTTGTCCTGAATTGCGGCATTCCAGAGAAACGGATAGCGTACCGGTGCAGTAGCCGGTTGAATATTTTCGGGGATTATGTAAGTAGGTGCAGGGCCGATATCGAGTCCGGCGAGCCGGTTGAAGATCATTGATACGGCATCGAGTCTTGCGGGACCCCAAGCCTGCGCAGGAAGTGCGCGTTTTACCAATGTATGGTAGGGCAGATGCCAGGCTTCTACCTCCTCTCGCAGTTTTTCCTTTTCTTCCGAAGTGGGTGAAGGGCCGAGTACAGCATGAGCGAAGTCGGTAAATGCCTGTTGATTCGTCAAGACCGTATTCACCGCAACATCGAGATCAGCGAGAAAGCTTTGGAAATCAACGATTCCGGGGCCGCCATCGATTCGGTACGAAGTACCGGCAACTTCGATTTGGCGCGTATGGCAAGCGGAGCAATTCATGCCGATTTCCTGTCCATTCCCCCCGCCGGTAACAGTAAATCCAACCGGCAGTCCGGCAGGTCGGCTTGCTTCATTGGGTAAATAACCATAGCGACTGAGGCTTTCATCCATGAAGGGCTTGCCATTAGGTTGCTTCAAAGCAACTATCCATCGAAGCGGTATGAGCTGAGATCCCTGATCTCGGCTATAGAAATCGTTCCTGGCAGAAGCGGTCCACTCTGGGCCTTGATCGACGCTCACCGGTTCTGCAGCGGATGAAATCGCCGGTAACAGCAAGGCCAATACTGAGGCGATACTGCCAATCCGGGATACAAACCCGATTTTCAACATTTACTCTCTCCTTGAAGAATGAATTAGAACGTAGTTCACAGCATCCTTGATAGTCTTTAATCATGCAGGTGCTTTACTTGCAGAAATAAGACATTGACAGGAGATGAATACCTTTAGGCTAATGTCGCTAGCTACCCTGTGTGCGGAATAATAAGATTTTATTAGTAGGTTCGAGTTTGATGCCCGGAATTCAAGTTGTTCCGGTGC
Organism: Nitrosomonas sp.; assembly: GCF_040256045.1. Lineage (GTDB taxonomy): Bacteria > Pseudomonadota > Gammaproteobacteria > Burkholderiales > Nitrosomonadaceae > Nitrosomonas. The sequence continues at coordinate 6,422 of NZ_JBDZWD010000036.1, forward strand.
CCTTGGGTAATTACATGCACTGTCAGTACCAAGCCTGGAATGGATGCACAAACAGTATAGAATTTACTAAACAGGTAGGATAAGAAGATAAGAGCAGCTTTCTCGTCCTGTTCGATCATTAGAGTGTGCCGAGAGGGTGGTATGTCGTAAATCTGCCAGTCAACCGAACTCTGTGTGATAAGTTGTGTTCCGGTGGGTGCGGCTGATGTAATTGAACTTGGCGGTGAACTGGTGATATCACCGTCTGTAATCGGTATCGTATTACTCGTGCGTGGCGGCGGCAGCGCAGCTGTCTAAGCCCGTGATTGCCGAAGGGGATAGAAGATAGATGGATATACATCAAATCATTGATCGCCGTTCCCGTGATCTGGGGGGCGGTTTCGTAGTAGGGCGCGTGCTGCCGTATACAAAATGCCAAATGGTGGGGCCTTTCATTTTCTTCGATCATATGGGGCCACTGGAGCTGGTACCTGGTTTCCCGCCTGAGCTGGATATCCGGCCGCATCCGCATATCGGTCTTGCCACCGTAACGTATCTTTATAGTGGTTCCCTTACGCACAGGGATAGCTTGGGATTCAGGCAGGAGGTGCGTCCTGGAGAAGTAAACTGGATGATTGCCGGGAAGGGCATTACTCATAGTGAACGGCTGGAATATGCCAGGGTACATGGCGCAATCATGCACGGTGTCCAGGCGTGGGTGGCGTTGCCGCGCGAATACGAGGAAATGGATCCGGCTTTTTATCACCATCATGGTACGGATGAATTGCCGGAATATCGGGAGGAGGGTATTTCGAGCCGTCTGATCGCGGGATCTGCCGGCGGTGTTACTGCTGGCGTGAAAACGTATTCCCCTTTGTTTTATCTGCACTGGGAAATGGATACCGGATCACGTCGCGGCCTGGATACACAATATCCTGAACGGGCTGTTTATGTTGCACAGGGTGAAATCGAGATCGGCGGGAACAGGTTGACTGTGGGACGGATGGCTGTCCTGCAGGCGGGTCATGCTGTCGATATTGTCGCTATACGGCCATCAACTGTAATGTTGCTGGGTGGGGAACCGGTAGGTGAGCGCTATATTTACTGGAATTTTGTGTCATCTTCCAGGGAAAGGCTGGCACAGGCTCGGGAAGACTGGCGTGCACAACGTATGGAACTGCCGGTAGGGGACGGTCAGGAGTTCATCCCGTTGCCTGATGATCCGGAAAAACCCGGAGCTGACAGTCATCAAATAACCCAGTAGAGGAAATCATGAATAGCATTATCCTTTCGATATATTAGGTGAAGCTGGCCACTGTTGGCTCGATACGAAGCATCATTGCCGCCAAATCCTGGAATTGAATTTTCCGGATGGATTTGCGTTTTGATAGTCACTCGGCCCTGACATCCTCTTCATTGAGAGAAACGAGGGTTTCCTGATAGGTGTGCCACAGTTCCGTTCGTTGTTCTGCCGGGATGGTACTGGCAGACAGACAATGTTCAAACACCTCGTTGGTACTGAGTTCCTCCAGTGTTCCGCCATCGTCGATTTGATCGAGTATCCGGCTGATGATCCGGTTGTTTCTAACACGCAGAATTTCCAGTCGTGATCCCACGATGGCGGATTGCAGGCGTTCCTGTAAATCGGTGATCATCTCATCACCTTCGTAAATGATTTCCAGCCAGGTAGATGAATTCTCGGCAGAAAGTACAGAGATTCTGTCAGCGATTGCCTGCCAGTTTCCCTTGATATGTTCGAGTGGCTGGAAGATCGGGATATTGATCAGTCTGACAGCAGGACTGGTTGCAGAAATCTGCCGATCGAATTCAACCAGGCAAACACTCTTTTCCTGACCGGCCTCACCAAAGCCTATCGGCAGAGGAGAGCCGCTGTAGCGCATGACGGAGGAACCATTTACCTGTTGGGGAACATGCAGATGGCCAAGTGCCAGATAATCGATATCGGATGGAAAAATTCCGGCCGGAACATGCGCCAGCGATCCAACATACAGTTCCCGTACGCCGTCGCCTTCAATGGTCTGTCCACCAGCGACGAAGAGATGCCCCATCGCAATGATCGGGATAGACGATGAAAGTGCAGCACGCTGCTGCCGGGCCAGGCTGACTGTCTCGGCATAGTGGTCACGTATTCCCTCGATCAGTTTGCGGGATTTATCTTCCATACTTTCTCCTGCTTCTGCTGTGCGGATATCCCGATCCCGCAAATAAGGAATGGCGCAGACGATCAGTTCTGCATTACCCTCCGGATCACAGAGAACCAGTATTTCATCTGTCGGGTTGCCGGACAGGCTGCCTGTGACATGCACATCCAGTGCGCTGAGTAATTCCCTGGGAGCGCTGAGAAAGGAGGGAGAGTCATGATTTCCCGCGATGATAACGATATGCCGGCAGGTGGAAGCAGCAACACGGTGCAGAAAGCGGTAATAAAGCTGCTGTGCCCGGTTGCCGGGTGTACTGGTATCAAAAATATCACCTGCAATCAGCAATACATCGACTTGCTCCTGCTCGATCGTTTCTATCAGCCAGGTGAAAAAAGCTTCAAATTCATCATACCGCTTGCGGCCATATAAGGTTTTGCCAATATGCCAGTCAGATGTGTGAAGAATTTTCATGAGGTGATTGGGGAATGATTAAAACTCAGTAAGGTGGCTAAAGGAATATTTTTCTTCCTGGTGACTGATCCTCATTTCTCGAAATGAGGGGTTGTAACCGGTCACTTCAGAAGTTTACCTGGTCACGTAAAGAATTATCCTTTCCGGAAGATACGCATATGTTCATGGCATAAAGGCGAGATTGGCAGGCCCGGTGGAAAATTTTCCAGATATTCGCTTATTTTTCATTTGAATAAAACTATATTCAAAGTTGCCGGGAATGACATGGTGTCGTTTTAGAAGGATAAAAAATGGATCGATCCATGGGTAAGCATGCTACAGATGATAGCAGAAGCGAATCACTGAATACTGGCACGAAAGAAAATGGCACTGACAGATCATCTTCATCTCCTGTCGCTATCATTGGCTTTGCTTTCCGTTTTCCGGGAGATGTAAGCAATGAAACCGATTTCTGGAACGTACTGAAACAAAAACGTGATCTGGTAACCCAAATCCCGGCCGATCGCTGGGCCGTCGATGAATTACAGCATGACAAACGTTCGGAGCATGGCCGCAGTATCACTTTCTCTGCGGGTGTTCTATCGCATATAGAAGAATTCGATGCGAGTTTCTTCGGTATTTCACCACGTGAAGCAGCAGTACTCGATCCCCAGCAGCGTCTTTTACTGGAACTGACCTGGGAGACCATGGAAAACGCCGGAATTCCTCCTTCTTCCATAGCGGGTTCGGATTGTGCGGTCTATGTGGGGATTGCCGGGTTTGATTATGGCATGTGCGAGGTGGATGACCTTGCCGTCATCACTTCACACTCGATGACGGGCAATACGCTCAGTATTGCTGCCAACCGTATTTCTTACGTTTTCGATTTGCACGGCCCCTCACTGGCTGTGGATACAGCCTGTTCTTCATCGCTGGTGGCACTGCATCACGCTTGTAACTGCCTGCGTAACGGGGAAGCCTCTACGGCTCTGGTTGGCGGAGTCAATCTGTTGCTTCATCCATATCCGTTTGTCGGATTCACTAAAGCCTCCATGCTTTCTGCCGAGGGTCGATGCAAGCCTTTCGATGCTTCAGGGGACGGTTATGTGCGTTCAGAAGGCGCAGCTGTTCTGTTGCTCAAACCCCTGGAGAAGGCTCTGGCTGAGGGCGATGATATCCACGCAGTCATTCTTTCCAGTGGAGTCAATGCCGATGGTGCCCGGAAAACCGGTATTACCATTCCCAGTAGCGATGGCCAGGCTGAATTGATGCGTGCGGTCCTGTCTCGCAGTGGGCTTTTATCAAAGGAAGTTGATTTCATCGAAGCGCATGGAACCGGGACAGTAGTGGGTGATCCGGTTGAAACCAAGGCAATCGGTATGGTGTATGGTCAGGAACGTACCAGACCGTTACCGATTGGATCGGTCAAAGCCAACCTTGGCCACCTGGAACCGGCTTCGGGCATGGCCGGCCTGATCAAAACGATACTGGCGCTCAAACATCGGGCGCTGCCACCTGCAATCCATCTGCACACTCCTAATCCGCATATCGATTTCCAGGCACTCAACCTGGAGCTGATCAGAAAATATAAGCCGTTCAGTCGCAAGCGGAAGAAGCCGCTTGTTGCCGGCGTCAACTCTTTCGGATTCGGAGGGGCCAATGCTCACGTTCTGTTAAAGGAGTTTGCTCCTCAAGAAAGCAAGACTGATACGTCATCAACCCTGGAATCATTGCCGCCGCTCTTTCTTTCTGCACGTACCGAAGCCGCTTTGCGTGCTACGGCAGAGCGCTATGTCGAACTGCTGAAAGACAAATCTGCGCAGGAGTTTTACGACATTGCCCATGCCGCAGCTTATCGGCGCGAGCGTATGGAGAAAAGGCTGGCGCTGCATACCGGTGAGGTGGATTCAATGGTCGATCTGCTCGATCGTTACGCCAAAGGTGACATGGCTACCCCGGTTTTTGTCGAAGATAAATTACCGCAAAACGGGGGAATAGCTTTTGTCTACTCGGGAAATGGTGCGCAATGGGCAGGGATGGGACGGGCATTGCTTGCTGAATCTCCCCGGTTCAAAGAAATTCTCAGTGAAATCGATGGAATGATGCTGCCGCAGACAGGTTTTTCATTGATTGCTGAATTGAAAGCAGGAGATGCAAGTTCCAGACTGGGTGATACCCGCGTTGCACAACCACTGCTTTTCGCCATCCAGGTAGGCATCACCCTGTTGCTCAAAGAGCAGGGTATTGAACCTTCAGTTGTTACAGGGCACAGCGTAGGGGAAATTGCAGCTGCATGGGCATCGGGCGCACTGGATCTGCAGCAGGCCATTCATGTCATTTGTATTCGCAGTCAGGCACAGGGGTTGACTCGTGGGAAAGGCCGAATGGCAGCAGTGGGTCTGTCTGTTGAAGCAGTACAGGAAATTATCGCCACGTTGGGTGTCGATGCCGCAGTGGAAGTAGCCGGAATCAACAGTCCCGGCAATGTTACGCTCTCCGGCCCTCTCGAGGGTTTGCAACGTCTACAGAGCGTAGCTGAATCCCGGGGAATTTTCTTCCGGCTGCTCGATCTCGACTATGCTTTCCATAGCCGCCGAATGGATGCCATCGAAGAAATACTGATCCGACAGCTGGGTGAACTTGCTCCTGCTTGTACAGAAAGAGCGACTTTCGTTTCAACTGTTACCGGCAGTGAGATCGATGGCTATTTGCTCGATGCGGACTACTGGTGGCGTAACGTGCGTCAACCGGTTCAGTTTGCTGCTGCGATCAACAGAATTACCCAACTGGGTTGCAGGGTACTGATTGAAATCGGACCACATGCGATTCTGCAGCGGTATATGGGTGAATGCCTGGCTGCAGCTGAAGTTCAGGGACGTGTGATCCCGACATTGCATCGCAATGATGACGGTTTGCAGAGAATCACCGAAGCCGCGTTACGTGCACAGCTTCTCGCCGAGCAACCATTGTTGCAGACTTATTTTCCTGTTCCCGGTCGACCGGTCCGTCTGCCCAACTATCCGTGGCAACGGGAACGGCACTGGATACCGTGGACGAATGAGGGATTACATTCGCTGGATCGTCGCCGGGTACATCCGCTGCTGGGCTGGCGTATTCCGGGTATCGATACCATCTGGGAAAATACACTCGATCCGGTCACCTTACCATGGCTGGCGGATCACAAGGTAGGTGGCGCCATCGTATATCCCGGTGCTGCTTATGCCGAAATGTCACTGGCTGCTGCGCGTGAATGGCTGGGAGGAAAGCATTTCATCGTCGAGCAACTCGACATCATTTCCCCGATGGTTTTTGATGATGAACATGCGCGTACTGCTCATCTGATTCTCGATCCGCGTGATGGGGGATTCCAGATCAAAAGTCGCCAGCGGCTCAGTGATGACGAATGGACGCTGCACGCTTCCGGACGCATTCTGGAAGCAGTCAACAGAATTCCTGTGGCACGCATCGATTCGCCCACAATACCTGCTGAACACGTCAGGCATGAAGTTCATTATCAGCGTGCCTCAAGGCTGGGCCTTGATTATGGCCCGGTTTTCCGCGGTGTGAGCGGAATGAATATCGCAGCAGACAGGCTCGAGGCCACTTTGTCCTGCCCCGGATTACAGCATTTCGATGATTATTTGTTGCATCCGGCGATACTGGATCTTTGCTTCCAGTCACTGATCGATTTCTTTGGTGAAGCAATCGATGCCGGGCAGGGGATCGCCTTGCTTCCCGTCAAAATGGGTAAGCTGAATTTTTGCGGCAACGGAAAAGTGGCATTCTTGCGTGCCAGATTATGTCGTCGTGGCACCCGTTCCGTACTGGCAGATTTCGAGCTGCTGGATAATCAGAATAATCTGATCGCCAGTGCTTCGGCCTGCCGATTCCGTGCTGCCCACCTCAAGCATCATGTTCAGCAGAAAATATCAAACTGGCGTATCGTCCCCTGGCTTAAACCCCATCCACTCGACGGCATGAGTACGGCTATGCCGCCTGTATCAGCTCTCATCGAACAGGCACGAGCACAACTCGATCGTGTCAAACATGATCGTCATACCTTATTCAAGGAAATACTTCCGCTCACCGAGGCGTTGACATTGTCGTTTGCCTGGCAGGCTGTACGGCAGATTCAACAGCATCATCCGCTGGATTGGCAGCAAATTTTTGATGGACCTCATGCAACTGCCCATGCCTGCTGGCTGGCGAATCTGCTGATCAATGAAGGATTGCTGAGTAAAGATAATGCCGGCCAGTGGTCTGTCACCATCGATGCTGATCTGCCTTCTCCGGAAACAGTCTGGCAAACACTGTTAAATGATTTCCCGGCGTATCTGCCGCAGCTGACGCTCATGGGGAGAGTTGGTCAGCAATTGCCGGCATTGTTGTGGGGAGAAGCTGATGTACTGAAATTGCTGAATGAGTTGAAACATTCACCAGTGGCTGAAATGCGTTACCACGATGATCCGGTTTATCTGGGAATGCGGCTTGCTCTCCAGGAAATATTCAGGAATCTGGCAGGAAGTTGGCCTGCATCACGCCGGCTGCGGATTCTGGAAATCGCCGCTGGCTCCAGCAGGCTGCCGGAAATACTGGCTGGTTCATTACCCGAAGATCGATTCGACTACGTGCTGGCTTTGCCGGATGAGGCTATGCAGGCACGCCAGCAGACCGAATATCAGGAGGATGCCAGCATTGTCGTGGCACGGTACGAACCTGCCACACTGAAGCTGGCTGTCGATCGTCAGTTACCTGATGCATTCGATGTCATTGTCCTGCACCACGCATTACATCGGACAAATAACCCACACACAGCGCTGGCTCAAACCCGGCATCTGCTGGCTGTCGGAGGCATTCTTTTGCTGGCTGAGCAGCATTCAGACTGGAATACCTCTTTCCTGGAAGGGATAGATCCCGGCTGGTGGCGTCGGCGTGATAAAGCTCCAGATCTGCCATTATCTCCATTGTTATCCCCTGCAACATGGCAACAATTACTGAAGGATACGGGGTTCACGGATACGGAAACATTCTTTGAACCTGCTGCAGAAGGTTTGGCCGAAGGCGCTTATCTGCTGCTTGCCAGGAATCTTGTGCGAGACAACCCGATTTTCTCCGAACCTGTCGCTGCTTCGTGGCTGCTAGTAGCAGATGAATTCTCTGCAACTCTGGCCAATCACCTGGGCAGCCGACTGCAATCATCGGGACAGCAGGTGACCATTACCAGCCGGATAGCCGAGGATCTTCTGCAAACTACTGACCATATCGTTTATCTGCCAGGCTGGGACGATATCCCTGAACAGGCTGCAGATACGATAAACCGGTTGATGGAAGACGTGAAGCTGCTTGCTGCCCGAACCGGGAAAACTCCTCGATTCTGGCTCGTAACCCGTGGCAGTACACTCATTACCGGATGCCCGGCCGAATCTGAATCCAGTCCGGCACAATCCGCACTCTGGGGATTCGGGCGTGTCGTCATGAACGAGTATCCTCAGCTTGCCTGCACACTTATCGATCTGGCGTGTAACCCGGCAACCGTCAATCTGGCAGATCGGCTGGTGAATGAACTGCTTGTCCCGGATGGCAGCAATGAAATTGTGCTTTCTGCAGCAGCGCGCTACTGCCTGGTCATGCAGGAAGAAACGAACCGGCAGATCAGGACGACAGAGTCGTCAAAGAAAAAGAGCGAACGATTTCATCTTGATTTTCACGTCCCCGGACAATTGCGCAACCTCGTCTGGTTGCCTGTTGTTAAGCGTCAATTGGGTGATGACGAGGTTGAAGTATGTGTCCGGGCTACCGGTCTCAATTTCCGCGATGTTATGTACCTCATGGGTCTGCTTCCGGATGAAGCCGTCGAGAATGGTTTTGCAGGTGCCAGCCTCGGACTGGAGTTTGCAGGAGTCGTCAGCCGGGTTGGTACGCGTGTGAAAGGCCTGTTACCCGGCGATGCCGTCATGGGATTCGGTGCTTCCTGCTTTGCCAGCCATGTCGTCACGCGAGCGGATGCGGTAGCCCCCATGCCCGAGAATTGGTCATTCGAGGCAGCAGCGACCGTACCCACCGTTTTTCTGACCGTTTATTACGCGCTCAAGCAGCTGGCAGCTCTGCAGCCGGGAGAGAGGGTGCTGATCCACGGTGCAGCAGGAGGCGTCGGTATCGCTGCCATCCAGCTTGCCCGTTATCTTGGCGCGGAAATTTATGCCACTGCAGGCAGCGATGAGAAACGGGATTTCGTCAAATTGCTGGGAGCCGATTATGTGTTCGATTCACGCAGCCTGGCATTTGCTGACGATATTCTTGATGCCACTGCGGGTGAAGGAGTAGACGTGGTTCTCAACTCACTCGCAGGTGAAGCGATGCGTCGCAGCCTCGACGTACTGAAACCTTTTGGCCGTTTTCTTGAACTGGGCAAACGCGATTTTTTTGAAAATACCCCCGTTGGCCTGCGTCCCTTCAAGAACAATATCAGTTACTTTGGTATCGATGCGGATCAGTTACTGACTTCGCGTCCCAAGCTTGCCGTACAGCTCTTCCGTGAGGTCATGGCACTTTTCCGTGAGCAGGCTCTGGCGCCGCTGCCTCATCGGGTATTTGCGGCGAATCGTATTACGGATGCCTTCCGTGTGATGCAGCAGGCACGCCATATCGGCAAAATTGTCGTATCCCTGGCGAATGGGCAGCCAGATATTGAGCAGCCTTCACAGCCTGCTCCGGTGGTACGATTTGAGAAAAACAGTACATGGCTGGTGACAGGCGGGCTTTCCGGTTTTGGCCTGGAGTCTGCTCGCTGGCTGGCAGGACGGGGTGTCGATCACTTGGTGCTGGCAGGGCGCCGTGGCATGGATACGCCAGGAGTGAAGGAAATCATCGAAACTTTCGCTGCTCGAGGCATAAAAGTGATCGCACAGGCGTGTGACATTACTCACGCTACAGCGGTTGATACACTTATAGAACGTATCGGCAAAACACTGCCTCCTCTCAAAGGTGTCTTGCATGCAGCGGCGGTTTTCGACGATCAACTGATTTCCAGTCTCGATCAGAGAAGTATCAGAAATGTCATGGATGCCAAACTGCTGGGTGCCTGGCATTTGCACCAGGCTACAATCAGTACACCGCTGGATTATTTCATTCTGTACTCCTCGGTTACCACCGCAATCGGAAATCCGGGTCAGGCCAATTATGTGGCTGCTAATGCCGGGCTCGAAGGGTTGGCCGCCATGCGTCGGCACATGGGTCTGCCGACTACTTGTATTGCCTGGGGGCCTGTCAGCGATACGGGATATCTGGCGCGTAACGAAGCCGTCAGGGACAGTCTCGAACAGCGTCTCGGTAAACCGCCCCTTTCAGCTGCGGAAGCGCTGGCACAACTGGATGTTGCGCTCAATAACGAAATCGGGTTTGTCATTTCTGCCGATTTCGACTGGAATACGCTGAGCCATCTGCTGCCTTCAGCGACCGGTAACCGTTTCGCTATTCTCAATCGGAACAGACGCAGCACCTCTCAAACTGCCGAATCGATCGATATGCGGACGTTCATTATTGGAAAAACCCGAGCGGAGGTTACAGAAATCGTACGTGGCTTTGTAGTGGAGGAGGTTGCGCAGATCCTGAGCATCAACCCGGATCGCATCGAGCCAGGTCGCTCCCTGCATGATCACGGTATGGATTCGCTGATGGCAGTTGAACTTGCTCTGGGACTGGAACGGCGCTTCGGCATTCAATTACCGGTCATGATGCTCAACGATGCCCCCACGATTCATACGGTCACGGCACGTATCGTCGAGAAACTGACAAGTAAAGGAGATGTGCCGGAGGAAGGACAATCAGTCAACCAGGTTACCGAATTTATCCGTCAGCATGGAGAGGAATTGAGGCCGGAAGAAATTGACACCCTGAGTGAGGATGTGCGCCATTTTGCTCAACAAGGAACAAGTTTAATCGCATGAACAAACCCAGTCTCACCCGGAAAGCCAGAACACATCTCATAGATCATATTCTTGGCAGAAAAATGGAGGTGGCGGGTATTGCTGCACCTGTCCCGTCAGAATGTCCAACCCGTTATTCATCGATTCCGGATGCCTTTACCCGTTTTGACCGCTTTCCCGGCTATGAAAAAATGCTGGTGCCCAAGGCAGCATCCGAGCGATTGGGTCTGGCAAATCCGTTTTTCCGTTCACATGATGGTGTGGCAGGGGCAACCACGCTCATCGATGGGCGTGAATTCATCAATTTTTCCAATTACAGCTACCTTGGTTTGGCGGGTCACCCAGCCGTGAACCGGGCGGCAAAAGAAGCCATCGATCGTTACGGTACATCTGCATCTGCAAGCAGACTCGTGGCAGGAGAGCGGCCGATACAGCGCAAACTGGAAGAAGCGCTGGCCAGTTTATATGAGGTGGATGACTGTATCGTATTTGTCAGCGGACATGCTACCAACGTCAGCACGATCGGCTGTCTTTTCGGCCCCAAGGATCTGGTCATTCACGACAGCCTCATTCATAACAGCGTATTGCAGGGGATTCAGCTTTCGGGAGCAACCCGGCGTTCATTTCCACATAACGATATGGCGGCGCTTGAACAAATCCTGGCAGAAATTCGTGCACAGTTCGAACGTGTGCTGATTGTCACCGAAGGGCTTTACAGCATGGATGGTGATATTCCGGATTTGCCGGCACTCGTCCGCATCAAACAGCGCCATAGAGCCTTTCTGATGGTAGATGAAGCGCATTCCCTGGGTGTACTGGGAGAAACGGGAAAAGGAGTGCGGGAACACTTCGGTATCCAAGGTAAGGAAGTAGATATCTGGATGGGCACGCTCAGCAAGACATTGGCTGGATGTGGTGGTTACATCGCCGGAGAACGGGCACTTGTCGAGCACCTGAAATATGCGGCGCCAGGCTTTGTCTACAGTGTCGGCATGGCGCCCTCCCTGGCTGCAGCTTCTCTGGAAGCACTGCGTATCCTCCAGCGAGAACCGGAACGGGTAGCACGGTTACGTGAGCGGGGACAGCAATTCCTGGAGTTGATGCAGTCCCTTGGGGTCAATAGCGGCCTTGCTCAGGGCTATGCTGTCATTCCCGCCATCATTGGTAGCTCACTCAAAGCAGCGAGGCTGTCCAACCAGTTTTTCGATGCCGGTATCAATGTCCAGCCGATCATCCATCCCGCGGTTGAAGAGAAGGCTGCAAGACTCAGATTTTTTCTGTCAGCCATGCACACCGACCAGCACATACGGTATACCTGTGAAGTTATGAAGAAACTGATGGATCTCCATTGATCTCTTTTCCGGATAACAAGAAGAATATGAACACAGAGAGTCATTTTATTCATACTGGTTTATTGCTGGCGGGAATCATACTGATAAGCATGCTGTCCGGCTGTGCAACCCAGCCGGACTGGGTTTCTGCCAGTGGTGCAAGCCGGGAGCAGGTCCTGAAAAAAAGTGAACCCGGCCAGGTGGGTGGTATCGGGCTGATCGGTGTCGACGATACCCTTGCCCGTAAACTTTTTGAAGCGAAAAAGCTGGGCCAGTTCGCCGATATTTTTCCAAGTTCATCTACCAACAACTACATCATCGGCCCTGGTGATGTAATCGACGTCACCATCTGGGAAGCCCCCCCCGCAATGCTGTTCGGCGCAATCGTTCTCGATCCTTCAGCCGGCCCGACAACAACGCGAGGAGTTACCTTCCCCGAACAAATGGTGACATCGGACAGCACAATTGCCATACCGTTTGCCGGCCGGGTTTCCGTCAGGGAGCGCACTACCCAGGAGATTGAAAGAGAAATCATCGTACGGCTGTACGGTAAGGCTAACCAGCCCCAGGTACTGGTGCGGGTCATCAAGAACAACACTTCCAATGTGACGGTCGTGGGCGAAGTCAATAACAGCACACTGATGGCGCTGACACCCAAAGGCGAGAGACTGCTCGATGCGCTGGCCATAAGCGGTGGAGTCAAGCAATCTGTAAACCGTATGGCAGTTCAGCTATCGCGTGACAATGTTACGGCCACCATGGCGCTCGATTCGGTCATTCGGGATCCGAGGCAGAATATTCTGCTCAAACCGGGTGATGTGGTTACTGCTTTGTATCAGCCGCAAAGTTTTTCGGTACTAGGGGCAACAGGTAAGAATGAAGAAGTACTCTTCGAAGCTCAGGGTATTTCTCTGGCACAAGCCCTGGCACGTTCTGGCGGCCTGGCGGATAACCGTGCCGATGCACGCGGTGTATTCATATTCCGGTTTGAAGATGCAACACTGGTCGATGCCGATCATCCGCTGACTACCGGGGCCGATGGCACTGTACCCGTGGTATACCAGATCGATTTACGTGACCCCGCATCATTTTTTGTGACCCAGAATTTTCCAGTTCAGAATCGCGATGTGATTTATGTCGCCAACTCTCCCGAAGCTGAATTCAACAAATTCCTGAAGTTGCTGATATCCGTTGCGATGCCTGGCCTGACAATCAACCGGATGTTCCTGCTGAATTGATGACTCGACCTGATCCACTGTTGTTTTCTTGCGGGTATGGCTATGGCCGAAATCCGTAATCCACTGGTCGTTTCCTTTGCCGTATGGAAGGCAATTTTCCTGCGTGAAGCACTTGACCGGCTGTTCGATATGCGGGCTGCATGGTTCTGGCTGCTGATCGAACCTGTTCTGCACATTGGCTTTCTGGTTTTTATCTTTACCGTTATCCGTATGCGCACCGTTGGTAATGCGGACGTGGCTGTATGGATTATCGTGGGCATGCTGGCGTTCTTTCTATTCCGGCGGACTGCTGTTCAGGTAACCTACGCAGTCGATTCCAACCGGCCTTTGTTCACTTATCGCCAGGTCAAACCTTTTGATCCGGTCCTTGCGCGTGCCGTACTGGAAGCTTTTCTGATGTCGATCATCTCGATCATCATAATAGGTACGGCGATCCTGCTGGGTCACGAAGCATGGCCGTATGATGCTTTGCTGGTTTTGCAGGCTAATCTCGGACTGTGGCTGTTCGGCATGGGTTATGGTCTGGTTGCATCGGTATTGATGGAGCTTGTTCCGGAAATGGAGCACGTTCTCAAGATCCTGATGCTGCCGCTATACCTGATTTCCGGTGTCATTTTCCCTTTGGCCGCTGTACCCCAGCCTTATCTCGACCTCCTGATGCTGAATCCGGTTGCACATGGGCTCGAACTGGCACGTGCAGGCTTCTTTCCCTATTACCATACCGTGCAGGGCCTCAGCATGGAATATCTTTATGCATGGGGTATCTCCAGCCTGTTTCTCGGGTTGATACTGTACCGCCGCTTTGCTTTACAGCTGGTGATGAAATGATCCTGAAAACCTCAGTTGGACGGGCAGGAGTGTGCCTTTTCCCAGGTACAGGGCAAGGCGCAACGACGCGGAATGGTTGTTCCCTTCCAAGGAGTTGCAACGCAGCCATGTGCCCGGAAAAAGGTGCAATCCTGCTCGTAGTGAACTCACTAAGGAGGTGATACGAAAATGGAAGTAAAGTTGAAAATTGTCATGATGTTAAGGCAACAAACAAGCGGTCAACTGGGGTTTTCAGGATGATTGTTATCGAGGATGTATACAAGCGTTATAAAACAGATCATGGTCCTGGTAAATGGATATTACAAGGCGTCAATCTGACGATTCCGCGTAATGTCAATGTCGGCCTGATCGGTTCAAATGGTGCAGGTAAATCTACCCTGTTGCGTATCATCGGCGGTATCGACCATCCTAATAAAGGGAAAGTGGAGCGTCACTGCCGGCTTTCCTGGCCCATGGGGCAGGGTGGGCTGGAACCGACTCTAACCGGGCGCCAGAATGCCAAGTTTGTCTGTCGTTTGCATGGCCACCAGGACGATCTTCCTGAACGATTGGTGTTCATACAGGATTTTTCAGGATTGAAGGATGCTTTCGATGAGCCGGTGAATACCTATTCGTCCGGGATGCGCTCGCGCTTGCAGTTTGCAATGTCACTTGCATTTGAATTCGATATCTATATTTCTGATGAAGTGACTGCCGCAGGAGATACCGCTTTTCGTAACAAAGCAGCAGCAGCTTTCAAAAGTATGGCCAATCGCGCCGGACTGATCATGGTCGCTCACAGTGAAAGTACACTCAGGCAATTTTGTGAGGCCGGTATTTTACTTTATCAGGGTAAAGCGCAGTGGTTCGACAAAATCGAGGAAGCCTTCAAAGCGTATAAGGAAACCATACAAAAATGACGCAATTCCAGCAAAGCATAATTGAATCTCACCCCGGCAAACTCAGTGATTATCTCGGACATACCAGGGGAAACCGGTTTTCCATACGACTGTTTTCAGGCCTGATAGGGTTCATTCTGGTATTGGCTGTCATGGCCACCGGTTACTGGCTGATCTTTGCTTCCGATCGCTATGTTTCGGAAGCTAGTGTGATCATTCGTAAAACAGATTCGGTGACTGCACCCAGTTTTGATCTATCCATGCTGATTGCCGGTACTGCCGGAGTTAACCGTGCGGATCAGTTATTATTGCGTGAATATCTGCTTTCAGTAGATATGCTCAAAAAACTTGATACCGAGCTCGATCTGCGGGCACACTATAGCGATGAACACTATGATCTCCTTTCACGCATGTGGTTGAAGGATATGGAATGGTTTCATCGCCACTATCTTTCACGGGTTTCAATCGAGTACGATGACTATGCGGGTGTACTCCGAATCAGCGCCCAGGCTTATGATTCTGAAATGGCACGGGCTATTTCAAATCTGCTGGTGCGCGAAGGTGAACGTTACATGAATCAGATCAGCCATGAACTGGCGGAAACACAAGTCAGCTTCCTGACTACCCAGGTGAATCTGGCTCAACTGCGCTTCCAGCAGGTAAGGCAGAAATTACTGGCTTATCAGAATAAGAAAGGGCTGCTTTCACCGCAGGCGACGGTGGAGAGCCTCAATGCCCTCATTGCCAAATTGGAGGAACAACGTGCCCAGCTCAAAACTCAGCTGGCATCTCTGCCGAGGACACTGGATCGTAACCACCCGAACCTAGTGATGCTCAGACAATCTCTGGCTGCCATCGATCGACAGATTACCGATGAAAAAGCAAAGCTTGCCAATCCCACAGGAAAAACTCTGAATATTACAATGGAGGAATTTCAGCGACTGGAAATGGAAGTTACTTTTGCGCAAGAACTTTACAAAGCGGCACTTACCGCACTGGAAAAAGGCAGAATCGATGCCACGCGCATGCTGGATAAAGTTTCTGTACTGCAAGCCCCTACCTACCCGGAATATCCGATGGAACCGCGGCGTATCTATAACACTCTGGTCACCCTGTTGTTCGCGCTGATGCTGGCCGGAATCCTGAAATTGCTGGAAGGCATCATACTCGATCACGTAGATTGACGGGTTTGCGAGACGAGTCCGGTTGTTCAGGATGAGGTAGGATGGGCAGACAATGTTGCATTCTTGGGTTCTGATATGATCAACGCATGGAACTTCCAATTGGGTTCTCCGTGTTATTTCGTCGAGATCACGATATAGTAGAAGAGGTTTATACGTGAGATTTGTCTGAAGGATACGCAAGTTGTTTTTTATTTTTACAACTGATTTCTGTAGAAAAAGGGGGATGCATGAAGATTCGTAAAGCGGTTTTTCCGGTGGCAGGGCTGGGTACTCGTTTTTTACCAGCCACCAAGGCTAGCCCTAAGGAGATGTTGCCGGTGGTGGATAAGCCACTCATACAATATGCTGTGGAAGAGGCCTGGGCTGCTGGTATTACCGAAATGATATTCGTCACGGGTCGCAGCAAGCGCAGCATTGAAGATCATTTTGATAAGGCGTATGAGTTGGAATCCGAGCTGGAGCGCCGAGGAAAAACTGAGATGCTGCAGTACGTGCGCAATCTGTTGCCTGATGACATGCAGTGTGTGTATATCCGCCAATCTGAAGCGCTGGGTTTGGGCCATGCAGTACTGTGCGCCCAGCCGGCAGTGGGTGATGAACCTTTTGCTGTGTTACTGGCTGATGACTTACTTGAAGGTGAGCCCGCTGTGATAAGTCAGATGGTGAATGTGTACGATTACTACAAGTGCTCGGTGCTGGGTGTACAGCAGGTACCGCACGAAGATACACGCAGCTACGGTATCGTGGACAGCAAACCGGTTCGTGATGATCTGGAAGCAGTGCAGTCTATTGTGGAAAAGCCTGCTCCAGAAGAAGCTCCTTCCACCCTGGCGGTGGTTGGACGTTATGTACTCACACCGCGCATTTTTCATCACCTGGCACGGTTGGGCAAAGGTGCCGGGAGCGAGATACAACTGACCGATGGTATTGCTGCGTTGATGCAGGAAGAGCAGGTGCTGGCCTATCGTTACAAGGGCAAGCGTTACGACTGTGGTAGCAAGATAGGCTATTTGGAGGCCACCTTGGCTATGGCGCGTAAGCATCCTGAAGTGAGAGCGCAGTTTGAGCAGTTGTTACAGTCATTTCAGCAACAGGGAAATTCTGAAAAACGTCAGCGAGGCAGTCAGTTCAAGGCAAAAGTCGGTGAGAAAGCAGAGTTTATACGTGTTAAATGAGCATTTTTAGCCAATTTCTAATACAGAAATGGCAATGCAGGTGGTTTTTCAGAAGCGCTCTCATTATATTTT
>NZ_JBDZWD010000078.1:0-5545 GCF_040256045.1 Nitrosomonas sp.
TAAGTAACAAGCTATATTTTCTCGATCAATCTCAGTTTTTACCTGGAAAGACATTGGCCATGAACGCACCCGGTTACAAAACTGGTTATATATCCATCATAGGACGGCCCAATGTCGGTAAATCAACGCTGTTGAATCATCTGATCAAACAGAAAATCAGTATTACTTCCAGAAAAGCGCAAACTACCCGCCACCGCATTCATGGGATATTGACCGATGCACAGTCGCAGTTTATTTTTGTGGATACGCCTGGTTTCCAGACGCGCCATCGCAGCCAGCTCAATCAGGCAATGAATCGGGTTGTTCTGCAAAGTATGCAGGATGTGGATGTTGTCGTATTCGTGGTTGAAGCAGGTCGATTTGGCCAGGAAGATGAACAAGTTCTGGGGCAATTGCCGCGGAGTCTACCCGTGATCTTGGTGATCAACAAAATTGATTTGCTGCCGGATAAATTGCAGCTGCTTCCGTTCATACAGAAAATGGCAGATGTGTTCGAGTTTTCTGCTATCGTTCCGGTCAGTGCCTTGCAAAACAGACAGTTATCTGCACTAATCGAAGCGATTCGTCAACATTTGCCGGAAAATTCCTTTTTGTTTGCCGAGGATGAGATCACCGATCGCAGTGAGCGGTTCCTGGCGGCAGAACTGCTGCGTGAGAAAGTTTTCCGGCAGATCGGAGAAGAAGTACCTTATTCGGTCAGCGTGGTGATAGAGCAGTTTACCGTGGAGGGTAATTTGCGACGTATACATGCCTGTATCCTGGTAGAAAGGGAAAATCAGAAAGCCATCATCATTGGTAAGCAGGGAAAGAAACTGAAGGATATGGCCACGCAGGCGCGTAAGGATATGGAAATGTTGTTCGGCAGCAAAGTCTATCTGGAAGTATGGGTCAAAGTGAAATCCGGCTGGGCGGATGATATTACCGCGCTAAAGAGCCTGGGTTATGAGTAAGAGAGAAGGTTTTAGAAATCATTCATTGGAAATAAGCAGGAAAACTAAATAACCATGATAGCTCTGGGTGTCAATATCGACCATGTAGCAACGGTGCGTCAGGCACGCGGCACGACTTATCCCAGCCCGGTCGAAGCGGCACTGGTTGCCGAGGCAGCGGGTGCAGATGCGATTACGTTGCATTTACGTGAAGATCGTCGCCATATACAGGAGAATGATGTCGTAATTCTGCGGGATCGGCTTAAAACCAGAATGAATCTGGAGAGTGCCGTGACAGAAGAAATGATTGCTTTTGCCTGCCGGATCAAACCGCATGATATCTGCCTGGTGCCAGAGCGGCGGGAAGAACTGACAACAGAAGGCGGGCTGGATGTCATTCGCCATTTCCAGCAGGTGAGTGCCGCGTGCAGGCGCCTGGCAGAAGCGGGAATCCGCGTTTCGCTGTTCGTCGATGCGCAGGCTGATCAAATTGATGCAGCAGTCGAGGCAGGTGCTCCTGTAATTGAACTGCATACTGGTCGTTATGCGGACGCTACAACAACCGAAATGCAGCAGGTTGAGCTGGAAACAATCCGTACCATGGCAGCCTATGCTTTTGGCCGGGGATTGCAGGTCAACGCCGGGCACGGGCTGCATTACGAAAATACCGTACGGATCGCCGCCATACCGGAGCTGTCCGAGTTGAATATCGGCCATGCCATCGTTGCCCGGGCATTGTTCGTCGGTTTTGCTGAAGCGGTTCGCGAAATGAAAGCTCTGCTCCAGCAGGCGCGTGCATGATATACGGCATCGGGACCGACCTGGTCGATCCTGCCCGGATTGCCGGCTCGCTGGAGCGTTACGGTGAACAATTTGCCAGACGTGTGCTGGCAGATTCTGAATGGCCGGATTACCTGGAGCACATCAAACCTGCACTGTTCCTGGCAAAGCGCTTCGCTGCCAAGGAAGCATTCTCCAAAGCAACGGGCACAGGCTTGCGTGCTCCGGTCATGTTCGGAAATATGGCTGTTCAGCATGATTCGCAGGGAAAGCCCTATTTTGAGTTTCAGCAGGAGCTGGCTGAATGGATAGGACAGCGTGGTATCACTCGCCATCATCTTTCCATCAGTGATGAGCTGACCATGGTAAGCGCCTTTGTCGTACTGGAAAAATAGAAATGTCCCTCGGCCCGCTGATGCTCGATATAGCGGGCACAGAACTGACTGAAACGGATCGTGTCCGACTAAGTCATCCCCTGGTGGGAGGCGTTATCCTGTTTGCACGGAACTACGCATCTCCGGCCCAGCTGGCCGGACTGACAGCGGAGATTCATGCGCTGCGATACCCGTCTCTGCTCATTGCAGTCGATCAGGAAGGCGGCAGGGTGCAGCGTTTTCGGGATGGTTTCACCCGTTTGCCGCCTATGCGTACACTGGGAGAAATCCACGACACGAACCCGGATCGGGCTCGTTACCTGACGAGCCAGGCTGGTTATGTACTGGCTGTAGAGCTCAAAGCTTGTGGTGCGGATCTGAGCTTTACACCCGTACTTGATCTCGATTACGGACAGAGCTGCGTGATCGGTGATCGTGCTTTCCATCGTGAACCGCAGGTCGTGGCCGATCTGGCTTGTGCCTTGATGAGTGGCTTGCAATCAGCAGGGATGGCAGCGGTTGGCAAACATTTCCCTGGCCACGGCGCAATCCGGGCGGATACCCATGTTGAAACTGCCATCGATACACGCAGCTACACCGGTATTGAAAAGGAAGATCTGATTTCTTTCCACCGGGTGATCGATGCAGGGCTTCCCGGCATCATGGCGGCGCATGTCGTTTATCCGGCCATCGACCAGCATCCGGCAGGTTTCTCCGGCGAATGGCTGCAGCGCATTTTGCGGCAGGATCTAGGTTTCGAAGGCTGTATTTTCAGTGATGACTTGGGTATGCAGGCCGCCAGGAATTATGGCAGCATTACTCGTCGGGCAGAGCAGGCTCTGCAGGCGGGGTGTGATATGGTACTGGTATGCAACGATCCCGATGCGGCAGATGAACTGCTGGGATCATTGCAATGGGAATTTTCTGCTGTCAGTATGGCCAGACTGGAACGCATGCGCGGACAGCACATGATTCATTCAATGGCGCAGTTGCATAAAATGGAACGATTCCTTCAGGCAGCAGACGAGATCAGTAAAATTGATCCGGTCGATATCAGTAAATCTGTGTAAGTATTTAATTTTCCAACAAACTATTTTTACCCCTTATTGATATGGATAATTTATTCGATGTGGCGGTCATCGGTGCAGGCCCTGGTGGCTATGTGGCGGCTATCCGCTGTGCGCAGCTCGGACTCAACACCGTATGTATCGATGACTGGAAAAATGAGCAGGGCAAACCCAGTCTGGGTGGTACCTGTCTGAATGTCGGTTGTATTCCTTCCAAGGCGTTGCTCGAATCTTCCGAAAATTTCGAACGGGCCGGACATAAGTTTGCTGAACACGGCATCAAGGTAGATGGACTATCGATAGATGTCCCAGCCATGATCGCTCGCAAGGACAAGATCGTCAAAGCCTTTACCGGTGGTATTGGTATGCTGTTCAAGAAAAATAAAGTGACTGCCTTACATGGTCATGGAACGCTGCAAAAACGTGATCGAGAACATGATAATGGTGATAACAGCTGGGAAATCCGGGTAAGTACCGACGGGCAAGAGCAATTGGTACGAGCCAGATATGTCATCATCGCGACGGGCTCTACGCCCCGTGCTCTGCAAGTGGCACCGGTCGACGGGAATAATGTGCTCGAGAATGCGGGCGCCCTGGCTTTGCAACAGACTCCAGAGAAACTTGCCATCATCGGCGCGGGGGTGATCGGCCTGGAATTGGGAAGTGTCTGGCGCAGGCTGGGTGCGGAAGTGACTTTGCTGGAAGCCCAGGCAGATTTCCTGCCGGCAGCGGATGAACAAATTGCCAAAGAGGCCTATAAAGCATTGACACGTGAAACAGGGCTCATCATTCATACCGGAGCTGAGATCAGATCAACCCAGGCAAGTGAGCACGGCGTGGAGATCGACTATGTCGATCGTGACAACAATGCGCAGAACCTGAAGGTGGATAAACTCATCGTGGCTGTGGGACGGGTTCCCAACACTTCAGATCTGGGGGCTGAAGCAGCAGGATTGAAACTTGATGAGCGCGGCTATATCAGCGTGGACGAATTCTGCCAGACCAGTCTGCAGAATGTATATGCGATTGGAGATGTCGTAAGAGGACCGATGCTGGCGCATAAAGCTTCCGAGGAAGGTGTCGCCGTTGCCGAACGGATAGCATCAGGCCAGCAGGAAGCGGCTGATTCGTCTGCCCATGTGGATCTCGGAATGATGCCATGGGTGATCTATACTGCGCCGGAGATTGCCTGGGTGGGCAAAACCGAACAAACGCTGAAAGCAGAAGGGATTGCCTACAAAGCGGGGCAGTTTCCGTTCATGGCCAATGGGCGTGCCCGTGCGCTGGGAGAAACGACCGGATTCGTCAAGGTGCTGGCGGATGCGGAAAGTGATCGTATCCTGGGCGTACACATGGTGGGCCCTTATGTTTCCGAGATGATTGCAGAAGCTGTGGTTGCCATGGAATTTTCCGCCAGTAGTGAAGATCTGGCGCGTATCGTACATGCCCACCCCTCGCTTTCCGAATCACTGCATGAAGCTGCCTTGGGCGTGGATAAGCGGGCCATTCATATCTGATTCTTGTAAGATTTCGGCCTGGATCATTCAGGAGGAAAACTGTATGAAACTGCTGTTTTTCTGTTTATTGCTGGTCTCGATGTCTGTATCTGCAGAGATGGAGAATGAAAAGCAGATTTCCGAGTTGGAAGTAGCCATCATGCAGCAGCAACAGGAGCAGCAGATTCTGTTCCAGCGGTTTCAAATGCTGCAGGAACTGCGACGCCATGAGATCACACAAATTGAGCAGGCACTGCCGACCGGGAGTGATGTCATTATCAATGGCGAAGCACCAAAATATGAGGACACAGCCAGACAGCGCAGGGAACGTACTGAAAGGGTCCGTCGTTATACGGACGAGCTGAATGAGCTGTACGTGCGCTATCAGGAAACGGAAAACGAAAGGCAGGCGCTGATCGAACAGTTGAATGGGCTGAAACCGGGTAAGGATGTTTCAGCAGAGCGGAAGAAATGACCGGGTAAGAAGCATATTTCACCCGTTCCCTGCTGGCAAGTGATTACTGACGTGGAATGGGTATCGTCGAATCTGCGTTCTATGCAGATCTGCTCCCTGACAAACGGATCCTGATTCAAAACAACGGACTTTCCACCTGATCAGTGAAATCAGGGTCTTGGAAAGAGTAATCCATTTCTGGGGGAAGCTGCTCCTGAAAGAAGTATTCATTGAATGTTCCGAATATATCTCTCATCCCTGTTTCGGAATTGATTTTAGCTACGACAATGCCTTTG
Organism: Nitrosomonas sp.; assembly: GCF_040256045.1. Taxonomy (GTDB): domain Bacteria; phylum Pseudomonadota; class Gammaproteobacteria; order Burkholderiales; family Nitrosomonadaceae; genus Nitrosomonas. Next base: position 5,397 of record NZ_JBDZWD010000078.1, read on the forward strand.
GGAGGTAATGTTTTTGCCACTGGTATCGATTTGAGTGCCGTGGCCATGTAATTGATCCAGATGGGTAAAGCGGCCTGTCCTCCAGTTTCCCTGTTGCCCATGGATCTGGGTTCATCGAATCCCATCCAGGTAACCGCCACCAGATCTTT
>NZ_JBDZWD010000079.1:0-5498 GCF_040256045.1 Nitrosomonas sp.
GTGATGTCGCGTAATGGTTTGTCGTTCCAGATAGCTTCGAATGCCTGACCGGACGCCAGCAGCAGATGTTCGATCAGTGGCGATAGCAGTATCTGACTGGGATCTACCAGCAGCAACAGGCGTGGCTCGTCATTTTTATTTCGGGCGATAAGTTCGCCGATCCAGTCCAGCTCGATCAATACATTCAATACAGGCGTCAGCTGCGATACATCTGTCTGCAGCGCTTGCGTTAGCTGAGTACGTGTTAGGCCACGCGCTGTAGCTATGCGTGCTTGTGCCAGGATCTGCAGTACGTCGATCGCGAGTTGAAATTTCCATCCGGGTTTGTTGTCACGATGTAGTGCGCCTGATAGCAGGCTGGGCAGATACGCGGCAATGACCGCGCCCAGCAGTACGATCAGCCACGCCATGTAGATCCACAGCAGAAAGATCGGTAAGGTAGCGAAGGTACCGTAAATAATGGAATAGCTCGGCATAAAGGACAGATACAACCCCAACCCTTGCCGTGCCAGACTCAGAAAGAAGCTGGCGAATACTGCGCCAGTGAGCGCATGTTTCCACAATACCGGCATATTGGGTATGAAGCGGTAGAGCAGGGTGATGCCACTCGTCATGATAAGGAAGTGAATACTGGCGAGTGCAAAATCAATGCTGCCCGGCAGGGAAGGTAACCAGCCGCGGGAAACTGTCACGAGAGACGATGTGGTAGCTAGGCTGATTCCCAGTGCCAGCGGACCAAACGTGATTGCTGCCAGATACATCAGAATGCGCTGACCGAGCAGCCGCTTTTGACTGGCGTGCCAAATCCGGTTGAGTGTCTTGTCGATTGTCAGCATCAGAAAAATGGCAACGGCCATCAGACCGGCCAGGCCGATTATTCCAAGCTGTTGCGCCTTACCTGCAAACTGTGTCAAATAGTTCATCACCTGTTCGGCAATACTGTTTGGAATTAGATTTTCAATCAGCCACTGTTGCAGTTCTTCTTCGAGATGGCCGAAGGCGGGGAATGCTGTGAAGACGGATAACGCCAGAACAAATAACGGTACCAGTGCCAGTAAAGTGGTGAAAGCGAGGGATCCGGCTGTCAACCCCAGTTGGTCCTTACGGAGGCGTTGCCTTAGTGTCACGACAATAGATCGTGCAGGAAAATCAAAACGGTTCATGATGAAGCGACGCAATCGATTTCCAAGTGTGGCCTGATTCATATCAGATAGGTACCGATACAATATTCGCTTGAGTTTGCATCATGTGGATAATTGCTTCCTTATTAATTAGCATGCTGCACGTCATCGATTATTCCATTGTTGAGTGTCAGCTGGCGGATCAGCGACATACTCTGTCTTGTCGGCCAGCTTATCTGCCTGATTGAACAGGAGTAGTGGACTGGCGTAACTGGCTACCGGTATCCGGATTTGTAAAATCCGAAGTTCGGGTATAAGGCCATATTCAACCTGTATCATGAGGCGGTGTTATATGATTCTAAAAATTTCAGGATTATCATTTTGTCATCATATTGCTATTGAAAACAGGAGAGTTACCATGAAACACGAGGCAAACAAGAAAGCTGGCCGGATTGATTTTGCAGGTTGGGCAAAACGGGGATTGTTGAGCGGGGTGGCGATGGTTATCACTTCATATTCGCTGCCATCGCTGGCAGAGAACATCGGCAGTGTATCGACTCGGTTCAAGTTTCTAGGTGCCAATGACAAAATCGTGGTGGAGGCTTTTGATGATCCGGCAGTGGCCGGTGCAACGTGTTATCTGAGCCGGGCAAAAACCGGCGGGATAAGCGGTACGGTGGGGGTGGCTGAAGATAAATCGGATGCCTCTATCGCCTGCCGCCAGACGGGGCCGATCGTACTTTCGGAGAAGATAAAAAACGGTAAAGCGGATGGTGATGAAGTATTCAAGAAAAACACATCGTTACTGTTCAAAACCCTGCAGGTGGTGCGTTTCTATGATGCCAAACGCAACGTTTTGATTTATCTCACCTATAGTGATCGCGTCATTGAGGGTTCACCACAAAACAGTATTTCAGTAATTCCGATCATGCCCTGGCATTAAATTTCAACAAAGCCACTCGAGGTTGGCAGTGCAACTACTACGAGCTGAGTGCTTTGTTTTTATTTTTTAGACAATCAATGCTTCCAGGGGAGATGCGTAGGGCAGCCCGAAGGCTTCCGCTACTGCCGGATGGGTTACTTGTCCGCGATGGGTGTTGAGGCCGTTCATCAGTGTTTGGTTATTCCGTAAGGCGGCCAGTCCATTGTTTGCCAGCATGGCAACATAACTGGCGGTCTGATTGTTCAGTGCAAAAGTGCTGGTTCGCGGTACTGCGCCCGGCATATTGGCAACGCAGTAATGTAGCACGCCATTGACTTCAAAAATGGGATTGCTGTGTGTGGTGGGGCGAGTCGTTTCTACGCATCCTCCTTGGTCGACCGCTACATCAACGATCACTGATCCTGTGCGCATTTGTGGCAACATTTCTCGCGTCACCAGCCAGGGCGAGCGTCCACCGGGAATCAAAATCGCACCGATGACAAGATCGGCCTCATAAACGGCCTGGCGTACGTTGACCGTATCGCAGTAGCGAGTTTGCAGTCGGCCGGAGAAACGGTCATCCAGCGCTTTCAGGCGATCGTGATTGATATCCAGTGTCGTTACCATCGCACCCATGCCGGCAGCGACAGTTGCGGCATTGGCACCGACTACGCCTGCGCCGAGAATGACCACGTTAGCGGGAGCGACTCCCGGCACACCACCCATCAGAACACCCCGACCACCTTGTGTTTTCAGCAGATAGGTTGCACCGATCTGCACGGCCATTCGTCCGGCTACCTCGCTCATGGGAGTCAGTAGTGGTAGTGCGCCTGATGCGGTTTGTACAGTTTCATAGGCAATCGCACTGACACCAGTGGCGAGCAGTTTTTCAGTCAAAGTTCTGTTCGAAGCCAGATGCAGATAGGTGAACAGCAGCAGATCTTTCCGCAAGTACTGGTATTCTGGTTCAGTGGGCTCTTTTACCTTGACCACCAACTCCGCTGCCCAGGCATCTTCGGCATGGGCAACGATTTCTGCCCCGGCAGCACGGTAGTCCTGGTCGGAAATCACGCTGCCTGATCCCGCTCCGGTTTCGACCAGAACCCGGTGCCCGTGTCCGACCAGTGTGTGCACGCTGCCAGGGGTCAGTCCAACCCGATACTCATCTGTTTTCGTTTCTTTGGGTAATCCGATAATCATTTACGCCCTGAACCTTTCATACAATTTTGATTTGTTAAACTGTAAATGCTGCGACCCTGATGCTCACATCAACTCCACCAGTACCGGCGCATGATCTGACGGCCGTTCCAGTTTTCTGGGTACCTTGTCTACTTGCCAGGTAGTGCAGCGATCCGCCATTTCATGACTCAGCAAAATATGATCGATGCGTAATCCCCGGTTGCGGCGGAAAGCCATCATACGATAATCCCACCAGGTGTAAGTTTTTTCCGGCTGTTCGAACAGATGGAAACTGTCAATGAATCCGGTATCCAGTAATCCGCGAAAAGCCTGCCGCTCCGGTTCACTGCACAGCACTTGTCCTCGCCAGGCTTCTGGATCATAGACATCACGATCTTCCGGGGCAATATTGAAGTCCCCCAACAGTGCTACTTTTCCGTAACATGCCCGTTGCTGCTGCAGAAAGTGATTCAATTGCGATAGCCACTCCAGTTTATAAATGTATTTTTCCGAGTCCACATGCTCGCCATTCGGCACGTAAGCACAAATAACGCGTAAATCTCCGTAAGTTGCTGCGATCAGCCTTTTCTGGGCACTATCGAGGCCGGGCAATGCTGTACAAATATCTTCCCCCGTTTCTTTACTCAGCAACGCTACGCCGTTGTATGTTTTCTGCCCGATGTAGATCGAGTGATAACCTGCTTGTGCAATGGCATCTACCGGGAAGAATTCATCCTGAAGCTTGGTTTCCTGCAGGCACAATATATCCGGCTGATTGAGATTCAGCCAGTCGATCACTTGTTGTAATCGAACCTTGAGTGAGTTGACGTTCCACGTGGCAATTTTCATGAGCTGTTCTGATGCAGAGAGAGTTTATTTTTCAACGGTTACGCAGGCAACTGAGCTGGAAATACTATCACCAATTCTTGTAAACGCACGGCATGATGTTGCAGCGATGATTAAGTCAGCGCAGATAGCGGCTATAATGACGAGCCTTGTCAAATGGAGAGAGAAAAATGAACAAAATGATCGGATTGTTGGCGGTTTCTGCGGTAATTGGATTGGCGGGCTGTGCGAAAACGGACACTTACACACCATCGGCTGATGCCAGCGGCGAAGATATTTTTTATGCGAACTGTACCAAATGCCATAAACCGGAAACAGATGGCAAGGTGATGATTCTCAGTTCCAAGATGACCACCAAAGAAGCCATTATCGAGAAGGTTAATAAAGGGGGTATGACAATGAGTTCCTTCCCCAATATTACCGGTGAACCGGCACAGCGTTTGGCTGAATTCATTCTGGCAAACAGCAAAACCAAGTAATTTCCAGAAGAGAAACTGGTAACGAAACCACTGATTCCATTTTCCAGTGAGGATGGAATCAGTCCAGTCGTTCAGTTGTCCCGCGCTGAGGAATACTTATTGGCCACTTCAGTTGTTCCCGGACGGCCTCAGCAAAAGCTTCGGCATTACCGGGTTCGCCATGAACGACAAAAGTTTTTAGGGGCGGTCGGCTGAATCCTCTCAGCCAGTCCAGCAAATCCTGCTGATCGGCATGGGCAGAGAGCCCGCCGACGGTATGGATCGATGCACGCACGGGAATCTGTTCTCCGAAAATGCGGACATTCTTGCTGCCATCTACCAGCCTGCGCCCCAGTGTCCCTGCTGCCTGAAAGCCGGTGAACAAAATACTGCATTCGGGTCTGGGCAGGTTATATTTCAGATGATATTTGATGCGTCCGGCATCACACATCCCGCTGGCGGAAATGATGATTGCACCGGATCGGGTATGGTTGAGCCGGATCGAATCCTCGACTTCCTGCACAAAATGGATGCGCAGGTTTTCATTATGCTGGCGGTGCCATTGGATGGTGTCGATGGTTTCTTTGTCGAGCAGTTCACTGTGATTGAGCGTGATTTCCGTAGCGGCCAGCGCCATGGGTGAATCTACATAACCTGAGTTCGGGATAAGCCCTCAGGGTTGAGCCAAGCTATTGACTCTGATCAGATTCAAGGTTGGTTTGTTATCGGACAAACAGTAAGCGACGATACCAGCCATTAGGTTAACGATAAAATTGAAGAGAGAGCGGTGTCGGGTATGCTCGATCTGGCAAAGATTCTTCAATTCATCGAAGACAGTCTCGATCAGGGAACGACGACGCAGGATGGCTTTCTCGAAGCTGGTACGGGGCACAGGCCTCATGTTTTTCCTGAGGGGAGTAATGAGTCTGCCCTGAACAACCTGCAATTTGTTGATCTGGTTAGTGGTTTTTC
>NZ_JBDZWD010000005.1:0-70908 GCF_040256045.1 Nitrosomonas sp.
TCGTCGCTTACTGTTTGTCCGATAACAAACCAACTTTGAATCTGACCAGAGTCAACAGCCTGGCTAAAGCTTAAGGGGCTTATCCCGAACTCAGGTTATCAAAGAACCATTGTCTCAGCGAGCACATCACCAGCCAGGATTTTCCTCTCCAATCCAGCAATTCAGCAGGTTACGGGCAGCAGGAATGATGTCTGACGCCACCATACCCAGCGGTCCATTCTGCTGTTTCAGTAATGCATCTGCTGCTGCACCATGCAGATAAACGGCCAGCAGCAGTGCGTTTTCCGGGGGCAATCCCTGTACCAGCAGTGCACCCAGGAAACCAGACAGAACATCTCCCGTGCCGGCACTGCTCAAACCGGGATTACCACTGGTATTGAAATGACAGTGACCGTTTGGAAAAGCACAGATACTCCCGGCCCCTTTCAGGACGATGGCACAATTGAATTCCCGAGCAAGGTTTCTGGCTGCCTCCAGCCGGTTTCGCTGGATTTCAGTTACGGTTGTATTCAGCAGGCGGGCTGCTTCTGCCGGATGTGGGGTAAGGATGGCCGCTGCTTTGCGTGCCTGGAGTGTGCTGCTCAATTCCGTATGCTGCGCAATCAGATTGAGTGCATCAGCATCCAGTACCAGGGGCAGGCAGGTTTGCAATGCTCGCTCCAGACAAATGCAGGCAGCGATTTCACTACCGAGGCCAGGGCCAATGATCAGCCCCTCCAGAAAATCCGGGTTGAAAAAATCGAAGGGCGAACGCAGCATCAGCTCGGGCTGAACCGGATCCACCGCCGGGACATCATCCTGTGCCAGCAGCCCCAGATAAACCCGCCCCGCTCCCAGTTTGAGTGCAGCCCGCCCGGCCAGCAGGGCTGCGCCGATCATACCGGTGGCACCGCCCAGAATCCCGAGTCTGCCATAGGTACCTTTGTGACTGTTGGCTCGTCTTGGGGAAGGTAATCTCTGAGCAATGCCTGCTCTATCGAGCCGCCAGTTTTGTGGCGAGATCAGCGCCACGGCATCCAGTCCCAGATCACATACAATGATTTCGCCGCAGTAATCACAACTGTCATGTGTCAGCAGACCCGGTTTGAGCGCGATGAAGGTAGTCGTAATGGCCGCTTTGACTGCCACATCCGGCACCCGGCCGGAATCACTGAGCAGACCGCTGGGAATATCGAGCGCAAGCACTGGCAGATTGAGCTGGTTGATCTGCCGGATGAGCTGCCGGTAGCTTTCTGCCAGCAGGCGTGTTTCGTTCAGGCCGATCCCGAACAGGCCGTCGATCACCGCATCCCATTGACCGCCGGGCGGAAGCTCCGGAATTACCGTTCCGCCGGCCAATTGCCACTGCGCCAGTGCCTGTCTGGCATCCTGTGGCAATCGTTCAGCCTCGCCGGTAAATATCAGTGTGACCTGTCTTCCCCATTCCCGCAGATGACGAGCAGCCACCAGCGCATCACCCCCGTTATTGCCCGGCCCGGCCACAATCAATATCCGTTGTTTGGCATCCGTCAGCAATCGGGTATGAGCGATCTTTGCGGCCGCTAGTCCGGCTTTTTCCATCAGTGGCGGTGGATGGGGCACGGATAGTACAAGTGATTCTATTTTGCGGATTTCAGCAGTAGTGTAGACGGGCCTGGTATTCATCTGGCAATAATCTGGTGACAGGTGTACTCGTGTAAAATCATGTTTTTTATTCAATTGACCGGTGGATCCCGATGCTGCAATTTTGCGGGCGCAATGCGCTTTCCCCTTTTCGTCTGGAACGCCTGCTCCATTCAATTCAGGCAATCGTACCGCAAATTTCTGGCATCACTGCCAATTACCACTATTTTTGTCAGGTTCAGCGTGATTTGACGCAGGAAGAAACTGACCGGCTGCGGCAGTTGCTCGATGTCGATGAAACCGAGGCACAGCCTTTTCCAGACAGCAAACTGTTACTGGTGGTACCGCGCCCCGGCACAATCTCTCCCTGGTCTTCCAAAGCAACCGATATTGCCCATTGCTGTGGTTTGAACGTAATCGAGCGCCTGGAACGCGGTATTTCCTTCGAATTGCGCTGCCAGGTAACGCTGCTGCCCGCACAATTATCCCGAATCGAAGCATGCATCCATGACCGCATGACCGAGGTAGTGCTGCATTCGCTGGCTGAAGCCACCCTTCTGTTTCATCATGCAGAACCGGGCACAATGGGTGAAATCGATCTGACAGGTCGTGGAATCGACGCACTGCTCCAAGCCAACCGGGAAATGGGGCTTGCATTGTCTTCTGACGAAATCGATTACCTGCTGGATTATTTTACCCGTATCCAGCGCAACCCCACCGATGTCGAACTGATGATGTTTGCGCAAGCCAATTCGGAACATTGCCGGCACAAGATTTTCAATGCCGACTGGATAATCGATGGCGTACCACAACCGCATTCGCTGTTTGGCATGATTCGGCACACCCATCAAAGCCATCCCCAGCATACGATCGTTGCCTATTCGGATAATGCTGCGATTCTGGAAGGGGAAACTATCGAACGGTTTTATCCCGGAAAAGGTAACCAATACGGCTATGCACCAGAGTTGACGCACTGGCTGGTCAAAGTGGAAACACACAACCACCCGACAGCAATCTCCCCTTTTCCAGGTGCGGCCACTGGGGTGGGGGGTGAAATCCGCGATGAAGGCGCAACCGGATCCGGTGCCAAACCCAAGGCAGGACTGACCGGATTCAGTGTCTCCAACTTGCAGATTCCTGAAGCCATACAGCCTTGGGAAACCGACTTTTACGGCAAACCGGGGCACATTGCATCCGCACTCGACATCATGCTGACCGCACCGATTGGCGGTGCAGCTTTCAACAATGAATTCGGTCGCCCGAATCTGGCCGGCTATTTCCGCACTTATGAAACGGAAGTCAGTGGCCGGATGCGCGGCTACCACAAACCTATCATGCTGGCCGGAGGTATTGGTCAGATTTCCGCGTTGCATACCGCAAAAGAACCTTTCCCGGAAGGCACTCTGCTGATTCATCTGGGAGGGCCAGGCATGGCCATCGGGCTGGGGGGGGGCGCCGCTTCCAGCATGGATGCCGGTACGAATGAAGAAGCACTCGATTTCAACTCGGTGCAGCGGGGCAATGCCGAAATACAACGTCGTGCACAGGAGGTGATCGATCGCTGCTGGCAGCTGGTGCGCAGCGGGCAACCCAATCCGATTCTGGCCATTCACGACGTCGGTGCCGGCGGGCTTTCCAACGCCCTGCCCGAACTGGTGCACGATGCCGGACGGGGCGGCTGGTTTGATCTGCGCGCAGTTCCTTCTGACGAACCTGGAATGTCACCCATGCAGATCTGGTGTAATGAAGCACAGGAACGTTATGTGCTTGCCATCCGACCGGAATCCCTTTCCCTGTTCCAGGCAATCTGCGAACGTGAGCGCTGCCCGTTTGCTGTGGTCGGAAAAGCACTGGCAGAGCCCCAGCTGATCGTGACGGATGAACGTTCATCCACTCATCCAGCCGATATGCCTTTGCCTGTATTGTTGGGGAAACCGCCCAAAATGGTGCGTGATGTCAGACGCATCCGCCCTGACCCTGCTCCACTGGATAAAACCGGTATGCAGTTGCAAGAAGCGGCCCGCCGTGTTCTGTGCCTGCCGACCGTGGCAAACAAATCCTTTCTGATTACGATTGGTGATCGCAGCGTAGGTGGCCAGACCGCACGGGACCAGATGGTCGGCCCGTGGCAGGTTCCGGTAGCCGATATCGCGGTTACCACGATGGGCTTCCAGACGTATTCGGGTGAGGCATTCGCGCTGGGTGAACGCACGCCGCTGGCTGTGATCGATGCGGCCAGTTCAGCCCGCATGGCGGTAGGGGAAGCGGTTACCAATCTGGCGGCTGCCGCGATTACTGGCTTGGGAACGGTCCGGTTATCTGCCAACTGGATGGCCGCAGCGGGACACCCGGGCGAAGATGTTGCCCTGTATGATGCCGTATATGCCGTGGCGATGGAATTGTGCCCCACACTGGGAATCAGTATCCCGGTAGGCAAGGATTCATTATCGATGAAAACCGCCTGGTACGATGATCAGCCTAAAGAAGTCGTTGCGCCACTCTCACTGATTATTTCAGCATTTGCCAAAGTATCCGATGTGCGTAAGACTCTCACGCCACAACTGCGTACAGATAAAGGCGAAACGGAGCTGATTCTGATCGATCTTGGCAATGGCAAAAACCGTCTCGGCGGTTCAGCACTGGCTCAGGTTTATGCCCAGTCAGGCAACGATGCGCCTAATCTGGAAAGCCCGGAAGAACTCAACGCTTTTTTTGATGCGATTCAAACACTCAATGGCAGCGGATTGCTGCTGGCTTACCATGATCGCTCTGATGGCGGCCTGTTCGTCACGTTATGCGAAATGGCCTTTGCCGGACATTGCGGTATCACCCTTGCGCTCGATTCGCTGATTTCGTTGAGCGCTGAGCCGGTTGATGATTGGGGTGGACAAGTGCTGTCAGCCTTGTTCAATGAGGAACTCGGTGCTGTCATCCAGATCGAAGCTCGACATCATGACGTAGTAATGGCCGTTCTGGCGAATGCAGGATTGGAACAAATCAGCCATATGATCGGCAGTCCGAACCGGCAGGATGACATCATTTTGACGCATGATGGCACGACTGTATTCCAGGAAAAGCGTGTGGTGTCACAGCGTATCTGGTCGGAAACGAGCTTCCGGATGCAAAAGTTGCGTGATCATCCCGAATGTGCACAGCAGGAGTTCGATCAGATTCTGAATACGGATGATCCGGGGTTGCATGCACAACTGACCTTTTCACTCACTAAATCTGTTGCTTCTGCACCGGCTATACTTGCCAGTCGTCCTGCGGTCGCGATTCTGCGTGAACAGGGCGTGAACGGTCATGTGGAAATGGCAGCAGCTTTTGATCGTGCCGGGTTCGACACAGTAGACGTGCACATGAGCGACATTCTGTCCGGGCGGGTGAAACTGGCCGGATATAAAGGGCTGATCGCCGGAGGAGGATTCTCTTATGGCGATGTGCTCGGTGCAGGCCGGGGATGGGCGCAGTCGATTTTGTTCAATGCACGGGCACGAGATGAGTTTGCAGTGTTTTTTGCGCGCACCGATACCTTTGCTTTAGGTGTATGCAATGGTTGCCAGATGATGAGCCACCTGCAGGCGATCATTCCGGGAACGGCCCACTGGCCCCGTTTTGGACGTAACCGCTCCGAGCAGTTTGAAGCGCGTTTTGTCATGGTCAGAATCGGAACCAGTCCTTCGCTGTTTTTTGATGGCATGGCAGGCAGCCGCTTGCCGGTGACCGTTGCCCATGGTGAAGGGCTTGCGGTATTCCGGGATGATGAACAACTGGTTGCGGCACAACCCTATATTGCATTGCAGTTTGTCGATAATCGGGGCTCGCTTACCGAAACCTATCCGCTGAATCCAAACGGTTCACCTGCAGGTGTTACCGGTATGACTTCAACCGATGGCCGGGTGACGATCCTGATGCCGCACCCGGAAAGAGTTTTCCGTACCGTACAGCATTCGTGGCATCCTGACGATTGGCCGGAAGATTCTCCCTGGATGAAAATGTTCAGAAATGCCCGTAAATGGGTCGATTGATCGGCTTAACGCAGCATTTTCCATCACTCGTTTTTACAGATTCCTGATAAAGAAAGATGACAATGATCAATTTCAAGTCTGACTGGCGGCTTGCCATAAGCAGTTTGCTGTTGCTGGGGGGAATGACGAACATCTCCGATGTTTCTGCCCAAACCGGATCGGAAAAAAAAGCTGCTTCTGCAAGTGAGCAAGCTACCCAGGGTGCATGTGTCCCGGCTGCAAGCTGGGTAATCCCCGGCAAGGGGGAAACGACGCTCTCCAGCGTGATAGCGTCAGTAAAAGACAAATCGGTAGTGTTGCTGGGCGAAACTCATATCAATCCCGAACATCATCGCTGGCAATTGCAGATGCTGGCTACCTTGTATGCTGCTCGCCCGGATATGGTAATCGGCTTCGAGATGTTTCCGCGACGGGTACAGAAAATTCTGGATCAATGGGTGGCTGGTGAACTGACGGAATCAGAATTTTTATCCCGATCCGAATGGCAGTCGGTCTGGAACACCGATGCATACCTGTATCTGCCCCTGTTCCACTTTGCACGGATGAATCGTATTCCGATGCGTGCACTCAATATCGATATCCACCTGAGACGGGCCGTCACGGCCAAAGGATTTGACGGCGTACCGGAAAAGGACAGAGAAGGAGTCACGCGGCCAGCCCCGCCTGCACCGGAATATCTGGAATTTCTACTGCCGATTTATATGCAGCACGGCCGTACTCCTCAGAAAATTGCGGAAAAAAATCAGAAGCCGAACCGTTACGACCCGGATTTTCTGCGGTTCGTCGTCAGCCAGCAATTATGGGACCGGGCAATGGCACAGGAAATTCATGCAGTGCTGAACAGTTATGACAAACACAAAAAACCGCTGATAGTGGGTGTCATGGGATCCGGACATATCCTGAAAGGATTTGGTGTGCCACATCAGTTGAAAGACATGGGTGTGAAAAAAATAGTTTCCCTGCTGCCATGGGATACGAACCGGCCCTGTAAACTACTGACCGACCGCTATGCGGATGCGGTATTCGGCCTGGCTCCGTTTACACCGGAATCGAGCCCCCCTTCGCAACAACGTCTCGGGATCAGCTTTGAATTCAGCCAGAAGACTGCAGGCGCTCACGTGTTACAGGTCGAACAGCGGAGTATTGCTAAATCTGCCGGATTGCAGGCTGGGGACGTGATTCTCGAAATGGCCGGCAGTACACTCAAGGAAAGCAGCGATGTCATTGATGCGGTCAAGCGTCAGGCACCGGGCACCTGGCTGCCTCTGAAAGTGATGCGGGAAGGCATGATCAATGAAATCATCGCGAAATTCCCGCCATTAGTGAAATAAAACAGGAAATCAGACCTTTTCCTGTAATGATTTATAAAGTGTGAAATCGAGCTGGTGCCGCTGCAGCAATTTGTAAAACTCCGTACGATTGCGTTTGGCCAGCTTGGCCGCCTGAGTCACATTTCCGGCGGTAATTTTCAGTATTTTTACCAGATAATCTCTTTCAAACTGCTTGCGAGCTTCATCGAATGACGTCATCTGCTCTTCATCCTTGTGCATAGCGTCACGGACAAGCTCACAGGAGATGAGCGGAACCGCACTCATGACAACGCTCTGTTCGATGACGTTCATGAGTTGCCGAATGTTGCCCGGCCAGGAGGATGCCAGCAGAAAACTGATCGCTTCCGGAGAAAATCCGTTGACATCTTTTTGATGCTTCTCGGCAAATACGCGTAGAAAATGATTGGCTAGCAGAGGAATGTCTTCACTGCGCTGGGCAAGCGAGGGAACCGTCAGTCCCACCACGAAAAGCCGGTAATACAGATCTTCACGGAAATTTCCCGCCTGGATTTCTGATTTCAGATCCCTGTGTGTAGCGGATATGATACGCACGTTGATCGGAATACTCTGGGTGGAGCCAACAGGGCGGATGACTCTTTCCTGCAGCGCGTGCAGCAGTTTTGCCTGCAGCAGCAGAGGCATATCACCGATCTCATCCAGAAACAGGCTGCCACCATCGGCTAACTGAAACAATCCCTTGTGATCCCGTACCGCACCGGTAAATGCACCCTTGGCATGGCCGAACAGCTCGGATTCCAGCAACTGTTCCGGAATGGCAGCACAATTGATGGTAACGAACGGCTGGTCACAGCGCCGGGATGCCTGATGAATAGCACGAGCAAGCAATTCTTTGCCAACACCGCTTTCACCGGATAACAGTACACTGGCATCCCCTTGCGCCACGCGACCTACTTTTGCAAGCAAATCTTCCATGACCGCGCTCCGGGTAACGATGGTTTTGCGCCATGGGGAAACGGGTATCTTGCTGGAAAGCGTTTCAACGGCAGGTGCGAGATCAATAGCACGTTCAACCTGACCAATCAGAATTTTAGGATCGTAAGGTTTGGTGAGATAACCAAAAATCCCGCGTTGCGTCGCAGCCACAGCATCTGGGATAGTGCCGTAAGCAGTCAGGATAATGACCGGTAGCGTCGGAATGTTGCGATGGATGTACTCAAACAGTGCCATACCATCAAGCCCACCCATTTGCATATCACTGATGACGAGGTGGGGGCGGGAGATATCGAGATAATTGATCGCTGCTTCAGTGCTGTCCGCAAGTGTGGTTTCATAGCCAGCTGCCGTTAAACGGATGGAAAGCAGCTCAAGCAAATCCCGGTCATCATCTACCAGAAGAATTTTCTTGTTTGGTATCATTTGACTTGTTGGTCAGGGTGTATTGTTACGCATCAAGTCTTTTTCGATATTTTTGATTGCATTAATCTTACTCTTCAGTGTCCTTACTTCAGTCTCTGAAGCCCGTAGCTTTTCGGACAAATTCTGTATGTGTAAATTCGCTGTCCACTGTCGCTTGAGTAATAATACCAGCAAGTTTCTGAAGGCTGTTGTATCCGGAGTGGTTTCAATCTGTTCCGGAAGATTTTCCACGAGATTCAGCGCAGTACGGTTACTTTGAAAACTGGTGTTCGGCAGTAGCAACAGTATCAGCAGTTTAAGTCGCTGCTGCATATCGGTACTCTCCCGATAATGACTGTTCGCATACTTGTATTCTTCTAAAAGCTCTGCTCTGGACTTACTCTGCAGCGAATCATAATAATGCATCAGCTCATTCAGATCACTCCACGGACCTGGTTCCTGAATGATTTGTATTTCCGCTTGTTCGGATGACTCATGTACGGGCTGGGCAGGTGTATGCGTACACCCTGCCAATATTAGGGATAATGTTAATCCTGTCAATAATTTAAAAATATATGTCATGTCGTAGATTCAAAACCGTTGATGGGCAAAATCAGTCGAAAATGGGCACCGTGCTTTCCGGTATTGCGAATGAGTCCGATATTCCCCCCGTGAGCGATGGCATATTCTTTCGCGATCGCCAGCCCCAGGCCCGTGCCCCTGACATGGCTTTCGGGTGTATTGTGTCCTTGGTAAAACGGCTCGAATATCCGGCTGCCATCACTATCATCCACGCCTGGGCCGGAATCTGTCACATCAATCTGCACTCTGTTTTCATTATATGAAGCCGTTATTTCAATAAGGCCACCAACCGGAGAAAATTTGACGGCATTGGAAAGTAGATTATCGAGAATGATATCCAGTTTTTGTTTGTCGCATTCCAGAGACAATTCCGGGCAGTTCAGGCTGATTTTAAGGCTTTTACTCAAAATGGAAAGATTTTGTGCCTGTATTGCGCTATTTATTATTCTCTCCAGTCTGACGGATTGCTTGACGAGCGTAATGATTTCTGCCTGTAACGCACTGAAATTCAGCAGATCTTCAATGCGTTTCTGCAGTTGCAGACTGCTGGTATGAAGAATTCCTGCGATGAGCTGTTGTTTATGATTGAGGTTACCTGTGATCCCTTCGGCCAGCAGATCAGCCCCTTCCCGAATGGCAGTCAGGGGTGTTTTCAGTTCATGCGAAATATGACGAAAGAACTGTATTTTCTGATCTTCCAGCTTGAGCAGGCGCTGCCGTAGCCAATCCAGACGCTCACCAATATAGACCAGATTCTGTGGGCCATTGACGTGAATGGGACGGGAAAGCCTGCCTTGACCCATTTGAGCAATTGCTTCATCGATCTGACGGACAGGACGAGCAATGAATACAGAAAAAGCCAGTGCGAGAAAAATAACCAGTGGAACCAGAATCAGCAATTCCCATTCGACCAGTGAACGCGTTTGTGTGGCAATTTCGCTCATGTTACCCACATTCTGCCCGATCATCCGGAAGCTGTTGGTTGAAAACTCCTGGGCAAGTGTAAGCAGCCCGGCAAAACGCTCGAGCAGGTACTGTAACTCCTGCGGATGTTCGTTCAGATTCAGTATTTCCTTAAAAATACTGGTTTCGAGCAAACGCAGTTTTTCCAATGGCAGCCGTTGCTCCGGATAAAGGGAAATGACGGAAAGGTGATTGGTAATGTTTTCAAATTTGGTATGTGCAAGAAAATAGCCTTCCAGCAGGGAGGCATCATCCAGTACCAGCGCATGTTGTACGCTACGCTGCATCGCCATGATTTCGCCGATGATAACGCTGGTACCATTAGTAATCTGTGTCGCCTGGTAAACATTGTGTCGGCTTTGTTCAGATAACTGATCGATACGTACCGCACTATATACCAGAGCACCGATCAGCGGCAGGCCGACAATTGAAAATCCGATCAAGATCAAAGCCAAAAATGATTTTGGTTTATATCCGGATCCGGTTTTCCGGTGTATCTGCCCGGGAGATGCAACATCTGTAGAAATTTTCATAGTGCAGGTTTACCTTTCATGCAACCTGAGTGACAATACCTGGGTAGAAAGACTCAGGCCGTTTTTTCATATTTTTCCTAGGCGCCAACCACCGATTTTACCTCTCATGTTGCTGATGATTGATAATTACGATTCCTTTACCTATAACCTGGTGCAATATTTGGGTGAACTGGGTGAAGAAGTCATGGTCATTCGAAATGATGAAACTACAGTGGAGGCAGCTCGGCAATTGAATCCTGCCGGTATCATCATTTCACCGGGCCCGTGCACCCCTGATGAAGCAGGTATTTCCGTGGATCTGATCAAGCAGCTCAGTGAAATAATTCCCATACTGGGCGTGTGCCTCGGTCACCAGAGTATCGGACAGGCTTTTGGGGGGCGAATTGTGCGTGCCGAAAAAGTCATGCACGGTAAAACGTCACTAGTTTTTCACGATGGTAAAGGTATTTTTCAGGGAGTGCCTGATCCGTTCGTGGCAACCCGTTATCATTCACTCGTCATCGAACGGTCAAGTATACCTGATTGCCTTGAAATCTCTGCCTGGACCGAAGATAACGAGATCATGGGAGTACGACATCGCACACTATCGGTCGAGGGTGTGCAATTCCATCCTGAATCGATATTAAGTGAACATGGCCACCTGTTGCTAGGGAATTTCCTTCATGGCAACTCTATTCAAAAGCATTCTTCAATGTGTGAAGTGTGAATCCGCAGGCAATCCTCGCTCGAATTCTCGAGCAGCATGAAATTCCTTATGAAGAAATGATTGAACTGATGCGCGCGATCATGTCAGGAAACGTATCGCCTGTCATGACGGCTGCCCTGGTCACCGGGTTGCGCATAAAACGCGAGAGCATCGGTGAAATCAGTGCAGCCGCTAAAGTCATGCGGGAACTGGCCGTGCGTATTGAAGTGCCTGATGCGAGTCATCTGGTCGATACGTGCGGTACTGGCGGAGATGGATGCAATACTTTCAATATTTCAACCACTTCCGCTTTCGTGGCTGCCGCTGCGGGCGCACAGGTGGCCAAACACGGCGGGCGTTCCGTATCAGGTAAAGTGGGCAGCGCCGATGTGCTGGAAGCCATCGGTATCAATCTCGATCAGACGCCAGACCAGATTACCCGTTCCATTACCGAAGTGGGTATCGGCTTTATGTTTGCTCCCAATTTTCATCATGCTATGAAACATGCCGCTCCTGTTCGAAGGGAACTGGGCGTGCGCACGGTCTTCAACATCCTGGGGCCGCTGACCAATCCTGCCGGTGCCAGCAACCAATTACTCGGTGTATACCATGCCGATTTGACCGGTGTACTGGCACAGGTACTGCTGCGGCTGGGAAGCCGGCATGCCATGATCGTGCATGGCAGCGACGGACTGGATGAAATCACCCTGTCCGGCCAGACCAGAATTGCAGAACTCAATGGGGGTGAAGTACGGGAATATAGCGTACAGCCGCAAGATTTCGGGCTGGAATGCGCTGCTATTACATCTCTGCAGGTGAACAGCACAGAGGATGCTCAGGCAATGCTTCTGTCTGTACTGGATAACCGCCCGGGACCTGCCAGAGATATCGTTCTGCTCAATGCGGGAGCAGCAATTTATGTCGCCGGGAAAGCAGATTCCTGGGCTCAAGGAGTTGAAATGGCCCGTGACATGCTGGCCAGCGGTGCTGCAAAACAGAAAATGCAGGCATTGGTTGAATTCTCTAATCAGGTAAGTTTTTAGTATGTCAGATATTCTTGATCGCATCCTTGCCGTAAAGAAACAGGAGGTCGCGGCCGCTCGGGCAAAAAAATCACTGGAAGAAATCCATAAGCAAGCAGAAGAGATGCCTGCTTCGCGCGATTTTCTCCAGGCGATACGCAGCCGGATCAGTCAGCATCGTGCCGCTGTGATTGCAGAGATCAAACGGGCCAGTCCAAGCAAAGGTGTGTTGCGCGGACGAACAGAAGCACTCAATCCACAAGGATCGGGGCGTGCGGAAAATTCACCTGGGCGAAATCCGATTCCACAAGATTTCATCCCGGCAAAAATTGCCGCCAGTTATGCTCGAAATGGCGCTGCCTGTCTGTCAGTCCTGACAGATGAACAGTTTTTCATGGGCAGTGCCGATTTCTTACAGCAGGCACGCGCTGCCTGTGATTTACCAGTATTGCGCAAGGATTTCATACTGGACGAATATCAGATCTACGAAGCACGCGCGATGGGAGCGGATTGCATACTGTTGATCGTCGCAGCATTTCTTTCACCGGTTTTCCAGCAGGATGCCTCTGTCAATCAGGGCGACAGTGCACTCGAACGGATGCGCATATTGGAAACCACGGCACAAGCACTAGAAATGGCCATACTGGTAGAAGTACACGATGCAGATGAGCTCGATCTCGCGCTGCAATTGACTACTCCGCTCATCGGGATCAACAACCGCAACCTGCGAACTTTCGAGACTACCCTGGATACCACCGTACAACTGGTCAGGCACATACCAGCCGGGCACATCGTCGTCACCGAAAGTGGTATCCGTACCCCCGCCGATGTGGAAATGATGCTGTCCCAGCATATTTACACTTTTCTGATCGGGGAAACATTCATGCGGGCACCGGATCCGGGTACCGCACTGGCAAGCCTGTTTACGACAAACCTGACGTAAACTGCGCTGCGCCATCAATCGGGTAACTATCTTCCCGACCAGAATATAACAATAATGCTTCAATCAACCAAAAGGAGACCTTTATGAACTTCAGAAAACAACTGACAGGCGGTTTGAGCAGCCTGATTCTTTCAGCAGTAATGTCCGGCAGCCTGCTGGCAGCGGGTATGGCAGAATTTAACGACAAGGGGGAGCTGTTGCTGCCGAAAAATTACCGTGAATGGGTAATGGTCGGCACCCAGGTAACACCAAATGAATTGAACGATGGCAAAGCACCTTTCACTGAAATCAGAACAGTCTATGTCGACCCGGAAAGCTATGCTCACTGGAAAAAAACTGGTGAATTCAGAGATGGGACGGTAACTGTAAAAGAACTGATCAGCGTTGGCGACCGTAAAGGCCCGGGCAGTGGAAATGGCTACTTCATGGGCGACTATATCGGGCTCGAGGCATCGGTCAAGGATTCACAACGCTTTGCAAACGAGCCGGGCAACTGGGCTTTTTATATTTTCTATGTTCCTGACACGCCGCTAGTTGCTGCAGCCAAAAATCTGCCCACGGCGGAATGTGCTGCCTGCCACAAGGAAAATGCGAAGACAGACATGGTCTTCACACAATTTTATCCTGTGTTACGTGCCGCCAAAGCAACCGGTGAATCCGGTGTAGTCGCGCCCAAGTAAATAGCTGATATAAATTCAACACGCAACAGGAGTATGCGGTAACCCGATGTACGTTACCGCAGCGAAATACTCCTGTTTTTCTCTCCTTCACTCTCCTCGCGGTTACGGCCGGTTACAGCCTGGTGATAAAATGTTGACACTATGGCCAACATTACCATCCGCGAATTTTCTGCCCACGCCTACGAAATACTCAGTGCACATGGTTTGCCGTCCGTGCTTGCACGCATTTTTGCAGCGCGCGGTATAAATCACCCCGACCAGCTCGAAACGACGTTTGCCCGCATGGCATCGTTCGAGCAATTAAAGAACATCCAACGGATCGCCGTGTTACTGGCCGATGCTATCGCCGCGAAAAAGCGTCTGCTCGTCATCGCCGATTACGACACCGATGGTGCGACTGCCTGTGCCGTTGCCCTGCGTGCGTTACGCCAGTTTGGTGCCATGGTGGAATACCTCGTGCCTAACCGTTTTGAATACGGCTATGGATTGACACCGGAAATCGTGCGCCTGGCAGCAGACCAGGCTTCTCCTCCTGATATTCTGATCACAGTGGATAATGGTATTGCCAGTGTAGAAGGCGTAGAGGAAGCCAACCAGCTGGGAATGCAGGTATTCGTCACCGATCATCATTTGCCGGGTGACCGGTTGCCGGATGCAACCGTCATCGTCAACCCCAACCAGCCGGGATGCAGCTTTCCTGATAAACATATTGCCGGAGTCGGCGTGATTTTTTACGTCATGCTGGCGTTGCGAGCGGAATTACGTGAACGAGGCGCTTTCACAGCGACCGGCAAAGAACCCAATCTCGCCAGTCTGCTTGATCTGGTCGCATTGGGTACCGTTGCCGATGTGGTCAGGTTGGAAGGAACCAACCGTATCCTGGTGCAGCAAGGGTTGCAGCGTATCCGCAATGGCTACTGCTGTGCCGGTATGCATGCCTTATTCAAAGCTGCCGGGCGAGATTTCAGCCGCGTCACCACGTATGAACTGGGGTTTATTCTTGCACCCAGATTGAACGCTGCCGGGCGACTGGATGATATGTCACTGGGAATCGAATGTTTGCTGACCGAGGATGAATCCCGTGCCTTGCGTCTGGCCAGCGAGCTGGATGAACTGAACCGCCAGCGCCGTGAAATCGAGTCAGGCATGCGGGATGAAGCCATGGACAAACTGGACGATGTGATCAATCTCCTGAACCAGTCCGATACGCCAGCAGATAACGGGAAACAATCCGTTTACAGCCTGTGTCTGTACGATCCGGCCTGGC
Source organism: Nitrosomonas sp. (assembly GCF_040256045.1). Taxonomy (GTDB): domain Bacteria; phylum Pseudomonadota; class Gammaproteobacteria; order Burkholderiales; family Nitrosomonadaceae; genus Nitrosomonas. The sequence continues at coordinate 14,993 of NZ_JBDZWD010000005.1, forward strand.
ATCAGGGAGTCATCGGCCTGATCGCTTCGCGTGTCAAGGACAGACTGCATCGGCCGGCCATCGTTTTTGCGCAAGGCAATGACGGCGAAATCAAAGGCTCAGGCAGATCGATTCCCGGTCTGCATCTGCGTGATGCACTGGATCTGGTCACAAAACATCACCCGGGATTGATCATCAAATTTGGCGGTCATGCCATGGCTGCCGGTCTGACAATATACGAACAGCATTTCGAACAATTTCGTACCGCATTCGAGCGAGTCGCGCAATCACTGCTGACACCTGCAGATTTAATCCAGGTGATTGAAACCGATGGTGAACTGGCAGAAGCAGATCTGACTCTGGAGCTGGCACAGTATCTGATGGATCAGGTCTGGGGACAAGGATTTCCCGAACCGAGCTTCAATGGCTGTTTCCGGGTCGAAAATCAGCGTATCGTCGGAGAAAAACATCTGAAATTGAAATTGCGAAAAACCGGTGCTGCGCAGGTATACGACGGGATTCTGTTTTTTCATACCGAACGGCTGCCCGCGGAGATCGATGCCATCTACCGAGTGCAGATAAACGAATATAACGGAAACACCCGCATGCAATTATTGCTGGAACATTGGTTTGAATCCGGCCAGGCACACTATGGATGATCTGTTTCTTCTTGAGCAGGAGCGGGGTTATCTGGCTCAATTTGCCACCAGCCTGGCAATCGGATTACTGATCGGCCTGGAGCGCGAACGTAGCCCGGCTGCCAAAGCAGGGCTGCGTACTTTTGCGCTGGTTGCCATGTTTGGTACGCTGACTGCGATGCTGTCCCACAAAGCACAAACTCCCTGGTTGCTGATCAGTGGTTTGTTACTGGTCGGAATCATGGTGATTGTCTCTTACCGGGATAAACGGGATATGCCGGAAGATCCGGGCACCACCACAGTAACCGCAGTGCTGATCTGCTATGGGCTGGGCGCCATGGTATGGTATGAAGAATCAACGCTAGCTGTCATGCTGGCGATCATCACGACCATCCTGCTTTATTTCAAAACTGAACTGCAGGGAATCACACAAAACCTGACTCGCAAGGATCTGATCTCGATACTGCAATTTGCGGTACTCAGCTTTATCATCCTGCCGATTCTGCCCGACAGGAATTATGGTCCTTTCGATGCATTTAATCCTCATCAGATCTGGTTGATGATCGTGCTAATCTCAGGGGTCAGCCTGGTGGGTTACATTGCACTGCGTTTCATCGGCCAGCGTTACGGGGCAGTACTGCTGGGTGTGCTGGGCGGACTGGTTTCCAGCACTGCCACCACGCTGGTATTTACACGCCGCAACGGGGATAGATCTGATATCACCAATCTGGCTGTTGTCGTGATTTTACTGGCCAATCTGGTCGTACTGGTCCGGATTGCTTTGATTACCGAAGTAATTTCACCTGTGATTTTCCCTTATCTCCTGCCAGTTCTGGGAGGTGGGCTTTTTCTGGGACTGATCACTTCGCTGTTCTGGTGGCGTGAATTCAGCCAGCAGCAGATCATTCCCATGCCGGATACGAAAAATCCGGCGGAGCTGACCACTGCCATAGGATTTGGCCTGCTTTATGCCGCCGTGCTGTTCCTCAGCGGGTGGCTGTCAGACATTGCCGGCAGCAGCGGGCTGTACGCCGTGGCAATTATCTCCGGACTGACCAACGTGGATGCAATCACGCTGAGCAGCCTGCGTTTGCACGGACTGGGCAAGCTGGAAATCGTGGAAGTGGTTACCGCTATCACGCTTGGGGTCATCGCCAATCTGATTTTCAAGCTGGGATTGATCTTTTTTACCGGTAACAATGTACTGGCCAGACGATGCTTCCTGGGGACGGTAGCCATCATTGCCGGCCTGGCGGGTACACTTTTCACAGCTTCATATCTGTCATATTTTTAAGCAAATCACACTTTACACTCTGTTTGTAAAATCATGTCATCCAAACCTAATCTATCTTCTTCGGAACCATTACCGCATTACACTGGTTTGGAAGGTTCCAGTGATGCCTGTGCCCTGGCGCAGCTCGCAAGCCGGAACCCGGCCGGGCAGTTACTGGCAATCATCACGGCCAGTGCACTGGATGCACAAAGATTGCTCGAGGAAATTCCCTTTTTTGCACCCGATCTGCGCGTGAGCCTGTTACCGGACTGGGAAACGCTGCCCTACGATATCTTTTCTCCTCACCAGGATCTGATTTCGGAACGTCTGGCTACTTTTTACCAGATTACCCATAACGCCTGCGACGTCTTGATCGTCCCGGTTACGACAGCGTTGTACCGGATGCCGCCGCAAGAATTTCTGGCAGCACATTCATTCTTCGTCAAGCAGGGCAGCACGCTGGATCTGCAGGCATTTCGCAGCCAGATGTCACTGGCAGGTTATTTCCATGTATCGCAGGTGCTTTCACCGGGGGAATACAGTATCCGCGGGGGATTGATTGACCTGTTCCCGATGGGCAGCCCGCTGCCTTATCGTATCGATCTGTTCGACGATGAAATTGAATCGATACGCACTTTTGATGTCGATACGCAGCGCAGCATCTATCCAGTCAAGGAGATCCGGCTGCTGCCGGCGCGGGAATTTCCACTCGACGATAACGGGCGCAGTCGATTTCGCACTGGATTCCGGGAAAAATTCGAGGGTGATCCCACACGCTGCAGGCTTTACCAGGAAATCAGCAAGGGTAATATTCCCGCCGGGATCGAATATTATCTGCCGCTTTTTTTCGAACAGACGGCCACCCTGTTCGATTACCTGGTGCAGCACTCCACAGTGTGCCTGCATGGGGAGATCGCACCAGCCATCGGAAATTTCTGGCAGGATACCCGTTCACGTTATCAGTTGATGCGCAGTGATCCGGATCGGCCTTTGCTTCCTCCGATGGATCTGTTTTTGCCGGAAGATCAGTTTTACGGCTACCTCAAATCATACAAACGAATAGAAATACATACGGGGCAACAGGCAAAGATCGATAAGCCTTTTGCCTGCTCCCTTCCGCCTGTGCGGGTAGACCGGCGCGCTTCCAACCCGATCGAGCAGCTGACCGCTTTTGTCCATACATTTACGCAAAAAGGTGGACGGGTTTTACTACTGGCGGAAAGTGTGGGGCGACGCGAGCTGATGGCAGAATACCTGCGCGAATACGGCCTGAAACTGAAACTCTGCGAGGATTTTGCCGCATTTCGATCAGACACTGCCCCTTGCATGCTCAGTGTGGCTTCCCTGCACAGCGGCTTCATTCTTGTTGCCGAAAATCTCGCGCTGGTTACCGAAAACGAGCTGTATGCCACGCACGTACGCGGACAGCGTACACGTGATACACGCAAGACTGTTTCGGCCGATTCCATTTTGCGTGATTTGTCCGAAATCAAGCCCGGCAGCCCGGTAGTACATGAACAGCACGGTATCGGGCGTTATCTCGGGCTGGTAAACATGGATATGGGTGAGGGTGATTCGAGCCAGTCCAGTGAATTTCTCGCTCTGGAATATCAGGGAGGAGACAAACTGTATGTGCCGGTCACGCAGCTTCATCTCATCAGCCGTTACAGTGGTGCTGCACCGGAAGCGGCTCCACTGCATAAACTGGGGAGCGGCCAATGGGAAAAAGCCAAGCGTAAAGCGATGCAGCAGGTGCGCGATACTGCCGCTGAACTGTTGAATCTGTACGCGCAGCGTGCTGCCCGTGAAGGCCATACATTCCGGTTCAACCAGCATGATTACAATGCTTTTGCCGATGGTTTCGGTTTTGAGGAAACACCGGACCAGGCGGCTGCCATCAATGCGGTCATCCAGGATATGGTGTCCGGTAAACCGATGGATCGGCTGATTTGCGGTGATGTCGGCTTCGGCAAAACGGAAGTCGCTCTGCGGGCGGCTTTCGTTTCAGTCACCGATGGCAGGCAGGTAGCCGTACTGGTTCCCACCACATTGCTGGCAGAACAGCATTATCAGAATTTTTCTGATCGTTTCGGGCTGATTGCTGATCAGTGGCCGGTAAAAATTGCCGAACTTTCACGTTTCCGGTCAGTCCGGGAACAGTCCGAAGCACTGCAAAGCCTGACGCAGGGAACGACCGATATCATCATCGGTACACACAAACTGATCCAGGATAAGGTCAAATTCAAAAACCTGGGATTGGTCATCATTGATGAAGAACATCGTTTCGGAGTACGTCAGAAAGAACAGCTCAAAAAGCTTCGTGCCGAAGTGGATGTGCTGACGCTGACCGCAACACCCATCCCGCGTACGCTGGCGATGTCACTCGAAGGCCTCAGAGATTTTTCGGTAATTGCTACTGCACCTCAGCGACGACTGGCAATCCGGACATTCGTACATCCCTACTCGGAAGGAATCATCCGCGAAGCCTGTTTGCGTGAACTGAAACGCGGCGGGCAGATCTATTTTCTTTACAACGAAGTCAGCACCATTCAAAACATGTATATCAGACTGACCACGCTGCTGCCGGAAGCAAGAATAAACATTGCACATGGGCAAATGCGGGAAAGTGAACTGGAGCATGTCATGCGCGATTTCTACCAGCAGCGTTTCAATCTGCTGCTGTGTACCACCATCATTGAAACAGGGATAGACGTTCCCACTGCCAACACCATCATCATCCATCGCGCCGATAAGTTCGGGTTGGCACAATTGCATCAGTTACGCGGCAGGGTCGGCCGTTCGCACCACCAGGCGTATGCCTATCTGCTGACACCGGAAAAAGCAGCGCTGACCACACAGGCAACCAGGCGCCTGGAAGCTATTCAGGCAATGGAAGAACTTGGATCCGGGTTTTATCTGGCCATGCATGATCTGGAAATTCGCGGTGCAGGTGCCGTGCTCGGTGATTCACAAAGTGGTGAAATGCAGGAAGTAGGGTTCAGTCTTTACAGTTCTCTGCTGGATGCAGCAATCAAATCATTGAAAGCTGGTCATGAGCCGGACATGCAGCAACCTCTGGGAGTTTCCACAGAAATCAGATTGCATGTACCAGCGCTATTGCCAGAAAGTTATTGTGGTGATATCCACGAACGATTGATTCTGTACAAGCGCATGGCGGGTTGCAGTGATGAGGCAGAACTGGATGAGATTCATCAGGAGCTGATCGATCGATTTGGTCTGTTACCTGATCCTGCTCGCGCGTTACTGGACAGCCATCGGCTGCGTATCGAAGCCAAGCAATTAGGTATTACTCGTATCGATGCCGGACCGGACAACATTCAATTGCAATTTGTGCCGGAACCTCCGATCGAAGCCATAAAAATCATTCAGCTCATTCAGAGTGGCAAGGAATACAGCCTGTCAGGGCCTGATCGCCTGAGCGTCCGACTGCAGATACCGGATATTGGCGAGCGAGTTAAAAAGATCAAAAATTTGATGGCGTTACTGAAAAACTAAACCAGCAAGTTTTACCCGTAGGTGGTTTCTTTATCGAAATCCTGCCAGATATAATGCGGACGAACCGTCGGTTGAGTAGGAATAAAAAAGGTTACGGCGTCCAGTGCACCGAACACGGTACGGCCGACCGTATGCATGATGCCGGTCACAAGGCCGATGGTCAACCCGTAAGCAGCCCCATCACGCCGGCTGGTAAGAATCACGGTTTTGGGGAGTTCGATAACCCCGGTTACAGCGTTGGCAATACCGTTGACCAGTTTTTCACTCGCCGCGACCGGATAGCTTTGCGGCATATCACGCTGCGCCATAGCGGTTTGTGGCAGTACACAAAACAAAATCAGAAAAACAACCTGTGTGATTGAAGTTTTCATTATTGGCGTCTCCTTGATCTTATTTTGGCAACAGTGAGTCTGGTCAGCGTTCCAGTTTATCCACTTTGTCTGTAACGGATGCCCATTCGTCTGCATCCGGCAGCGCATCCTTTTTCTCAATGATCGGATCCCAGATTTTTGACAGTTCCGCATTGAGTGCGATGAACTGGCGCTGATCTTCGGATACATCATCCTCTGCATAAATGGCTTCCACCGGGCATTCTGCCACACACAACGTGCAGTCGATACACTCATCCGGATCGATCACCAAAAAATTGGGGCCTTCACGGAAGCAATCCACGGGACATACGTCGACACAATCGGTATATTTACATTTGATACAGCTTTCAGTTACTACATAAGTCATGATGATGTTCCTTGAGTGACACTTTCCGAAAGAAACTTGCGATTCTAACAGAATCTCGACAAATTCTGCTACACACCCGAAGTGGGGAGTTATTAGCGGTGATTTGCCACTTTTGGCTTTAAAGAGTGTTTATGCTAACTACGGTATCGGACATGCTATGTAGCGCAGGATTCATTCAACGAGAGTCAGACACGGTAAAGCTCAGACAACGTTGCCTGAACCCTGGTGCCCGGGGCCGGAATCGAACCGGCACGGACGTTAATGTCCGAGGGATTTTAAGTCCCTTGTGTCTACCAATTTCACCACCCGGGCAATTACGAAGATATGGAGGCGGGGGTCGGAATCGAACCGGCGTAGACGGCTTTGCAGGCCGCTGCATAACCACTCTGCCACCCCGCCGTGAACTTGTTTGGAGACGCCACCTGCTCTGCGGCGCCAAAGCATGAAAATTTGACGTGGACTGAAAATGCCGGAGGATACAGTATAAAACTGGAGCGGGAAACGAGTCTCGAACTCGCGACCTCAACCTTGGCAAGGTTGCGCTCTACCAACTGAGCTATTCCCGCAAATCATACCGGACTATACTGGTATTTGCCTCTCGACAGACGAGTGATTATAGAGACCCTTTCGATTTTGTCAAGAATAATGGCTCTGGTAATGGTCTTCCGATCAAAGAAGAATGAAGTTCGAGTCAAGTTCTCGTACCTTCAAAACGATTCATCCTTTCCAAGATAGCGCCATTTGCCTTCCGGCAGATCAGCCAGCCGGATCTGCCCAATCCGCACGCGTTTCAGCCCGACTACATTCAACCCGACCAATTCACACATCCGTCGGATCTGTCGCTTTTTTCCTTCTTGTAGGATAAAACGCAACTGATCCTGGTTCAATCGACTCACTTGGGCAGGTTTCAACGCCTGACCATTGAGCTGCAAACCATGGTTGAGCAACGCCAGCCCTTCACGTGTCAAATTTCCGTTTACCCGCACCAGGTATTCCTTTTCGATTTGTGAATGTTCTCCGATCAATTGTCTGGCAATACGGCCATCCTGGGTAAATACCAGCAATCCTTGCGAGTCGATATCCAACCGACCGGCTGGTGCAAGATTTCTAAGGTGTTGTGGTACAAACCTCAAAGATGAACGATCCCGATGAAAATGGGAATCATTGCTGACAAGACTGATAGCGGGTTTGTAGCCAGGTTCGGGCTGGCCAGATACATAACCAACCGGTTTATTCAGTAAAATCGTCAGCTGCTGATTCTGTCTGATCTGGGCTGCTCGATCGAGCACAATTTCCTGCCAAGGATGAATCTTCGTCCCCAGTTCACGAACCGGCTGACCATCCACATACACCGAGCCCTGTTCAATGTAAACATCCGCTTCCCTGCGTGAACATATCCCCAGACTGGACATCAATTTGGACAAGCGAACTTTTTCCATCAGTGAGCAAAACCTGGAAACAGTTTATGACGTCATATATGAGCGATTTACCTGCTCTGATCCCGTACAGGCAGCCGCCAGATAAACGTAAACAGAATCATGGCCAGTAAGGCCAGCATACCTTTCAACCACCAGGAAGAAACAATCAGAATCGAGCTTCCGAAAGACAGCGCCATCACCAGGTATGCCCAACGCTTGACATGGCGCGCCACGCTGCGGTACTCGCACCATTCCCGGATGATCGGACCGGCGATGCGATGGTTGAGTAAATAGCTGTGAAAACGCTCGGAGCTACGTGCAAAACAACCGGCCGCAAGTAAAATAAAAGGGGTCGTCGGTAATACCGGCAGGAATATACCCAGTATACCCATGAACAGGGCTGTCACACCTATACTCAGGTACAGCCAGCGCATGACGGGTGAATCATGCAACTGAAGCAGGTGAATATTTTCCTCTGATCGGTTTACTATTCCATCAGGTTTTGTTGACATGACTACCTCCCCCTCCTGGTAAACTGCCTAAATATCGATGTTCCTTGCGCGCAGGGCATTGCTTTCAATAAATGCCCTGCGAGGTTCAACCACATCCCCCATCAGAGTGGTAAAAATTTCATCCGTCAGAATACTGTCTTCGATCTGCGCACGCAGCAGGCGACGGTTACCCGGATCCATGGTAGTTTCCCACAATTGCTCCGGATTCATTTCACCCAGTCCTTTGTAACGCTGAATAGTAAAGCTCTTTTTCGCTTCTTCCAGCAGCCACTCCAGTGCTTGCTTGAATTTTCGAACGGGAATTTCCTGTTCGCCCCGTTTGACTTTTGCTCCTTCTCCAATTAAGCCGTGCAATATTTGTGCAGCCTGCCTGATTTTAGCGAAATCACCACTCTGCAGAAAATCATCGTCTAGATAGCTGGTACGCAGGTTACCATGTTGTTTACGGATGATCTTGAGACGATAACGCTCCAAACTCTCGTCGTACTCGGCAAAGATGTCGACATCATCCAGGAAAATGGCCAGGCTAGCGGCACTTTCCATGGCACTGGTTTCAGAACTCAAGTCGATGTCCGGCTGCTCAAGCAGCGCATACATAACGGTACGATCTGTCAGACGGCTCATCCGTTCAATTACTGCTTCCGCCAGAAGATATTCATCCGCAATTCCAGCCAGAGCTTCACCAGTGATGGGTGGGTTATTCGTGCCGGTATGCAATTCTGCACCTACCAGGGCTAGGCCAAGTATGTAACGCTTAAGTTCATAATCATCTTTCAGATAGCGCTCCTGTTTACCATGCTTGATTTTGTACAAGGGGGGTTGCGCGATATAAATATGCCCTCGTTCAATCATTTCAGGCATCTGCCGATAGAAAAAAGTCAGCAGCAAAGTTCGGATATGCGATCCGTCCACATCAGCGTCAGTCATGATGATGATACGGTGGTAGCGCAGTTTGTCAGGGTTGTATTCATCCTTGCCGATGCCGGTTCCCAGCGCTGTTATCAGTGCCACGATTTCCTGGGAGGAAATCAGTTTATCGAAACGGGATTTTTCAACGTTAAGTATTTTTCCTTTGAGTGGCATGATAGCCTGGAATTTTCGATCACGTCCCTGTTTGGCGGAACCACCGGCAGAATCACCTTCCACCAGATATAGCTCGCATAGTTTAGGGTCTTTTTCCTGACAATCCGCCAGCTTTCCGGGCAAACCCATACTGTCCAGTACGCCTTTTCTGCGTGTCAGCTCCCGAGCTTTTCTGGCAGCTTCCCGTGCCCTGGCTGCTTCGATGATCTTGTTACAGATAATCTTGGCTTCATTCGGATTTTCCAGCAGAAAATCGGAAAGTTTCTGCACAACAATCTCCTCGACTACCGGGCGTACTTCTGATGACACCAGCTTTTCCTTAGTCTGGGAGGAAAACTTGGGTTCGAACAGCTTAACCGACAAAACACAAGTTATCCCTTCGCGCATATCATCGCCGGTCGTATCAACTTTAGCCTTTTTGGCCAGTTCATTTTTTTCGATGTAATTATTAAGTGTTCGTGTCATGGCTGCACGAAGTCCGGTCAAATGAGTGCCACCATCTTTTTGTGGAATATTGTTAGTAAAACACAGTACTTGTTCGGCATAACTGTCATTCCACTGTATTGCAATTTCAACGGTGATATTGTCTTTCAGACCTTTGGCGTAAAAAATGCTGGGATGTAGCACGGTTTTGCTGCGGTTGATATATTCGACGAAATTGCGGATACCTCCGATAAAGGCAAAAACTTCTTCCCGATTATCGCGTTGGTCGGCCAATTTGATTTTGATGCCATGATTGAGAAAAGAAAGCTCACGCAGCCGCTTGGCAAAAATATCGTAATGGTAAGTAATATCGCCAAAGACTGATCGACTGGCGAGGAAGTGTACTTCGGTTCCATGTTTTTCAGTCTGGCCGATTACTTTCAGAGGAGCAACAGCAACCCCTTCCCGGAATTCCATCTGATAAACATTGCCATCTCGGCGAATGGTCAGGCGCAGCCATTCGGACAAGGCATTCACCACAGAAACTCCTACACCGTGCAGCCCACCGGATACTTTGTAAGAATTGTCATCAAATTTTCCACCTGCATGTAATTCTGTCATCACGATCTCAGCTGCCGAACGTTTCAGTTCGTCATCCTGTTTGATGTCGGTAGGAATACCACGACCATTATCATGAATGCTGACAGAATTGTCAGCGTGGATAATGACGGAAATATCGTCGCAATAGCCGGCCAAAGCTTCATCAATAGCATTGTCGACCACTTCGAACACCATGTGATGCAGACCAGTACCGTCGCTGGTATCACCGATATACATCCCAGGGCGTTTGCGTACTGCATCCAGTCCTTTCAGGATTTTGATGCTGTTTGAATTATAGTCGCGTTGATTGTTATCGGTTTTTCTGACGGATTCGGACTGATTTGTGTTCATGTTTGTGGTTTCTCTTTTTTGTAATTCCGTTGGGGTAGTCAAATGTGAATCATTCACGCATCGGCATCAGAACATGCCTGAATTGCTCGTCATCCGGCAATGTGATCAGAATGGCGCTTTGCATGCTCTCAAACGAACACTTGATCCGTTCGCTGTCCAGGTTGTTCAACACTTCTATCAGGTAAACGATATTGAAACTGGTATCAATCGTCTCGTTTGAATAAACGATTTCGATTTCTTCCTGTGCTTCTTCCTGTTCCTTATTTTTAGCTGAAATATTCAGTTTTCCGTTGGTAATGTTCAGATGAACATTACGAAACAGATCGTTGCTGCTGGAAATGATCGCAATACGCTGAAGTGCGTGAAGGAAATCGAGCCGGTTGACGTCGAACTGGAATGCACTGGTTTGCGGAATTGCGCGTCTGAAATCAAGAAATTTTCCTGAAATCACTTTTGAAACCAACACGGCCTCAGAAAAACGGAAGTATATCTTTTTCGGATAGATCTCGACGGTGACTGGTTTATCGCTATCTTCCAGTTGCCTGATCAGTTCCAGTACAGTCTTGCGTGGAACGATGGTTTCGGACCTTTCGAAATTTCCATTCAGATCGATCGAGGTTACCCCCAATCGGTGCGTGTCGGTGGCTACCAGCTTCAGTTCGCTGTTTTCGATCAATAACAGCAGTCCGTTCAGGTAATAACGCAAATCCTGCTGCGCCATGGCATGTGCCACCCGTTGCAGATGTTTCTTGAGAACCCGCTGTGCCAAAGTATATGTCGCGCTGCAGGGTTCGCTATCTCGGATCATCCTTGGAAAATCCTCTGCCGGAAGCAATTGCAGACTGAAACGGCTTTTTCCGGAAACGATTTGTAAACGGTTTTCCGATTGGGTCAATTCGATGGTTGCACCGGATGGTAGTGCACGCAATATATCCTGCAGTTTTCTGACAGAAACGGTCGTCTGCAAGATACCTTGGTTTTCCAGTTCAGGAATACTGGAGGTTACTTCAGCTTCTATCTCCAGATCGGTAGTCACCAGGGTTAATTGTCCATTTCTGATTTCGATCAGAGTATTCGAAAGTATCGGTAGAGTATGTCTGCGTTCCACAATACCGCTAACTGTCTGCAATGGTTTGAACAGCTGATCCCGGTCAGTTATTGTTAATTTCATTTAATTGAGAGACTAAATAATAGTTAATCAGTGATATAAATCAGGATAAGTAAATAAATGTATTATATATTATATAGTTACGATAATAATGAGTCTTGTATGGTTTCGGTATGGCCTGTGGATAAATTGTGAATGAAATTTTTCAATGGAGGTTTTATTCAGGTTATCCACAAATTATTCAGTTTTTTTCAACGTGGTGTCATCCGCGTAAAATATGCATCAGTGCGTTGAAATCTCTATTTATTCCCGGATCAGAAGTACGTAACTCGATGATTTTACGGTGGGCATGCAGTACGGTAGTGTGATCTCTTCCACCAAAAGCTTCACCGATATCCGGCAGACTTAGTTGGGTCAGTTCCTTAGCAATTGCCATCGCTACCTGCCGGGGACGAACGATAGTCCGGACACGCTTCTTCGAATACATGTCGGCCACTTTGATTTTGTAGTAGTCCGCCACGGTTTTCTGAATGTTTTCAATTGAAATTTGCCGGTTCTGGACTGCCAGCAGATCCTTTAACGCCTCTCTGGCCAGATCAAGGGAAATCGAATGACCGGTAAAACGTGAAAATGCCAACACCCGCTTCAGTGCACCTTCTAATTCGCGAACATTGGAACGGATATATTTGGCAATGAAAAAGGCGGTATTTTCATCCAGTTCGATTTTTTCAGTAAGTGCCTTCTTCAGCAGAATGGCTACGCGCATTTCCAGTTCAGGGGGTTCAATTGCTACGGTCAACCCCCAGCCGAACCTCGATACCAGTCGTTCTTCCAGTCCGGAAATTTCTTTCGGGTAGCAATCGGATGTAATGATCACCTGTTTGTGGGCTTCGATCAGTGCGTTGAAAGCGTAAAAGAATTCTTCCTGTGTCCGGTTTTTACCGCTAAAAAACTGGACATCATCTACCAGTAGCAGATCAAGTGAATGGTAGTAAAGTTTGAATTTGTCGAACGATTTGTGTTGATAAGCACTGACTACGTCTGACACGTATTTTTCGGCATGGACGTAGCGGATTTTGGCACCCGCATCCAGCTCCAGCGCATAATTGCCGATTGCCTGCATCAGATGAGTTTTACCCAATCCAACGCCACCGTAGATGAATAGAGGGTTGTAGGCGATACCGGGCCGTTCCGCCACTTGAATAGCACCCGCACGCGCCAGTTGATTTGCTTTTCCGGTAACGAATGCATCAAAGGTAAAACTGGCGTTGAGCCGACTGGGATTGTTTTTTTTGCTTATGGCACTTTGTGTTTTCTCCGCAGCTGGTTTTTTGTCTTCTTTGTTTTTCTGTGCCGAGGATCTGGTTGTCGAAGTTTCGCTTTCGACTAATTCTCGCAGTTCCAGCCTGAAGTTGATTTTTTCGTTGAAATGATCCTGTGCCATTTCGTCGATACGAGTGACGAAGTTATCCTTGATCCACTGCAATACGAAACGATTAGGTGCGATCAAAACCAGTGTATTTTTCTCATTCGGGCAGATTTCCAGCTTGAGTGGCTTGATCCAAGTGTTGAATTGTTGTCCGTTCAACGCCTGTTTGAAATACTTGAGACAGAAATGCCAGAAAGTTTCTATTTTCTGCATGACATATAGATGAAATGGACCTGAGTCCCGAAAAGTATTTCGGAAAATCCGGAAAAACCTGGAGGAAAAACAAACAATTAATTGCGACAGAACAGCAAACGGTTTTATCGTTGAGTAGGTGCAGGTCCCGTTTACCTGCAGAATGAGTAGTATAATGAAGTTTTCTATAGAAGGTTGCTTTATTGCATGCTATCTGTTTTACCCTATCAGAATCATTTTAAATATAATTATTAATCTCATTATCGGATGACGATTTTTGGATTCATCCTCTGATTTCCGCTTTATGAATTTAGGTAAGGTATGTTAAAAGATAACTTCATGAAAAAATCTTTAAAAATTTCTCCAGACCCGGAGAAAAATCTATCTGATTGATGATTCTTTTATACCAGAAACTTAGGAAAGCTTTTTTATCGTTTGATCGAGGCATTAGGAAATCTCTAAAAAACGTCAGCAAGGCAGTCGGTTCAAGGCAAAAGCCGGCGAAAAAATCGGAGTTTATACGTGTAAATAAGTATTTTAAGCCGATTTTTAACGCAGAAATGACAACGCAAGTAGTTTTTCAGAGGTTCCTGAGCAAGTTTCGGCTCAACTATTTGGTTATTGCCCAGTATCTGATCTTTTTTTGCTTCGCACTTACGACTCTGTCTGTTGTTGCAGAAAATAGATCTGCAACGGCCAGTGTAGATGTAATACAGGAGCAGCTGGCAAAAAATGTCTGGGAAGGGATGGATGAGGGAGAACTGATAAGACTGCGGCATTTTTATGCGCAACGCGACTATCAGCCGATCTGGACTCTGAAAAAAGATTCCGGTGTTTTACTGGATACAGTACTGAATTTTATCGGGCGAGCCGATGAAGAAGGTCTGACGAGCAGCGATTACCATATCGAAATTTTACGCAGGTTGCGTAAAGAATCTCCCGATCAGGTTTCCCTTTCGCTTGAACTGAGTACCACCCGATCCCTGCTGGCACTGATACATGACTTGTCCAATGGTCGGTTGACAGCAACTCTGGCTGATCCAGACTGGCACATTCCACAACAACGGTTCGATCCAGCGAATTTCCTGCAGCAAAGCATCGTTTCCGTGAATTCGGCAAAACAATTAGAACAAACACTGGCAAACTTGTCACCCGATGTGCCGCAATATCGCTCACTCAAACAACTGCTGATCAGGTTGCGCGCTTTGGTTGCTGCTGGCACGGTATGGACGCGGATACCGGACGATATTTCCTCGATTCATCCCAAAACCAGACATGCTGCCATTCCATTGATCCGCCAGCGGATCAGGGAAGCACACTATATTTTTGAAAAACCGGAATATGATATCGTCAGCGATGATAGCGAGTTGTACGATGATCAGTTAGAAGAAGCGATCAAAGCTTTTCAGTACCAGTACGGATTGAATACCGATGGCGTCATCGGTAAAAATACCCGGCGAGCGATGAATATGACGGCGGTTGGGCACATTCAACAGCTGCGCATTACACTTGAACGGCTGCGCTGGTTGCCCAGAGAATTTAGCAATCGTTACATTCTGGTTAACATCGCTGGATTTAATCTGGTAGCAATCCGGAATAATATGCGCGTGCTGGACATGCGTATCGTGGTCGGGCGCGACTATCGCTCTACTCCGAGTTTCAACAGCCGGATTTCTCACCTGGTTCTCAACCCATACTGGAACGTACCTGCAAGTATTGCCAGTAAGGATTTGTTGCCAAAGCAGAAACACAATCCGAATCACTTTGCTTCCGAAGGGATTCGAGTATTTTCAGATTACCATTATGAACTCGAGCTGGATCCCGATGCCATTGACTGGCACGCGTTCAGCCGTTCGTTTCCTTATGTCTTGCGGCAGGAGCCCGGCAAAAAGAATGCGCTTGGCACCATTAAATTCATGTTTCCCAATCCTTTCAGCATCTATCTGCACGATACCCCTTCTAAATCCCTGTTCCAGAGGGATATCCGCACCTTCAGCTCGGGCTGTATCCGTCTGGAAAAACCATTGAAGCTGGCAGAATTCGTACTGGGATCATCTTTTGAGAAAGCCAATATTTTGGAGAAAATCGATAGCGGCAATACACAAACCGTGTATTTACCTGAACCGATTCCTGTTTACTTGTTGTATCTGACCGCTTGGAGTGACGAGCAGGGCGAAGTCCACTTTTCGGCCGATGTCTATGGACGCGACAAACGAGCATTGGCTTATGCCCGTTGGCTGCAGCCGGAGCCGCACCTGTCACAATCTTTTTAAATCTAGTACGACTATGGAGGATGACAATGTCCGAACTTATCATGACTGATAACCTGGAAATTCTTACTGAGCAGGGCGCCAGCCGCCGTCGACTATTGCAGGCCGGTCTGGGTGCCTGTGCACTGCTTGCCATGCCAGCAGCCAATGCGGCTTATTCCCGTGTTTACGAAAAACGGGTGTCTTTGCTGAACCTGCATACAGGCGAGAGAGTCAGAACCGCCTACTGGGAACAGGGGAAATATATTCCCGAAGCTTTGCGAGCGATTGAAAAAGTGTTACGCGATCATCGATCCGGCGATATTCACCTGATCGATCCGAGGTTGATCGATCTGATGCAGCATCTGCACTATAAAACCGGGAGTTCTAAGGAATTTCAGGTGGTTTCAGGGTATCGTTCACCAGCCACCAATGCTGCGCTTTCAGTACAAAATCATGGAGTAGCCAAAAACAGTTTACACATGCAAGGTAAGGCAATCGATATCCGTCTGCCTGGTGTTCCGCTCCGTATTTTGCGCCGGGCGGCAATGTCGATGCATGCCGGCGGAGTTGGCTATTATCCAAAATCAAACTTCATTCATATCGATACTGGCAACGTCCGCTACTGGTAACCATGGTTTTCCTGGCCCTGAAACCGGCCGAAGGTTTGCATGAACTGGTTTATAAAACGTTGATCGGTATTTTCAGATACACCATACCGTTATCTTCGGTGGGCGGCAGTTGTCCCGCCCGAACGTTGATCTGAACAGATGGCAGGATCAGTACCGGCATCTCTAAAGTGGCATCCCGTGCAGTGCGCATCGCAACGAATTCATCCTCGCTGATGCCATCGTGCACATGAATGTTGTGTGCTCGTTGTTCAGCAACTGTACTTTCCCACTGTACCGAGCGATCATCGGGCGGATAGTCGTGACACATAAATAGTCTCGTTTCCGGAGGGTAATTATCCAGCAGTTTACGGATAGAACGATAAAGTTGCCGAGCATCCCCGCCAGGGAAATCAGCACGGGCCGTTCCCACATCCGGCATGAACATCGTGTCGCCGATAAAAATCGTATCCGCGAACTGGTAGGCCATGTCGGCCGGTGTATGTCCAGGCACGAAAATTGGCCTGCCTTTCAGCTCGCCTACCTCAAAAGTATCTCCATCATCGAACAAATGATCGAACTGTGAGCCATCCGGCTGGAAATCCGGCCCCATGTTGAACAGCTTCTTGAATACTTGTTGTACGCCCGGAATCCGACTGCCGATAGCGATTTTTCCACCTAGTTTCTGCTTGAGATAATGCGCAGAGGAAAGATGATCGGCATGAGCATGGGTTTCAAGAATCCAGCTTACTACCAGATCTTTTGAGCGCACGAATTTGATCAGTACATCGGCAGAATGATGGTTGGTTCTTCCGGATTTAGGGTCGTAATTGAGCACCGGGTCGATAATGGCGCAGTGCCCACCCGGCTTGTCGAATACAACATAGCTGACCGTCCACGTGACCGGATCAAAGAATGCTTGAATATTGGGTTGCATTATCGGCTCCTTGAATTTTATATTCTACTAATATATTATATTATTAAAAAATATAATATATTAGTATAATTTATCCATCAAGGAGAAAATTTATGATCGATTGGCAATCATTTACCCCTGTCAGCGCATTTACCGGCGGCATGATTATCGGCCTGGCAACGGCTTTGTTGCTGCTCATCGCCGGACGGATCGCGGGAATATCGGGGATCGTCGGCGGATTGATCGAATTACGCAGAGGAGATTTCGCTTGGCGGGCTGCCTTCGTCAGTGGATTACTGCTTGCCCCGTGGCTTTGGCATTGGCTGGGAGAATTACTCCCGGTCCGTATTGAAACCGGTCATGCCGTACTTGCACTGGCCGGGCTGGCGGTTGGGATAGGAACCCGTTATGGTTCTGGTTGTACTAGCGGCCACGGTGTCTGTGGCCTGTCACGTCTTTCACCGCGCTCGATGGTAGCGACGGTTTTATTCATGGCCGTAGGGATGGTGGTAGTTTACGTCGTTCGTCACATCTTGGGTTGAAAACACATTCATTGAGAAAGGGAAAACATGCTCGTACCGTTTGCTGCATTCCTTTCCGGGCTGATTTTTGGCCTGGGTCTGATACTGTCCGGTATGACCGATCCTGCAAAAGTGCTGTCCTTTCTGGACGTTGCCGGGCCCTGGGATCCCTCGCTGATGTTTGTCATGCTTGGTGCGATAAGTATCGGGTTTTTTGCCTTCAGGGTAGCAAAACAGCGCGGCCAGACACTGTTATCCACACCGGTCCACCTGCCCGGAATCCGCACCGTTGATCTTCGCCTGATTCTGGGCAGTCTACTGTTCGGTATGGGATGGGGGCTGGCCGGTATTTGTCCGGGTCCGGGACTGGTTCTGGCAGCATCAGGTAATGTTGAGGGTATCGTATTCGTGGTCGCCATGCTGTTAGGCATGCTCATTTTCGATCTGCTGGAAAAACACCATCAGTCAGGTTCGAATTTAAACTATCGACAACCGGGAAATATTGAAAGAAAATGACGGACCAATATACGCAGCCGGATTTCTCGGTTATGGTGGAAAAAAAGGCTGCCGCAGTCAAAGCCTGTTCCATGCTGAAGATACTGGCCAATGAAGACCGGCTGCTGATCCTGTGTCAACTAATACAAGGAAAAAAAAACGTTAGTGAACTGGAACAGATACTTGGTATCCGGCAACCTACCCTGTCACAGCAGCTCACTGTGTTGCGAGATGAAAAGCTCGTTTCTACCGAACGGCAGGGAAAGTATATTTATTACAGTCTCGCCAGTCCGGAGGCGGTGCAAATCATGAATACGCTGTTTAATGTGTACTGTCAGAACGAACATCACCATTTTCCGGATAGCGTCACTCATAACAGCAAACAATAAATTGACGATCCCGTTCGGGGTTTAAACTCTGAACATGTTGCCCGCTGTTATGCAGCCGATATGCTACTGGCAGCCTCAGAAATTTCATCTCTAAACAAGGAGAAAGTACCATGAGCGTAGCTTCTGAAACAAATTGGAACAAGCTGGATGAAAAAATAGCAGTCTCAGGCCAGATTAGTGTGGACGATGTAGCGGCAATCGCTGCAGCCGGTTACAAATCTATCATTTGTAACCGTCCCGATGGAGAAGGGGGAGAAAACCAGCCCGATAGCACGGAGCTGGAAAATGCAGCAAAAGCAGCGGGACTGCAATTCGCCTATTTACCGGTCGAAATCGGCCAGATTTCAGATGAAAAATGCATGGCTTTTCACCAATTGATGGAGACCCTGCCTGGGCCGGTGCTGGCTTTCTGCAATTCAGGCAATCGTGCTCGTGCACTGTACAGTCGTGACGTAGGCACAACCGCTACTCCTGCTGAAACCACCTCTGCAGCTTGTGACTGGGAACATGAGGCAGCAGCTGTCACCGAAGCAGATGGCGAGGCAGCCGATGCAGTCGCAGTATCGCCTGCGCTTTCGCGGGATGAGACAGCAGATAAATCAGCTGCGGTACCTTCTGCCTGCAACTGGGATAATGCTTTCGATATCGTAGTAGTAGGAGGGGGTTCAGCCGGGCTGGGGGTTACTGCCAGCCTGCTGCGCCGGCGTTCCTCCCTACGTATCGCCATTCTCGAACCAAATGACAAACATTACTACCAGCCCGCCTGGACACTGGTCGGGGGCGGTGCTTACGCGGCGGATCAAACTGTTCGTAATATGGCCGATGTCGTTCCACACGGGGCTGAGTGGATCAAGGCGGAGGTATCCGGATTTTCCCCGAATGATAATCTGGTTCATCTGGCCGATGGCCGTACCATTGGCTATCAGCAGCTGATCGTATGCCCCGGTATTCGTCTTGCTTGGGAAAAAATAGAAGGTATCCAGGAAACACTCGGTCAGAACGGCGTCACCTCCAACTACTTGTTCGATCTGGCACCTTATACCTGGTCATTAACGCAACAACTCAAAGGTGGCAAGGCGTTATTTACGCAACCTCCTATGCCGATCAAATGTGCCGGGGCGCCGCAGAAAGCGATGTATTTGTCTTGCGATTATTGGCAGCGCCAAGGAGTATTGGACAAGATCGAGGTCGAATTCGATTTGGCAGGGGCGGTACTGTTTGGTGTAGCTGATTTTGTACCACCGCTGATGGAGTATGTCCATAAGTATCACGCCAATTTGGTATTCAATTCCAATCTGGTCAAGGTTAATGGCTTGAAGAAAATTGCTACCTTTGAAATCAAGAATGAGGCAGGGGAAATCACACGCGTGGATAAACCCTTCGATATGCTGCATGTTACCCCACCCCAGGTAGCACCGGATTTTCTGCGAGACAGCCCGCTGGCAGATGCCAGTGGATTCTGTGAGGTCAATCCAAAAACGTTGCAACATACTCGTTTTGCCAATATTTTCTCTCTGGGGGATGCCTGTTCTTCCCCCAATACGAAAACAGCAGCAGCTGTCAGAAAACAGATTGTCATTGTCGCTGAAAATCTGCTGGCAGCGAAAGAGGGTCGAGAATTTCGCGCTGTTTACGATGGATACGGTGCTTGCCCGCTTACAGTTGAAAATGGCAAAGTGGTGCTGGCCGAATTTGGTTTCGGCGGAAAACTGTTGCCGACATTTCCGCTCAATCCCGTCGTTGCCAGAAAGCTCTACTGGTGGTTTAAAGTCAAACTTTTCCCGTGGCTGTACTGGGAAGGCATGCTGAAAGGGCATGAATGGCTGACGCGCTCTACCGAGACAAAATAATCCTTCATGGAAATCCAGTGGCTGGCGGTATTGCCTGGTATTTTCACCGGGCTCGTGCTGGGGCTGACCGGTTCGGGTGGCGCCATCATTGCTGTCCCGCTACTGGTTTTCGGTTTGCATACGACTATCGCGGAATCTGCACCGATTACCCTGTTGTCAATCGCCGTGTCGGCAGCAGTTGCCACTTGTACCGCCTTCATGCGGGGAATTGTCCGCTATCGGGCAGCCGCTCTCATCGCAGCTACCGGTATGCTGGTCGCACCAGCCGGGATCTGGATCGCTCGGCAATTGCCTGATTTACTGCTGACGGTATTGTTTGCTGTGGTGCTGGCTTTTGCAGCTGGTTACATGTACCGCCTGGGCAGGCGATTCGTGCAGCCGGCACTGTTAGAGGAAGCTTCTTACCCACCCTGTCAGCTCAGTCTGGAAAGTGGCCATCTGATATGGACCTTACCCTGTGCCAAAGGGTTGCTGTTTTCCGGGATGGCAACTGGTTTTCTGTCTGGCCTGCTCGGGGTGGGAGGCGGGTTCATCACTATTCCTGCGCTCAGGAAAGTATCGAACCTGCCCATGCAATCCCTGACGGCCACTGCACTTGCCATTACTGCGCTGATTTCTGTCGCTGGAGCCGTCTCGGCTGCTTCCATGGGATTTATGAACTGGCTGATCGCGCTGCCTTTTACTGGAGGCACGATTATCGGCACGCTGACAGGCAGACGATATGCTCATCATTTCGATGAAGCGAAACTGCAATACAGTTTTGTCATTCTGGCCTGGTGCATCTCGCTTGGTATGATCGTCAAGGTAATTTACTCCATCAATTTTTTGGCCCTTTCTTGACAATCCTGCTGCCCGGCAGGGAGAATCCAGCCAGCCCTGCTCGATAAAAGCAATTCACTTAATTCGCTGATTCGTTTAATTAACCTTTTCTGCTCGCTTATGACCGAAAAGAGTGCACAGTCTGCAAACGAGAAATTCCGCATTGATAAATGGCTGTTTGCCGCGCGCTTTTACAAGACACGCTCACAGGCTGCTGATGCGATCGAACGGAGGCAGGTGCAGGTCAACGGTATGCGGGCCAAGCCTTCCAGAATTCTGAGTACGGGTGATCTGCTCGCTATTCGTATCGGGCCTTATCATCATCTGGTAAAAGTACTGGTGTTATCCAATCAGCGCAGATCCGCCACTGAAGCTCGCCTGCTTTATCAGGAAACGGAAGAGAGCCGGCAGATGCGTGAGACCGTGGCAGAAAACCTCAAATCGCAGCCGACTCCGCCGCGTTTCGCCGGTAAAGGTAGACCCACCAAGCGTGCCCGGCGTGATCTGGAGCATTTCATGAGCGAGAAATGATCTCGCACGCTCAAACCCTGCTCAGAGAAATTTTCGGTTACAGCGAATTTCGCGGCAAGCAGGCCGAAATCATCACCCATGTAGTGAATGGAGATAGCTGCCTGGTACTGATGCCTACCGGCGGCGGCAAATCATTGTGTTACCAGATTCCCGCATTATTGAGAAAAGGTACGGCTATCGTCATCTCTCCACTGATTGCACTGATGGAAAATCAGGTGGCCGTACTGTGCCGACAAGGGGTGCGGGCAGCGTATGTAAATTCAGCGCTGGCACCCGAAGCTGCGATGGCCATCGAACAGAGGATGCTGGCGGGAGAGTATGATCTGGTCTACGTTGCACCGGAAAGACTGTTGACTGTTCGGTTCCGTGCACTGCTACAGCGTATCCCCATTGCTCTGTTTGCCATCGACGAAGCACATTGTGTTTCCCAATGGGGACATGATTTCCGGCCGGAATACGGCAAATTGTCAATTCTGCCGGAGAAATTTCCGCAAATACCGCGCATTGCCTTGACTGCCAGCGCCGATACCAGAACCCGCACGGATATCCTGCGTTGCTTGGATTTATATCAGGCTCGCTCCTTTATCAGCAGCTTTGATCGCCCTAATCTTTGCTACCGCATTACGGCAAGATCCAATAGCCGGCTACAGTTGTTGAAATTCATCAGTAGCTACCACCCAGGAGAGGCGGGTATCATTTATTGTCAATCCCGAAAAAAGGTTGAGGAAACAGCCGCTTGGCTCAATACTAATCATATTCAGGCGCTTGCTTACCATGCGGGTATGGAAACCTCCATTCGTACCCGGAACCAGAAAAAATTTATGCAGGAAAACGGTATCGTGATGGTTGCCACTTCCGCATTCGGGTTGGGTATTGACAAATCGGACATCCGTTTTGTCGCACATCTGGATTTGCCCAAAAGTATCGAAAGCTATTATCAGGAAACTGGGCGTGCCGGACGTGATGGTCTGCCAGCCAATGCATGGATGGTTTACGGGCCTGGTGACATTATCCGGCTACGATCCCAGATCGAATCCAGTACGGAGCAGCTGTCTGCTTCAATCAGACAGGCGGCTGTTGCCCGGCTGGATGCACTGCTGACATTATGTGAAACAACAACTTGCCGCAGAAAACCGTTACTCGACTATTTCGGTGAGCCAACCGACAATCTTCCGTGTGGCAATTGCGATATCTGCCTGGAGACGACACTCGTTCAGGATGCCACGGTTGCTGCTCAGAAAGTATTGTCCTGTGTTTACCGGACGGGTCAATGTTTTGGTATGGAGTATCTGATCGATGTTCTGACCGGAAAACGGACAGATCGTATTAGGCAATGGGGGCATGACTGCATCAGTACTTTTGGTATCGGCCATGAATTGAGTGTTGAAGGCTGGCGTATCGTTTTCAGGCACCTGCTGGCGCTGGGCTATCTCGTTGCTGGTGAGGATCGTGCTGGCGGAGAGCGTATTGCCCTGCAGTTGACGCCGTCGGCTAGAAATATATTACGTGGTGAGGCTTGCATAAAACTCCGGCTTTCACGTCATCATCATTCAGCGCCACACCAGCAGATTTCCACTGATTTGTGTGTACCATCATCACATAACCAGGTTTTTAGCCGCGAACTGCAAATAAAGTGTGGCGGGTAACGTTCTACCTCCTTTAGTTACTATCTGATTTGTTCCACGAGTTGTGCAGCGAACTGAAAGAATTTCTATGGATATGATCAGAGTGTTGCAATAACACAACATAATTCGACCCAAAAAGTGTAAAAAGCTTATTTAATGTTGCACAGCAGATTCTGCTTGGGCACAATCCATTCAACCCTTCTGACCGGAAGGTAGGAAGCACGTAACACTTTCAGTCAGGTTGGAACAGAAGTAGTGAAGAATGTGGGAAGCACGGTATTACGATCTATCTTTATTGACCTAGGTTATTTTTCTTTAAGGAGAGTTTCAAATGAATAAAAGACTGATTGCACTGGCAGTGGCCGGCGCATTGGCAGCTCCGCTGGCAGCTTCAGCGGAAGGTACACATGTCACTATTTTCGGTCGCTTGCAGGCTGAATATGCAACTATTGATATGGACGGGTTCAATTCACAAACCGCTGTATCGGATGATGCGCTGCAATCGCGCTGGGGCCTGCAGATTGCTGAAGATCTGGGTGCAGGGTTACGTGCCATTGGCCGTATCGAGTACTCACTCAATCCAGGCGGTGGTGAGGATAGACACCTGGCTCGGGAGCAATGGGTAGGACTGGGTGGTGATCAATGGGGTGAACTGAAATTTGGTCGCGTTCAATCGGTACTCAAAGATTTTGCTGGTGGTCATACTGTTGATCCATTTGCCTACACCAGTTTGCATGCGAATGGTAGTGGTGGCTTGATGGCTTCCTCCGATAATGGTTATGGTTCAGGCGACCATGGTTTTGTCAACAGTGCCATACGTTTTGACTCACCGGTAGTAGAAGGTTTCTCCGTAGCAGGTTTGCTGATGCCGGGCGATGCGGACAAAAATGACCCAGCACGCATCAATGACTTAACATATGCTGGTGGTGAGAACGGTGAATGGGATTTTCAAGTTGCTGCCAAGTATAGCGGACAGTTTGATGCGGTTGGCGTGGATGTGTTTGGTGCTTACTCCCGGGATAATGTCAGTACTTACCAAAAATCAGGATTAGGGCTGCTAGGTGCTGCACCTAAGGATGAACAAATCTGGCGTGGTGGTGCAATCTTCAGCGTAGGAGATTTCCGTCTGCGTGGTCAGTATGAGCGTGTGTACAATGCCAATCCGTATGGTGGTGCAGCAAGTTGTACCCATGCATCTGCTTTCGGAGATTATAATCCGGCCAGTCCTACTCAAAGTGCTGATGGTGGCCGCGGTCAGTGTAACTCCGCTATGAACCCGAACGGTAACGGTGATCTGTGGATAGCAGGTGCTGACTACACGATTGGCAATACCACGTTGGTTGCACAAGGTGGTATGACTACAGCGAAAAAGACTGGTGAGGTTTTGACGTTGGATCCATATTATGCAAAACGTAATGTTGAAAACATCACTGTCGGTGTGATTCATAATCTGAGCCGTCGTTCCAGCCTGTTTGGTGGTTACCAGCGCGTTTGGGTGAAAGACAGAAATCTCGTAGCAGGTGCAGATACTGATCGTAACGTCTACTCAGTAGGTGTACGCCACGATTTCTAATCGGTAACGATCAGATAATCAAACGGTTGTAAAAAGGAAGGGGCAGAGTAATCTGTCCCTTTTTTGTATCTATCTGAATCTGTTGTTGAGATTGTTCATGGGGAAGCCGGCCGATAAGCCGGGTTCTGTCGTGGACAGTCATTCCTCTAGGCATACAGTTACCCGTATGCTCCAGCGATCTACCCGCAGACTCAGCGAGCAGCGTCATCATCTGCCTATTTGATCTTGCTCCGGATGGAGGTTACCGCGTTTCACCGTAACTTAATACGCTCGTCTCTGTGGCCCTGTTCCTCACCTCACGGCGGCCGGCCGTTAACCGGCATCCTGCTCTGTGGAGCCCGGACTTTCCTCTCCCTGTTACCAGGCAGCGACTGTCTAGCCAGCTTCCTCAGTGATTCTAACAGAGTCGTAAACCGAACTCATAATTTCCAACCAGGTAAGGATCCAAAAGCATTCAAGTTGAATTTCCAGCAGAAAAACCTTGACCCGTTTTTTTAAATCAGTTATAAAAAATTTCACTTCATAACGTGGAGTGAAAAGAAAAAATATAGTCAACTACCGGTCTGACTACTCAGACAGTTCATTAGTTTATTAGTTCACGGGTAGCCATTTTACGGTCAGTTATATTGTTAATCGTTTTTCTGGTCAGGGGGAGTGACGTTGTCTGACCTGGAAAAACAATAATTTCAATTTTATATTGAGAAAGGTACTCATCGATGAAAAAGCAGATAGCGGGTCTGGTGCTTCTGGGTCTAGCATGTACTGCAACAAGTGTGTCTGCCGAGGAAGACAGGGAGCTCAGGCAGAAAGTGGAGGCCTTGGAGGCAAAGATTGCTGATCTTGAGGGACGATCAGAAAACGAAGAGCATGGCGATAGCCACGGATTCGATAAACATAAGTTTCATGGAGGGGTAGTTCTGAAGCAAGATGCTTTTTTTGGCTTCCAGACTATCTTAGATGCGGGTTATGAAGTTGCTGATAATATCGATTTCACGTTCTACTCGTGGTTATGGACCAATCCCAATTTCGGGAAAAGCAGTGTGGTGTCAGGGCCGACAGGTGATACCGTCAATGCGGGTGGACAGGGACTCTGGACAGAGTTTGGTATTGGTCTGAATTTCAGGTTTCTTGACAATACGTTGAGCATTAATCCCAATATCGGGATGCTGAACGGTTCGCTGTTGTCTTCTGAAGTTGTCGGTAAGGATATTCGTGCTGGTGAAGGGGTTGTACCTAACCTGGTCGTTAATTACGATGACGATTATTTTACAGCGAACCTCTACGTTGCTTACTACATGGCTACCCGTGGTCCGCGTGCAAGGGATTTTTTGCATAACTGGATCAATGTCGGGGTAAAACCTGCCTTGTTTGGTGTGGGTAAGGCATTACCGATCAATTCCGTCGGAATTCACTGGGAACACCTTTGGGCAGCTAAAAATCGTATAGATAGCAGCCTGGAGGGAGTTGTATATAATTGGGTGGGCCCTTACATCGAATTTGGCCTGCCGAAAAATCTTGCTTTGCGTTTTGCAGGTGGATTCGATGTGAAGAGTGATGTATCCAATAATTTTTATCAAGCCAGTATCAAACTTAACTTTTGATAAAAACAATTCATTGCTACGTAACCCCATTTCTAAAAAGGGGTTACGTAGCAATCTCATAATTCCTGTTCTCGTACTGAAATAATTCATAACACGAACTTGCCGGCTTGATTACGACGGCAAGCGTTAATTTTATCCGCCTTCTATCAGGCAAGATTCAGCGGTGTAGTGTTTTCCAGCAACTCGAGCATGCCTTGCAGTGCCATGGCGACGGATTGGCGTCGGATGGCTTCACGGTTGCCACTGAACCGGCATGTTTTGCTGTTTGCCGATGTCGCAGAGGCGTTTTCGAGCATCCAGGCGAAACATACGGTACCGACCGGTTTTTCTACAGAATCACCAGCAGGACCAGCGATACCGGTTACGGATACCGCTGCCTGTGCCTCGCTTTGAGCAAGCGCGCCCAGCGCCATTTCCCGGGCTGTTTGTTCGGAGACGGCACCAAATTGTACAAGAGTGGATTGTTGTACATGCACCATTTGCTGCTTGGATGAGTTGCTGTAGGTGATAAAGCCACAGTCATACCAGGCGGAACTGCCGGGAATGGTAGTGATGATCTGCCCGATCCAGCCGCCCGTACAGGATTCTGCCGAAACCAGTTTCAATCCGTTTTGTTCGAGTAACTTCCCGGTTTGCCGGGCGAGTTCCAGCAAGGTTGCGTCATCCGGAATAATGGGGGAGGTGTTCAAAAGTAACTTTGAAACAGAACCATCGATTTCCAGCCTGCGAGGCAAAGCAGAGTGTAGAACGCTGCCATCAGGTCATCCAGCATGACACCCAATCCACCCTTGAGTTTAGCATCCAGATAACCGATAGGTGCGGGTTTGACGATATCGAAAAAACGAAACAGGAAAAAAGCAGCAAGCTGCCAGGTCCAGTGATTCGGGGTAAAAAACAGTACCAGCATGAAAGCGACGATTTCATCCCATACCATGCCGGAATGATCGGGTGAATTAAGAGCCCGGCCGGTGACTGCACATGCCCAGATGCCCATAATGAAAAAAACATCGATGATCAACAGTAGCGATACTGGTTCGATGATTGAATCGAGAAAATGATAAAACGGAATAGCAGCGAGGGTACCAGCGGTACCTGGCATGTAGCGAATCAGGCCAATACCGGCGCCCATGGCGATGAAATGCGCAAGCCGGACGTGTACGAAAGTGATATCCGGTTTGATCGGAATTTGGCGTTGTGGTGAATAATTATCGGGCAGAGAAGTGATCATAGCCTTTATTCTTAAAGATTAGCAGGTCATCGTCAGTACCGAGAACGGTCAACCCTTTTCCCGGCGTGATTTTTCCAATGCGGGAAAGCAGGATACCGGATTCCTGCGCCAGCCGAGTGACAGCATCGCGCCTGTTTTCCGATACAGTGAAACATAGCTCATAATCATCACCGCCCCTCAGTAAACAGTCAATGGCTAATTGACGGATGGTATTTGTGACGGTGTTTTCCGGTTGTAGTTTATTTTTCAATGCTGGAGAGCGGGGGATGCGGTCAAAATCAATCGTGGCTGCAACGCCGGAGCGATCCAGAATATGGCCCAGATCAGCCAGCAGGCCATCTGAAATATCGATGGCGCTGCGTGCCACATTTACCAGGGCTTTTCCAAGGGAGATACGGGGCATGGGGGTATGTAACGCAGCCAGACAGGACACGGCTTCCTGCGCTGTCAGTGTTACGTGCTGTTGCAGGAATTGCAGCGCCAGAGCGGCATCACCCAGATAACCGGATACCCAGATATCATCTCCCGGTCTGGCGCCACTGCGTCGGAGGGCTTTTTCTCGTTCGACCTCACCAATGATCTGTACGCTGATATTGAGCGGACCCCCCGTCGTATCTCCCCCTATCAGCTCGACCTGGTACTGGTCGGCCAGTGCAAAAAATCCACTGGAAAATGCTTTTAGCCAGGTATCATCTTGTGCGAGGGCTTCGGTCAATGTCAGGGAGAGGGTTGCCCAGCGCGGTGTGGCGCCCATGGCGGCCATATCGGAAAGGTTGACGGCCAGCACTTTATGTCCCAGTGTGGCAGGATCGACATCGGAAAAAAAATGTCGCCCTGCAACCAGAGTATCGATTGATATTGCCCAATCCATTCCTGGTTTGCAGGCAATCAGTGCGGCATCATCACCCGGCCCAAGCAAGGTATTGTGCCAGGGACGGATAAAGTAGCGATCGATTACATCAAATTCTGAGTTCATAGTCGCTTATCGTAAGCACGGCAGGAAGACTGTCAATGGGTGCAGCGCCGTGATGGTTTAACTGGAATCTTTATTTCGTGCAGGCGGGTATTGAAGTTCGACGGCACGCAACCGGGCAGCCAATTTATCCAGCACACCATTGACGTATTTGTGTCCGTCCGTTCCACCATAGCTTTTGGCCAGTTCAATGGCTTCGTTGATGATGGCACGACAGGGAATTTCAGGGCGGTAAACTATTTCATAGGTGCCGATCAAGAGAATCGAACATTCCACGGGACTGAGTTCAGCCATTTGTCGATCGAGATGCGGCTGGATCTGTGTTTGCAAGTCGGCAGCGTGTTCCAGGATACCTTGCAGCAAATCGGA
Source organism: Nitrosomonas sp. (assembly GCF_040256045.1). Classification (GTDB taxonomy): domain Bacteria; phylum Pseudomonadota; class Gammaproteobacteria; order Burkholderiales; family Nitrosomonadaceae; genus Nitrosomonas. The sequence goes on from NZ_JBDZWD010000005.1 coordinate 44,000, forward strand.
GAAATAGGGACCATCTGCCTTACTGAAAAAGCTGACTTGCTGTAGTTGTATACCAATGTCCCGAGCGTTGCCTCCGGTGACTTGCCATTGGTAAATTCCCTGCAAGGCGAGTTCGCGCGATAGGCGACGGCGGTTTTTGTAGCCTTTATGGCTTTGTGCCCGTTTCACGGGAGAAGTGGCTTCTGTTGACATTATGCGGGAGCAGATTGATCCATTTCATCGAGAGCCAAGACCAGATTGGCCATCTCTACTACGACACGCGCTGTCTCCCTCCCTTTTTCAGCCATGCGGGTGGTAGCCTGATCTTCATCATCAGTCGTAAGAATACCGTTTGCAATCGGAATGTTGTATTCCCGTCCGACGGCTGCCAGTCCCTGTGCCGATTCATTGGCGACCACTTCAAAATGATAGGTTTCGCCGCGTATTACTGCACCTAGGGCAATCAGTGCGTCAAACCGATCTGATGCAGCCAGCTTTTGCAGGGCGATTGGAATTTCCAATGCACCGGGAACAGTTATCAGAACAATATCCGCTTCCTGTACGCCTAATCTGGCGAGCTCTGTCGTACAAGCTCCGAGTAATCCTTCGCTTACGTCGATATTGAAACGGCTCATGACAATACCGATGCATAACCCGTTTCCATCGAGGTCTGAATCTATTTCCAGAATATTGTCATAGTAGGACATAACGTGTACCTCCTTGTTGAGATCGGCTTATTCTCTGCTACAGGTAAAGAACTGTTTTACTCGTGAGTATGGTTTCCCGGTTCTATATACCCGGCAACTTCCAGACTGAAGCCAGTCATGCTGGGCATGCGGCGAGGAGTAGCCAGCAAGCGCATTTTGCTGACTCCAAGATCCTTGAGAATCTGTGCGCCGATACCATGTTGGCGCAGATCCGGCACAGGTTTGTCCGGTTGACGTGATCTGGCCTGCAAAATCCGCTCAGTTAGCACGCTGGCGTCATTCTTGCGATGCAGTAGTACAACCACTCCTTTTCCAGTTTGTGCAACGGCTGCCATGGCGTTATGAATGCTCCAAGAGTGGCTGTGATCATCAACTTCCAGCAGATCGATCACCGATAGGGGTTCATGTACCCTTACTAATACTTCTTCGCCGATATTCCATGTGCCTTTTACCAGCGCGATATGAGTTACACCGGCAATCTTATCATGGTAGGCAATCAGCCTGAATTCGCCGTAGGCAGTGTGCAGGGGGCGCTCGGCAAAACGTGATACCAGACTTTCCGTGAGGCTGCGATGATGGATGAGATCAGCAATCGTCCCGATCTTGAGAGCGTGTTTGTCGGCAAATTCGATCAAATCCGGCAATCGTGCCATTTCGCCATTTTCTTTCAGAATCTCACAGATCACCGCAGCTTCGCTCAAACCTGCCAGACGCCCCAGATCACAGCCTGCTTCGGTATGGCCGGCGCGTGCCAACACACCACCTTTCTGTGCCTTGAGCGGGAAAATATGACCTGGCTGAACCAGATCTTCCGGTCTGGCGTCTGCCTTGACAGCTGCTTGAACGGTTCGGGCACGATCGGACGCGGAAATTCCGGTCGTCACGCCCGTGGCTGCTTCGATGGAAACGGTGAAGTTGGTGCCGAGTGGTGAATGGTTGTCCGCCACCATCATGGGTAGCTTGAGCTGGTGGCAGCGTTCTTCCGTCAATGTCAGGCAGATCAGTCCTCTGCCATATCTAGCCATGAAATTGATTGCGTCGGGTGTAACAAAATCGGCGGCCAGTACCAGATCACCTTCATTCTCGCGATCTTCCTCGTCGATCAGAATGACCATTTTTCTATTTCTGAAATCTGCCAGAATTTCTTCAGTCGAGGAAATCGTCATGGTTGTATGCCTTGGGCCTGATCGAGTAAACGTGCCACATATTTCGCTATCATATCGGTTTCTAGATTCACTTTCTTGCCGGGTTCAAACTGCCTGAAAGTCGTATTGGCCAATGTATGGGGAATCAGGTTGATTTCAACCCGTTCGGCATCTATCTGATTCACAGTGAGGCTAACACCATCCACCGTGATCGAACCTTTGGGAATGATGTATTTGAGCAGTTGGAGAGGTAGTTCGATTGCCAGCAGGCAGCGATCACCTATCTGCGTAAATTCCATGACCTCGCCGATCCCTTCCACATGGCCACTGACCAGATGGCCGTCTAGCCGGCCGGAAAACCGCAATGCTTTTTCCAAATTGACCAGGTTGCCAGGAATGTCCAGCCCGTGCGTGCAACTCAGCGTTTCACCGGAGACATCAACGGTAAAGCATTCTTCTTCAAATGCAGTGACGGTCAGGCAGGCGCCATTGACAGCAATACTATCGCCAATGGTGACATCTGCCAGATCCAGTTTACCGGGATCGATGTGGATGCGTACCGCATCCTTTTCTGGATGGACGTGTCTGATGCTGCCAACTGCTTCGATGATTCCTGTGAACATGTTTTTCCGGGTTTTGAATAAATCCTACAGTAAACAGATGACACCCTGCCAATCGAGCAACTCGATCACTGATATAATTCACAGTTTATCTGGAATCGTCCAGACCGACTGCCGAGGAACTTTCAATTATGACACGCCTGCTCCGTAATATCGCCATTATCGCCCATGTGGACCACGGCAAGACCACGATGGTAGATAAGCTGCTGCATCAGGCCGGTACCTTCGCCGCTCACCAGACTGTCGCTGAACGAGTGATGGATTCGGATGATATCGAGCGCGAACGTGGGATTACGATTTTTTCCAAGAATTGTGCGATTGATTATGCAGGCGTACACATCAATATCGTGGATACACCGGGCCATGCCGATTTCGGTGGGGAAGTCGAGCGCGTATTGTCGATGGTGGATGGTGTGTTGTTGCTGGTAGATGCTGTTGAAGGCCCCATGCCGCAAACCCGGTTCGTGACTCGCAAGGCACTGGCCTGCGGTTTGCGTCCAATCGTGGTCGTCAACAAAATCGACCGTCCCGGTGCACGGCCGGATTGGGTCGTGAACCAGACGTTTGATCTGTTCGATAAATTGAATGCTACTGAGGAACAGCTCGATTTTCCGGTGGTTTATGCTTCCGCACTTAACGGTTATGCCACATTGGATACCAGTCAGTCTGGCAGCGATATGCGCCCGCTGTTTGACATGATACTCAAACATGTTCCGGCACCGGTGGGTGATCCTGACCAGCCGCTGCAACTGCAGATCAGTGCGCTCGATTATTCAAGTTTCGTCGGACGCCTCGGTATTGGAAGAATCAATCGTGGTCGCCTGAAGCCAGGGCAGGAAGTCATGGTGCTGACGGGTGAGCGGACACCTAAAAAAGCACGTATCAATCAGGTATCCGGTTTTCGGGGGCTGGATCGGGTTCAGCTGGGAGAGGCCGCTGCCGGTGAAATTGTACTGATCAGCGGTATCGAGGAACTCGGTATTGGAACGACTCTGGCAGATATCAATCACCCGGAGGCATTGCCGATGCCGGTAGTCGATGAACCGACGCTTTCAATGAATTTCCAGGTCAATACTTCACCTTTTGCCGGCAGGGAGGGTAAATTCGTGACCAGTCGCCAGTTGCGTGAGCGCCTTGAAAAGGAGTTACTGACGAATGTTGCATTGCGGCTGGAAGAAACCGGTGAAACCGATTCATTTCTTGTTTCTGGCCGAGGAGAGCTGCATTTGACGATTCTGCTTGAAAATATGCGCCGAGAAGGCTACGAACTGGCGGTATCTCGTCCCAAGGTAGTGATCCGCGAAATTGATGGCGAGAAGTGTGAACCGTTCGAAGTCCTGACTATCGATATTGATGAAGCCAATCAGGGATCAGTGATGGAAGCGCTGGGGACACGCCGCGGCGATCTGCTGGATATGGTGACTGACGGACGCGGTCGAGTCAGATTGGATTACCGTATTCCTGCACGCGGCCTGATCGGGTTCCAGTCGGAATTTATGACATTGACGCGCGGTACCGGCATCATGAGTCATATTTTTGATGAATATGCACCAATGCGGCCAGATATGGCCTCACGCAAAAACGGGGTGCTGATTTCGGCAGAAATGGGTGAGGCTGTGGCCTATGCGCTGTGGAAGTTGCAGGAACGCGGGCGCATGTTCGTCAGCCCTGGAGAGCCCTTGTATGAAGGTATGGTTATTGGCATACACAGCCGTGAGAACGATCTGGTCGTCAATCCGATCAAAGGCAAACAACTGACTAACGTCCGGGCATCCGGCCATGACGAGGCAGTAGTGCTGACGCCGCCGATTCAATTGACGCTGGAGTCGGCGATCGAATTCATCGCGGATGACGAACTGGTTGAAATTACACCGAAAAGTATTCGCATCCGCAAACGCTTCCTGCTGGAACACGAACGTAAACGGGCATCTCGTACTGCAGCCTGACGTTCTTCTGACGGCCATGGAAAAACCGGTTCTGTGGTATATAGCCGACCCCATGTGTTCATGGTGCTGGGGATTTGCACCGGTGATCGAAAAAATCCAGCAGGAATATTCAGCATCTTTAACGATGAAGATAATGCCGGGTGGATTGCGGCCGGGAATGAACACGCCGCTTTTGCCGGAAAAAAGAGCACAGATCTTGCATCACTGGCAGTCAGTACATACCACTACCGGCCAGCCCTTCACATTTGAAAATGCCTTGCCGGAAGGGTTTATTTACGACACTGAACCTGCCTGCCGGAGTGTCGTCAGTGTTTCACTGATCGAACCGGAAAAGGTATTTCCCTTTTTTGCCGAGATACAGCGTGCTTTTTATGTCGAACGGGAAAATGTGACGCAATTTGCCATTCTGAAAAAACTTGCAGCAGATCTGAACATACCGGAATCACGATTTACCCCGGTATTTCAGTCTGATGAGACGAAACAGCGGACACTGGCAGGTTTTCAGCGTGCAGCACAACAGTGGGGAATAAACGGATTTCCCGCATTGGTGGCTGAAAGCGAAACAGACTGTTATTTGATTACTGTGGGTTTTCGTCCGATAGAGGCATTGCGCCGACTGCTGGATACCTGGTTGCAGCAACACGGGTTTAATTGAATCTGGCTTAATTTCTTATTGCTGGCACTGAGCACAAAAGAAAGTAGACCGCTGGCCTTGCCGGGTCTTACTCACCCACGTTCCACAGTGCCGGCATGACTGGTCAGCTCGCCCATACACCCAATATTGCTGCTGAAAATAACCTGGGCTGCCTTCGCAGTCGGTGAAATCACGCAGACTGCTTCCTCCAGCCTCGATTGCGCGCAGCAGGGTCGCCTTGACAGCATCACCCAACCGTTCACATTGCATTATATTCAGGCTGCCAGCAGCGGCCAGCGGGGAAATCCTAGCTTGAAACAAAGCTTCATTGGCGTAAATGTTGCCTATCCCGACCACGATGTGCTGGTTCATGAGCACTTCCTTGATGCTGGCGCTGCGCCCTCGTGTTTTTTTGTACAGAAATTGTCCATTGAAATCATCGCTCAAGGGTTCGGGGCCCAATTTCTGTAATAGGGGATGTTGGCGAATATCACCATCCCACCATAGTATGGCGCCAAACCGCCGTGGATCACGAAAACGCAGCATCATTCCATTATCCATTTGCAGATCGAAGTGATCGTGTAGTTGTGGCGGAGTTGATTCAGGTAGCACACGCAAATTACCGGACATTCCCAAGTGCATGATGAGCGTTCCTCTGCTGCAGGCAAACAGCAGATATTTTGCTCGCCGGGTAATTGCACTGATTCGTTGCCCGGGTAATAACACAATCAACTCGGAAGATACTGGCCAGCGCAGAACAGGATTGCGAATATTGACCCGTATGATAGCTCTGCCAGCCAGATGGGCATCGATTCCGGATCGGGTGATTTCGACTTCAGGTAATTCTGGCATGATCAGGCAGGAACCGGGAGTAAGCAGGAGAAACAGGATTGCATATCATCTGCGCTTGCGGTACCAGTTGATAAAAATTCCACTGACAAGGAATACCAGAGGCAGGATGATAAGGAAACCAGTAACGATTAGGGTCAGTTGCAGTTCGTTCAGTGCCAGTCGGCTGTCGAGAGTGATACGTGGCTGAATCGGAATAAATGCTTCATCACCGGCGAGCCAGTTGATCATATTCATGCCCAAATCCAGATTGCCGCCATTACCGAGATAGCCATTGGCCAGAAAATGTCCGCTGCCCACTACAATGATCCGCTGTTCGCGATCCCCCACCACTCGGCTCAATGCCACGGCAACACTTACCGGGCCTGAAACGTCGTTTTCCTTATCAAAGGTGATTTCACCTTCCGAGGAGGAATTGATTGAACCGGTTTCCACCCAGCCTTCAGGCGCAGCTTCTGCCAGGATGGTACGGTGCCAATCGGTGTTTTCTTCCAGGATGAGCTGGCGCGCAAAAGGAAATACCGTGATGTAATCAAAGTTTTCTGTTACGGCATGTGCACCGTAGAGTGTTCCCAACGCGAAAGTGGTGGGTACTCTCAGCTGCTTGGACTGAGGATCGACAATGACGCCGGGGGTAAATACGATGCCCAGTTTTTCGGCCAGGGGTAGTAATCCGTTCAATGAACCGATATCCACCAGCCACAGCAAATTCCCACCATTGGCAAGGTAATCCAGAATTTTTTTTACTTCCCCTTCCAGCAATTCGATTTGTGGGGAGGCAATGACCAGTACGCCGATATCCGGAATCTCAGGTTGATCGGTAAAGCTGAAGGAGGTGCTTTCGAAGCCGGTTTCTAACAGTTTCTTACCTAAATTTCCCAGGTCACGCTGGGTGATACCGTCCATTTTACGTTCACCATGGCCGGATAATACTAGCAATTGTTTTTTTTCAGTGCGTGCTAGCCGCACCAGTGTGTTTGAAAACGCTTGTTCGTTGATGGAGGCAAGGCGCTCCTTACGCGCTTTATAACTAATGACAATTTCACCATTGAGCATGACTCCCGCACTCTGTGCCTGCTGTGGCTGCTCCACTGGATCGATGAAATTCAGAGTCAGGTCGGGCTTGATTCGCTGATATACACTGATGAAATTGCTGATGATTCCGCGAATATCTCCCAGCTGCAGATCCTGCCGTGTTGCATAAACGGTGACGTGCAGCGGGCCATCGAGTTTTTGCAGCAGATCAATACTGGCTTGGCTCAAACTGTTGCGGCTGTTCTGACTGATATCCCACTGTGTGCGGAACTCCTGTGCCAGATAGCCCAGTATTCCCACCAGTACCAGAAACAAGGCAGTGAACATGCCGTTTTGCCAGCGGGATCGTAACCGTAACTTTTTATTGAAGAGTGCCATAAAAAAACCGGTTGGAAGGAAAGCTCAGCCATTCAGTCGTTCACTTTCCAGATGACGGATGGTCAATACCAGAAAGGTAATGGCGAACAGGAGAAAAAAGACCAGGCTGAACGAATCGATCAGACCGATATTGAAATTCTCGAAATGTCTGAACAGAGAAAAGTAATGTACGATATTTTCTGATTCGATTGCCATGATATCCATTACCCACAGGCACAGCAGCACGCCCAGGCAAGTTAGCGCTGCAACAGTCGGGTGAGATGTGAGGCTGGAAATATACAGTCCCAGTGCAGCAAAACAGCCTGCCAGCAGAATCAGTCCGAGCACGTTACTGCCTAGCAGGCCAAAATCCAGCATTCCCCCGGCCAGTAATGAAATGGCCAATGCCACGATCAATGAGGGTAACAGGCAGAAGAAAATCATTAGTGCCACAAATTTGCCCAGTACGATGGCAGATATGGAAACCGGGGCAGAAACCAGCATAGCCAGTGTATGGTTGCGGCGCTCTTCTGCAAACAGGCGCATACTCAGGACGGGTGTAACGGCCAGCAGTACGATAGAGGCTACGGAAAAAACGGGAGAGACAATCACTTCAGTAACGCCTGGCGGGTTGGCCAGTTGTGTCAGCTGAGGTTGTATTTCGAGGAAGGTATTTAGTCGTCCCAGAAATACCCAAGCTAATACCAGCTGCATTCCAGCCAGAAAGATCCATACCAGTGATGATGCAAACAGCAGTTTCAACTCCTTACCAGCGATGGTAAACATCATCATTGTACTGGCTCCCTGGCGGGTGTGTTTCCGGCAGTGAGTTGGATGAATATGTTTTCCAGATTCATATTCTGCTGTTTCAGGTTGTTTAGACTGTCATCCAGTACCAGTTTACCCTGATGCATGATTTGCACGCGATTACATACGCTTTCCACTTCTGAAAGAATGTGGGAGGAAAGAATGACAGCGTGAGCCTTGCCGAGTTCACGAATCAGTGCGTGCATTTTCTGGATCTGGTTGGGATCGAGGCCGACTGTCGGCTCATCCAGGATGATCAGCTGCGGCCGGTGGATGATTGCTTGGGCAATTGCTACACGCTGCTGATAACCTTTCGACAGGACACCAATCAGCCGTTTTCCCACATCATTCAGCTCACACTGTTGTTTTACTTCATCCATGGCAATTTGCAGCGATGCTTTGGCAAGACCGTGCAGCCGGGCGGCAAAGCGTAAATACTCATCCACTGTCAGCTCTTTGTAAAGTGGCGGAATTTCAGGAAGATAGCCAATATGGCGTTTTACTGCCAGCGGATCGTCCAGTAGATCGGTTCCGCAAATATGCACGTGCCCACTGCTTGGTGCCAGGTTGCCAGTCAACATTCGCATAGTGGTGCTTTTACCGGCGCCATTCGGTCCCAGGAATCCGAGAATGTCACCACAGCACAATTTCAGGTTTACATCACATACGGCGACACGATCGCCAAACTGACGATTTAAACTATGGGCTTCAATGACTGGATGAGGGTTGTCCGGGATCACATCAATAAGCATTATCAGATCTATACCTTGTTATATTACTCGTTCTGGTAGCTTTTCCGGGTAAAAAGGAAGGATCGCTTTACTGACCTCGCGATTACCATAATTATAAAATTTGCCGTATTAAAACTTTCCGCAGTTTAGTCCATCCTAGGTCATTTGCTTTGATACAGTGTTGTGTAGAAGATACACTTCGGTTTGACAAAGGTAAAAGGATCAAATCATAATCGACGCCGGTAGTATGCGAGCGGTTATGCTGATTGCGATGAGCGGGAGGATCGTGACAGTGCGAGTGGTCGTATAAAAAGAGTGAGCGTGGTGATTGATACAGTATTTTTATACCTGAGGATAAGGACAACAGCATGAAAAAAATGATATTAGCCAGGAAATACCTGATGGGAGCCGTTATTTTGCCCGGATTGCTGGCATCCGGAGTCGTGATGGCCGATATGCATGAGGAAGAAAGACAGGGTTTGAGCATAGTGGACAAAGCAGAAGCTTACGCTGTAGATGACCGTGGTGTTGTGGCTCGGAATTCGACCGGGCTGTGCTGGCGTACCGGCTACTGGACACCTGCCAAGGCTATCTATGAGTGCGACCCTGATCTGGTCAAACAACCTGAACAAGTGGTTGAGGCGCCACCACCGGTAGTTCCCGTTATTCCTGAGCCCGAAAAAGTGTCTTTTTCTGCTGATGCCTTGTTTGATTTTGACAAGGCCGTCCTGAAGCCAGCCGGCAAGCAAGCATTGGATGATTTTGCTGCTAACCTGGAAGGTGTGAATTACGACTTGATCATTGCTGTGGGTTATACCGACCGTATCGGTCCGGAAGCTTATAACAAAAACCTGTCCATAAAACGTGCGGAAGCAGTCAAGAGCTATCTGGTTTCTAAAGGAATCGGCTCTGATCGTATCTTCACGGATGGTAAAGGTAAAGCCAACCCGGTTACGGGTGATTCCTGCCAGGGAACCAAGGCGACTAGAGCTTTGATTGATTGTCTGGCACCGGATCGTCGTGTGGAAATTGAAGTTGCTGGCACAAGGGAAACCATTAACTAAGGTTTGGTTCATCCTTTTCCAGATTGCCAAAAGCCCTGCCGATGTGCAGGGCTTTTTGGTATTGAAAGAGCCCCTGCTCGGGAACTTGTTATACTGGGATCGGGCCACGAATCACGCAAATATACGGCTTATTAGGAAAAACATTTTTCCGGTTAATTTTTCAGGTAAATAAACGTATGGATAATGATGGTATCAATGCGGATCCAATGGAGCTGGAAAAATTCAGTCAACTAGCACACCATTGGTGGGATCCAAATAGCGAATTCAAACCATTGCATGAAATCAATCCACTCCGGCTGGGCTATATTGATGAAATTGCTGGTGGGCTAAGCGGGAAAACGGTTGTCGATGTCGGTTGTGGTGGCGGGATATTGTCGGAATCCATGGCAGCACATGGGGCCAGTGTGACAGGAATCGATCTGAGCGATAAGGCATTGAAGGTAGCAAAGTTACACCTGCTGGAAAGCGGCAATCACGTCGATTACCGTAAAATAACTGTGGAAGCGCTCGCAACGGAAAAACCCCGTCACTACGACATCGTTACGTGTATGGAAATGCTGGAGCATGTGCCTGATCCTGCCAGTGTGATTCAATCGTGTGCCCGCCTTGTAAAAAATGGTGGATGGGTATTTTTTTCGACATTGAATCGCAATCCGAAATCCTATCTTTATGCCATCATTGGGGCTGAATATATCCTTCATCTGCTGCCGCGGGGAACCCACGAATATGCGAAGTTCATCAAACCCGCTGAGCTGGGACATATGGCTCGCAGTGCCGGACTCATGGAATCGCGGATCATCGGCATGACCTACAATCCGATTACAAAGATCTATGCACTGGAAGCAGATACCAGTGTCAACTACATCATGACATTTCAGGCTTGATCTGAATTCGCTTAGCAACGGATGATCAAAGCTGTTTTATTTGATTTCGACGGCACCATTGCGGATACCGCACCGGATCTTGGTCGTGCACTCAACCGGCAGCGTGCTGCTCGCAACCAGCCTCCCTTGCCGATCGAACTGATTCGTACCGAAGCTTCTGCCGGAGCGCGTGGATTGTTGAATCTCGGTTTCAACCTGAAACCGGGCGACCCTGAATATCAGGCCCTGCGGGAGGAATTTCTCTCGTTTTATACCGAGCAATTATGCCAGGATACCCGCTTGTTTCCAGGAATTACCGAACTGCTCGAGCAATTGGATAATCAAGCTATTCCCTGGGGAATCGTCACCAACAAACCCGCAAGATTCACCCAGCCACTGATGCATCTTCTGAATTTATACCATCGTGCAGCCTGTATTATCAGCGGAGACGATACCCCCTACAGCAAACCACACCCTGAACCATTACTCACTGCCTGCCGTCAGATAAATACCCCTCCTGATTGTTGTATTTATCTGGGTGATGATATTCGTGACGTGCAGGCTAGCCTCGCTGCCGGGGTGAAACCCGTTGTGGCACTCTACGGTTATCTTGGCAACTGTGCATCCCCCGAAACATGGGGTGCTGCTGAGCTGATCAATCACCCGGGGGACCTGCTGTACTACGTTTAATCTGTTACAATCTTCTCCGATTGAACTTTCTCCTCAATATCAGTTCTTATATAACAAGAATTTATTTATATTAGGGGGCGATCCGGTTTCGACGTGGGTTGCAAAGCAGCGCAGGGCATACCGAGGTTCAGTACCCTCGTAAAACAGCTGAAAAAAAATAGTCGCAAACGACGAAAACTACGCTTTAGCCGCTTAATCCGGCTAAACTCCATACCGGTGGGCCTCAACGCCGGGTCTGGCAACAGACAGTGGAGTCATTAACGAGGATCGCGTTTTGCAGGGTTACTTTGCAGAGCGCTAAAAAATAGGTAACTCGCCTTTCATCAGCTTGCCGGTTGGCGGATGTCAGGTTAAATTAAACAACATGGCTAAGTATGTAGAACTGTCTGTAGAGAACTTGCGGACGCGGGTTCAATTCCCGCCGCCTCCACCATTTAAATTAGTAGAATCAATCAGTTAATCGTAAAAACATGACCAGATATGGTCATGTTTTTACATTGTTTGGTCAGCATTTTCCACCACCATTATTATTTTCGTGACATCAGGAGAATGATAATGCGTGCCGGATTTCTACCAGAGTTGACATCATCTCATGGTTGAGACATCCTTAACTCTCCCCACCCCGACGTAACCTGAAATCCTAATAGGAGAAGAAATGGAAAAAGGTATGGAAGAGTTGAAGATAGAGGCTGAAATCGCCAAGTTGATGACTGAGACCGCAAAACTAAATAAAGAAACGTTCTGGTACCCTGTGGTAGTAGCAGGCGGCATCATCGCGGCAGTCGCCACAATCGTCAAGATTTTATTCTGAAAAACCTACCTGGCCAAACGGCTTGCTGCCCGATGCCGCTACGCAAGCACCCGATCTGATACTGCAACAGAAGCCCATCAAACCTGCCTCAAAATCGTTAGCCACTACCGCATCGCTCCACCTACGGTAAAAAATGGTGACTTGGCACCCGCCCTGAACCGTATATACTGCCCGTGCTGATGGTTCCGAAGGATAGAAGAAGAGAAAAACCGTCATTACCTCGAATCCACCTTCATCTGCAACGCATTCGGAGAAAGCTTCACCCCGCAAGGACTGGCCGACCGATCAGTCTCCAATCCGGCCCCGGCGTGCAGAACTCATGATCAGAATCAAGGGATTTGAATTGGCAGCCAACATACTCTCGGCCATGTGGGCGAGTTCTACACCCTTACCACCCCTTCCTGAATGCATACTTGCCATGGGTGGCTATGAAATACCCCGTCAATGTGGATGACCATCAGCCCATGCCCAACCATCTGCCAGCGGCTGTTCGGCCAATTGTTCGCCGATAAGGGTTACCTTGCCCGCTAGCTTACTGAAACATTGGCCCGGCAGAATCTTCAGCTCATCACTTCCCTCCGGAAAAACATGACGCCTGTGCCCCGTACCGGGCTCGAGAAGACCATTCTACGTTGCCGTTCCCTGATCGAGACGATCTTCGACGAATTGAAGAACCTTTGCCAGATTGAGCACATCCGCCATTGCTCCCTCTTCAATTTCCTCATTAATCTTATGGCTGGCATCGTGGCCTATTGTTTATCTGATAACAGACCAACCTTGAATCTGACCAAGGCCAATAGCCTAGACACAGCTTGAGGGTTTATCCCGAACTCAGGTTACTTATTTTACAGCAGTTCTAATATTTTAGAATTGACTTAATTAAATTAAATCTTAATAATAAAGATATGGATAGATTCGCAGCTCTTGCCGAACCGAACCGCCGCCGCATGATTGAGATCATAGCAGCGCAGGGGGAGATTGCCGCTTCGGATATCAGTAATCAGTTCAATATTAGCCCGTCTGCCGTATCGCAGCACCTCAAAGTGTTGCGAGAAGCCGAACTGGTGAAGATGGAGAAGCGAGCGCAGCAGCGTATATATTCTATAAACCCGCAAGGCGTGGATGAAATGTGGGAATGGCTGAGCCAAATGCGGAAATTCTGGAACGAACGTTTTGACGCATTGGATGCATTGCTTTTAACAGAACATAACACACCGAAAGGAAATAACGATGAGCACAACACCAATTGATGCTGAGCTAGACCTCGTACTTGAACGCGAATTGGCTGTCCCTGTAAATTTGGTATGGCGCGGCCTAACCGAACCGGAACTGCTTAAAAAATGGTTTGTTCCAAAACCCTGGAGTATTTCAGATTGCCGGGTTAATCTTCGTCCTGGGGGAGAGTTTTATACGGTCATGCAAGACCCGGAAGGTAATAAATTTCCGAACTCGGGATGCTTTCTGGAGGTTACAGATGAAAAACGTCTGATATGGACAAGCGCCCTGGTAAAAAATTATAGACCCGCCGTACCCGCTACAACGAGCGATAAAGAATGCGCCCACATCGTCATGACTGCCGTAATAGAGCTTCAGCCAACATCATCGGGAACCAGATATAGGGCTTGTGCGATGCATAATACGCCAAGCCAAAGAAAAATGCATGAAGACATGGGTTTCCATGAAGGTTGGGGTACAACAGTCACGCAACTGGAAGAGTTGTTAAAGAAGAATCTGTAGAGAAGTACTCTTAAACGAGAATGAGAAATGAAAAAAACACGATTTGCCTATGGTATAACCATGATGCAGAAGAAGCTGCGCGTTTTTACGCCCAAACTTTTCCTGACAGCTCGGTTGATGCGGTGCGTAAGGCACCGTCTGTCTTTCCGGGCGGTAAGGCAGGTGACATTCTGACTGTCGAATTCACGGTGTGCGGGTAAGAACATAAAAATGCTTGCTTAAGCGGGGATTTTAAAAATGCAACAACAAATTACTATCATCACAATCGGTGTTGATGATTTGGAGAAATCGCTTGCATTTTAGCGTGATGGATTGGGCTTTAAAACAGAGGTATTGTCGGGCAGGAATTTGAGTACGGCGCCGTGGTGTTTATTGAGATGCAAAAAGGATTGAAGCTTGGTTTATGGTCACGAAAAAGCCTTGCGCATGATACCGGTCTTTCAGTTGGTCCGGTCAGTTCAACAGAATTTTCGCTAGGCCATAATGTCTCTTCAAAAGAAGCAGTGGATACAGTGATGAAAGAAGCGGAAAAAGCCGGAGCGACCATTGTAAAACAGGCCCGAGATACGTTCTGGGGCGGATATGCCGGTTATTTTAAAGACCTGGATGGACACTTGTGGGAAATAGTGTGGAATCCTGCATGGGAAGAAGGAGCATAGATATGACCTACGTAGATGGATTTGTTTTACCTGTGCCGCAAGGCAAAATTGACGCTTATCGAGAAATGGCAGAAAGCGCAGGAAAAATCTGGATGGAGCACGGTGCACTCCAATACAAGGAATGCATGCTGGAAGATGCCCAACCGGAAATGCCCGAAGACGCACCCGCAACATGCAAAATAACGCCCTTCAGCGAACTGGCGGGGACAAAAGACGGGGAGACCGTTATTTTTGCCTTTATCGTTTATAAATCCCGCGAACACCGGGATGAAGTGAACAAAAAAGTGATGGCTGACCCGCGCATGCAAGAAGCTTGCGATGAAAACAACATGCCATTCGATCCCTCACGTATGGCCTATGGTGGATTTAAAGCCCTTGTGGATTTATAGATGATCTATGGAGATGAAAACGACATACTTACAACAGTATGAATTAAATATTACTCGTTTTTTTGATGCTCCACGCAAACGTGTCTTTAAAGCATGGATCGAGAAACAGGATGTGTTGCAGTGGCAGGGGCCAGAAAGTCATCCAATTGACTCTATGGAAAGTGATGCTCGTGACGGCGGTACATCGCGGGACTAAACATCTTACGGTGGTATTTATATAACCATTAAAGAACCTGAACTGCTAGTGATGACCTTCGCCTGGGAAGATGAGAACGGCAATCCTGGATTAGAAACGATTATTACGGTTCGGTTTGAAGAAGTGGATGGCAAAACGAAAATGCATTTTCATCAAGGGGCGCTTGAAAGTGCCGAAAACCGTGATAATCATGGTGAGGGTTGGGGCAGTGCATTCGACCGTTTAGAAATGTTCTTAAAGAAAGATATACTTTAATAATATGATGTGGCTGTCTTAGCTGCCGATCAACAAAGTGGTTTAATCGATTTGGTGAAAGATTTTTCGCTGTGTTTAGAACTTCATCATGAAATACCTGGTTCCTGAGTGCTCCTTCGGTAAGAGCTTCCATTCGGTTTCACGCTCGTTTTGATCTGATCTAAACGAGACGAGGCACGTAAATTGCAGGCTGATGGTGCTAGTTCAAGTGAAACTCGTAAAGCCATGAAAGTGGCGCAATAGAGACGGCACACGGGCTTTACGGAATTGGGGGAAATATTCCACATCTATTGCTACTGGGATATCCGATCGTGATATATCCGCTGATTTAAAAGGGGTATTGCCACCGGTCCAGGGAAACCAGTACAAACACCGGTATACATGGAAATCAGAATAGATCCACCTATCTGGATAGAGATCGGACGGTTGTATTCCGTCATCAGCGTAAGATTTATTTCATAGTGGAATGATTTCAGTTTGTCCTGACAGGATTGGTTTGATCAAAATTTTGTAAGTATCCAAATCCAGATGAGGCGTTGGTTTATTTAGTTTTTGTGCCATCTGGATTGTCTCAACACTGCCTAGATAGTACCAGTCCTTGATCACATGATACTGTTCCAGTTCAGCATGATTTTCCCGAATACATATTGCTCCATCAAATGGCCATTTTTGGAGACGAATACCTTCCAGAGCGGTAATGGCTCTGGCAGTATGATCATCAATAGATTCTCTCCCGCAGCAAGCTCCGCCACATAAACGAATCATGGAACGAAAACATGGCCTGCCTTTAGTCGATTTTTCCAGCCCCAGGGTTGTCAGGCACAGTCTGTTCGTATCTGCCAGTTGAATGAGTGTATCTCTGGCGATTCTGCTACTGCGAAACAGGCCAAAAAGATTATCTGTCCTGACCATATCCACCTCATTCATATTTTTGAGATGAAGCTTATTATTCTGCCAGTGCCAGCAGCATAGCGTTCTGGTTCGTCGCAATCTTTTGTTATAAATCGGCAGATATTTCTTGATCAACGCTGATTCCAGCAGTAATGCACCAATTTCACCCGCAGTGAGTTGATAGTCTATGCGGATAATTTGTCTTAGTAATGAAGCCTCATCCGGGTTTCGGAAGTGATTCATAACCCTGGAGCGAATACTGATGCTCTTGCCGATATAAAGAGGTAGCTCAGTTCTTCCAAAGAAAAGGTATACACCATGATTCCGGGGCAAATCATCCAGCAGAGGTTTTAAGTGGCTCGGATAAATATAGGGTACCGTGGTTGTATTTATTCGTGACATGGCGAAACAGGCAGAATGAAAAATTTGGGGTCATGACCCTTAAAGAAAGTAGATTAACACCCCAAAGGGATAATAAAGGACTGGGTTTATGCAGACCCAAGAGTTAAACGCCAGCACGCTGGGTAAACTTAAACTAGAGCTATCCAAGATCAAACACGAGCTGGTAGAAGTAAATATGATGCGAGATTTCAAGAAAAAATGTGCGGTCTACCAAATTAAGCAAAGCCGAAATGTAATAACGTTTTATTAGGTGATCTTCTATGATCTGCGATACAACAAGATAATAGGGTGCGAATAAACGAACCTGTGAGCATATCCATCAATCAACTCAGACTCTATGGCACCTCAATCCGAATTCACGCTGCGTGGCGTTGCTGTTGGTATTCTTATTACACTGATATTTACTGCGGCTAACATTTTTTTCGGTCTAAAGGCGGGGATCACATTTGCCACATCGATTCCGGCTGCAGTGATTTCGATGGCAATACTACGCAAATTTCAGCATGTGACCATTCAGGAAAATAACATCGTACAGACGGTAGCGTCAGCAGCGGGGACGTTATCAGCAATTATTTTTGTGTTGCCTGGTCTGGTTATGATTGGCTGGTGGCAGGATTTTCCATTCTGGATGACATTCGGTATTTGTCTGACTGGCGGGGTGTTAGGCGTGATGTATACCATTCCATTACGACGCGCGCTGGTGACTGATTCAGACTTGCCCTATCCCGAAGGTGTGGCCTGTGCCGAGGTGTTAAAAGTTGGCACTGTGGCTAATCGATCCAGTGATAGTGGTAGCGATCAAGCTGTCAGCCGTGCTGGATTACGGGCTCTAATCATCGGAAGCATCAGCTCAGCGACATTTGCCGTAATCGAAGCAACCAAATTATTTGCTGCTTCCATTTCGCATTACTTCAGTGTAGGTGTACGCAGCGTGACAGGATTTGACTTCAGCCTGTCACTGGCATTGTTTGCTGTGGGACATTTGGTTGGCTTGTGGGTTGGTTTGGCCATGCTGGTGGGAGCATTAGTGGGATGGGGTTGGGCGGTCCCTCATTACAGTGCCCTACTTGAGACAACAGACAACTCGGTTATTGAATTGGCACAAGCTGTCTGGTCAGAGAAGGTACGCTTTTTGGGAGCAGGCGCTATTGGTGTAGCGGCGGTATGGGCGCTCATTAAACTGGTGCGACCTGTCATTAGCGGCTTGCAGGATGCCTGGCACTCAACCCGTCTACGTAGGGTCAGGCATACGAAAACCTTGCCCCGTACTGAATTCGATATTCCCATTTCCATTGTGGGATTGGTAGTTGTCGTCACGATGATACCTATCATTTGGTTGCTGATACATTTTATCCATACCAGTGGATTACACGCCCATGTGATCCCATTAGTTGCAGGTACTGCATTTTTTATTTTATTGATTACCATTCTGGTAGCGGCCGTGTGTGGTTATATGGCCGGGTTGATCGGTTCCAGCAATAGTCCCCTATCGGGAATTGGCATTCTGGTTGTCATCGTGGTTTCGTTACTGCTAATGCTCGGTCTCGGGCATTTGTATCCTGGTGATGAAGTACGAGCACTGGTAGCATACGCTCTATTTGCCACTTCAATCATTTTTGCGGGTGCCACAATTGCCAATGACAACCTGCAAGATCTCAAAACTGGACAATTGGTAAGAGCTACCCCCTGGAAACAACAAGTGGCATTGGTAATTGGTGTGGCTGCCGGCGCAGTCATCATCCCGCCAGTGCTGGATTTGCTGGGTGAAGCCTACAGTTTTTTGGGCGCGCCAGACGCTGACCCCGTGCGTGCATTGCCCGCACCACAAGCGGGTTTGATTTCTGCGTTAGCTCAGGGTGTAATCGAAAGCAATATCGACTGGTATCTGCTTGGGGTGGGAGCGATGATTGGTATCATGGCGGTGCTTATTGACGAGCTACTCGCCCACACTAGCACCCGAGCCAAACTGCCCCCCTTGGGTGTAGGACTGGGAATTTATCTGCCAACATCAACTACATTAATGGTGGTATCGGGTGCTTTGATAGGCACTGTATTCAATTATCACGCTAGAAAAAAATTTGCCCCCCAGGCCGATATCATCAAACAGTTGGGAGTATTACTGGCATCCGGACTAATCGTAGGTGAAAGTCTGATGGGTGTCGTACTGGCAGCCGGTATTGCATTTTCTGGCAGTGACGCTCCATTAGCACTGGTAGATGATAGTGTTTCTACGCTCTCGCTATGGTTAGGGGGTATCGCGTTCTTACTATTATTAACCACACTGTATCGCTGGATTATGCGGAGTGGATTACAAATAGCGGAGCTGAACAAATACGATACCGGTGCATAGCAGGTCGTTGAAAAGCCTGCTGATCGTGTTTTGGACCGTGACGATGGCGACTTTGCCTTCAAGGCGTTTCGATAACATCGACTTGCTCCTTTCAAAACGTGTAGGTAGCTCCTATGCCAGCGCTCCAGTTTCGACCAGGTGCAGGCTCGAAATACCGTCCGTTTCCTTCATTCACGATGACCGAGCCCGCATACCGCCGGTCAAAGAGATTGTCCGCTCGGGCGTATACGCGTCCCTGCCACGATCCCGCACGCCAGACATAGCCGGTGCTGAGTGCCGCGATGAAATACGCAGGTGCGGCGTCGGAGTTAGCATCATTGATGGCAACGCTCCCAAGGTACCTGCCCTCGATGCCAGCTTGCCAGCCTTCTCTCGGCTCCCAGGCCATCGTGGCGTAAGCGGCTTGGCGGGCTGTGCCTGGAATCCGATGGCCTGCGCGAATGGCGTCGGATACGGATTCCCGATAGCGGGCGTCGAGCCACGAATAGGAAAACTGGACACGGGCATCGCCAGCGAATCGCGCGCTCCATCCCAGCTCTACGCCATCGCGCCGTGTTCGGCCGGCATTGCGATACGACGTGCGTCCGCCCAGGCTGGTGGCGGGCACGATCTCGTCCTGCGTATCGCTGCGAAAGATCGCTACGGTTAGCAATCCACCGGCAACTTCTTTCTTGGCACCCAACTCGAAGTTGTCGCTCAGGGCGGGGTTGAGGCCGAAATTCATCCCCGGCTGTGCATCTGGCCGGTATGACAATTCATTGAGAGTCGGGGTCTCGAATCCTCGGCCATACGATGCGTAGAGCATGGTGCTTCTCGCCGGCGTGTAGCGCATCGCAGCAACGGGCAATGCCTTGCGATAGCGCAGGCCGCCGCTGTCGTCCGGGTTGCCTGGGACGATATAGTGGTCGCTGGAATCAAAAGACACCGTGCTGTAGCGCAAGCCTGCATCCACCGCCCATTGGGGAGAGGCTTGCAATGACAGCTGCAGGTACGGGTCCAGGTTATAGACGCGGTTGGTTTCATTGCGCCGCAAGTTTCCCCGCTCACCCAATGTCGGCGCGTCAGGGCTTCCCGTATAGTTTTCGTATCCCTTTCTCTGCTCGACCATACTGTCGTACGACAGGCCAGCGATGAGTGTCAGTGGTCGACCGGCCACCGACAGCCGAGACGTCCAGCGCAGATCCACGCCACCATAGCTGCGCGCGAGATCTATCATCCCGCCGGCACTGCCGGGTGGTTGTTGCGCAGCTACCGGAATCGCCTGGTACTGTACGGTACTGCGCTGGCCGTAGTACAGCATGGCGCGCAGCGAATGGTTCGCGTTGATATCCCGCTCATAGACCAATCCCCCCTGTGTTTGCTGGACCGTCTTGCGCGTATTGAAAGTCTTGGCCTGTATGGCTGCGGTCCGGGGATTTGATTCGAACTGTGAACGGGTTAGCCCCAGCGGATCCTGCGCAATCAGGTCTACGCCGTTGGCGATGATCGTCAACCGGCTCGCATCATCAAGCTGCACCCCAAGCTTTACGTTGCCGAGGTTCTTGCGTGCAGCACTGTGGTCCCGGTATCCCCCGGTGGTGAAGTGGCTGGCGCTCACGTTATAGTCGATCAGGCCCAGAGCGCTTTCAGTGGCGCCGGAGGCGCGCAATCCATAACGTCTGGTTTCATAGCTGCCGGCCGATATATCGGCAATCCATTGCGGCGGCCTTGAACCCTCTTCGGTAAACACCTGTACTACGCCGCCGGAGGAGTTTCCATATAGTGCCGAGAATGGGCCGCGCAGCACTTCCACGCGATCCGCTGATGCAATATCGATGTTGGAAGTCTGCCCTTGGCCGTCCGGCATGGTCCCGGGAATTCCGTCTACGTAAAGGCGTACCCCGCGCACGCCAAAGCTGGAGCGGGCACCGAAGCCGCGAATCGACAACTGCAGGTCTTGCGCGTAATTCTGACGATTCTGTAGCTGCAGCCCTGGCACGCTGACAAGTCCTTCGGACAGGTTGATACCCGGCTGGCGCGCGCGGAGCTGGCGTCCGTCAATCACATCGACAGACGCCGGTGTATCAGCTATCGATGCTCCCAATCGAGTCGCTTGTACTACGACGGGTGCAAGCGTCGTGGTGGGCATCTCCTGGGCCGCAGCTATGCTCGGAAATAGAGGAAGCAAGGCCAAAACTCCCATACGTGAAGTCACGCAGAAAGGCTTGGCAAAGCGCACGGTATCGTCTCAACGCGGTGCGGATGTGTCGGTGCCGCGCGCCGTGACACGCCAGATGGTATTGCCCACATCATCCGCGATGAGCAAAGCACCTTCAGCGTCTTCGGCCAGGCCTACCGGTGCGCCCTTCAAGGTCCTCTGATCAGCCGACGCAAAGCCGGTGACGATCGGTTCCGGCACCCCCTCGGGCTTGCCGTCCTTGAAGCGCACAAAGACAACGTCGTACCCGCTCAATGGGGTACGGTTCCAGCTTCCATGCTGGCCTATGAAGGCCCCACCATGGTATTTCTCCGGCAGATTGCGGCCCTGATAGAACCACAGCCCCAGCGGTGCCACGTGCGAGCCCAGGGCGTAGTCCGGGCGGATGGCCCTGGCCACGAGATCCGGGCGCTGCGGCTGCACGCGCTGATCCACATGCTGTCCGTAGTAACTGTATGGCCAGCCATAGAACCCGCCTTCCTGGACCGAGGTGAGGTAGTCGGGTACCAGG
The DNA here is from genome assembly GCF_040256045.1 of Nitrosomonas sp. Classification (GTDB taxonomy): domain Bacteria; phylum Pseudomonadota; class Gammaproteobacteria; order Burkholderiales; family Nitrosomonadaceae; genus Nitrosomonas. Next base: position 65,825 of record NZ_JBDZWD010000005.1, read on the forward strand.
TCCGCGCCGATTTCATCGCGCTCATTAACGATCGCCCAGAGCTTGCCGGTCGTTGGCTCCCAGCCCAGTCCCGTAGGGTTTCGGATGCCAGACGCATAGATGCGGCTGGCCGCCGATTGCACATCGACTTCGAGCACGGTTGCACGTCGGTATTCGATATCCAGGCCGTTTTCAGCTACGTTGCTGTTGGAACCGACCCCGACGTAGAGCTTCTTGCCATCATGGCTGGCCAGCAGTGCCTTCGTCCAGTGATGGTTAACGGTACTGGGCAAGTCCGTAAACTCCACGCCGGGGTCGGACATGCGCGTCTCGCCTGGCGTGTAATGATATTTCATGATGTTGTCGGTATTCGCGACATATAGTGTATCGCCGATCAATTGCACGCCGAATGGGGAATGCAGGTTCTCGATGAAAATGTACTTTTCCCATTCGCCGCTCTGGCCGGCCGCCTTGCGCAGCAGTGTGATGCGGTTGCCGCCCTTACCCCCCTTGCCGGAGCGATCTTTGACGATGCTTGCGATCATCTGCTTGGGTGAGGTGATAGGCACGGTGCCTGGGCTGTTGGCTTCGACCACCAGCACATCGCCATTGGGCAAGGTCAGAAGTTGCCGGGGGTGCATCAGGCCGGAGGCGATCTTCTCAATCGCCAACCCATCCGCGACGGTTGGCTTTTCACCTTCCGCCCATCCCGTTCTATCCGGAGTCTGGATGGGTGGAATGAAGAACTTCTGCGCCTTGGGCAGTGGAGGATTCGCACCCGATTGCTGCGCAGGCTCATAGGTTGCCTTTTCGCAGCCGGCCAGCACCATCATCAGTGCCACCGTACATGCCTGGGCTATGTATGTTTTATTCATGGCGGCCTCCCGGTGTTGTGGCTTGTTGCAACGCGCTGACGATCAAACCGATGGCGATCAGGGCTACCGTCACCGCGGAAAGCCAGACCCCTTCGGGCATGACGCCATAAGCATCCCGGCTGTGGACAAAGGCGTTCACGATAGCTGTGATGATGGCGACAAGATTGAGCCAGAAGTCCAGCTTCTCGACACGAGAACTCCGCCTGGCGGGCATCCAGACGTGAACCAAATTGATCAGGCGGGGAATGATTGCAAAGATCAGCCCGATCATATTGAGCCAGGCAGCCGACTTGACCCAAAACACGTTGGCGTTGCAGGCATAGATCGCATCGAAGATCAGCGCCGCGACGAAGAGCCCAAAGGGTATGGGGTTGAGAAGCGCGAACACGGTGTGTGCCAGCCGCGATCGTGTTTGTACGGGATATGTGAGCATGGAAACCTCCGACATGACTGAGTACGGATAATAATTCTGACGATCTGCATTGCCTTTTGGTACCGCAAGCCGATCGTTCAATTCAATATAGACCGCGCCGGTTTCCAAACGTCATGCTACCAGCCGGCCCATGTGCATTACCCTGGTATCGTTGAACACCGCGTTACTGTACTGACGTTTGCAAGCAAGTGACAGAGTAGCGCAGGCGCAGGAGGAGATAAAGCAGCCGTATTCAGCGATTAAAAACCAGGGAAGATGTGCTAAAAAGGTTGTTGCTTCCTTGATATCGAACGAGTTCAAATTTAATCACCTATTATCCTGTTTAAAGCAAGATTGCTGGTGGCGGTATGTTCGGTGCTCGACATATCGTGAATGAGAATAAAACTGCGGGACGAATCAAAGAGAAATGGATGTCTTGTTACAATAACAATGACTTCATCATAAGGGTGAGGTATGCGTCGTGCGGTTGAGCAACTGGTTAAGAATGGCAAATTGCAACAAAAGGGAGTGCGCAGTGGCACACGTTATCACTTGGCCTAACTTGGCTCAAAATTTACCTTATCTGCCACGCCTAAGCCAAGACATTGAATCATACAGGCTATCGGACAATGTATGCCTTATTGGTGATAGCCGAGCGATAGCAAAGCGCAGCACATCTGCTACCGACGAAGAGGCTCGTCATTGATGAGCGAGACTGAAGCCCAAACACGAGCCGACCTGATCGACCAGCAACTCGCGTTATCAGGCTGGAACGTCAAAGACCCGACTCAGGTTATCGAAGAATTCGACATCCTCACTGTGCTAACAGAGGGTGTGGCCGAACCACGCACCCCATATCAGGGCCATCAGTTCAGCGATTACGTCTTGCTGGGCAAAGACGGTAAGCCACTGGCCGTGATCGAGGCCAAAAAAACCCTCCGAGATGCCGCGCTTGGCCGGGAGCAAGCCAAGCAGTACTGTTACAACATCCAGAAACAACTAGGCAGCGAACTGCCATTCTGCTTCTACACCAACGGCCTCGAAACCTTTTTCTGGGATTTGGAGAATGCACCGCCCCGTAAGGTCGTCGGTTTTCCCACGCGCGACGATCTGGAACGCTTTGCCTACATTCGCCGCAACCGGAAGCCACTGACGCAGGAGTTCATCAACACCTCGATTGCGGGGCGCGATTACCAGATTCGCGCGATTCGTTCAGTGCTCGAAGGCATCGAGCAGAAAAAACGCGACTTTCTGCTGGTGATGGCCACTGGCACCGGCAAAACACGCACCTGCATTGCCATGGTCGATGCGCTGATGCGTGCGGGCCATGCCGAGAAGGTGCTGTTCCTGGTTGACCGCATCGCCCTGCGCGAGCAAGCCTTGGCCGCGTTCAAGGAACACCTGCCCAATGAACCACGCTGGCCCAACGTGGGTGAAAAGCTAATCGCCAAGGATCGCCGCGTCTATGTGGCGACCTATCCGACGATGCTCAACATCATCCGCGACGAGACCCAGCATCTGTCGCCGCATTTCTTCGATTTCATCGTCGTAGATGAAAGTCACCGCTCCATCTACAATACCTATGGCGAAGTCCTCGATTACTTCAAGACCATCACCCTCGGTCTGACCGCCACGCCAACCGACATCATCGATCACAACACCTTCCAGCTCTTCCACTGCGAGGATGGCATCCCCACATTCGCCTACACCTTCGAAGAGGCGATCAATCACATTCCGCCTTACCTCTGCAACTTCCAGGTCATGAAGATCCAGACCCGGTTCCAGATGGAAGGCATCAGCAAGCGCACCATCTCGCTGGAAGACCAGAAAAAGCTCATCCTGCAGGGCAAGGACGTCGAAGAAATCAACTTCGAAGGCACCCAACTCGAAAAGCAGGTGATCAACAAAGGCACTAATACCCTGATCGTCAGGGAGTTCATGGAAGAGTGCATCAAGGACACCAACGGTGTGCTTCCTGGCAAGACGATCTTCTTCTGCGCTTCCAAAGCCCATGCCCGCCGCATCGAGGAAATCTTCGACAAGCTCTATCCGCAGTATCACGGCGAGCTGGCCAAGGTACTGGTGTCGGATGATCCGCGCGTCTATGGCAAGGGCGGCTTGCTCGACCAATTCACCCACAACGACATGCCACGCATCGCTATCAGCGTGGACATGCTCGATACTGGCATTGACGTGCGCGAAATCGTCAACCTTGTATTCGCCAAACCAGTCTATTCTTACACCAAGTTCTGGCAGATGGTCGGGCGTGGCACGCGCCTGCTGGAAACCAGCAAACCTAAGCCTTGGTGCCTTGAAAAGGAGGTGTTCCTGATCCTCGACTGCTGGGACAACTTCGAATACTTCAAGCTCAACCCTAAAGGCAAAGAACTCAAACCGCAGTTGCCACTGCCGGTGCGTTTGGTCGGTCTGCGCCTCGACAAGATCGACAAGGCCATTGCCAGTGGCCATGACGACATTGCCGAGCGTGAAATCATCAAGCTCCGCCTGCAGATTGCCGCGCTGCCCAAAGAGTCGGTAGTGATCAAGGAAGCCGCCGCTGCTCTGGCCCGGCTGGACGAAGAGAACTTCTGGATCAACCTCGTGCCCCAGAAGCTGGAATTTTTGCGTGCCGAAATCAAGCTGCTGTTTCGTACCGTATCGGAAGCTGATTTCAAGGCCATGCGCTTCGAACGCGATGTACTCGAATACTCGCTGGCCGTACTCAACGAAGACAAAGAGCAGGCCGACACGCTCAAAGAAGGCATCGTCGAACAGATCGGCGAATTGCCGCTCTCAGTCAGCTTCGTCAAGCAAGAAGAAGCCTTGATCCGCACCGCACAAGCCAGCCATTACTGGGTCACGGCCGACGAAGAGGCCTTTGATGAGTTGGTGGCCAAGCTCGGCCCGCTGATGAAATTCCGCGAGCAGATGGCCAGCCCGGGTCCGGTGCATCTGGATCTCACCGACATACTGCACAACAAGGAACGGGTCGAGTTTGGCCCTCAGCACGAAGCGGTGAGTATCAGCCGCTACCGCGAAATGGTTGAAGCGTTGATTACCGAACTCACTGAGCACAACCCAGTGCTGCAGAAGATCAAAAGTGGCGAAACGGTGAGTGCAGAGGAGGCTAACCAACTGGCCGAACTGCTGCATGAAGAACATCCGCACATCACTGAAGACCTGCTGCGCCAGGTCTACAAGAACCGCAAGGCGCGCTTTATCCAGTTCATCCGCCACATCCTCGGCATCGAAGTCCTGCAGAGCTTCCCCGACGAAGTCAGCGCTGCGTTCGATCAGTTCATTCGGGCACACACCACCTTGTCCAGCCGCCAGATGGAGTTCCTCAATCTGTTGAAGAACTTCATCATCGAGCGCGAAAAAGTGGAGAAGAGAGACCTGATCAACGCCCCCTTCACGGTCATCCACCCACAAGGCATCCGTGGTGTGTTCAGCCCGGCCGAAATCAACGAAATCCTGCAGTTGACCGAAGGGCTGGTGGCATCATGATGAGTCTGAGCCTGCAAAATGATCTGGATTAAAAAGGACAAACTATGCCAAAAATGGATGTAAAAGGCATAGCAGTAACGGTCTACTCGGAGAATGACATGGATTTTATTTCCCTGACCGACATGCTTCGCGCCAAAGACGGCGACTTTTTTATCTCTGACTGGCTTCGCAATCGCAACACCGTTGAGTTTCTGGGCATTTGGGAGCAGGTGCACAACCCGGATTTTAATTATGGCGAATTCGCCACAATTAGAGAATTTCTCGTTTAGTTAGATTCATAGCCGGAGTTGGTGAAGTAGTTACGGCATTCC
>NZ_JBDZWD010000037.1:0-22688 GCF_040256045.1 Nitrosomonas sp.
CTGGGCAAATCCTTCTTGCACGGTAAAGCTGCCAGTCAGACCTTTCGTGGTTTTTCCCTGAATCAGCGCTGAATCCACCGATAATTCTATTCCTGCTGTGCTGGCAAAGCGGGTCAGCGCCTGCTCCAGTGGGCCGGAAGGTAATTTATAAGCGCGTTTTGGTTCAGCGGTACCCTGATCGGCAGATTGTGCAGACACTAGAGGTGTCGTGACAGCCAGGGCGCTAAATGTCAGCCCTATCAGGAGTACTGCTCGGACTGCGGTGGCAGTCGCGGTCGATAGAAACAGATAAGTGCGGTGGCCGGTTTGGGAGATGAATGGCGGAGGAATCCGCTTCTGTTTTTTGCTGCATGCCATGATTGGATCCTTTTTGTTGGGAAGATCTTTTTGAGGTACTCATCATGTCTTCCGAACGAAAAGGTAAAACCCTCAATACAAAGTACCATCTGTTCATTGTTACGGTATTTTCCGAATTGCGGTGTTGCTGTATGACTCGCAATAACAGGGATTTTATGTAGCCGTGGTAATAATTTATTGACTGCCATCTTCCTATACTTGGGCTTCCGTCTGGAACAGACATATTTTGGACAAAGAGGAGAGGGATAGAAATCAGAGTCGTCTTGGGTTTTTACGAGGCAGCACGCCGAAGCATGAAGTGTGTGCACTTGATTGTGGACTCTTCTTATACACAATGAGACTCGTTTGTATTCGTATTTGCATTTGTGCTCTTGGCATCCAAGATGAATTATTTTCACAATTGCGGATCATAGATACCGATGACGAGCAAATGATCTGCATGACATGCGCATCGCAGATTGCCTGAGTTCTCATCGAGACCGGTGGAAACATTCGATAGTGTTCTCCGGGGCACGGGGGATGTGCCGTTTTGCCCTCTGCCAGTTATATCTGGGAGAGGATTTTTATGTCAAATTGTTCTCTCGATGGCAGCGGTTCACGCCAAGAGGGTGGAACAGCTGATTGTCATTTGAACAACCCCGTCGTTTTTTATCAAACCTTAACTTTATAAGGAGTTTTTTTATGACTAAGAATCTGTTTAGAAGCGCCATTCTGATTGTTTCCGTTGCCCTGGTTGGATCAGCCGCTGCCGCGGACTGTGAAACTACTGTCGAAGCCAACGACGCCATGCAGTACAACACGTCTGAAATCACTGTCGATCAAAGTTGTCAGGAATTTACAGTGCATCTCAAGCACGTGGGAAAACTTCCCGTGGCATCCATGGGGCACAACTGGGTATTGAGCAAAACCGCTGACGTCGAGGCCGTTAGTAAGGATGCGATTGCGGCGGGAGCGGGCGATGGTTATCTCAAGGCCGATGATTCGAGGGTTATTGCACACACCAAACTGCTGGGTGGTGGGGAGGAGGATTCAGTGACTTTTGAGACCAGCAAACTGAAAAGCGGTGAGGACTACGAGTTCTTCTGCTCCTTTCCCGGACACCACGCTCTAATGAAGGGCCATCTCAAGTTCTGAGTCTTGCTTTGAGAGGGTGCTGTGGCAGTTCGGCGCTCTCTCACAACTCAACCTGGTCGGAGGCAGGGCAACCAGCAAGACTTTATTTGCGCCCGATTCTCTGGTTGGCTCTGCTTTACGCGACAGCACACCCAGTATGTCCTGCTATGCTAGAGCAATGCCAGTGTGCCTGCCGGTATACTGTTACTGATCAGCGATCCTCCAAGATCTACTTGGACCTTGCAAGCTGCTAAACAGCTACTGCGCCTGGACTGTTACCCAGTAGCGCGTGCGATAGACTACCCGGACGGGCAGACCAAGTGTGAGATTGAGTAATGCGCGATCCGTGTCATGCAACGGGAATACGCCAGTCACTCGCAGGTCGGAGACGGCGGAATCACAGCGCAGCAGGCCGGATCGATAGCGACTCAGTTCAGCGAGAAAATCTGCGATACGCATATTTTCTGCCACCAGCACACCTCTGGACCAAGCGGCAGCGCTTTCTTGCACGGTAATGGGTGACATCACCTGTTTAACGGAGAAAGTAGTGTGCTGTCCAGCATCTACCCGGACGGCAGTATCGATGGCATGTTCAGGATGGATCCCGACGGCTCCTTCAAATACAGTGACGCGGGAGACATCAGCATCCTGCCGTACAATGAAGCGGGTACCGAGCGCTTCTATCATGCCTTGGCGACTTTGGACACGGAATGGACGGTAGGCTGTTGCGTAATCCGGGGCGGTTGTGATCAGTATCTCGCCTGACCGCAGAATGATGCGGCGTTCTTGATTATCAAAATACACATCGATGGCCGTGGCGGTATTGAGAATGATATGAGTGCCATCGACCAGTGCGATCTCACGAATTTCACCGGTCTGAGTGCTGTAATCGGAGAAAGCAAATTCCCAGGTATCGCTTTCACGTACCTGATACATCGCACCACCGGCCACAGTGATCAACCCCAGCAGCTTCAATGCCTGACGTCGCGTGGTATACGCCGTGACAGCCGGTTCACGCAGGGCGTGGCGCGCAATTTCACGGGGTATGCCATGTAACTTGTCTTCCATGAGCTGCAAACGATTCCATGCTCGTTCGTGATCAGGGTGCAGAGCACGCCATTGTTCGCAGGCTGCCTTATCGTCATCGCTGGCTTCGCCCGACCATAAACGGGCCATCCACTCGGAAGCCCGTTGAACGATAGCGGGATCGATAGGAGAATCGATGACAGACGAACTGATCTGTGATTGTGAGGCTGAGGGTGTTTCGTCAGTTTTGCGACTCATACAAAGCCTGATAACAAGCCTGCAGACCGGTAGCGATATATTTCTCGACTGACGATAAAGAAACATGGAGCTGTTCCGCGATTTCCCGATAGCTTAATCCGTCGAGCTTGCAAAGCAGCAACGCTGTTCGTACTTTGTCGGGTAGATTATGCAGGATGGTATCGATTTCGATCAGTGCTTCTATCGCCAGCGCACGAACTTCTTCTGATGGTATTTCCGGTTCCGGTAGCAGTTTGATTGCCTCCAGATAAGCGATTTCGATTTGACGGCGGCGATACAGATCGATGACCAGACCATTCGCAATCTGGGTCAGATAGCGCCGTGATTGATCCAGCGGAGGGATATTACCCGATACCATGATGCGTACATAGGTATCATGTGCGAGATCTGCGGCATCGAAAGCACTGCCCAACCGCTTGCGCAGCCAGTTCCGTAACCAGGTATGGTGATCGCTATAGAGAACTTCGATTGCTTGAGTGGGAGGATTAGGTGCTGACATGATTGGGTTGGCCTGATATAGAAACTTTTTAGTATTAATGCGAATCGTTCTCGATTATATTTTTTAGTGGGCTTTAATGCAAGATGATGGAGCTCTCCGAGCTCATTTCCTCCCCGTAAATAACATTACAGTATCCTGTAATGTTCAGCGGTTTGAAGCTTGTGAAGCGATATCAGAAAGACTATGGCGCAAGTGGTTGAAAAAGTATAACAACTGCAATAAGCCGTGTCCGTATGCCAAAGCAGCGGTATATAAGGCGTATCGTCAGGATTCATACCTGGCCCGGCTACGTATTCGCAACTCCCGAAAGAGGGATGGTAAACTGATAGCCCCGAATTATTCGGGTATCCAATCGAAACAGGTCATATGTATATTTCTTTCATTATTCCGGCCTTCAATGAAGCACAACTGATAGAGCGGTGTCTGCGTTCGGTTGCCGATGCAGTGGCAGCCAATCGATCGTATGGTTATATCAGTGAAATCATTGTGGTGGATAACAACTCTACTGATGCAACCGCGCAACTGGCCAAACAGGCTGGAGCACGGGTCGTGTTCGAGCCGGTCAATCATATTGCGCGGGCCAGAACCGCTGGCGCCGAGGCAGCCCGGGGAGACTGGCTGGTATTCATGGATGCGGATTGCCTGCTGAATGCCGGTCTGGTAGGAGATATTTTTGAGTTGATCAGGCAGGGCAGGCACATAGGTGCAGGCAGCACGCTCTATATGCCGGGCCAGCCCTGGTGGGCGGAAATGTTGCTGCGAATATGGACATTTTTGTCAGTCCAGCTCGGTTGGGCTGCGGGTGCACTGATAGTGTGTAATGCGGCAGCGTTCAGGGAAGTAGGTGGATTTGATCTGACACTGTATGCCGCGGAAGAAATCGATCTGAGCCAGAAACTGAAAAAATACGGGCGTAAGCGCAAACTCAAGTTTGCGATTCTGAACGCCCATCCGCTCGAAACTTCGTCAAGGAAGACGCGGTTGTATAGTGGATGGGAAATCGTTGGGCAGTTTCTGCGCCTGGTGTTGTCTCCGCTCGGGACATTACGCAACAAAAAAAAATTGCCGATGTGGTACGACGGCAGACGCTGATCTCGTCATTCCGAGTGGAAAAGGCAGCATATCCTTACTGGTGCTGCCTGTTTCTGATCTTCTTTTGATTGAAATGAGTTCAGGGTTCGCAGGTGTCTGAAAATACGACTTCACTGAACCGTGCACCGGGTGTCAGTACTTGCAACCTGTCGAGCGAAATCAATTCGACCTGCTGCGATCCGGAATTGGTTTCGAGCAGCAAAAATTCCCGCTTCTCCGCATCGGTCAGAATATCCTTTGCCTTGCCTTCCACGGTTGACTGATCTTTCAAAATCAACCTGACCTGATAGCTATACATACAGGCTACTTCGATGTAGTCGTGCAAATTGCAGGAAATGAGGTGATTGGTCATACCGTTTATCGGGTGATGAGAGAGTCATACTTATTTTAGCGGTATATATCAATGAAGTAGTAAAGTTTTTATCGATGGTGTTATCTATCAGTTTTTAGGGTCCGAACCCTGTAGATGAGCAGGAATATTTTTATTCCTGTTTTTGGCATAAATCAGCAGTAACCAGATGATTCCACCTATATTTATGAAGAAACTACCGGATTTACAGGTGCCGGCCCGAACGGTTGAGCCTGATATCAAGCTGTTGCAGGCGTTCAGGGGTGCCGATGTCCAGCCATACACCTGGAGAATGTGAGCCGGTAGCTTTTTCGGCTGAAATAGCTTGTCTCAACAATGGCGCCAGTTTTACCGCTTGATTGGGTGGAACATCTGCGAACAATGCAGGGTGATAGATTCCGATGCCACTGAAAGTGAGTTTTTGGCAATTAGGGCGAGCTGATTCAACCAGCTCGCCGGTATCGCCATGCAGAAAAAAATCCCCTTCGGGGTGATGTGGGGGATTGTCTACCAGAATCAGATGAGCCAGTGTTTTTCCGAGATTCGATTGCATCTGCTGCATAAGCGGCTGCAGGATAGAAAAATCCATGTCACAGAAAATGTCGGCGTTGATGACTGCAAAAGGCTGGTTTTTATCGGAGTTGGTAAGCAGTGGTAATGCGTTGGCAATCCCGCCTGCGGTTTCCAGTACAAGGGATTCGGGTGAATAGTGGATATGGATGCCATAGTGCTTGCCGTCCTGCAGTGCAGTTTCGATCATATTGCCGAGGTAGGCATGGTTGATGACCACATTGGTGAAACCTGCATGCGCCAGTTTTTCCAGATGGTATTCGATCAACATTTTTCCGCCGGCCCGTAGCAACGGCTTGGGGCAGGTATCGGTGAGCGGCCGCATGCGCTCTCCCTTGCCTGCAGCCAGTATCATGACTTTGAACATTCGTAATGGATTCAGTCAGAATGTGTAGCCGGTTTCAGGTTGCCTGTCCTCCAGTCGATCCAGCAACCGGCTCAACGGATGGAGTTCATTGTAGCGTTTGCAGGTTTGTCGCAGATGGTGCATGACGATCGGCATATCCTGCAGGTAGGCGGGTTTGTTATCGCGGTAGCAAAGCCGGGCAAAGATTCCCAGCACCTTGAGATGCCGCTGTACTCCCATCCACTCGAAATCCCGGTAGAAAATCGAGAAATCGGTTGCAACCGGCAGTCCGGCATGGCGTGCTTTTTCCCAGTAACGGATCGTCCAGTCCAGTACCTGTGCTTCTTCCCATTGTATATAGGCATCCTTGAGCAGGGATACCAGATCATAGGTGATCGGGCCCAGAACGGCATCCTGAAAATCGATGACTCCCGGATTGGGAGTGGATACCATCAGGTTGCGGCTATGATAGTCGCGGTGGACGAACACCTGCGGTTGTGCAAGAGTGTTGTCGAGGATCAGGTCGAAAACGGTTTTTAGTGTATTTCTCTGATCATCATCCGGCGGGGTGTGCAGATGTCGTGTCATGTACCAGTCAGGAAAAAATTCCAGTTCGCGGGAAAGCAATGCCCGGTCGTACTCGGGGAATATATTTTTCTGGCTGACACTTTGTATTTTGATCAATGTATCGATCGCATCCTGATAAAGCTGGCTGGCATTTTTGGTTGCCGCGGTCAGTGCCTGCAGATAAGTGGTAGCCCCGAGGTCGGACAGCAGCAGAAAACCTTGATCCAGATCTTGTGCGACGATGTCGGGTACGTGAATGGATGCATGGGAAAAAATGCTGGCTGCATGCAAGAACGGCCGGCAGTCTTCCTGCTGTGGTGGAGCGTCCATCACGATCAGTGTTTTTCCGGGAAGAGATACGCGAAAATAACGGCGAAAACTGGCATCTGCTGAGGCAGGCGACAAAGTGAAGGGCTGATCGGGGTAAAAGGCTTTCAGCCAGTATTCCAGAAGTTGCAGACGATCCATCGAAAGTGATTGGTGATTGATTGGGATAGAGGATGCAGCTTTTATATTGGTTACCGATTGAAACGGAAGCTGCTGATTTGTGTTTGCCTGTTGAGTGAAAATATGAGATTTTATCCGGAAGCCGATGATAAGACTTTGAAATTTTAATGGAGAGAGGAAATGCTGGATAAAAATGTGCTAAATGAAATCGGTAGTAAGGTGAATGAAATTCTGGCCAGCAGCCCGGCCAGAGATGTCGAGAAAAACATGCGTGCCATGCTGACAGGTGCTTTTGCGCGGCTGGATCTGGTTACACGTGAAGAATTCGATGTGCAGCAGGAAGTCATTAAGCGTACACGTATCAAATTGGCTGAACTGGAAGAAAAAGTACGCAAACTGGAACAACAATTACAGCAACCGGTAGAGGTGCTTTCATCGAATGAAACCGGGGATGCCGGTTGTGGATATAGCCATAACGGGCAGTGACAGGTGCCAAGTTACGTAAGTTGCTGATAAGCAATACTTGTATTTTGTTTGAGTAATCGATTTTCTCCATGTCACTGGCCATTCTGTACAGCCGTGCATTATGTGGCATGGATGCGCCTCTGGTTACCGTTGAAGTGCATCTTTCCAACGGCCTTCCAAAATTTACCATCGTTGGTCTCCCCGAGACAGAAGTCAGAGAGAGTAAGGACAGAGTACACGCTGCCATACTAAACGGACGTTTCAAGTTTCCTGCGCGGCGGATTACCGTCAATCTTGCTCCCGCTGATTTACCCAAGGAAAGCGGGCGTTTTGATCTGCCGATTGCTTTGGGTATATTGGCTGCCAGTGGGCAGATTCCTGCAGACAGGCTGGACCAGTACGAATGGGCGGGGGAATTATCGCTCGATGGTCGGTTGCGTCCCGTCCGTGGTGCGTTGGCTATGACCTACAGCGCATCCCGTTCGGGTCGCGGTTTCGTGCTGCCGGAGCAGAATGCCGGCGAAGCAGCGCTGGTTCAGGAGGCGAGGATTTATCCCGCTACTTCATTGTTGCAGTTGTGTGCTCATTTGACCGGCCAGGCAATATGGGAACCCTACAGTACCGAGCCGGCCCATGAGGAGGCTGCAGATAACAGCTACCCGGATATGGGAGAGGTCAAAGGCCAGATGCAGGCAAAACGTGCGTTGGAGATTGCGGCAGCAGGTGGTCACAGTGTGCTGATGATCGGGCCGCCAGGTACCGGGAAATCCATGCTGGCGCGGCGTATACCGGGTATTCTGCCGCCCATGACGGGGCAGGAGGCGCTTGAATCGGCTGCTATTCAATCTTTGGGCAGCGGCAGATTCAATTTGACTGACTGGAAGCGTCGCCCTTTCCGGGCACCGCATCATACAGCCTCTGCAGCAGCACTGGTAGGTGGAGGGGGCATTCCACGCCCGGGTGAGATTTCACTGGCAATGCATGGTGTGTTGTTTCTCGATGAGCTGCCTGAATTTGACCGGCGCGTGCTGGAAGTGCTGCGTGAACCACTCGAATCCGGTCACATTACTATTTCACGTGCTGCGCAGCGCGCAGATTTTCCGGCCAGATTCCAGCTCATTGCTGCAATGAATCCTTGTCCCTGCGGTTATCTGGGACATTATGAAGGGAAGTGTCGCTGTACGCCTGATCAGGTGGTGCGCTATCGTGGCAGGATATCCGGCCCGCTGCTGGATCGTATCGATATTCAGATTGAGGTGCCAGCTTTGCCGAAGGAGGATTTGCTGCGCCCGGGGTCGGGTGAACCGAGCGCTGCTATCCGGACAAGGACGACTGCTGCTCGCCAGCGTCAATTGGATCGTCAAAATGTATCCAATGCGGAGTTGGGGGCGCAGGATACAGAAAAATTCAGTAATCTGGATAGAGAGGGTAAAGGTATGCTGGAACGGGCCATGACTCGCCTGAATATTTCAGCACGGGCTTATCACAGGATACTGAAACTGGCTCGAACCATTGCAGATTTGTCAGAGAGTGAGCCCGTTCTGGGAAAACATGTGGCGGAAGCCATTCAATACCGCCGTATGGATATAAACTGATGGTTTGGGTACGCAATCGGGTGAATTATCTCAATAATAATCAGCAGTACGAGCACAGTTTTCGAATCTGGTAAATTCTCCCAGAAAGGTGAGATCGACCTTACCAATCGGCCCGTTACGCTGCTTTCCTATGATGATTTCTGCGATACCTTTGTCTGGAGTATCCGGGTTGTAGACTTCATCCCGGTAAATAAACAAGATTACATCGGCATCCTGTTCGATGGCTCCCGATTCACGTAAATCGGACATGATCGGGCGTTTGTTGGGGCGTTGTTCGAGGCCGCGGTTCAATTGTGACAAAGCGATTACGGGGACCTGCAGTTCTTTTGCCAGTGCTTTCAGCGAGCGTGAAATTTCCGAGATTTCAGCAGCACGGTTTTCATTGCCGGGTGAGGTTGCTGACATCAGTTGCAGGTAGTCGATAATGATGAGCCCCAGCCCTTCATGCTGCCGGTACAAACGCCGGGCTCGGGCACGCAATTCCAGAGAGTTTAATCCTGCGCTTTCATCGATGAATATCGGTGCATCATTCAGTTTACCCAGTGCATGGGTGAGCCTCGGCCAATCATCATCATTCAGTTGGCCGGTACGCATTTTGTGCTGATCCAGCCGACCAATAGACCCCAGCATACGCATGGCAAGCTGCACACCTCCCATTTCCATGCTGAACACGGCTACCGGTTTGTCAGTTTCCAGTGCGACATGCTCCCCGATATTGAGAGCAAAGGCTGTTTTCCCCATTGAAGGCCGTCCGGCAACGATGATCAGATCGCCGGACTGGAAGCCGGAGGTTTTCTGGTCGAGGTCATTGAAACCGGAAGGGATACCAGTGATATCACTAGGATTGCTACGGTTATAGAGTACTTCGATTCGCTCCACTACCTGTTTCAACAGTGGCTGGATATCGACGAATCCCTGTTTGCCGTGTGCACTTTGTTCTGCAATTTCAAATATTCTACTTTCTGCTTCATCCAGCAGATCCCCTGCTGAGCGGCCTGCGGGGTTATAGGCTGAGTCAGTGATTTGCGTACTGACTTGTGCCAGCTTGCGCATGATCGAGCGTTCCCGGACAATTTCTGCGTACCGGCGAATGTTGGCTGCAGATGGAGTATTTTGTGCAATGGCACCAATATAGGCTAATCCTCCTGCATGTTGCAGTTGGGCGGCATTCTCGAGAGATTCGGCAACAGTGATCACATCTGCCGGTTTGTTCTGTTCTATGAGCCGGGAGATGTACTGATAAATGAGTTGATGATCCTGACGATAAAAGTCACTTTCGATGATGATATCTGCCACTTTATCCCAAGCCTGATTATCCAGCATGAGTCCGCCCAGGACGGATTGTTCAGCCTCGATAGAGTGTGGCGGAAGTTTATAGATATTATCCTCAGCAAGGTTCTGGATAAATCCGCTGGTGAGCTGGTTCATGGGAGCGATTAAGGACTAAGAGCAAAGTTGGGATGGTACCATTTTGATACAGAAACAAAAAAAGGACCGGAAACAGTCCTTTTTCTGGTTGATCTTCACTCCAGATATCAGATTGTCGTTTCGCCCAGTACTGATACGGTAATATGTGCCGATACTTCGCTGTGGAGTACAACAGTGACTGTATAATCACCTACTTGCTTGATTTGTCCTTCAGGCATGCGAATCATGGTTTTTTCAACCGGAAAATCCTGCTTGCGTAATTCCTCAGTGATATTTGTACTGGTAACCGAACCAAAAAGCTTGCCGTCTACTCCCGCTTTCTGGGTAATCTGAACGAGTAAGCCATCCAATCTGGCTGCTTGTGCACTGGCAACCGCTAAAATATCAGATTGTTTTTTCTCCAGTTCCGCACGTTGTGCTTCAAATTCAGCGATGACCTTCTCAGTTACTCTTCTGGCTTTTCCTTGGGGGATCAAATAGTTGCGGGCATAGCCCGGTTTGACATTTACGATACTGCCCAGTGAGCCCAATTTGGCGATTTTTTCCAACAAAATTACTTGCATGTTGTCTCTCCTGGTTGCTTAGTGCTGATCAGTATAAGGTAGCAGCGCAAGAAAGCGGGCACGCTCAATGGCAAGGTTCAGCTGCCGCTGATAGTATGCACGTGTGCCGGTAATCCTGGCTGGAATGATCCTGCCGTTTTCACTGACAAAATCTTTCAGCAAATCGATATCTTTATAATCAATATGCTTGATTCCTTCAGCAGTAAAACGGCAAAATTTCTTGCGTTTGAAAAGAGGCCGGTTTGCCATCCGGTCTTTCATCCTTTTGTCTGCATCTTTGTTTCTTGAGAATCTCATATTCTTTCTCCACTAGTGCGTGTCTGGTATTTTATTTTTCAGATGATCCGGGTGTTACGTACATGTAGAACCAGCCGATTGCTCAAACGGTTTTTTTTAGCAATGAAACCAGTAATTTCGACGTTACTGCCAGATCCTATACAAATAATTTTTTCCGCGGTTTCTGCTATGGCGATCGCTTCAAATTCAAACTCGATTCTACGTTGAATACCTGCTTCCTGCTGATTTGAACAATGACTTAGCTTGAATTCGGCAATCATGAGGCCGGCAGGTGTATAACGAGGCGAAGCCAGATCGGTGATTATTCCACTGATAATTACCTGATTCCGGTTGATCGATGATTCCGGATCAGGGTTTGGGATCACTTTCTTCGGTGGTTCGGGCACCTTCGCCATGAGAATCAGTCATTTTTGCTTTGGCTGAAGCGGTATTTTCATTATCGTCATCCGGATTGGAAGGGAGTGGTCTTGATTTGCCTTCCTGTATCATCGGAGAAGGTGTTGTGACCGGGCCATTCATACGAATGACGAGATGGCGAAGGATAGCGTCGTTAAACTTAAAGCTGTGTTCCAACTCATTCAGGGATTCCTGGTCGCACTCGATATTCATCAGCACATAATGTGCTTTATGCAACTTTTGTATAGGATAGGTCAACTGTCTGCGTCCCCAATCCTCCAGTCTGTGAATTTTTCCAGATCTGCCTATGACGACATTGCTATAGCGCTCAGTCATCGCAGCTACTTGCTCACTCTGATCAGGGTGGACAATAAATACGATTTCGTAATGCCTCATGATTTCCTTATAGGTAAAGCCTTCTTATCACTAAGTAAGTAAGGCAAGGGTTAACAAATGTGCACACACGTATGTCATGACTACGGTTGCATAACGGCCTTTTTTTGGAGGTGCCTGAATACAACAGGCCGCATAATTTTACTTGATCAGCGGATAAACTTCAAAAAATAGATAGTTTCCGAGGGAGAAGGTGTTAAACATAATATACCAGTTGAGAAAGTATACTTGAGTGCACAGAAATATTACTAATCCGGGGATTCCGGAAGGCCGGAATGAAAGCCGTGAGTCAAAAATGAGATTGTCCTTTTGCATTGATTGACTAGGTAAGGTGATCAAGGTAGAATCGCCGCACTTTTTGTTGGGCGTTTCTTCTTGCTATGCCCGTTGGAGTGGATGTTCCCGATTAAAAGCAGGCCATTAAAGATCGTCATATTCTGGCAGCTAGTGTTTGCAGTACTGGCGGCCATTTTGTGTGGCCTGCTTTCAGGAGTGAATGCTGCGATTTCAGGGTTTCTCGGCGCGATTATCAGTGCGATCGCTGGTGTGGCGTATGCGGTTTTAGTATCGAGACACAGCGGTTATTCAGCAAGTGGAACTTTGCGTACTGCTTTGCGTGCTGAAGCTGTAAAAATATTCATAATCATAATGTCGCTTTGGGTTGTGTTCGCAGTATTCAAGGATTTGCAGCCTGTCATGTTTATTGGTTCATTTGTTGTTGCTGTATTGATATCGAGCATGGCGGTGTTTGTACCTGAGAAATTAAATAATAAAGTTAAATAAAAAGCGCTCTGGTCCAGCGTGTAAAGGTAAATAAATGTCTTCAGAAGTTGAATTAAATCCTACAACATATATACAGCACCATCTGACAAATCACACAACTAGTGTGGGTGATGGTTCTTTTTGGGTGTTGCACACCGATACGCTGATCATGTCATTGTTACTTGGAGTGGTCAGTCTGGGCTTGATTTGGATGGTTGTCAGAAAAGCCACATCAGGAGTTCCTAGTAAAACACAGGCATTTGTTGAGTTGCTGATCGAATTTATTGATGACCAGGTGAAGACGACGTTTCATGGGGATCGTCATGCATTCGTGGCTCCCGCAGCATTGACTATATTTGTCTGGGTTCTTCTGTTGAATGCTATGGATTTTCTGCCTATCGACATCATGGCATGGATTTATGAGCATATTTTTGGACTCCATAATTGGAGAAGTGTGCCAACTGCTGATGTCAATACAACCTTTGCGCTGGCATTGTCTATTTGGATACTGACCATTTATTTTGCTATCAAAGTTAAAGGATTGGGGGGGTGGGTTACAGAGCTGGTATGTACTCCCTTTGGTAAAAATCCGTTGTTATGGCCTTTTAATCTGTTACTTAATGTGATTGAGTATATTTCGAAGCCGTTGTCACATTCGTTACGGTTGTTCGGAAACATGTACGCTGGTGAAATTATTTTTATGCTGTTGGGAATGTGGGCAGCGACAGGCGTAACCGGTACATTTTTTGGCGCCATACTTGGTGCTGGTTGGGCGATATTTCATATATTGATTGTAGTTTTGCAGGCATTTATTTTTATGATGTTGGCGGTAGTTTACCTTTCAATGGCTCATGAATCGCATTGATTAATAAGATTTTTGTTATCAACTTGAACTAGAGGAAAAAATATGGAAAACGCTCAATTTCTTGCAATGATTCAGGCATATACAGGGATCGGTATCGGTCTGATGATCGGTCTGGGTGCTGCAGGTGCTTGTATTGGTGTAGGTGTGATGTGCGGTAGATTTCTGGAAGGTGCAGCTCGTCAGCCTGAAATGATTCCGACTCTGCAAGGTAAGGTATTTTTGCTTCTGGGGCTGACCGATGCTTCATTCATTATCGCTGTGGGTCTGGCGATGTTGTTTGCGTTTGGTAATCCGCTATTGGCTGTTATTCAGTAAGTAGTCTATTGAATTTGTTACCGAGGTGAATGAATAAAGGGTTGTTATGAATATAAATTTCACATTGGTCTCGCAAGCAATAGCCTTTTCTATATTTATATGGTTCACCGTCAAGTTTGTATGGCCGTATCTGCTACGTGCGATAGAAGAGCGTCAGCAGAAAATAGCAGATGGCTTGGCGGCTGGTGAGCGTGGTAAAAAAGAATTGGAGCTTGCCAGTCAGCGTTCGTCCGAAGTGCTGAAGGAAGCTAAGCAACGTGCGAGTGAGATCGTTATTCAGGCGGAGAAAAGAGCTTTAGATATCATAGAAGAAGCCAAGCAGAATGCCCGAATTGAAGGAGAAAAAATTATAGCAGGAGCCAAGGCGGAAATTCAGCATGAAACCTTCAGTGCACGTGAATCTCTGCGTCAGCAGGTAGCGGGATTGGCGGTACAAGGTGCGTCAAAAATTCTTCGTCGAGAAGTAAATGCCAAGGTTCATGCGGATTTGCTGGCATCAATAGAGGCAGAGTTAAAATAAATGGCTGAAGCGATAACAATTGCACGACCATACGCGGAGGCAGTTTTCAAGCTTGCTCGGGAAAATGGATCTCTGTTTTCCTGGTCAGAGATACTTGATGCTGTTAGTTCAATCGTTCAGGAGCCTCAGATAAGAGAACTGATCAGTAATCCACAAATTTCTTCAGCAAAGTTGCGTGAAATTATTTTCAGCGCATGTGGTAAAAAACTGAATGAGGATGGCAAGCGATTGGTATCGTTATTGATTGATAATCAACGATTGCTGATATTGCCGCAGATCCATGAATTGTTTGAACAGTTTAAAGCGCAGCATGAAAGTATATTGGAAGCTGAAGTAGTGTCAGCATTCCCACTTGACTCTGGTCAGCTGGAAAAGCTTGTTTCAATTCTTGAAGCAAAGTTTCGGCGGAAAGTTAAAGCAGAAGTAAGTGTTGATAGCGAGCTCATTGGTGGTGTAAGAATTAAAATTGGTGATCAGGTAGTCGATAGTTCTGTACACGGAAAGCTGGAAGCCATGGCGACGGCGCTCAAAAGCTAGGAGTTATAAAAAATGCAGTTAAATCCATCAGAAATCAGTGAATTAATCAAAAGTAAAATTGAGGGCCTTTCCGTTACATCGGAATTTCGTACGCAGGGAACCATTGTATCACTGACCGATGGTATCGTTCGTGTGCATGGTCTTTCCGATGTAATGCAGGGTGAAATGCTGGAATTTCCGGGTGGGACATTTGGCTTGGCACTCAATCTGGAGCGTGATTCAGTTGGTGCGGTTATCTTGGGTGCATACGAGCATCTTAAAGAAGGAGATATCGTTAAATGTACCGGTAGAATTCTCGAAGTTCCCGTAGGTGAGGCGTTATTAGGCCGTGTTGTCAATGCTTTGGGGCAGCCGATAGATGGTAAAGGGCCTATCGCTGCTGAGGGGACAGAGCCGATAGAAAAAATAGCTCCTGGTGTCGTATGGCGTAAATCGGTGGATCAGCCGGTACAAACAGGTCTGAAATCAGTTGATTCCATGGTTCCGATTGGAAGAGGGCAGCGTGAACTGATCATTGGGGATCGTCAAACTGGTAAGACGGCAGTAGCAATTGATGCGATCATCAATCAGAAGGGTGAAGATGTAATTTGTATCTATGTGGCAATCGGTCAGAAAGCATCATCGATTGCAAACGTCGTAAGGAAGCTTGAGGAAGTGGGTGCCATGGCATATACGATTGTCGTGGTTGCTTCTGCTTCTGAATCAGCAGCTATGCAATATATTGCACCCTATTCCGGTTGTACTATGGGTGAATATTTTCGTGATAAAGGACAGGATGCACTCATTGTTTATGATGATTTGACCAAGCAGGCATGGGCTTACCGCCAGATTTCTCTGTTGTTGCGTCGTCCACCGGGTCGTGAAGCTTATCCAGGGGATGTTTTTTATCTTCACTCTCGTTTGCTGGAAAGAGCGGCCAGAGTCAATGCCGATTATGTTGAGAAAGCAACGGGTGGAAAGGTAAAAGGAAAAACCGGATCGCTGACCGCTTTACCTATCATTGAAACACAAGCGGGTGACGTAACGGCATTTGTGCCAACCAATGTTATTTCAATTACGGATGGGCAGATATTCCTGGAATCTGACTTGTTTAATGCAGGGATACGCCCGGCAATCAATGCTGGTATTTCTGTATCTCGGGTGGGTGGTGCAGCACAAACCAAGGTGATCAAGAAATTAGGTGGTGGGATTCGTTTGGCCCTGGCTCAATACCGTGAACTTGCTGCTTTTGCACAATTTGCTTCTGATCTCGATGAAGCTACACGCAAGCAGTTGGAGCGTGGAAAAATGGCTACGGAGTTAATGAAACAAAGCCAGTACGCGACGCTGAAAGTTTCAGAGATGGCATTGACACTGTTTGCATTGAACAAGGGTTATTTTGATGATGTTGATATAAAGCGCGCACTTGCTTTTGAATCGGCATTGAAAAGTTATATTCGCGGCCATCATGGTGCAATACTGGATAAGATTGAAATCAGCAAAGAGCTTGATGCAGAAACAGAAAAAGCGTTAGAAGCAGCTATTCAGGAATTCAAGCAAAACGGAACATATTAACCTATGCCCAGCAGCAGAGAGATACGCAATAAAATCAAAAGCGTTAAAAATACGCAAAAGATTACCCGCGCCATGGAAATGGTTGCAGCTTCCAAAATGAGGAAGGCACAGGATCGTATGAAGAAAGCACGTCCTTACGGCGAGAAGATACGCAACGTGGCTGCACATATGAGTAATGCAAGTGTTGAATATCGTCATCCTTTTTTGATAAGTCGTGACTCTGTTAAAAGAGTAGGAATTATTGTTGTAACTTCGGATAAAGGTTTGTGTGGTGGGTTAAACACAAATGTGCTGCGTAGAGCACTCAATGAAATTCGAACGTGGGAAACCGAAGGTAGCCATGTAGAGGCTTGCTGCATAGGTAACAAGGGTCTGGGGTTTATGAGTCGCTTGGGTGTTCAGGTAATCTCACAAGTAACCGGCTTGGGTGATACACCTAATATGGAAAGGTTGATTGGTGCAGTCAAGGTGGTCTTGGATGCATATACGGAAGATCGGTTGGATCGTGTATATATTTTCTATAACCGCTTTATTAATACAATGAAGCAAATGCCGGTTATGGAACAGCTTCTCCCTTTGACTGATAATCATATCGGTGGCGTGGAAGGTGAAGTCAAACCTGCTCGTGCACCGTGGGATTATATTTATGAGCCCGAGGCAAAACCGGTTATCGACGACATCATGGTCAGGTATATAGAGGCACTTGTATACCAGGCAGTTGCCGAGAATATGGCTTCGGAACAATCGGCAAGGATGGTTGCAATGAAAGCGGCATCTGATAATGCAGGTAACCTGATTGATGAATTGACGCTTATTTATAACAAATCTCGTCAGGCGGCCATTACCAAAGAATTGTCAGAAATTGTGGGCGGTGCTGCTGCTGTTTAAGTATTATAAATTCGTATTTAGGGAAAAGTGATGAGCCATCAAGGAAAGATCGTTCAGTGCATTGGCGCAGTAATCGACGTGGAATTTACACCGGGAGAAATACCAAAAGTATATGATGCCCTGGTAATGGAAGGATCGGAGTTGACGCTGGAAGTACAGCAACAGCTCGGAGATGGAGTCGTCAGGACTATTGCTCTTGGGTCATCCGATGGTCTGCGGCGTGGAATGATGGTTACTAATACCCAAAAACAAATTTCAGTTCCGGTGGGTACTAAGACACTTGGGCGTATTATGGATGTCCTTGGCAGACCCATAGATGAAATGGGAGAAATCGGAGCGAATTCCTTAATGCCTATTCATCGGTCTGCTCCTGCTTTTGATGAGCTGTCAGCATCAACGGAGTTATTGGAAACCGGGATTAAGGTGATTGATCTGGTTTGTCCATTTGCGAAAGGGGGAAAGATCGGACTTTTCGGTGGTGCTGGTGTAGGTAAAACCGTAAATATGATGGAGCTTATCCGTAATATCGCAATCGAGCATAGTGGTTACTCGGTTTTTGCAGGTGTGGGTGAAAGGACGCGTGAGGGTAATGATTTTTACCACGAAATGAAAGACTCTAACGTACTGGATAAGGTAGCTTTGGTTTATGGTCAGATGAATGAGCCGCCTGGTAATCGTTTACGTGTGGCACTTACTGGTTTGACGATGGCTGAGGCATTTCGTGACGAAGGGCGTGATGTATTGTTCTTTGTAGATAATATTTATCGTTATACTCTGGCAGGTACCGAAGTTTCTGCATTGTTAGGGCGTATGCCGTCGGCAGTAGGGTATCAGCCAACACTTGCAGAAGAAATGGGGCGGCTGCAAGAAAGGATTACTTCTTCCAAGGCTGGATCGATTACATCCATTCAGGCCGTGTATGTTCCGGCAGATGACTTGACTGACCCATCACCTGCAACGACATTCGGTCACCTTGATGCTACAGTGGTACTATCCAGGGATATCGCTTCGCTTGGGATTTATCCGGCTGTCGATCCGCTTGATTCGACTTCACGTCAGTTGGATCCATTGGTCATTGGTGAGGATCATTACAATACTGCACGTGAAGTTCAGCAAACACTGCAGCGGTACAAAGAATTACGCGATATCATTGCCATTCTGGGTATGGATGAGCTGTCTCCTGAGGATAAGTTGTCAGTCAGTCGTGCTCGTAAAATACAAAGATTTCTTTCTCAGCCATTCTTCGTTGCTGAAGTCTTTACCGGATCGCCGGGTAAATATGTACCACTGAAAGAAACCATCAAGGGATTCAAGGGTATTGTTAGTGGTGAGTATGACGATATTCCTGAACAGGCTTTTTATATGGTAGGTGGTATTGAGGAAGTGCTTGAGAAAGCCAAATCAATTCAATAAATACATAAAATTAATTGACAGATAATTGATGGGTACGATATTTCACTTGGATATAGTGAGTGCAGAGGAATCAATTTATTCCGGCCCTGCAGAGTTTATTGTTGCTCCGGCAGTGATGGGTGAGGTGGGAGTTTTTCCTCAACATACACCTATGCTGACTCGTATCAAGTCCGGTGTGGTCCGGGTAAAAGCACCCCTTCAGGATGATGAAGAAATTTATGTTTCAGGCGGGATGCTCGAAGTACAGCCAGATGTTGTAACAATTTTGGCAGATACCGCAGTACGTGGAAAAGATCTGGATGAAGCCAAGGCTTTAGAGGCCAAGCAGAAAGCAGAAGAGATCATGAAAAATAAGATTTCCGAGATTGAGTATGCGCGTGCACAGGCTGAACTGATTGAAGCAACAGCACAGTTGGCAGCCATTCAGAAGCTGAGAAAGAGAGGCCACTAAATTTCTTTGGTCCATTTTGTAATACAGGCTTAGTTAAAAAGGGCGACTATCGATCGCCCTTTTTTTATAAGATTAAAGTATTTTTACTATCCAGCTTAGTTATTTCACCCACCTTATTTTTTGTACACTGAGATCATTATGTGTTTTCAGTGGTAATTGTGTGAAAGAGATAGCAAGTTTGCGGTTCGCAGATAAAAGAGAGAATAGTTGTTTGCGCAGTGGCGAATAAAGTAATTCAAAAGAAGGTTAATAACTCGTGTTACAAGTTGATGTCGTGATATTGGCGGCTGGAATGGGCAAGAGGATGTGCTCATCTTTACCCAAGGTGCTGCATCCTCTGGCGGGAAAACCAATTTTATCGCATGTCTTGGATACTGCCCGTACATTGTCGCCGGAGAGAATATGTATAGTATTTGGGCATGAGGGTGAGCTGGTTCGTCAGGTTATTGGTGATCATTCTGATCTCATCTGGGCAAAACAGGCCCAGCAACTTGGGACTGGGCATGCTGTAAAACAGGCGTTACCTTATCTCAGTAATCAAGGTGTGACGCTAGTTCTATTTGGCGATGTGCCACTGGTAAAGAGCGACACACTTAAGGCTTTGATTGAAAAAGCACGTGAAGATAATCTTGTTTTGTTGACAGTAGCATTGGATGACCCGACCGGTTACGGGCGAATCGTGCGCGATCCTGTAACAAATCATATCCAGGCAATTGTAGAAGAGAAAGATGCTTCTCAGTCACAGAAAAAAATTCGCGAAATCAATACCGGTATCATGGTTCTCCCGAATGGCTGTTTAGGTAACTGGCTCGATAACCTGAGTAATGCCAATACCCAGGGTGAGTATTACCTTACTGATATCATTGCCATGGCTGTGGATGCCGGAATTCCAATCGAAACTTCCAATCCTGCATCTGATTGGGAAGTATCCGGTATAAACGACAAGATCCAGTTATCTATCCTGGAACGTGCTCATCAACAGGATACCGCCAACAGGCTTATGGAGCAGGGGGTGATGCTTGCTGATCCGGCGCGCTTTGATGTGCGTGGTAGGCTCGTTTGTGGAAATAATGTTGAAATAGACATTAACTGCATATTTGAGGGTAATGTTCATTTAGGTGATAACGTCAAAATCCATGCAAATTGCATACTCCGGAATGTGGTTGTCTCAGACGAATCGGTTGTTCATCCATTTAGCCTGATAGAGGATACAGAAGTAGGTAAAAATTGCCGTATTGGCCCCTATGCCCGTATCCGACCAGGGACACAGCTTGATGATGCTGTCCATGTCGGAAATTTTGTGGAGATCAAAAATAGCCATATTGCATCGGAGAGTAAGGTGAATCATCTCAGTTATATAGGTGATACTGAAATGGGCAGCCGGGTCAATATTGGTGCCGGTGCAATCACGTGTAATTATGATGGGGCATTTAAACACCAGACCATCATCGAGGATGATGTATTCATCGGATCTGATACACAGTTGGTTGCTCCGGTAACGGTGGCCAGGGGGTCGACGATTGGTGCTGGCTCGACAATTACGCGTAATACGCCCGAAGGTCAGCTGACATTATCTCGGATCAGACAAACGAGTATCGCTAACTGGAAGCGGCCGACGAAAGACAGGAGCTGAGGTTGTTTGAATAACAGGATTGAGTAGAGGGCTGGTTATGTGCGGTATTGTGGGTGCGATTGCAAAAAATGATGTTGTACCTTTTTTACTGGAAGGATTATCCAGGCTTGAGTATCGTGGCTATGATTCAGCTGGAATCGTGGTGGGAGATGGTATGTTGCGCAGACTGCGGACAACGGGCCGTGTTTCCGAGCTGAGCAAACTGGTCGATAGCGGAAAAACATCGGGACTTACCGGTATTGCGCATACTCGCTGGGCAACGCATGGGGTACCTTCCGAACGTAATGCTCATCCTCATTTCTCAGGTGATCAGAAAAAGATTGCCGTTGTACATAACGGCATTATCGAGAATCACGAAACTCTCCGGCAACGTTTACAACAGGATGGGTTTGAGTTTCTGTCAGATACCGATACTGAAGTGATTGCTCATCTGATTTCATTTCATCTCCATAAAACCAATGATTTACTGGAAGCGGTCTGTCGTTCCCTTGATGAATTGGAAGGTGCATATGCGATAGCTGTGATGGAGGAATCGCGTCAGGATCGTATTATTGTGGCCCGAAATGGAGCCCCACTCTTGCTTGGAATAGATGATGATGGGCTTTACGCTGCTTCTGATGCCTCTGCACTGGTGCAGATTACGCAGAGAATCGTGTATCTTGAAGAAGGAGATGTGGCAGAGCTATCCAGTGATGGATACCGGATTCTGAATTGTCTGCATTCAGTAAATGGTTATGAAGTCACTCGCAAAGTGACTGAAAGTAGTCTGACGCGCGATGCGGTAGAGCTGGGGCCATATTCACATTTCATGCAGAAAGAAATCTTTGAGCAGCCGGTAGCTGTGGCGAATACCCTGGAAATGGTGTTGAATGCTCAATCGGTATCCCCTCAATTATTTGGCAGTGAGGCACAAAGCATTCTTGCACAGACTCAGGGAATCTTGATACTTGCTTGCGGGACGAGCTATCATGCCGGTCTGGTTGCGAAATACTGGCTGGAAACAATTGCAAGGCTTCCTTGTAGTATCGAAATTGCCAGTGAATATCGTTATCGTAATCCAATTGCCGATCCGGCCACACTGGTCGTTGGTATTTCTCAATCCGGTGAAACTGCAGATACTCTGGCCGCACTTGGTTATGCCAAGTCATTAGGGCATCGCTACAGTCTGGCGATTTGCAACGTACCGGAAAGTGCTCTGGTCAGACAAACGGATCTGCGCTTTTTGACCCGCGCTGGTCCTGAAATTGGGGTTGCCTCCACAAAAGCGTTTACTACACAATTGGCGGTTCTGCTGTTGTTTACAGCAGTACTTGCAAAGATACGTGGTCGATTGTCAGTTGAAGACGAACAAAAAATGATTGCCGCATTGCGGCATTTACCGGTTGCGATACAGCATGCGTTACGTAGTGAGCCAGAAATCAAGAAATGGGCCGGGGATTTTTCCCAGAAACATCATGCTTTGTTTCTGGGGCGCGGTGTACATTACCCCATCGCACTGGAAGGTGCGTTGAAGCTCAAGGAAATTTCGTACATCCATGCCGAGGCCTATGCGGCGGGTGAACTCAAGCACGGCCCTCTCGCGCTGGTAGACAGTGGAATGCCGGTAGTTGCCATAGCACCGAATGACGCACTGTTGGAGAAACTGAAATCTAATCTGCACGAAGTGCGTGCACGGGGAGGAGAGTTGTATGTCTTTGCCGATGCGGATTCACGTATCGAGGAGAGCGAGGGAGTTCATATCATCAGGCTGGCTGAACACGGCGGTGTACTCAGCCCTGTGCTGCATACCATTCCATTACAGTTACTGGCTTACCATGTAGCCTTACAGAAAGGCACCGATGTCGATAAACCCAGAAATCTTGCCAAATCGGTTACCGTAGAATAACTGGTCAGGCTGATTGTGTGGGAATTTGTGCTGATCAAAAAGTTGATACTTAACCTGAGTTCGGGATAAGCCCTTAAGCTTTAGCCAGGCTGTTGACCCTGGTC